>NZ_SLYF01000002.1:0-560710 GCF_004343105.1 Sphingomonas sp. PP-CC-3A-396 | reverse complement strand
CCCTTGAGGAGCCCGAGAACCGCAAGCCGCCGCCCACATGTCCCTTCATCTTAACCTACAATGTCAAAGAGCCGACAAAAATACCGACACTCGCATAACCCTCCCTACGGAAGGTTTGGAGCATCTGGTTTTTTGCGACCTCGGCGTCCAGACCGTGTGGTCGTTCGCTGCGGTGACACCCCTCTAAGACCACCTCGCCACACCGTCAAACGCTTTTTTACAGTTTCGGGTCGGTTTTCGGAATTTCTGACCCCTGCACTGCTCTGCGGGCTGTTGTCGCCGGCCGAACCATGTCACGCTGCGCGCTGTAAGTCGCTAGACGAACGTCAAATTTGCCCCACACGAAGTCGAAACCGCGAGCCTCGTCCGGTGCGATGCCAGGGTTGCAGGCCATCCATTATGTCGGAAAGCGCAAAGTCGTATAAGGTGCGACGACGCGATCATGCGAGCTAACGTGATCGCGATTAGCGACGCTATGCCGGATGATCCTGAATGAGCGCATCGAACGCTTCGATTGATAGCGGTTTGCGGAACTTGCAGCCGGCGGTAAAATCGTCCGCCCACATGACTTCGGCAACGATCTGGCCGATCTGCGGCAGGTTGAGCCAGATGCTGGTCCCGCGCTTCAGCGCCGAATAGGTCTGGAGCCGCGCGCCGTTTATCGAGATGTCGACGACCTTGCACAAAGTGCGGCGCGTCTTGCCGATGCTGACGTCCAACGCGACGGGAGCACGGGGAGAACCGCGGCGGCTGGTGCGCTCTGCGGGTTCGAAATCGGCGGCGAACATGGCGTCCTCGTCCTTGCGAGTCCTAAGTCTGGCTTGCAGTCACAAGCCTAGCCGCCGTTACCTAACGTGATCTTAAGAAATGACCCCGGAACGGTTTAGTATCAATCCGCTCCGGGGTTTATACTTACTTACGGAGCGTGAGACCGCCACCGAAACGCTTGTTGAAGCGCGCGACCTGGCCGCCGGTATCGAGCATCGTGCCGCGGCCGCCGGTCCATGCCGGATGCGCGAGCGGATCGATCTCGAGCGTCATCACATCGCCTTCCTTACCCCAGGTGGTGCGAGTCTGGTACTTGCTGCCATCGGTCATCTGGACGGTGATCATGTGATAATCGGGGTGCGTATCGGCCTTCATGGGAATTCTCCGTATGTGGCTGGTTCCGACCAGCCTGAAAAGGAAGGCGCGCCCGTACACGGACGCGCCCGATTTTACAAGAACGCGGGCCTGAAGCCTTAGCCTCAGACTTTAGGCGGGTCGGCGATCATCGCGGTGAAGTTCGCTTCGGCAACCAGTTGCCCGTCGACCAGAGCGCGACCGGCGAACTTGCACACCGCACTGCGCTTCTGGATGAACGTCACTTCGAGTTTCAGCAATACGCCCGGCTCAACCGGCTTGCGGAACTTCGCGCCGTCGATCGCCATGAAATAGACGAGCTTGCCCGAGCCCGCGAGACCCAGCGACTCGACCGCGAGAATCCCCGCGGTCTGCGCCATCGCCTCGACGATCAGCACGCCCGGCATGATCGGACGCCCAGGGAAATGCCCCTGGAAGAACTGCTCGTTCATCGACACCGCCTTGATCGCGGTGATCGACGTGTCGAGGACCAGGTCCTCGACACGATCGACCAGCAGCATCGGGTAGCGATGCGGCAATGCGGCCATGACGCGCCCGATATCGAGCGGGCCCAGGCCTTTTGCCGCAGTCAGGCCTTTTGCCTCAGTATCGTTCACGATATCGGTCATCGGTGTAGCTTAGCGACCCTGAGGGGTGCGCGTAGCTGCCGGTGTACGACCAGCCGGTGCTGGTGCTGCGCCCTGCTGCTGCTGGCCACCCTGCTGGTTCGGCTGCCAGTTCGCCGGGACGGCGGTGCTGACCGACGGCACCAGACGATCGAGCTCGGTGGTGATCGCTGCGGTGATGTCGGCGGTCGGCTGTGCGAACAATGCGGCCTCGGGACGCAGCAACAGGCTGACGTTCTTGGCACGGACGGCAGCCGTCACAGCGTCGCTGAGCTTCGCCTGGATCTGCTCGATCGCATATTGCTGCGCGCGCTGGGCGGGCTGCGTCAGGCGAGCGAGTTCCTGGTTGGCGGCGTTCTCGCGGGTCTGGATCGCCTGAGCCTGCGGACGCAGCGTCGCTTCGGTCGCGCCGGGTGCACGCTGTGCGGTCTGGAACGCGGTAACCAACGGCTGAAGCTCACGGGCAACCGCCTGGCGACGCGTCTCGGCCTGGTCGAGCTGTGCCTTGTAGGTCGTCTCGATCTGGGCACGCGCAGCGTTCCAGGCCTTCGAGTTGGCGATCGCGCCCTGCGCATCGGCGACGGCGATACCCGAAACCTGCGCATCGGCGGCAGTTGCGGTCATGGCAGCCGGCGCGACGAGCGCTGCGGCGAGGAGAAGCGTCTTGAACGTCGTCATCAGAACTGTGTCCCTACGTTGAAAGTAATGAGTTTGGGGTCGTCGCCCTTCTGCTTGAGCAGAGCCCTGGCGAGATCGATACGAAGCGGGCCGAACGGCGAGTTCCAGTTGACGCCGACACCGATCGACAAACGCGGCCGGGCCGAGTTGCCGAGGAAGCTTTCGACAAATGGAGTCTGCTCGGCCTGCGCGCGTGGATTGGCTGTCGTACCGATGCATGAGGTCCCTGCTGCGTCGGGCGACCCCGTCGAACACGTCGTGTTCGCCGTTACCGGCGCACCGGACGAGCTGGTGGTCGTATAGGTATAAAGCGGCGCACCCAGAGAATTGACGGCTGGGGTGAAGTTGGACTTCACATATTCCTTGCCGGTGGCCGGATCGACCGCAGTCTCGAATGTCGCGGTCGGCAACGGACGCTTGATCCCGAACAGGCTGCCCATCTGCGCGTAGACCGACGGCCGCAGTCCGAGCTCACGCGCGCCCGAGCCCAACGGAATCTCGATTTCGGCACGCGCCAGATAATAAGCGCGACCACCGAGCGCGTCGTCCTGGATCGAGTTGCGATCGGTCGCGAGGATCTGTGCCGGCGTTCCGTCGCTATATGCTGCGCGCAGGATACGCGGGCCGACGCCGCGGATGTCGAAGCCGCGGAACTGCGGCTCACCAAGATAGAAGCGATCGGTGATACGAATCGCATCGATACCAGGCCCGCGGCTCTTCTCGAGCGGATGAATATAGCCACCCTCACCGATCAGCGATCCGATGAAACCGCTACCGAGGTTGACGTACTTCGATCCTTCAAGGCGGGTACGCAGATACTTCACGTCGCCGCCGAGACCGGCAAAGTCCTGGCTGAACGAGAAGCGCGAACCGGCGGTCGGGCGTAGACGGCTGTTCAGCGTATCGCGGCTGACCGAATAGCCGACCGACGAGGTCCAGCGATTGCCGATGGCCTCGCACAGATAGCGCCCTGCAACCAGGAGGTTACACGAGCCGTCGGCGTTCAGATACTGACTGTCGAGGCTGACTTCGTCATACGACAGACCGTAACGACCCGACAGCGACCAGAATTCGGTCAGCGGTACGCCAGTTCGCAGCTGGAAGCCGGTCGAGACCTGTGAATAGTTGGTCTGGCGATCATTGCCGACATAATTGAACGAGTTGTAGTCGCGGCGGAAGATGTCGCCGCCCAGCGCGATATTCTTGTCGAACAAATACGGCTCGGTGAAGCCCAGCTCGATCGACTTCGAATAGCTCGAATAGTTCACACCGGCGCGCAGTTCCTGGCCCTTGCCGCGGAAATTGCGCTGCGTGATATTCGCCTGGATGATGAAGCGCTCGAGGCTCGAATAACCCGCCGACAGCTGGAGTTCGCCGGTCGACTTTTCTTCGAGGTTGGTCTCCAGGATCACGCGGTCGGGCGCGGAGCCCGGCAGCTGCTTGATCTCCATCTTGTCGGCGAAATAGCCGAGCGAGTTGATGCGATCCTGCGAACGCTTCACCTGGAAGCTGTTGAACGCATCGCCCTCGGCCAGACGGATCTCGCGCCGGACGACCTTGTCCTGCGTCTGCGTGTTGCCGTTGATCTCCACGCGTTCGACATAGGTGCGCTTGGCTTCGGCGATGTTGAAATTAATCCCCATCGTCAGCGTTTCGGCGTCCTTCTGGAACTCCGGGTTCACCTCGGTGAACGCGTAGCCGAACAGACCCGCGGTCTGGCTGAGGTTGTCGACCGAATCCTCGACCAGCTTCGCGTTGTACCAGTCGCCCTTCTTGAGCGGCAGCGTCGCCGCGAGCTTCTTGTTGTCGAAGTCGCGGATCTGGCTGTCGACGGTCACGTCGCCGAACTTGTAGCGCTTGCCCTCCTCCACCACGTACGTGATGATGAAGTCCTTCTTGTCCGGCGTCAGTTCCGCGACCGCCGAGGTGACACGGAAATCGGCATAGCCCTGCGTCAGGTAGAACTGGCGGAGCTTCTGCTGATCGTAGGACAGGCGGTCCTGATCGTAGCTGGTCGCCGACGACAGCAGGCGGAACAGCCGCGACTGCTTGGTCGCCATCTGGCCGCGAATCTGATCGTCCGAGAACACCTCGTTGCCGAGGATGTTGATCTGGCGGACCTTCGACTTCGGCCCCTCGCTGACCTCAAACACCACGTCGACGCGGTTCTGGTCGAGGTTGACCATCTTCGGATCGATCACCGCGGCGAAACGGCCCTGGCGGCGATAGAGTTCGATGATCCGCGAAATGTCCTGACGGACCGCGGTGCGCGTGAAGATCTGGCGCGGCGCGAGCTTGATCTCCTTGGTGATCTTGTCGGTCTTGAGCGCCTTGTTGCCCTCGATGATCACGCGGTTGATGATCGGATTCTCGCGGACGCGCAGCACGATGTTGCCCGTCTCGACGCCGGCGATCGAGTAGTCCGCGAACAGGTCGCTCGCCTGCAGGTCCTTCAGCGCCTGATCGAGCGTTTCCGCGGTGTACGGAATACCGATGCGCAGCTTGGTGTAGCTCAGCACCGTCTCGGCCTCGATCCGCTGCGATCCTTCGACTCGCAAAGTCTTGATCGTACCGGCGGATACCGGAGCCGTGACGGGCGTTACACTATTGACCGCCCCCGTGACGGGATTGCGGGCCGGAGTCGTCGTCGCGACCGGTGCGGTCTGCGCGAACGCGGGCGCGCCGGACAGGATCGTGCCTGCGAGAAGCAGGGCGCCCTTCCGCGCGAAATCGTAACCGTTGATCGCTGTCACCAAACCCACCCCAAAAACGTGCACATACAAGGCGCGCCCGCCCTGCCCTATCGTCGTCAGCCGATCAAGCCGGCCAGATTTTTCCACAGCCCGAAATTGCCGAGATCGTTGAACGTCACCAGCAACATCAGCGCGAGAATTGCCGCGAGGCCGCCGCGAAACGCCCATTCCTGAACCTGCGGCTCGACCGGGCGCCTGCGCACCGCTTCGATCGCATAAAAGAACAGGTGACCGCCATCGAGCATCGGCACTGGCAGCAGATTGATGAACCCCAGATTGATCGAGACCAGGGCGATCAAGAAGACATACGCGTCGAGCCCGAGCGACATCTGCTCGCCCGACACCTTGGCGATGCTGAGCGGCCCGCCGAGTTCCTTGACCGAGCGGCGCCCGGTGATGACCTGGCTCAGCGTCTCGACCATCATCGAGACGATCTCGCCAGTGCGCTTCACCGCGATCACCGGCGCTTCGATCAGGCTGACGGGAACGATCACGGGCTTGCTGCCGGCGATGCCGAGGCGGCCGATCTTGTATTCGTTGCCGAAGCGATCGCGCTGCAATTCGGTGCCGATCACGAGATCGCGCGATACCGTCTGGCCACCGCGCACAGCGTCGATCTGCGTACGCTCGCCGGCGCGGATGCGGGCGAAGCGGGCGAGATCGTCGAACGTCTCGACCGATCGTCCGCCGATCGCGGTGATCCGGTCGCCGACCTGCAGGCCAGCAGCCGCGGCCGGACTGCCGGGCATCGTGCCACCGACGACGGGCGGCATGCGGATGTCGCCGTAAGCAAACGCGAAACCAGCGAGGATCAGGATCGCGACGACGAAATTGACGACCGGTCCGGCTGCGACGACGATCGCGCGCTGCCATACCGGCTTCGACTGGAAGGTACGCTGGCGTTCTTCGGCGGGTAGCGACAGCCATTCGGCCGAAGGCTGGCTCGCCGGGTTCATGTCGCCCGCGAACTTCACATAGCCGCCGAGCGGTAACCAGCCGAACTTCCAGCGGGTGCCCCGGCTGTCGGTGAACCCGGCGACCTCGCGGCCGAAGCCGATCGCGAAGGCATCCGCCTTGATGCCGAAAAAGCGTCCGGCGAGGTAATGTCCCATCTCGTGCACGAACACGAGCGGCCCGATCACCAGGACGAACGACAATATGGTCAGCAGGATACCCGGCGTTTCGATCAAACCACGCAATCCTCTACACGCTTGCCCGCCAGGATCCGCGCCTCGGCGTCGATCGCCAGCACGGCATCGACGCTGTCCGGTGCGGCCGGGTTATAGCGCATTAGCGTATCCTCTACGATTGCGGCAATTTCGAGGAAACAAATCCGGCGCTTGAGGAAGGCTTCGACCGCGACTTCGTTGGCGGCGTTGAGGATTGCCGGCCGCGCCCCGCCCGCATCCAACGCTTCGCGCGCGAGTCGCAAGGCCGGGAAACGCACCGGATCGGGCGCCTCGAAGTCGAGTCGGCCGATTCCGACCAGGTCTAGCGGGGCCATCGGCGTCGCCATCCGGTCGGGCCATGCGAGCGTATGCGCAATCGGCGTCCGCATGTCGGGGGGCCCGAGCTGCGCGAGAACCGAGCCGTCGACATAATCGACGAGGCTGTGGACCACCGATTGCGGGTGGATGACGATCTCGATCCGGTCGTGCGGAATCGGAAACAACCGGGCGGCCTCGATCAGTTCGAGGCCCTTGTTCATGCAGGTCGCCGAATCGACCGAAATCTTTGCGCCCATCGACCAGTTGGGGTGCTTGACCGCCTGCTCGAGCGTCACGCCGCGCATCTGCTCGATCGTCCAGTCGCGGAACGGGCCGCCACTGCACGTGAGGATAATCCGCCGCACGCGCTCGGGCCGAGTCGCGTCGAAGCACTGGAAGATCGCGTTGTGTTCGGAATCGGCAGGCAACAACGTCGCGCCGGTCCGCTTGGCCGCGGCAAGGATCACGTCGCCGGCCGAAACCAGCGGCTCCTTGTTGGCGATCACGACGGTACCGCCCTGCTCGATCGCCGCCATCACCGGCTTGAGCCCCGCGCAACCGACGATCGCACCCATCGTCCAGTCCGCGCCCGACGCAGCCGCCTCGGCAATCGCATCGGCACCACCGCCAGCGCGGATGCCGGTGCCCGCCAGCGCCTCACGCAATTCGGGGAGACACCCTTCGTCGGCGACCACCGCGAACTCGGCGTTAGTGCGGATCGCCGCGGCGGCAAGCTTGGTCACATCGCAGTTCGCGGTCAGTGCGACGACACGGAAGCGATCGGGTTCACGCTCGATCAGGTCGAGCGTCGAGGTGCCGACCGAGCCGGTCGCCCCCAGGATCGTCACGGTCTTCATGCGTAGAAATGCGGCAGCAGGACGAGGAGCGCCGCGACCGGTGCGACGGGCACCAGGCCGTCGAGCCGATCCATCACGCCGCCATGGCCGGGCAGGATGTTGCCGCTGTCCTTCACGCCTGCCACTCGCTTCAACCAACTCTCGTAAAGATCGCCCATCTGCGCGAGCACGGCGAGCACCGGCGTTGCCAGCGTCATCCGCATCGGCAGGCCGTATTGCGTGTGCAGCACCGCCGCGACCGCGCTCGCCAGCACGACGCCCCCGATCAGCCCCGACCATGTCTTGTTCGGGCTGATCACCGGCGCGAGCTTGGGCCCGCCCAGCGTCCGCCCGGTGAAGAACGCGCCGATATCGCACGCCCACACCAGCGACAGCGCCCACAGCGTGAAGAGGATACCCTCGTCCTGCCGCCGGATGATCATCAACGCGAGTACCGGAAGGCCGCAATAGAGGATGCCGAGCGCGAGCGGTGGCTTGCGCGTGGTGATGACGACGAAGAACGCGGCACCTGCCAGCAGCCCCAGCGTGAAGAAATCGTGGATCACGAGGATCAGCGATGCGGGCGCCATCAGCGCGAGCGGGACCGACAATGCGAACTGCGTCATCCGCTTGGTCTTGCGATCGGCGCCTTGCAGCATCGACCATTCCGCCATCATGAACAGCGCCGCGACCACGCCGAGCACCCAGAACGCGATCCCGCCCAGTGTCAGTGCGATACTGGCGACGGCGATCATCGCGACGCTGGCGATCATGCGGAGTTTCAGATTGGACGGCGTTCGCAGCACCTGGTCGGGCGCGTTCGCCGGGTCTGGCAGGGTCGTCAAAGGGCCACTCCAAACCTACAAGTATTTGCCCGCGAAGGCGGGGGTCCAGGGTCACGCACGCTCGCGTCCCCAGCTCCTGTGCCCCCACGTTCGCGAGGGAACAGAAGTTTCACAGACCACCGTAACGGCGTTGACGCTGACCGAACGCCGCTACCGCATCCGCAAGCGCGGCGGCATCGAAGTCAGGCCAGAGCGTGTCGACGAACAGCAGTTCCGCATACGCCGCCTGCCACAACAGGAAGTTCGACAGACGCTGCTCGCCCGAGGTGCGGATCATGAGGTCCAGCGGCGGCAGGTCATGCGTGTCGAGTTCGGCCTCGATCGTGCCGACGTCGATGCTGGCGGGATCGAGCGCGCCGTCACGCGCACGCTCGGCAAGACGCCGTGCCGCGCCGACCAGCTCGGCATGCGCGCCGTAATTGAGTGCGATCGCTAGGATCGGACCGGTATTGCCCGCAGTCCGCGCGATGGCGTCATCGACCATCGCCACCAGATCGGGCGAAAAGCTGTGATAGTCGCCGATCACGCGCAGCCGGACGTTCTCGCGCGCCAGTTCGTCGAGGTCGCTGCGGATGAAATGCCGCAGCAGCCCCATCAGGTCGCTGACCTCTTCGGCCGGACGCCGCCAGTTCTCGGACGAAAACGCATACAGCGTCAGCGCCTCGATCCCCATCGCGCGCGCGGCGCGCGTCACCTTGCGCACCGCCTCGACGCCGGCCTTGTGCCCGGCAAAGCGCGGCAGGAACCGCTTCTTCGCCCAGCGGCCGTTGCCGTCCATGATGATCGCGACATGACGCGGCACAGCCCCGCCCGAAGGGACGGCGACGAGCGGCGCGGCGGAGGTAGCCCCCGCCGAAGCGGCGCCGAACGCCCTCACTTGCCCAGGATTTCCTTTTCCTTGGCGGTCGCGGTCGCGTCGAGCTCGGCGATGATGCTGTCGGTCAGCTTCTGGACTTCGGTCTCGTGACGCTTGCGCTCGTCCTCGCCGAACACGCCCTTCTTCTCGTCGACCTTGAGCGAATCCATGCCGTCGCGACGGACGTTGCGGACCGCGATGCGCGCCTTCTCGGCGTACTGGCCCGCGAGCTTGGCGAGTTCCTTGCGGCGCTCCTCGGTCAAATCAGGGATCGGCAGGCGCAGCGTCTGGCCGTCGACGATCGGGTTGAGCCCGAGGCCGGCCGAGCGGATCGCCTTGTCGGTCGGGCCGACGTTCGACTTGTCCCAGACCTGCACCGACAGCATCCGCGGCTCAGGCGCCGACACGGTCGCAACCTGGTTCAGCGGCATCGACGAGCCATACACCGTCACCATCACCGGATCGAGCAGCGCGGTCGACGCGCGGCCCGTGCGAAGCCCTGCGAGATCGCTCTTCAGCGCTTCGACGGCACCCGCCATGCGGCGCTCGAGGTCGGTCTTGTCATAGGCTGCCATCTTAAAGCTCCTGCTCGTTCTGAACGATCGTCGACACGCCATCACCCGCCAGTACCGCGGCGAGATTGCCGGGTTCGCGGATGTTGAAGACGACGATCGGGATGTTGTTGTCGCGGCACAGCGCGATCGCGCTCGCGTCCATGACCTTAAGGTCGTCGGACAGCACGCGGCTGTACGTGACCGTTTCGTAGCGCACTGCGTCGGGGTGCGTCTTCGGGTCGGCGTTGTACACGCCGTCGACCGAAGTGCCCTTGAACAGCGCATCGCACTTCATCTCGGCAGCACGCAGCGCGGCGCCCGAATCGGTGGTGAAATAAGGGCTGCCGACGCCTGCCGCGAAGATCACGACGCGGCCCTTTTCGAGGTGACGCTCGGCGCGGCGGCGGATGAACGGCTCGCAGACCGACGCCATCGGGATCGCCGACTGGACGCGCGTGTCGACGCCGATCTGCTCCAGCGCGTTCTGCACGGCCAGCGCGTTCATGACGGTCGCGAGCATGCCCATGTAATCGCCGGTCGCCCGGTCCATGCCGCGTGCCGCGCCCGCCATACCGCGGAAGATGTTGCCACCGCCGACGACGATGCAGATCTCGTAGCCCTTGGCCTTGATGTCCGCGATCTCCTGCGCGACGCGCGCGGTGACGGTCGGATCGATCGAAAGGCCCGACGGCCCCATCAGGACTTCGCCCGACAGTTTCAGCAGGATACGGTTGTAGCGCGGAGGCGTCATAAATCTCGAATTGTGATTGGCGGGGCGGCGCGGACCTTAGGCGGCGAGGCCCGGGATGTGAAGCGCTGTGCGGCGCGTGCATCGAAACTGGGTGGAGATCGGACGGAAAATTCTCGATTGCGGAAGAGCGCGTATCGGAGAATCACTGTCATTCCCGCGGAGGCGGGAACCCATATGGGCTGGCGTCTCGGTAGATCACCGGGTCCGGAGTTTATGGATCCCCGCCTGCGCGGGGATGACGAGGCGGCCCGAAGGCTACCGCGTATCCTTCTCCCCTTGGGGAGAAGGTGGCCCGGCAGCGCCGGATGAGGGGGCGTGAGGTTCGAGACCTCGCCACTCCCCTCAACCTTCCCACCGCAAGCGCGGCGGGCCCCTTCCCTCTCCCCGGAGGGGCGAGGGAGGAAGTCGGCTTATGCCTGAGGCACACCCGAAGCAGCAGCAACCTCGGCTGCGAAGTCGGACTGTTCCTTCTCGATGCCCTCGCCGAGCTGGAAGCGGACATAATCCACCAGCTTGATCTCGGCGCCTGCATCCTTGCCGGCCTTGGCGACGACGTCGGAGATCTTGGTCTTGCCGTCCATTACGAACAGCTGGCTGACCAGGGCATGCTCCTTGCGGTACTTGGCGATACCGCCCTCGACCATCTTGGCGATGATGTCGGCAGGCTTGCCCGACTCGGCAGCCTTCTCGGTCGCGATCGCGCGCTCGCGCTCGATCTCGGACTCGTCGAGGTCGGCTTCGTTCAGCGCCTTCGGGAATGCCGCCGCGATGTGCATCGCGAGCTGCTTGCCGAGCGTCTGGAGAACCTCGTCCGAAGCCTCCGACTCGAGTGCGACCAGCACGCCGATCTTGCCGAGGCCAGGGGCCGCTGCATTGTGGATGTACGGAACGACCGCACCCTTGCTGACTTCCAGCGTGCGCGAGCGGCGCAGCGACTGGTTCTCGCCGATCGTCGCGACGTTGTTCGTCAGGACTTCCTCGACGGTCTTGCCCGATGGCATCGCCTGCGACTTCAGCGTCTCGATGTCGCCACCCGTTGCGAGCGCGATCTGCGTGACGTCACGGACGAACGACTGGAACTGGTCGTTCTTCGCGACGAAATCGGTCTCCGAGTTCACTTCGACCGCTGCGCCCTTGGTGCCCGACACGGCGACGCCGACCAGACCCTCGGCCGCGGTACGGCTGGACTTCTTGGCGGCGGCAGCTAACCCCTTGGTGCGCAGCCAATCCATTGCCTGCTCCATGTCGCCCGCGTTCTCGCTCAGCGCCTTCTTGCAATCCATCATGCCCGCGCCGCTCTTCTCGCGCAGATCCTTGACCATCGCTGCCGTGATATCGGCCATGTCTCTAATCCTTTTTAGGTCTGAATATGGTTGCGGGCGAGGCAGAGCTTTCGCCCTACCCCGCCCGCATGACGGTTCGGCGACGACGCTTATGCGTCGATCTGGCGCTCACCCTCGGCTGCGAATTCCGCAGCGGTATCGGCATTCGCGGTTGCCTGTGCCGTGTCGGCCGTAGCCTCGACGGTCGGCTCTGCGCTCAGTGCCTCTTCCTTCGGCGGCTCGACCATCGCGCCGATGTCGGCACCGGTGCGGCGCTGCTGCTCCTGGCCGCCGCGCGTCGCTGCGATCGCGATCGCCTCGCAGTACAGGCGGATGGCGCGGGCTGCGTCGTCGTTCGCGGGAACCGGGAAGGCGATGCCGTCCGGCGACACGTTCGAATCGAGGATCGCGACGACGGGAATACCCAGCGTGTTGGCTTCCTTGATCGCCAGCTCTTCCTTGTTCGCGTCGATCACGAACATCACGTCGGGAATGCCGCCCATGTCGCGGATGCCGCCGAGCGAAAGCTCGAGCTTGTCCTTCTCGCGGGTGAGCTGAAGGACTTCCTTCTTGGTCAGGCCGACGGTGTCGCCCGACAGCATTTCCTCGAGCGTCTTGAGACGCTTGATCGAACCCGAGATGGTCTTCCAGTTGGTGAGCATGCCGCCCAACCAGCGATGGTTGACGAAGTGCTGGCCCGAACGACGCGCCGCGTCTGCGACGGGCTCCTGCGCCTGGCGCTTGGTGCCGACGAACAGGACCTTGCCACCACCGGCAACCGCCGACGAGACGAATTCGAGCGCACGCGCGAACAGCGGCACGGTCTGCGAAAGGTCGAGGATGTGGACGCCGTTACGATCACCGAAGATGTAAGGCTTCATCTTGGGGTTCCACCGATGAGTCTGGTGGCCGAAATGCGCGCCCGTTTCGATGAGCTGCTGCATGGAGACGACTGGAGCCGCCATAGGGATATATCCTTCCGGTTGTGCCTCTGGGAAGCGGATGACGTCGTGGCCGAATGACCGTGACGCACCGGGCTATGATGCCTCCCATGCGGGGTTAGAGGCGCGGCCCTTAGCGTGGCTCTATTCGAAAAGCAATCGCACAAGGCCCGCTTGACTCATGGAACGCAATGAGAACATAAAGGGCTCAGAGGGGAACATATGTTCGACTCGGCGCGGAATCACCCCGGCATGACGGGATTCGAAATGCGACGAGTGGAACGATGTTTCTGACCAAGTGTTTGCGGATATTAGGAATTTGTTCGCAACTCATAGGAAGGCGGACGTGATGTTGGTTCTGAGCTTCATGGTTTTTGCTGGTGCATTCGCGGTCGCGGGCATGATGATCGTCTCGTCAATCGCGCCGCAGTGGGACCGTATCGTCCGCCTCGCAATGGGCAACGTCGAACCCGCGTTCCAGCCGCTCCGCACGCTGGCCGTTGCGGAGCGCCGGATTGCGGTCAGGCGATGGGCTTCGACGTCGGCTCCGGTGCCCGCCCGCCGCTGGAACGCTGCCGCCTGATCTTGGCGTAGCTCGCGATGCTGAACGGCATCGAGAGCAGGTATAGCACGCAGATGATGCTGAGCGTATGCCATGGCGCGCTCACGATGGCGGCGCCGAGCAGCACGACGAGCGCGATGGCCTCGAACCGTATGTTGCTGCGGAGTTTGACCGAACTCCACGAATAGGTTGCGATACTCGACACCATCAGCAGTGCGACGAACGCGACCCAAGGCGCCACGAAATATGGCGACGCGAACCTGGGTTCATCGGTCCAGAACCAGAAGAACATCGGCATCAGCGCGAGTCCCGCGCCAGCCGGCGCCGGAACGCCGGTAAGAAAGCCCGCAGACTTGTGCGGCTGGTGGCTCTCGTCGATCTTGGCGTTGAAGCGCGCGAGACGCAGCGCGCAGAACACGGCGAGGATCAGCGAACAGATCCAGCCGACGCGGGGCAGCGCCGCCAGCGACCACAGATAGACGATCAGCGCGGGCGCTACGCCGAAAGAGATCGCGTCGGACAAAGAGTCGAGCTCGGCGCCGAAACGGCTTTCGCCGTGGAGCATCCGGGCGATGCGACCGTCGAGTCCGTCGAGCACGCCGGCAACCATGATCATCGCGACGGCGCTTTGCCACTCGCCTCCGATCGCAAATCGCACGCCGCTAAGGCCTGAGCACAACGCCAGTGCGGTTACGGCATTGGGCGCGACCGCGCGCAGCGGAAGACCGCGCGGCGCCCGGCGGGTGCGACCGAACTTCCCGCGACCGCGTGCGTCGGTCGAACCGTCATCGATCTCGTCGCGATCAATCATTGCGCGACACCACCGACCGGAACACCACCGACGCGACCCAGCACGGTCTCACCTGCAACGCTGCGCTGACCGAGGCAGACCTGCGGTACGGCATGATCGGGCAGGTACACGTCGACGCGGCTGCCGAACCGGATCAGCCCAATGCGCTGGCCGGCCGCGACCATGTCGCCGGCCTTGACGAAGCCGAGGATACGACGCGCGACGAGGCCCGCGATCTGCGTAAAGCCGACCCGCATGCCGTGACGATCTTCAACGACAAAATGCTGACGCTCGTTTTCGTCGCTGGCCTTGTCGAGGTCGGCGTTAAGAAACTTGCCCGAGATATAAACGACTTGGCGGATGGTCCCGGTGATCGGCGTGCGATTGATGTGCACGTCGAACACGGACATGAAGATCGACACGCGGACCAGCGGCGCGTCGCCGAGGCCATTCTCACCGGCGAGTTCGCGCGGGATCGGCACGCGCTGGATCATCGTGATCAGCCCATCAGCCGGCGCGACGATCAGGCCTTCACCCTGAGGGGTCGTGCGGATCGGATCGCGAAAGAACGTCGCGACCCAGATCACGACGCCGACCATCGGCCAGAACAGCACGTGGCTGACAATCGTCAGCAACAGTGTGATGCCGGTCGCGATCGCGACGTATTTGTGGCCTTCCGGATGGACTGTGGGAAATCGCCATTTGACCGTGGAGGTCGTGACGGGCGGCTTGTCGAGCGATGCCATAACCCGCGGGTCTATCCGTGCAGGACGCGCGATACAACGATGAACCCGCTTTTCCTTACAGGACCAGTGGTTGATCGCCGCGGCGTGCTCCCCTAGACGCTCCCCAAACCCCTCCCCCGAAGGACCCGGATATGGCGAAGATCAAGGTAAAGAATCCGATCGTGGAGATCGATGGCGACGAGATGACCCGGATCATCTGGGAATGGATCCGCGAGCGCCTGATCAAGCCGTATCTCGATATCGAGCTCGATTATTATGACCTCGGCGTCGAGCATCGCGATGCGACCGACGATCAGGTCACGATCGACAGCGCGCTCGCCACGCAGAAGCACGGCGTCGCGGTCAAGTGCGCGACGATCACGCCCGACGAGCAGCGCGTGACCGAGTTCGGCCTCAAGAAGATGTGGAAGTCGCCGAACGGCACGATCCGCAACATCCTCGGCGGCACCATCTTCCGCGAGCCGATCGTGATCAAGAACGTCCCCCGCCTGATTCCGGGCTGGACGCACCCGATCGTCGTCGGCCGTCACGCATTCGGCGATCAGTACCGCGCGACCGACTATCTGGTCCCGGGTCCGGGCAAGCTGCGCCTCGTCTTCGAAGGCGACGACGGCACGGTGATCGACCGCGAGGTGTTCCAGTTCCCGTCGGCGGGCGTTGCGATGGCGATGTACAACCTCGACGATTCGATCCGCGATTTCGCCCGCGCCTCGATGCACTACGGCCTCAACCTAAAGTGGCCGGTGTATTTGTCGACCAAGAACACGATCCTCAAGGCCTATGACGGCCGCTTCAAGGACCTCTTCGCCGAGGTGTTCGAGGCCGAGTTCAAGGACAAGTTCAAGGAAGCCGGCATCGTCTACGAGCATCGCCTGATCGACGACATGGTCGCATCGGCGCTGAAGTGGAATGGCGAGTTCGTCTGGGCCTGCAAGAACTATGACGGCGACGTCCAGTCGGACCAGGTCGCACAGGGCTTCGGATCGCTCGGCCTGATGACCTCGATCCTGCTCACCCCGGACGGCAAGACCGTCGAGGCCGAGGCGGCGCACGGCACCGTCACGCGTCACTTCCGCATGCATGAGCAGGGCAAGGCGACCTCGACCAACCCGATCGCGTCGATCTTCGCGTGGACCGGTGGCCTGAAGTATCGCGGCAAGTTCGACGACACGCCCGACGTGACGAAGTTCGCCGAGACGCTCGAGCGCGTTTGCGTGAAGACGGTGGAAGACGGCCACATGACCAAGGATCTCGCGATCCTGATCGGCCCCGACCAGCCTTGGATGACGACCGAACAGTTCTTCGAGCAGGTCCGCTCGAACCTCGAAACCGAAATGGCCAACTGGGCCTGATCGCACTGCCCCGCTCCCCCTGAAGGGAGCGGGGCCTTAAGCCTCCCGTCATCCTGACGAAAGTCAGGACCCGGGGTTACAGACGCTGACGTTTTTGGCTCTGGATCCTGACTTTCGTCAGGATGACGGAGGGAAATACACCTCTTTCCACTGCCGATTGCGGCAGCACGTCACCACGGGTGACAATTCCGTCATGCGTCCCCTAAGGTCGCACGCATGGCATTACGGCTCGACAATCAAGGTTTCAGCGACACGCTCGTCATTCTCGGCGCGGCGGGCCTCGTCATTCCCGCTTTCGCGCGGTTCCGGGTCAGCCCGGTCATCGGTTTCATCCTGGTGGGGCTGTTGGTCGGCCCGGCCGGCTTGGGCTCGCTAACCGGGTCGGCGCCGTGGTTGTATTACCTGACCATATCCAATCCAGAATCGATCGAGCCGTTCGCCGAGTTCGGGATCATCCTGCTGCTGTTCTCGATCGGCCTCGAACTCTCGTTCAAGCGGCTATGGTCGATGAAGCGCCTGGTGTTCGGCACCGGCGCTGCAGAACTGATCGGTTCGGCGCTGATCATCGGCGTGGCGCTTCATTTCATCGGCCAGGAATGGGCGGGAGCGATCGGGCTTGGGTTCGCGCTCGCCCTATCGTCCACAGCGCTGGTCCTGCCGCTCGTCGGCACCACCGGCGCGGTCGGGCGCGGCGCGTTCGCGATGCTGTTGTTCGAGGATCTGGCGCTCGTTCCGATCATCTTCGTGCTCGGTGCGCTGGCCCCGACCGCGAGCGCGGACGGCTGGTCGAACATCGCCGGTGTAGCACTACGCGGCGGGCTGACCGTGGTCGCGATGTATGTCGGCGGACGGCTCGTCCTGCCCCGGCTGTTCGGACAGGCCGCGCGGACCAAGAGCCCAGAACTCTTCCTCGCGGCGTCGCTGCTGGTAGTGATCGTCGCCAGCGTCGCGACCACCGCCGCCGGGTTGTCGCCGATCGTCGGCGCGCTGCTGGCGGGACTGCTGATCGCCGAGACCGAGTACCACAGCGAGGTCGAGGTCATCACCGCGCCGTTCAAGGGCCTCGCGCTCGGCGTGTTCCTGATCACCGTCGGCATGAGCCTCGACCTCCGGTTGATCGCACAGAACTGGCCATCGCTGCTGCTTGCGGTGACCGGCGTGGTCGCGACCAAGGCGATCGTGACGTTCCTGTTCCTGCGCGTCGCCAATTCCCGGCGCGGCGTTGCAGCGGAAACCGGCCTGCTGATGGGCAGTCCGTCCGAGACGACGCTGATCGTCCTGGCCACCGCCGCGCAGGCACAGCTGATCCTGCCGTCGACTGCGTCGTTCTGGCAGACGGTCACCGCGATCGGGCTGACGATCACGCCACTGCTGGCAAAACTCGGGCGCACCGTCTCGCGCCAACTGGAGAGCCGATCGGGTGCCGATGCAGGCGATATCGAGATCGACGAGGACGGGCCGGGAACGGTCGTGATCGGCTTTGGCCGGGTGGGCCGGATGGTGGCGGACATGCTCGCGGTCCATGGGCAGAAATACGTCGCGGTCGAGGCGGACATCGACTCGGTTGAAGCCGCGCGCGCCCAAGGCCATCCGGTACTGTTCGGCGATGTCGCTCGCCCGGAACTGGTCGATCGGCTGAAGCTGCATACCGCCAAGGCGCTGATCCTGACGATGGACGATCCGGTGCTGACGGTGCGGCTGGCGCGGCGGGTGCGGGCTTTGGCGCCGGATCTGCCGATCGTGGCGCGTGCGCGCGATACGGCGCATGCGGCCGAGCTGTACCGGGCGGGCGTGACGGATGCGGTGCCGGAGACTTTGGAGAGTTCGCTGCAGTTGGCGGAGGCGGTGCTGGTCGATCTCGGGGTAGCGATGGGGCCCGTCATCGCCTCGATCCATGAGAAGCGCGACGAGCTTCGGCAGGAGATCAAGGCGGCCGCCGACATGATCGCCGAGCCCCGGATCAGAAAGGCCAAGCGAACACCCCGCGCGGTGTAAGGACCGCCTGGAATTCGCTTTATCCAGCGCTGAGAACGCGGCCCTGAACAGATTGGTCAGGCAGCGGCGAGCGCGAAATCCTTGAAGCGTTCGCGGAGGGCGGTTTTCAGGAGTTTGCCGGTCGCGGTGTGCGGCAGGTCGTCGACGAAGACGATCGCGTCGGGGAGCCACCATTTGGCGACGTGCTTGGCCAAATGATCGAGGATCGCCTGTTTGGTCACCTCGCTGCCGGGCTTGCGGACGACCAGCAGCAGCGGGCGCTCGTCCCATTTGGGGTGGTGGATGCCGATCGCAGCCGCCTCCGCGACCCCCGGACAGCCGATCGCGGCGTTCTCCAGGTCGACCGAGCTGATCCATTCGCCGCCGGACTTGATGACGTCCTTGGAGCGATCGGTGATCTGCATCGTGCCGTCGGCGTGGAGCATCGCGACATCGCCGGTGTCGAACCAGCCTTCTTTGTCCACCGCATCTTCGTCGGCGCCGAAATAGCGTTGGACGACCCAGGGGCCCCTCACCTGCAACCGGCCGGCTACCGAGCCGTCGCGGGGGAGGACCTTGCCTTCGTCGTCGATGATGCGGAGTTCGATGCCGAAGGGGACGCTGCCCTGCTTGCCGACGAGATCGAGTTTTTCGTCGTGCGTCATGTCGTCCCAGTGCGGCGGATTGAAGCCGGCGGTGCCGATCGGGGAGGTCTCGGTCATGCCCCAGAGGTGCTTGACCGTGGCCCCCATGCCCATGATCCGCTCGATCATCGCGCGGGGGGCTGCTGAACCGCCGATCGTGACCTGCTTGAGGTAGCGCGGGGCGTCGCCCGAGGCGTCCATGTGGCCGAACATCGCCAGCCAGACGGTCGGCACGCCGGCGGAGTGCGTCACCTTCTCGTCGTTCATCAGGCGGCACAGCACGGCGGGATCGTTGACCGCCGAATAGACCACTTTCGCGCCCGATAGCGCGCAGGCGAACGGCAGGCCCCAGGCGGCGGCGTGGAACATCGGCACGACGGGAAGCACGACCGCGTTGGGCGAGAGATCGAATACCCACGGCGCGACCTCGGCCATCGCGTGGATCAGCGTCGAGCGGTGCGTGTAGAGCACGCCCTTCGGATTGCCGGTGGTGCCGCTGGTGTAGCAGAGCATGCACGGCTCGCGCTCGGGGCCTTCCACCCACTCGTAATCGCCGTCCTCGGCGTCAAGCATCGCCTGGAAACCGTCCGGTCCCAGATCGTCGAAGCAGACGTAATGGCGGATGCTGCCCCATTGTGCGCGGAGGCGATCGACGAGCGGCTGGAACGCCTTGTCGTAGAGCATCACGCGGTCTTCGGCGTGGTTGGCGATGTAAACGAGCTGTTCGTCGAACAGGCGCGGGTTGATCGTGTGGATGACGCCACCCATGCCGATCGCGCCGTACCAGGCGACGAGGTGATGCGCGTGGTTCATCGCCAGCGTCGCGACCCGGTCACCGGGCGCTACGCCGAGCTTTTCAAGCGCCTGGGCGAGTTTACGCGCGTCTTGGGAGATGCCCGCCCAGTTGGTGCGCGTCTCGCGACCGTCGGCCCAGTAGCTGACGAGTTCCCTCGCGCCGTGTTCGCGCGCCGCGTGGTCGATCAGGCGGGGAACACGAAGCTCGAAATCCTGCATTCCACCTAGCATTCGCGCTCTCCCAAGCTGTTATCCGACCAGAGCGAGCCTCGTTTCCGAGGTCTTCATCTCGACCTTGGCGACACCGTGCAACGACTCGATGTGCTCGACAAGCTCTCCGTCGAGCAGGAAGTCGCGACCGAGCAGGATGCAGACTTCGCCATCAGGGAGTTGCGCGCGGACCCGGACCTCGCCGCGCGCGCCGCGATGTTCGGCGAGCAGCAAGGCGAGGCCGGCGAACGCCGTCATCTCGGAGATCGTCACGACCACCTGGAAGCGCGCGAGGTTGGCGAGGCCCTCGAACGGCTGGATACGCTTGATGCTGACGCGAGGCGTGTCCTCGCCGGGCTTGCGGTCGAGTTCGACGGTGATGAGGCCGCAGCCGCCGGCCTTGGCTGCCTCTTCGAGGTCCTTCGAGACCTGTTCGTCGAAGCAGGTCGCCATGAACTGGCCGCTGGCGTCTGAGCATTGCGCCATCATGAAGCGCTTGCCGCGTGCCGAGGTTCGGTAGCGCGCGTCCTCGACCAGCACCGCCATCGTCGCGCCGGCGCGGCTGCCGTCGTCGGGGATGTTGAGCTCCGACAACGCGGTATAGGCGCGCGCGCCGTGACTGTTGGCGATGTGGCGATGGCGATCGACCGGGTGCGCGGAGAAATAGAAGCCGAACGCCTCCTTTTCCTGGTCCATGCGCTGGCTGAGCGTCCAGCGGACCGAGGGGGGGAGCTTGATCGCGTCGCCCGCGGGCTCGGCGTCACCGAACAGGCCGCCCTGCCCGCTGGTCTTCTGTTCGTGCGTGCGCGCGGCGATCGCGAGAATCGTCTCGGCGGTGGCGTGGATGCCGGCGCGGTTCGGGTCGAGGCCGTCGAACGCGCCAGCGGCGGCGAGCGTTTCGAGCTGGCGCTTGTTGAGCAGGCGCGGGTCGACGCGCTTGGCGAGATCGTCGAGACCGGCGAACGGACCGTTCTGGACGCGCTCGACGATGAGCTTCTCCATTGCGCCTTCGCCGACGGATTTCAGTGCGCCGAGTGCATAACGGACAGCAAGATTGTTTCCCCGCGAAGGCGGGGACCCAGTCTGGGCACCCGCCTTCGCGGGTGAACAAGCTTCTGGTTCGGGTGCAAGGTCGATGTCGGGCAGAACCTCGACATCGAACTCCGCTTGGCTCGCGTTAATGCAGGGCGGTAGCGCCGTGATTCCCAGCCGGCGCATATCGTCGGTGAAGATCGCGAGCTTGTCGGTCTGGTGCAGGTCGTAGCACATCGAGGCCGCGAAGAATTCGTGCGGGTGGTGCGCCTTCAGCCATGCGGTCTGGTAGGCGAGCAGCGCGTAGGCGGCGGCGTGGCTCTTGTTGAAGCCGTAGCCGGCGAACTTGTCGATCAAGTCGAACAGCGCGTTCGCCTCGGCCTTCTTGATGCCGTTGACGGTGAGACAGCCCTCGACGAAGCCCGCGCGCTGCGCGTCCATCTCGGCCTTCACCTTCTTGCCCATCGCGCGGCGCAGCAAATCGGCGCCGCCGAGCGAGAAGCCGGCGAGCACCTGGGCGGCCTGCATGACCTGTTCCTGGTAGACGAAGATCCCGTAGGTCTCCGACAGGATCGGTTCGAGCAGCGGGTGCGGATAGTCGATCGCCTCGGTGCCGTTCTTGCGGCGGCCGAACGACGGGATGTTGTCCATCGGGCCCGGTCGGTAGAGCGACACGAGCGCGATGATGTCGCCGAAATTGGACGGGCGGACGGCGGACAGCGTGCGACGCATGCCCTCCGACTCGAGCTGGAACACGCCGACGGTGTCGCCCTTTTGCAGCAGCGCGTAGACGCCCGAATCGTCCCATTCGAGCGCCTCGAGATCGACCGTCACGCCGCGCTTGGCGAGCAGCTGGACCGCCTTCTGGAGCACCGACAGCGTTTTCAGCCCGAGGAAATCGAACTTTACGAGGCCCGCGCCCTCGACATATTTCATGTCGAACTGCGTGACGGGCATGTCGGAACGCGGATCGCGGTAGAGGGGCACGAGCTGCGCCAAGGGCCGGTCACCGATCACCACGCCGGCGGCGTGCGTGGAGGAGTGACGCGGCAAGCCCTCCAGTTTCATCGCCAGATCGAGCAGTTTCCGGACGCCGTTGTCGTTGGCGTATTCCTTCGCCAGCTCGCCGACGCCATTGAGCGCGCGCTCCAGCGTCCAGGGGTCGGTCGGGTGGTTCGGTACCAGCTTGGCGAGGCGATCGATCTGGCCGTAGCTCATCTGCAGCACGCGGCCAGTGTCCTTTAGCACGGCGCGTGCCTTCAGCTTCCCGAAGGTGATGATCTGCGCGACCTGATCGCGGCCGTATTTCTCCTGGACGTATCGAATCACTTCAACGCGTCTTGTTTCGCAGAAATCGATGTCGAAATCGGGCATCGACACGCGTTCCGGGTTGAGGAAGCGCTCGAACAGCAGGCCGAGCTTGATCGGATCGAGATCGGTGATCGTCAGCGACCAGGCGACCACGGAGCCGGCGCCCGAACCACGGCCCGGGCCAACGGGAATGTCGTGGTCCTTCGCCCATTTGATGAAGTCGGCGACGATTAGGAAGTATCCGGGGAAGCCCATCTGGACGATCACGTCGACTTCGAACGCGAGGCGCTTGCGATACACCTCGCGCCAGCCATCCTCGCCTTCACCGTGGAGTTCGGTGATGCGGGCTAGACGCGCTTCAAGGCCGGCTTCGGCGTCGTCGCGGAGCAGCTTGGCCTCGCCCTCGATATCGCCGGCGAGGCTAGGGAGGATCGGTTTGCGATACGGCGCCATCACCGCGCAGCGCTGTGCGACGACTAGCGTGTTGGTGATCGCCTCGGGCAGGTCGGCGAACATCTCGTGCATCACCGGCGCGGGCTTCATCCAGGCTTCGGGGCAGCTGCGGATGCGGTCCTCGGTCTCGACATAGGTCGAGTGCGCGATGCAGAGCATGGCGTCGTGCGCGTCGCCGAACGCGCTCTCGGTGAAGCAGCAGGGGTTGGTTGCGACGAGTGGCAGGTTGCGCTCATAGGCGATGTCGATGAGGTCGTTTTCGGCCGCCATCTCGATCGCGTCGTTACGGCGCGAGAGTTCGATGTAGAGGCGGTCGTCGAACAGCCCCTGGAGACGATCGAGATAGGCGCGGGCGCGGTCGGGCTGGCCTTCCGCGAACAGCCGGGCGAGGCCGCCCTCGCCGCCTGCGGTCAAGGCTATCAGACCGTCGGTGTGGCGTTCGAGCGCGGCGAAGTCGACATGCGCGGGCATCTCGATCGGGCGGTCGAGATGCGCCATCGAGACGAGCGCGCAGAGATTGTCGTAGCCGGTCATATTTTGCGCATAGAGCGCGAGCCAGTCGAACTGCGTCGCGACGCCGTCGGGCATGTCGGGGCGGCCGACGCCGAGCATGACGCCGATGATCGGCTGGACGCCGCCCTTCTTGGCAGCGTCCGAATAGGCCATCGCGGCGTAGAGCCCGTTGCGATCGGTCAGCGCGGCGGCGGGGAAGCCCAGTGCGCGTGCCTGCTTGGCGATCGCTTTCGGATCGATGGCGCCGTCGAGCATGGTGTAGCAGGAGAAAACGCGGAGGGGGACGTAACCGGAATGCATCGACCAGAGGTAGGCGCTGCGGCGTGATTCGACCAGCGTCGTTGAGTCCGATCGGAACTGTGGACACGACGAGCCGTTGCGGCGGGGACTTCTGGGAGCATTCTACATGACCGATCCACGCGGGCACTTTGCCGATACTGAAACGACGGCTGCGGGGACGCCTCGTGCGGGGGCCGGCTGGGGGTGGATCCTGGCCTATGGCGTGCTGTCGGTGGTGCTCGGGATCATGGCCTTCGCTTCGCCGTTTTCCGCGACCTATGCCGCGACTTTGGTGATCGGGGCATCCTTCATCGCGGCCGGAATCGTGTCGATCGTGTCGGGGTTTGCCGGCAAGGGGCATGAAGGGCGCGGCTATGCGATCGGGTTCGGGCTGGTGTCGCTGGTGATCGGGCTGATCATGGCGTTCGAGCCTGCGACGGGCGCGATCTCGCTCACGTTGCTGATCGCTGTTTGGCTTGGTGTGCGTGGGGCGTTGGAGATCGGGCTTGGGGCGCGGTTTCGGCGCGGTAAGGGGCTGATGATTGCGCTGGGTGTGGTGAACGTCGTGCTGGCGGTGATCGTGCTGGCGACGTTGCCTTGGTCGGCGTTGACGTTGCCGGGGTATGTGCTGGGGATTAGCTTCTTGTTTGGTGGGGTTACTTCGGTTGCTTCCGCGCTGGCGCATAAGAAGGGCGCGCCGGCGTTTTCAGTGACCGCGTAAGTGTTCTCCCGCGAAGGCGGGAGTCCAGTCTGGACCCCCGCCTTCGCGGGGGAACATTCTTGGGCTGATGTCCGCCGCCACTAAGCGCGCACCACCCCGGCGAAGGCCGGGGCCCAATTGGAGAGGTTGCAGTAACGAAGCGCGGCGGTCTTCATCGCCGTCCCCCAATTGGGCCCCGGCCTTCGCCGGGGTGGAAGCAAATCGTTTTAAAGCAGCTTCTCGATATCCTTACGGATGTCCTCGGGCTTGGTCGTTGGGGCATAGCGGTCGAGGACGGTGCCGTCGCGATCGACCAAGAACTTGGTGAAGTTCCACTTGATCGCCTTCGACCCCAGCACGCCCGGGGCGTCCGACTTCAGGCGGTCGAACAGCGGGTCCGCCCCTGCCCCGTTCACATCCACCTTCGCGAAGACTGGGAACGTCACGTCGTAGGTCAGCGTGCAGAAGTTCGCGATCTCCGCTGCATCCCCCGGCTCCTGCCCGCCGAACTGGTTGCACGGAAACGCTAGCACCTCGAAACCCCGATCGGCATAATCACGGTGCAGCGCTTCGAGGCCATCATATTGCGGTGTGAAGCCGCATTTCGAGGCGGTGTTGACGATCAGCAGCACCTTGCCGCGATACGGCTCTAGCGACGCTGCGGTGCCGTCGGCGGTCTTTACGGTGAAGTCGGTGATCGCGGTCATGGGCGGTCCTCGTGTCGGGCCAGCAAATGCGCCAAGTTCTGACGTACGCCGGGCCATTCGTGGCGGAGGATGCTGTAGACGACGGTGTCGCGCAAGCGGCCGTCGGCCATCACCTGGTGCCCGCGCAGGACGCCGTCACGCTTAGCACCGAGGCGTTCGATCGCGCGCTGCGAATTCTTGTTGAGCGAGTCGGTGCGGATCTGGACGCATTCGCAACTCAGCGCATCGAAGGCGTGGGTCAGCAGCATGAGCTTGGCCTCGGTGTTGACGCCGGTGCGCTGCACCGCCTTGGCATAGAAGGTGCCGCCGATCTCGAGCCGCTTGTTACCCTCGTTCATCCGCATGAAGCGCGTGGTGCCGACGACGGTCCCGTCGGCGACGACCGCGAACAGTCGCGCCCGGCCGAAGTCCTGCTCGCGCAACCCCGCCCCGAGCCAGCGGTCCGGCGCCTTCATCATCGCGACGTTGGCGTAGAATGTGTCCCAGAGATTGTCCGCCGACGCTGCCGCGACCAGCGCGTCCATGTCGTCGGCGACCAAAGGGCGGAGCGTGACGTGACGCCCGGTGAGCGTCGGCGTCTCACCCCAGCTCACGCCAGCCGTCCCTCGTGCAGCCGGAATACGCGGTCCATGCGCGCTGCCAGTCGTTCGTTGTGCGTCGCAACCAGCGCCGCCGTCCCCTGCTCGCGGACCAGACGGACGAATTCGGCGAAGACGATGTCCGCGGTATGCTCGTCGAGATTGCCGGTCGGCTCGTCCGCCAGCACCAGCGCAGGCTTGTTGGCGAGCGCACGCGCCACCGCGACGCGCTGCTGCTCGCCGCCGGAGAGCTGGCTCGGGCGATGCGTCAGGCGGTGACCCAGCCCGAGCTGGGTCAACAATTCCGCCGACCGCGCATCCGCCTCGGCGCGGGTGGCGCCGTGGACGAGCTGTGGCAGCACGACATTCTCGGTCGCGTTGAAATCGGGGAGAAGGTGGTGGAACTGGTAGACGAAGCCGAGGCTGTCGCGGCGGACGACCGTGCGCTCATGCGCGTTCAGCTTCGAGGCCTCGGTGCCGGCGATCTTGATCGATCCCTGAAAGCCCCCCTCGAGCAGACCCACGGCTTGCAGCAGCGTCGACTTGCCCGAGCCCGATGGCCCGAGCAGCGCGACGATCTCGCCCGGTGCGATCGCGAGGTCGACGCCGCGGAGCACGTCGATGGTCGCGCCGCCTTGCGTGAAGCTCTTGGTCAGCCCGCTGGTCTGGAGGACGTAATCGTCCATGCGCTCGATCTGGCGGTCGATTCGGAGGCCTTCATTCATAACGCAGCACCTGCACGGGGTCGGTACTCGCCGCTTTCCAGGCCGGATAGAGCGTCGCGAGGAAGCTGAAGATCAACGCCATCGCCGCGATCACGACGATCTCGACGGGGTCGGTCTTCGACGGGAGTTCGGTCAGATAGCGGATCGACGGATCCCACAAATTCTGACCGGTGACGAGCTGGACGAAGTTCACCACCCCCTGCCGGTAGAACAGGAAGATGAAGCCGAGCACGAGCCCCGCCAGCGTCCCGAGCGCACCGATCGTGGTGCCGACGACGATGAAAATCCGCATCATCGAGCCGCGCGTCGCACCCATCGTGCGTAAAATCGCGATGTCGCGCGTCTTGGCGCGGACCAGCATGATCAGCGACGACAGGATGTTGAACACCGCGACGAGGATGATGATCGACAACACGGTGAACATCGCGACACGCTCGACCGCCAGCGCCTCGAACAGCTGCGCGTTCATCGTCCGCCAGTCCTGGATGATCGCCTGCCCGCCGATCTTGTCGGCGAGCGGCTTGAGGATCTCGCCGACCTTGTCCGCGTTCACCGTCTTGATCTCGACCATGCCCGCCGCATCGCCCATCAGGAGGAGCGTCTGCGCGTCCTCGATCGGCATGATGATATACGCCTTGTCGTAATCGTAGACGCCGATCTCGAAGATCGCCCCGACGGTGTAGCTGACGATCCGCGGCACGGTGCCGAACGGCGTCGTCTGCCCCTGCGGGCTGAACAGTGAAATCTCCGAGCCGACCTGCGCACCGAGCGACTCTGCCAGTCGCGAGCCGATCGCGATCCGGCCGCTGCCTTGCGTGATCGACGATAGCGAGCCCATCACGATCTTGTTCTGGATCGTCGAATTGCGGCGGATGTCGTCGACGCGCATGCCGCGGACCAGCACCGCCTCAGCGCGCCCGTTATAGGTGGCGGCGAGCGGCTGTTCGATCAGCGGCACCGCGCTGGTCACGCCGGGGGTCGCGCGGGCCTGCGCGACGATCTCGCGCCAGTCGGGCAGCTTGCCGCCGACGCCCTGCACCACCGCATGGCCGTTGAGCCCGACGATCTTGTCGAACAGCTCGGCGCGGAAGCCGTTCATCACGCTCATCACGATGACGAGCGCGGCGACGCCGAGCATCACCGCGACCAGGCTGATCGAGGCGACGAGGAAGATGAACGCCTCGCCTTTGCCCGGCAGCAGATAGCGGCGGGCTATCATCCGTTCGTAGCGGGACAGGATCATGGGCAGCCGGGTTCGATCGTTAGGGAAACAGTCCTGCGGCTCTAGGACGCGGCCCCGCGCGAGGCAACACGCGCGAAATGGAAGGGAGCGGAGATGGCAGCGTCGTGGGTATGCTCTCGCAGATGGCTAGATTGGTATGTTGCGTAATCGCCACAGGGCGTATTCAATCGTGCCGCAGCACGCGCAAACACCGTGACAAATCCCGGCAACATAACTAGCAAAAACCTCGCTGAGACACAGGCAACGGCCGTGGTTCGGGGACTGCTTTTACGCCGCACGCAAGTGCAGAGCGGAAGCACAAAAATGGGGGCTGACGAGCGATCGTCACGCAGGCGCCCGGATCGGCAACGGTCCGGGCGTTTGCTTGTCCGGCGCAATTCGTTGCTGCATCTATACTTCGTTATACTTGGCGGATCCGTAACCTGGCGGTGTTTGCCGCGCCGTTCATGCATCGATGACGACAGACAGGCGCATTGCACTTGGTGGGAAGTTCGCGCGTGCCAAACGGACGAGAGAGGTCACGCTCACGCGTGTCACGCCCTCCCCCTCCGTCGCCCTAGGCGCCTCCCCCTGGCGGAGGAGGATTTAATCACGCCCCCCCCCCGGCCGGCATAGGATCAGCCATCGAGCCGAGGTCGCTCCGATGTCACCCCGATGTCAGCGCCGCGCCGATGCGATCGCCTGCCCCGTCAGCGCGCCTTGCTCGAAAGTCGCTGGCGCGGGCTGGGCCATGGCGGGCGCCATGTCGGGACGGACCTGCGTCGCCGCGACCTGCTGCCATGGCTGGACCGCGAACCTTAGATCTTCCGCGAGATAGGCGCGAACGACGGTGCCCGGCGGCAATTGCGCGCTCGTCCCGTGCACGAGAAAGCCCAGCGCCGACGCAAACATGATCGTCGCGACCGAAGTGATCGTTCCGCTGGTCCCCTCGTCGTTCGCCTGACCGCTCAACCGGACCGGACCGTTGGGCGTATCGATATAGAGCAGCCGGATCTCCAGCTTGCCCTTCTTGCCGAAATGCCCGTTGCGCTGCACCGATGCGACTTCGGCAACGGCGACCGACCCTGCGGGGATCACGACTTGGCCGCGGTATGACAGGCTCTCCGCCACTTCCAAATAGAGACGGTCGCCCGGCGCGTTCATCTTGGTCGACACCCGCGTGCGCGACCGGAGCGTCAGCGGCGTTCCCATCGGGAAATACGACATCAACGCCGGACTCGCAGCGGCCGTCACCGGCGCTGGCCAATAGGCGAAATTCTGTGCGCCGGCAGATCCCGAACTCGCGAGCAGCGCGGCCCCTGCCATGATGCCTGCCTTTACGCCTGCCTGTACCATCGTCTTCATCACGCTTCCCCCGTTACTGTGGGGCATGCGCTACGACCCATTCTTGTCGAACCGCCGAAAGAGCAGAGTTTCTGCAGCTTTAACCACGCGGCCTTAGCCACGCGAAGCGCGAGTTCACGCACGGACATGGGGCCCCAGCAAGGGCGATGTATCCAGCGATGTCAGCAAATAATGGCGGAGAGGGTGGGATTCGAACCCACGGTACCCTCGCGGGTACGCCGCATTTCGAGTGCGGTACATTCGACCACTCTGCCACCTCTCCGCAGGTCATCCAAGGTGCTGCGAACAGTCCCTCCGATCGGTCGAAGCGCGGCCTCTAATGAAGTGCCCCAAGGGACGCAAGCGGATTTCGGGGTTGCGGGCTCCAGCTCGCGCGTTTTCCTTGTGCGGCGCAAAACAGACCCTAAATTGGCGGATATGCCCCGACACGACAGTATCGCTCACGACATCACCAGCCCGCTCATCCCCGTCGAGGTGGTCGCGCCGCCGATCTCGCATGCGAATTTCTCGATTGGCGACGTCGTGCGGCACCGGCTGTTCGATTTTCGCGGGGTGATCTTCGATGTGGATCCCGTGTTCGCGAACAGCGACGAATGGTATGCGGCGATTCCGGAGGATATCCGTCCGCGCAAGGATCAGCCGTTCTACCATCTGCTCGCGGAGAACATGGAGTCGAGCTACGTCGCGTATGTGAGCCAGCAGAATCTGGTGCCGGACGATAGCGACGAGCCGGTCGATCATCCGGCGATCTCGGGGTTGTTCAGCGACTATGCGGATGGCCGGTACGCGCTGCGGCAGGTTCACCGGCACTGAGGCGAATCGCGCCGTCGCCTAAAGACGCTTGTTCTCCCGCGAAGGCAGCAGTTCGGTCTGGGTCCCCGCCTTCGCCGGGAAACAATTTGGGGACGGTGCGGTAGACGACACCACGCTCTCCATCTTTACCACCCTCCCGCGCCCCTTCGCGGTTGACAACTCTGCCCCCCTCCCTTAGCTGCCCGGCTTCTCCCGGCGGACCTTGCGTTCGTGGGGCACATGTATTTGGAAAGTGACAAGGGCCATGTTCGCAGTCGTGCGCACGGGCGGCAAGCAGTATCGCGTCGCCGCCGGAGATAAGATCGTCATCGAGAAGATCGAGGGCGATGCAGGTGCGTCAGTGACGCTTGGTGACGTTCTGCTGGCGGGCGAAGGCTCGGAGCTGCGGTCCGTCGAGGGCTTCGTCGTCGCTGCAGAGATCATCGCGCAGGCGAAGGCGGACAAGGTCATCGTCTTCAAGAAGCGTCGTCGTCATAACTATCGTCGTAAGAACGGCCATCGCCAGCAGCATACGATCCTGAAGATCGTGTCGGTCGGCGGCCAGACTGCAAAGAGCAACGAGGGCGACACCGCCCCCGCCGCTCAGGCATAAGGAGTAGCTTTAGATGGCACATAAGAAAGCAGGCGGCTCTTCGCGCAACGGTCGCGATTCGGCCGGTCGTCGTCTCGGCGTCAAGAAGTTCGGTGGCCAGGCGTGCGTCGCCGGCAACATTCTCGTGCGTCAGCGCGGGACGAAGTTCTACCCAGGCACGAACGTCGGTATCGGTACCGACCACACGCTGTTCGCGCTGGTCGATGGCCGCGTCGTGTTCAGCCAGGGCAAACTCGGGCGCAAATTCTGCTCGGTCGAGCTGGCAGCGAACGACACGGCAGAGATGCCGGTAGCAGCCGAATAACATCGGGTAACCATCCGGGTTGCCCACCAGGGTGACCCGGGTCGCGAAAGCGAACCTGAACAAGGGAGACGGGTCACCCCGGCTCCCTTTTTTATTGCTCCCTCCACGCGGCTGTCGCGGTCCCGTCATCCCGACGTGGCATGCGCGCAGCCAACGACGCGATAGGAGAGAGCCGTGTTCGCGCGCACCAAGAGACTGACGTTGCGGCCGGGTTGGCCGGAAGATGCGCCCGCATTGGCGCGGGCGATCGGCCATGAGTCGGTGGTCGCGAAGCTGGCGCGAGCGCCTTGGCCGTATGCGCTGGGGGACGCCGAGGCGTTTCTGGCGCAGCCGCGTGGGCCGCACGACCCACATTTCATGATCGAGACGATGGAAGCGGGCGCACCGCGACTCGTTGGCGGGATCGATATCCGCGCGGCGGATGCGGGCCATGAGCTCGGCTATTGGCTGGCGCCTGACGCCTGGGGTCGCGGTTATGCGACCGAGGCTGGCGAGGCGGTGGTGGCGATGGCGCGGCACGCCCTGGGCTTGCGGCGGCTGGATGCGTTTCATTTCGTCGATAACCCGGCGTCCGGGCGCGTGTTGGCGAAGCTCGGGTTTCGGCCGACCGGGCGGGTCGAGGCGCGGACGTCGCGCGGGCGGGGTGGCGAGGCGCCGGCGGTGATGTTCGAGCTGGATCTGGATGACGACCGATGTGCGCCGATGCCTTTGGCGGCGTAAGTCGGAGATTCGCTACCCTCTAAAGGTACGCCACCCCGGCGAAGGCCGGGGCCCAGTTGGGGGACGTCTCTAACAGAGGATATCCCTCCGTTACTGCAACCTTTCCAACTGGGCCCCGGCCTTCGCCGGGGTGGGGTGTATGTTTAGGCGGGCAGTTGCTCTTCACTAACTGTTCCCCCGCGAAGGCGGGGGTCCAGGAATCACGGGCGGTGTCATTTGGTATCCTGGGCTCCCGCCTTCGCGGGAGAACTAGGAGGGGAGATAGAAGCCGGGAGTCCGGACTTAGGCCACCGCCACCACCCGCTTCGCCACCGGCAGCACCGCCGCTTCATACTCGCTCTCCGCCAGCCCGATCAGCGCGCGATCGTCGTGCTTCCATGGGTGGAAGCCCGGCAGGAAATACGCTGCCCACACACCCGCAACTTTCCGCGCCATCCCCGGATTGCCGAACGCGTACCACGCCATCCGCGCCCACACGCGCGGTCCGGTCAGCCCGTCCTGCCGCAGCAGTTCCACCATTCCGCGCGCACGCCCGGTGAAGAAGCGCCAAGTCGTGATCAGCATCACCTTCGACTTGATCCGCCACCGCAGCAGTCGCGGCCAGTCACGAGTCGCGTGCAGCCAGGTGTCGTAGGCGACGCCCTTGTGCTCGATCTCCTCGGCTGCGTGCCAGAGCCACAATGCTGCCGCCTGTTCGTCGCCACCCGCCAGGTGCTTCGGATTGGCGATCAGTTCGTGCGCCAGCATCGCGGTGAAATGCTCGAGCGCGGTGGTCGCGGCGAGGCTGGCGATCTCAGGCTTGTCCTTGGTGATCGCCAACTGCGCATCGACATCGGCCATCAACGGCGCGACGTCATAGCCCTGGTCGGTGACGTGGCGGTTGAAGGCGACGTGCTCGCGGGTGTGGATTACCTCCTGCTTGATGAAGGCGTTGATCTCGGCGTGGAGCTTCGGCGGCGTGCCCTCGCGAAACTTACGGACGCTGTCGACGAAATAGCCCTCGCCCTTGGGAAACGTCACCGACAGCGCGTTGTAAAACGCGGTCGCGACGGGATCGTCGTTCAGCCACCAGCGACGGATATCGGCGCCGCGGCCAAAGCGGCGGTCGCGCGGGGTGATCGTCAGATCGGCAGGCGTGGTTGCTTTCGCCACGGAAACCTCCAAACAGGAATGAACACTCGTTACTTACATTGATGTAAATAGGTTTCCCGGTCCGTGACGTCAACTCCGCGCAAGCGCCTATCCCCTACCGAATCGCGCGAAGCCGCCGTCGAGGCCGCGCGCGCGCTGCTCGTCGAGAGCGGCCCCAGCGCGGTCACGTTGAAGGCGGTTGCAGGTCGCGTCGGGCGTACGCACGCCAATCTGCTCCACCATTTCGGCTCGGCGGAGGCGCTGCATACCGCGTTGATCACGCGGATGGCGGCGGACATCGTCGGCACAATCGGCGCCGCGGTGCTGCGCGTGCGGGCGGGCGAGCTGGATCCGCGCGAGGTGGTGGAGATGACCTTCGACGCGTTCGGCAAAGGGGGCGCGGGCGCGCTGGCGAGCTGGATGATTTTGTCGGGCAACACCGATGCGCTCGACCCGATTCTCACCGCGATCCATGACTTGGTCGACGAGCTCGCGGAGGGCGACATGCCCGGCGACCAGCCGATCCAGGAACAGACTCTGACGCTGGTGCTGATGGCGCTCGGCGATGCGCTGATGGGGGCACCAATGGCGCGCGCGCTCGGGCTGCCGGTCGGCAAGGCACGCGAACTGGCGCTCGACGCACTGCTCGCGAGCAAGGACGCTGCCACCCCTCCTCGCTGCTGACACGCTCGAACCAGAGAGCAAATCGGGAGCCGAATCGCAGAGGGTGGCGATTTTCGCCAATTTCGCTATGGGGCGGCGATGCATTTTCTAGACCAAGCCAAGATCTACGTACGTTCGGGTGAGGGCGGCCCCGGTGCCGTCAGCTTCCGCCGCGAGAAATATATCGAATATGGCGGCCCCGACGGCGGCAATGGCGGCAAGGGCGGCGACATCGTGTTCGAATGCATCGCCGGCCTGAACACGCTGATCGACTTCCGCTACACGCAGCATTTCCGCGCGCCACGCGGCTCGGGCGGATCGGGCTCGAACCGCACCGGCGCAGGCGGCAAGGACCTCGTCATCCGCGTCCCGCTCGGCACGCAGGTGCTGTCGGAGGACAAAGAAGAGGTACTGATCGACTTCACCGAGGTCGGCCAGCGCGAAGTGCTGTTCCGCGGCGGCGATGGCGGGCGCGGCAACGCGAGCTACAAGACGTCGACCAACCGCACCCCGCGCCAGCACGGCACCGGCTGGCCGTTCGGCGAGGCGTGGGTCTGGCTGCGGCTGAAGCTGCTCGCCGACGCGGGCCTCGTCGGCCTGCCGAATGCGGGCAAGTCGACCTTCATCAACCAGGTGACGAACGCGCAGGCCAAGGTCGGCGAGTACGCCTTTACCACCACCCGCCCGCAGCTGGGCGTGGTGCGGCACAAGCAGCGCGAATTCGTGGTCGCGGATATTCCGGGGCTGATCCAGGGTGCTGCCGAAGGTGCGGGGATCGGCGACCGTTTCCTCGGGCATATCGAGCGGTGCCGGGTGCTGCTGCATCTGGTCGATGCGAACGACGCCGATGTCGGCGAGTCGTACCGGATCGTGCGCGACGAGCTGGAGAATTACGGCGAGGGGCTCACCGACAAGAAGGTGATCGTCGCGCTGAACAAGATCGACATGCTCGATCCGGAACTGATCGCGGCGCTGTCGGCGGAGCTGGCGGAAGCCAGCGGGGCCGAGGTTATGGCGATTTCAGGCGCGAGCGGCGCTGGCATCGAGGCGGTGCTGGACCAGCTGATCGAGGCGATCGGGCCGGCGGCGGGCGCGGCGAAGGAACTGGAAGAAGGCGAAGTGCCGGTCGCATGGTCGCCGCTGTAGGCACCGTCTTGGCCCTCTCCCCTGCGGGAAGAGGGACGGTTCCAGATTTCTCCCCTTCCGCTTGCGGGAGGGGTCGGGGGAGGGCTTTCTTGCCGACAGGTCACGCCCACCCCTCCCCTAACCCCTCCCGCAAGCGGGAGGGGAATGCGTGATGTTTCCGCCTTCGTCTTGTGCGCGGCTGATCGTGAAGATCGGGTCGGCGTTGCTGGTCGATCCGGATGGGAGCGTTCGGCGGGAGTGGCTGACCGGCTTAGTCGCTGACATTGCCGCCCGGACTAGCGAAGGCCAGCAGGTTGCCATCGTTTCGTCTGGCGCGATCGCGCTCGGCGCTCGGCGTCTAGGTCTCCCCAAGGGCGGCCGGGCAAGTCTCGAGGACGCACAGGCCGCCGCCGCCACCGGCCAGATCGCGCTCAGTCAGGTCTGGGCTGAACTCCTCGCAGCGCAAAATCTCAACGCGGCGCAGATCCTTGTCACGCTGGATGATCTCGAAGACCGCCGCCGCTATCTCAACGCCGCCGCGACGCTCAACCGGCTGCTGTCGCTGAAGGTCGTACCGGTCATCAACGAGAACGACAGCGTCGCGACCGAGGAAATCCGGTTCGGCGACAATGACCGCCTTGCTGCCCGCGTCGCGCAGGCCGCCGGCGCGCAGGGCGTGATCCTGCTGTCCGACGTCGACGGGCTCTACACCGCCAACCCGCATACCGATCCGTCCGCGACTCATATCGCCAGCGTGCCGCGGATCGATGCGGTGGCGGGGATGGCGGACGACGGGTCGGGCTCGGGCATGGGATCGGGTGGCATGGCCTCGAAGATCGCCGCGGCACGGATCGCGACCGGAGCAGGCATTCCGCTGGTGATAGCGTCGGGGCGGATCGAGCATCCGCTGTCGACCCCTGCCCGTCATACGATCTTTACGGCTGAGCGGACGGCGTCTGCACGGAAGGCCTGGCTTGCGGGGGGGCTTACCGCGAAGGGTGCGATCCATGTCGATGCGGGGGCTGCGTCTGCGCTCGGCCAGGGTCGGAGTCTGCTCGCCACGGGCGCGACTCGAATCGATGGCGGCTTCATGCGCGGCGATCTGGTCACGATCGAAGGACCAAACGGGACGGTCGCGCGGGGACTTGCAGAATATGATGCGGCCGACACCGCGCGTCTGCTTGGTCGCCATAGCGACGATCATGCGGCGATCCTTGGGTATGCTCCAAGATCCGCGCTTGTGCACCGCAATCATCTGGCGCTCGTATGATCGGCCAAGCATTGTTCACCCGCGAAGGCGGGTGCCCAGTCTGGGCACCCGCCTTCGCGGGTGAACAAGCTTCTGTCTGGGGAATGGGCTCATGATTCTCGCCATCACGGGCGGCACCGGGTTCGTCGGCAGCCACCTGATCGACCACGCGCTGGAGACCGGGCACACCGTCCGTGCGCTCGCGCGGAAGCCGCAGGCCAAGCGCATCGGCGTGACCTGGATCGAAGGCGCACTCGATCGCCCCAAGAGCCTCGCGACCTTGGTCGAAGGCGCGGACGTGGTGATCCACGTCGCCGGTGTCGTCAACGCGGCCAATCGGGCGGGCTTTGCCGAGGGTAACGTCGCCGGAACCGAAGGCATCCTTCAGGCGACGCGAGCGGCCGGCAGTCGCCGCTTCGTCCACGTCTCCTCGCTCGCCGCACGCGAGCCGACGCTGTCGAACTACGGCTGGTCGAAGGCCGAGGCGGAGACGCGCGTCCAGACATCGGGGTTGGACTGGACCATCGTCCGTCCACCCGCGATCTTTGGTCCGCGCGATCATGATATTCTCGATCTCTTCAAGGCGGCACGGTCGGGGTATCTGCCGATGCCCCCGGCAGGCACGCGCGTCTCGCTCCTATATGTCGAGGACCTGACCACGCTGTTGCTCACGCTCGCCGAGAGTGCTGACGCGCCGTCTATCATGGAGCCCGACGACGGGGTGCCGAACGGCTGGGACAACCGCGACTTCGCACGCGCGATCGGCGTGGCCGTGGGCAAGCCGGTCAAGGTGTTCTCGACACCCCGCGCACTCCTGAAGGTCGCGTCCGCCGCCGACCGGCTCGTCCGTCGCAGCAAGGCCAAGCTCACGCGCGACCGGGTCAGCTATTTCTGCCACCCCGACTGGGTCTCGCACAAGCCGCCGCCGGCCGCGCTGTGGACGCCGTCCGTCCCGACCCCGCAGGCACTCGCGCAAACCGCGGCGTGGTATCGCGCCGCCGGGCTGCTATAGCGCCGAAAAGCCGCCGCAATTCCCTGTCAGGGATCGCTGCGACACCGAAGGGATTATCATGAGCGACCGCCAGCAGATCTACGACACCGTCACCGCGCAGATCGAGCCGTTCAACAAGAAGAACGCCCCGCTCACCGATGCGACGACGTTCCAGGGCGACCTGGAATGGGACAGCCTGACCGTCATGGATTTCGTCGCCGCGATCGAGGACGAGTTCGACATCATCATCACGATGAACATGCAGGCCGAGATCGAGACGGTCGGCCAGCTGGTCGACGCGGTCGCGAAGTTGAAGACCGCCTAACACTACCCTCCCCGTTCGCCCTGAGCGAAGTCGAAGGGTGGCCCCGTGAGGCGAGGCTTCGACTTCGCTCAGCCCGAACGGGGTGGGGGGAAAGACGACACATTCCAACCTCATGGAATCCGATATGACCGAAGCCGCCACCACCGCCCACGCCCTCCCCGCCGACGCTCCAGAGGTCGCCCCCGAACGCGACCTGATGTCGAAATTCGACGCGCTTATCGCCGAACGCGAGGCGCTGATCGCTAGTGGCGTGCGCAATCCGTTCGCGATCGTCATGGACGAGGTGAAGGGCCCAACCCAGGCGGTGATCCGCGGCAAGGACACGATCCTGCTCGGCACCTACAATTACATGGGCATGACGTTCGATCCCGACGTCATCCAGGCGGGCAAGGATGCGCTCGACGCGTTCGGCTCGGGCACCAACGGCAGCCGAATGCTCAACGGCACGTTCCACGATCATATCGACGTAGAACAGGCGCTCCGCGAATTCTACGACGTGACCGGCGCGATCGTGTTCTCGACCGGGTACATGGCCAATCTCGGGATCATCTCGACGCTCGCCGGCAAGGGCGAATACGTCATCCTCGACGCCGACAGCCACGCATCGATCTACGACGGCTGCAAGCAGGGCAATGCCGAGATCGTCCGCTTCCGACACAACGACGTTACCGATCTCGACAAGCGGCTCGGCCGGCTGCCGAAGGAAGCTGGCAAGCTGGTAGTGCTCGAAGGCGTCTATTCGATGCTCGGCGACATCGCCCCGCTGAAGGAGATGGTCGCAGTCGCCAAGAAGCATGGCGCGATGGTGCTGGTCGACGAGGCGCATTCGATGGGGTTCTTCGGCCCCAATGGGCGCGGCGTGTACGAGGAGATGGGGCTGACCGACGAGGTCGATTTCGTCGTCGGCACCTTCTCGAAGTCGGTCGGCACGGTCGGCGGGTTCGTCGTGTCGAACCATCCCAAGTTCGAGATGGTCCGGTTTGCGTGCCGTCCGTACATCTTCACCGCCTCGCTGCCGCCGTCGGTGGTCGCGACCGCCGCGACCTCGATCCGCAAGCTGATGACGGCGCACGACAAGCGTGCGCAGCTCTGGAAGAATGCGCGCCGGTTGCACGGCGGTCTGAAGGCGATGGGCTTCAAGCTGGGCACGGAGACGTCGGATTCGGCGATCATCGCGGTGATCCTGACCGACCAGGAACAGGCGATCGCGATCTGGCAGTCGCTGCTTGAGGGCGGGCTGTACGTGAACATGGCGCGCCCGCCCGCGACGCCTGCGGGGACGTTCCTGCTGCGCTGCTCGCTGTGTGCGGAGCATACGGACGAGCAGATCACGACGATCCTCGGGATGTTCGAGGCCGCAGGGCGTGCCTTGGGTGTGATCGGCTGATACTTGATCCTCCCCTCTAAGGGGAAGTGGCTGGCTCTTGCCAGACGGAGGGGTGTCGGCCTGTCGATAGCGCGATACCCCTCCGTCAGCCTGCGGCTGCCACCTCCCCTTGCAGGTGAGGATAAAGACAGGTGCGTGATACCATCTGTAGCCGCTCGCGAAATCATTGCGCGGGAGCAACGACGCGTTAGGATGGCCTGGTGATGCGAAGCGAGGTCCAGACCGCGGCCCTGGGGGGCGGAGCGACCTGGCGGGTCATCATGCTGGTCGTGATGGGACTGCTCGGCGCCGCCGTGCTTATCGCGCTGATCGTGACGCTCGGGAATGCCAATCGCCAGCGCGACCGCGCGTTGGAACTGCAAGCTCACAGCTACGACGTGATGATCCTGGCCCGTACGCTGTCGGGCACGATTGCTCAGTCGGAGGCGTCGCTCGGCCGCTACGTGATCAGCGGCGACAAGCAGCTCGGCCAATTGTATTTCGACGAATGGCTGCTGGCCGGTACGCAGATCGATCGTCTCGACCGGATCACCAACGACAATCCCGAGCAGCAACCGCGAGTCGACCGGCTCCGCACGGCCTATGATTCGCGCGGCCGGGAATTGTCGCTGACTGCACTCAACACGAGTTACGGCAAGAACGGGCAAGCGCTCGCGCGCTATTACCAGGCGCGGAAATCGCCGACCCTCGCCGAGATCAACACGACTCTCGACACGCTCATTGCCCGCGAACGCGCGCTGTTGGACGACCGGACTGCAACGGCATTGGGATCGGTCGAGCGCTCCAGCTGGGTCGCGGGGGTACTCGCGGTGTTCGGCGTGCTGATCGTGCTGGGCGCGATCCTGCTGGGCTGGTTCACGATCCGCGCGGTTGGCGATCGCGCGGTCGCGCAGGCCGACGCCGAACTGGAACGCGAGCGTGCCGACGAGCTGACCGCCGCAGTCGCCACCGCCACCGCCGAATTGCGCGTGCAGGAAGCCAAGTTACGCCAGATCCAGAAGATGGAAGCCGTCGGCCAGCTCACCGGCGGGATCGCGCACGACTTCAACAATATGCTAGCGGTGGTGCTGGGCGGCCTGGAGCTTGCCCGGCGCAGCGTCGCCGCCGATCCTTTGGCTGCGCGCCGGCACATCGACAGCGCTACCGAAGGCGCGAACCGAGCCGCCGCATTGACCCGTCGCCTGCTCGCCTTCAGCCGCGAGGATTCGCTGAAGGCCGAGACGATCGACGCCGCCGCGCTGGTCGCCGGGATGTCGGACCTGCTCGATCGCACCCTGGGCGACGCGATCATGATCATCGTCCGTGACGATGCGGCCGGCGGCTGCGTCCGCGCCGACCGCGTCCAGTTGGAGAACGCCGTCCTCAACCTCGCGGTCAACGCGCGCGACGCAATGAACGGACGCGGCATGTTGACGGTCGCGACCGGCACGACAACCCTGGCAGCCGAGCAAGTCGGGCGGTGCGCGGCAGGCGATTATGTGACGATCACGGTCCGCGACGACGGTTGCGGAATGGCACCAGACGTCGCCGAGCGCGTATTCGAACCGTTCTTCACAACCAAGGAAGTCGGCAAGGGCACGGGGCTCGGGCTGAGCCAGATCTTCGCGCTGGTCCAGCAGTTGCACGGCGAAGTCGGCATCGTCTCTGCACCGGGCGAGGGAACGACCGTCACGCTCTATCTCCCCCGCGCCGCCGCTTTGGGCACACTCCCTTTGCCCCCCGTTCCGATGGTAGCGGTGGATCCAATCGCGCCGAGCATGCCGGAGACGCTGCATATCCTGGTGGTCGAGGACGATCCGCGCGTGCTGGCGGCAACGACCGGCGCGCTGGAAGAGATCGGCCATCATCCGATTGGCTGCGACGATCCGCTTGCTGCCCCTGCCCTGCTGGCGGCGAACCCGGCGATCGGGTTGATCATCTCCGACGTGCTGATGCCGCGCCAGACCGGCCCCGAGATGATCGCCGCACTCTCCCCGCTTTATCCGCATATCGCAGTGCTCTTCGTCACTGGCTTTGCCGGCGAGGTGAACGTCGCGCAGTTCGGGGGGCACGAGGTGTTGCGCAAGCCGTTTACACTCAATGGCCTGGAACGCGCGGTCGTCACCGCAATGACGGCAGATCGCCGCGCCGCAGCCGATCGTATCGCCGCGGAATGATCGTTCACTGACGTGTTGCGATTGAGGATGACGCCCCGCCCTGCCGCCCCTATACCCGCGCGACCCAGCATACCGAGCCCAACCCGCGCATGAAATCCATCGACCGCTACATGGCCCGGCTGATCGCGGTGCCGCTGTTCTCAACGCTGCTGATCGCCGTCATGCTGTTCGTGCTCGATCGCATGCTCGGGCTGTTCAATTTCGTCGCGACGCAAGGCGGGCCGATCAGCGTCGTGTGGCGGATGCTCGCCAACCTGCTGCCCGAATATCTGGGGCTTGGCATCCCGATCGGGCTGATGCTGGGCATCCTGCTCGCGTTCCGGCGGCTGTCGACCTCGTCAGAGCTGGACGTGCTACGCGGTGTCGGCATGAGCTACAACCGGCTGCTGCGCGTGCCGTACATGTATACGATCGCGCTGGCGCTGCTGAACCTCGCGATCGTCGGCTATGTCCAGCCGATCGCGCGCTATTATTACGAAGGCCTGCGGTTCGAGCTACGCACGGGTGCGCTCGGCGCATCGATCAAAGTCGGCGAGTTCACCAATCTCGGCCAGCGGATGACGCTGCGGATCGAGGAGAGCAAGGACAAGGGCCGCGAGCTGTCTGGCATTTTCGTCCATGCATCGACTCAGACTGGCGACTGGCTGGGCGTCACCGCGGAGAAGGGCAAGTTCCTGGCGACCGACGATCCCAACGTCATCATCTTCCGCCTCGCCAACGGCACGCTCGTCCACGACAAGCCCGAGTTCAAGACGCCGCGCGTGCTGACCTTCACCAGCCACGACCTGCCGATCAACCTGCCCAAGTTCGAGAGCTTCCGCAGCCGCGGCGGTCGCAATCTCGAATATACGCTGCCCGAACTGGCCAAACAGGGTCAGCGCGGCGCGACGCTGGAGCAACGCGACGGCAGCCGGTCGGAATTCCATTTCCGCCTCGCCGAGGTCGCGACGATGTTCCTGTTGCCGCTGCTCGCGCTGGCGCTCGGGGTGCCGCCCAAGCGATCTTCGTCCGCGCTGGGCGTGTTTCTGTCGATCGTGATGATCGTCACCTATCACAAGGTGAACCAGTATGCCGCAGACGTCGGCGAGCTTGGCCGGATCGACCCGATCATCGCGCTGTGGGTGCCGTTCACGATCTTCGCCGGGCTGATCCTGTGGATGTATTACACCATCGCCTATGTGCCAGGCGGGCAACCGATCGGCGCGCTCGAACGCGTGTTCTCGAAGACGTTCAAGGCAATCACCAAGCGCATTCCGGGCTTCCGGCCCAAGTCGCAGACGAGCAAGACCGCATGAAAACCGTCAGCTTCTTCCCGTCGCGCACGGTCGCGATCTACATGGGGCGGATGTTCCTAGTGCGGACGTTCGCCGTACTCGCGGCGTTGGTGCTGGTGCTCCAGGCGCTCGACCTCCTGAGCGAGTCGGGCGATATCCTTGCCTATCCCGGCAATGGCGACGCGCAGGTCTGGCAATATGTCGCGCTGCGCGTGCCGCAGATCGTGTCGCGGTTCCTGCCCTTCTCGGTGCTGCTGGGCACGATCCTGACGCTGATCACGATGAACCAGAACAGCGAGATTGTCGCGCTCAAGGGCTCGGGGCTGTCCGCGCATCAGGTGCTCGCGCCGTTGTTGGTGGCGAGCCTCGGTGTCGCGGTGATCAGCTTCGCGTTCAACGACCGGGTCGTGGCGCGTTCGACCGCGACGCTGAACCAGTGGCAGAAGGTAAATTACGGCAAGCTGCCGATCGATCGCGGCGACCGCGCCAACGTGTGGGTCCGCGATGGCGACGACTTGATCGAGGTCAATCAGATCCGCGGGCGCGGCGATGCGACACGGCTGGGTGGGATCACGCTGTACGATCGTACCGGTGGCAACCTCGTCGCGATCCTGCGTGCCGATCACGGCAAGCGCGCCGGTGGTGGCTGGCTTGTCGAACCTGCGACGCGGTTCGATGTGGCGCGTGGTACCGTCACCAACCTCGGCTCGATCGTGATCGCGAAGGACGTACGGCCCGATCAGTTCACGCTGGCGAGCGTCGATGCGGATGGGCTGTCGTTCGCCGCGTTGAAGGCGGCGATCGGCGATCTGTCCGATGCAGGACGGCCGACCAAGGCGCTCGAGGGCTCGCTGTGGCACAAGCTGTCGGGGCCACTGTCGTCGGTGCTGATGCCGTTGCTGGGGGCGGTCGCGGCGTTCGGTATCGCGCGCTCGGGCAAGCTGTTCGTGCGCGCGGTGATCGGGATGGGACTAGGGTTTGCGTTCTTCGTCGCAGATAATTTTGCGTTGGCGATGGGCAATCTTGGGGCCTATCCGCCGTTTCTCGCCGCGTGGGCGCCGTTTCTGCTGTTCTTCCTTATCGGGGAAGCAGTGCTGATCCGGTCCGAGGAATAGAGCGGAGGCGGTGTTCTCCCGCGAAGGCGGGAGCCCAGTCTGGACCCCCGCCTCCGCGGGGGAACAAACACTTTCTCCTAGCGCCTAACCATCGTGCTGCGGGCGATCTTGCTCACCAGCCAACAAACACTTTCTCCTAGCGCCTAACCATCGTGCTGCGGGCGATCTTGCTCACCAGCCCCGGCAATCCCGGATAGCTCGCCTTGTGATACGGCGACATCGCATCCAGCTCCGCCGAAATCCGCCGATGTGCCTCACCGAGCGCGTGATATGGCAGTCCCGGCAGCAGGTGATGCAGCGCATGATAGCGCAGACCGACAGGCGCCCACAGCGCGGGCAGCAACGCCGGCGGCGGCACGTTGACCGTGTCGAGATACTGCGCGGTCACCGTCATCGGCTCGCCGTCATTCTCCCACAGATGCGCGACCAACGTACGCACCTGGTTCAGCACCGCGAACGCCGACGCCACGCCGAGGATCGTCAGGAACGCGCGCAACGGCAGCACGCCCGTCACCGTGATCGCGATCAGCGTGATAGCCCACAGGCTCGCTGCGATCTCGAGGCGGTTCCAATAGGCCTTGGCCTCGCCTTCCGGCGCGCGACGGCGGAACTGCGGGTTGATCGCCAGCGCGGAATAGCGCTCGACCACTATCGTCCTCAGCTTCGGCGACAGCAGCGACAACGGCGACAGGATCGCGAACCGGACAATCAGCGCAATTGGCGCCAGTGCGGACACGACGATGAACAGCGGCAACGTCCACGGCTTCATCAGCGCGAGCGGCAGATATTCGGGATCCTCGACCGTGCCATAGCGCGTCTTGGCATGGTGGAGGTTGTGCACGCCCTCATACATGAACGACGGCGTCATCATCGGCACGCCGACCAAGATGTTCCAGCCGAGCCGGAAGTTCGGCACCGACGCATGCTTCATGTGGCTGACTTCGTGGATGAAGCTCAGGCCGCGATACAAGCCGAGCACGGACACTATCGCGGCGATCACCGCGACCGCCGTCGAGTCGCTCGTTGCCGCTACGAACAGCGCGCCATAGCCCAGCACCATCGACGCGATCAGGTCGCCCCAATACACCGCGGGCCGCGGCTTCACGAGGTCGCGCGTCAGGTCGGCGGCGGCACGCAGCATCGCCTTGTCGTCTGCAACGCGAACGACGCCAATCGGCGGAACGGGAGCGGCCTTGCCGCGGGCGAGGCTGAGCGATGTGTCCATGGGCATATCCATTGCTCGAAGATAATGGCTGCAGCGTGGCATTTACAGGTTGTCGGCCCACCCGCCTGCGGAGGAAACGCGATCACCGTGACAGTAGCGGCCGATAACGCATGTACTCGCCTTTGTCGGCATCGCTGGCTAGACACGCTCGACTGCGCTTTCGGGAACGACACATGGCCAATCTTACAATCCGTCCGGTCGAGACGAAGAAGGACCGGAAGATCTTCATCGACCTGCCGTTTCGCCTCTACGCGGACGATCCCAACTGGGTGCCGCCACTGAAGTCCGAGGCGCTGGGGCTGATCACGCCTGAGAAGAATGGCTGGTTCAGCCATGCCAAGGCGCAATTGTTCCTCGCCGAGGAAGACGGCCGCGTGGTCGGGCGGATTTCCGCGCACATCGATACGCTCGCGCTGACGATGCCGCCCGAGCAGGGCTTCGGTCCCGGCGTCGGCCAATGGGGCCTGATGGAGGCCGAGCGGCAGGACATCTTCCAGGCGCTGCTCGCGCGCGCCGAAGCGTGGCTGCGCGAACAGGGCATGACGCGCGCGATGGGGCCGATCAGCATGTCGATCTGGGAGGAGCCGGGCCTGCTGATCGACGGTTACGATCATCCGCCGACGATCATGATGGGCCATGCCAAGCGCGAATATCGCGGCTGGATCGAATGGGCGCAGTATCGCCCGATCAAACAGCTGATGACCTATGAGGTCGACGTCACGAAGCAGTTCCCGCCGATCGTCCAGCGCATCATCAAGTCGGGCGAGAAGAACGCGCGGATCACCGTCCGCAACGTCGACAAGACCAAGTTCGAGGAGGAAGCGGCAATCATCCTCGCGATCCTCAACGATGCCTGGCGCGACAATTGGGGCTTCGTCCCACTCACGCCGCCGGAGATCAAGGACGTCGGCGTGAAGCTGAAGCCGATCGTCTTCAACGACCTGATCCGCATCGCCGAACTGGATGGCAGGCCGGTCGCGTTCATGATCACGCTCCCCGACCTGAACGAGGCGATCAAACCGCTGAACGGCAGCCTGCTCCCGTTCGGCTGGGCCAAGCTGTTGTGGTGGTTGCGCAAACCCAAGGTGCGGACGGTGCGCGTGCCGCTGATGGGGGTGGTGAAGGAGTTGCAGGCGTCGCGGATGGCGAGCCAGCTGGCCTTCATGATGATCGAATATATCCGCCGTGCGTCGGTCGCGAATTATGGTGCGAGCCGGGCCGAGATCGGCTGGATCCTCGACGACAACCAGGGGATGCGGTCGATCGCCGAGACGATCGAGAGCCGGGTGAACAAGGTGTATCAGGTGTACGAGCGGACGCTGTAAGGCGCGACCCCTCACATTCCGTCATCCTGACGAAAGGGGGTGTACGCGCTACTCCCGCTTCCCCCTACCGAACGGCATCTTCAGCGTTACCGCGCCCCCCTGCCCGACCGCACCGGGCAGTTCGGTACGAATCGCGTGGACGTTGCCCTTGCCGCCCCCGGGCAGGCGGAACGACAGCGGATCGAAGGGCGGTGGCTGGACCGGCTGGGGAAGCTTGGCGAGCCGCTGGTCGGTCGGTCGCGCGCAGACGACGATCTCACCGTAGGGATCGGTCTGTACCGGACACGGCATCGTCGCTCGCGCGACGCGCTTGCGCAGTTCCGGCGGAAGCGGCGGCCCGGCTACCGCTTGGAGCAGGAACAGGCCGGCCAACATCTAGAACCGCCGCGATATTCCGGCATACACCCGCGTATCCGGGGTGTCGTCGTTGAGCCCCGCCGCACCGAGGATGTCGAACTGGAGATCGTCGTTCGCCATCCACGCCAGCGACAGCGCGGCGAGCGCCTGCGTCGCATGCTGGTCGGGATCGTTGTCGCGCAACGCCTGCACTTCGCCGGTGAGCGTGAAGTCCTTCGCGACCTTGAACGCCAGGCCGGCGGTCGAGCTGTACGCCAGATGCCGGCCGTTGCCGTCCTGATCGACCGCCGCATCGATCTCCGGTGTCAGATCGAGCGAGACCGTGTCCGACAGTTCGTAGGTCAGCGGCACGAGAAACCCCGCACCCCAGTCGCCTGCACCGATCGAAGACCGTCCGACCGGCAGTGTCACGAACGGCAGCACCGACACCGATACTCCCGAGCCATCCGGATTGAGCAGGTTCGCCTTCATTCCGAGCGACACGTCGCCGACCCCGTTGACCGTATCGACGCCCGTCGAGTCGCGTTTTCGGTCATGCCCGAACGGCGTCCAGCCGATCCGCGCCTCGATCGTATCGCTCACGCCGACGCGGACCAGCGTGTCGCCGAACAGGATGTTGTCCTCGCGCGAACCGGGCTGATCGTCGCGCGTCCAGTCTGCGATCGACGTCTCGACCGAAATCTTGCCCGGCGCGATCGTGCAGGCGGGCGTGTCGAGCCCGGGCCGCTCAGGGCAATATTCGCGGTCCTGCGCGCTGGCGCTGGTCGCATACAGTGCCGCGAACGACAGCAGAGCGACCGATAGCGCCTTCATCGCAACCGGACCCATGTCGGTGCATGATCGCTGGCCTTTTCACGGCCGCGATAGGCCTTGTCGACGCCGGCATCGATCATCCGGTCGGCGGCCAGCGGGCTGAGCAGCAGGTGATCGATGCGGAACCCGGCATCGCGCTGCCACGCGCCGGCCTGGTAATCCCAGAACGTCCAGACGCCGCCCTTGGGGAATTGCGTGCGAAGCGCGTCGGTCCAGCCCTGCGCGACGAGCGCGCGGTAATGCTCGCGGCTTTCGGGCTGCATCAGCGCATCGTCCTGCATCGCGCGGACGGAGAAGATGTCGTCGTCATTGGCGATGACGTTGTAATCGCCTGCGAGGATCGCTGGCTTTTCTTCAGCCAGGATTACGCGTGCGCGGTCGGCGAGGCGGTCCATCCAGCGGAGTTTGTAGTCGAATTTGGGCCCCGGTTGCGGGTTGCCGTTGGGGAGATACAACGCAGCGACGATCAAGCCATCGATTTCCGCTTCGATATAGCGGCTGTGGTCGTCCTCGGGTTCGCCGTCGAGGCCGCGCTGGCGGACCACCGGCGTGCCGCTTTTCGCGAGGATCGCGACGCCGTTCCAGGCCTTCTGGCCGTGCCACACCGCGCCGTAGCCGACCGCTTCGATATCGGCGATCGGGAAAGTGTCGTCGCTCGACTTGAGTTCTTGGAGACAGACGATGTCGGGCTGCGCCTCGACGAGATACTCGATCAGCCGCGGCAACCGCGCCTTGATGCCGTTGACGTTGTACGTGACGATTTTCATGGACCGTCAGACCGAAAAGCTGGAGCCGCAGCCGCAACCCGAGGCGGCGTTGGGGTTCTCGACCTTGAACGCGGCGCCGGCGAGCGACTCGACGTAATCGATGGCGCAGCCGCGGACGAGATCGATGCTGACGCTGTCGACGACGAGTTTCACGCCGTCATGCTCGGCGATTACGTCGTCGGACTCGACCGAGTCGGCGAACCCGAACTTGTACTGGAACCCGGAACAGCCGCCGCCGTCGACCGAAAGTCGCAGGATCGCCGGCTTCCCCTGCTTGACGGCGATCGCCGCGACGCGTGCCGCGGCGGAGGGGGTGAGGATGATGTCTTGAACCAGCGTTGCCATGTCTGGGAGATAGGAGGTTGCGCTATCCGCGGCAACCTTGGGGTTAGCGGGATCTGGGGCTGCACCTCGTCCGTGAAAATGCCGTCTCGCCCTTTGGGGACCGCCCCCTCGCCGCAGGACCGTCGCCGCCTGTGAGACCGTCGCCGCTGCCTCACCCGTCATCCCAGCGAAAGCTGGGATCTCATGCTGATGGTCCGTCCCCGTGGAGGGATATCCCAGCTTTCGCTGGGATGACGGGTGATGCGGGGTGACAGGGGTGTGGCCTACTATTGGCGCCTACGCCTGCGTCGGCATTAGTCCTGTGCGGCGGGGCCGCCCGTCGAAACGGGGATCGCGTTGACCGAGCGGTCCTGTGCGGCGAGCAGGTAATCCGCGGTCGTCAGGAATGGGATCGGGTTGACCGCGTGGCCGTCGATACGGACTTCATAGTGAAGATGCGGGCCGGTCGAGCGGCCGGTCGAGCCCATCAGCGCAATCAGCTGGCCGCGGGTGACGCGGGCGTTGTCGGCGACGAGGATCTTCGAGAGATGACCGTAGCGCGTCGCGATGCCCTTGCCGTGGCTGATCTCGACCATGTTGCCATAGCCGCCCTGGCGACCGGCGTGCGCGATGATGCCGTCGGCGGTGGCGTAGATCGGCGTGCCGACCGGGCCGGGAATGTCGACGCCGGCATGCATCGCCGCGGTGCCGCGGAACGGATCCGAGCGGATCCCGAAATTGCTGGTGAACGAGAGCGAGTGGACCGGCTGCACCGACGGGATCGCGATCACGCCCTGCTGAGTGGCGTCGAGCTTCTTCCATGTCTGGAACAGCGTGCGGAACTGCGCGTCGGCACGGAGATCGGCGGTGGCTTCCTCGGTGTTGGCGGCGATCATCGGACCGCCGGTGGCTGCAATGTGGTGCAGCTTAGCGCCGTTGGTCGACGTGGCGACCTGCGCCTGGGCGGCGACGCCGAAGCCGGATAGCGCGATCATTGCGGCGGCACCGGCAACCCGGCGGAAAACGGATGATGTGGCGGTCACGGACGCGGTCTTGAAGCGCGTCACGATGGCTGCTGCGGTAAATTCGACCATTGGTCCCCGACACAAAAATGCAGGGCCGTTCGCGTGAAAGCGCACGGCACCGAAACTCTGTCCTGACTCGCAGCCCCTCCGCGCCCCAGACACTGCGAGTTAGGCCAAATACGGCCGTTCCGGGCAAGGGCGCGCGGGCATTCTAGCGGCGGGGCGGCAGGTTGATGCGGCGAGTTGATGCGGATCAGGGCGCCAAAGCGGGAACGATGCCGCAAGGCGCCGGAATATCCGCGAATCCCGGGGCCTTACGGAAACGTCTTCAGAGTGCCTTTGCGGCTGCCAGCACGGCGTCGGCATGGCCAGGGACGCGGACCTTGTGCCACACCTTGGCGAGCGTGCCGTCGGCGCCGAACAGGAACGTCGCGCGCTCGATCCCCATGTACTTCTTGCCGTACATCGCCTTCTCGACCCAGACGCCGAACGCCTCGCAGGCGACGCCGTCGACATCGCTGCCGAGTTGCACGGTAAGCGCATGCTTGGCGGTGAATTTCGCGTGCGAGGCGGGCGTGTCCTTCGAGATGCCGACGACCTTTACACCCGCCGCTTCGAACGCGTCGGCGAGAGCGGAAAAGTCCTTCGCCTCGGTGGTGCAGCCCGACGTGTCATCCTTCGGATAGAAATACACCAAGAGCGGCGCACCGAGGCTCGCCAGCGACACAGCCGTGTCGTCAATCGTGACCGTCACGTCGGGGATCTTTGCGCCTTCATCCATCATGCTCTCCCGTCACTTGTGTCCAGAACCGGCGAACCTCCTGCCGCGTCGATTCGAGCGTGGCAACCACCGCCGGCCAGTCCGCGACGCCGATCGCACGCGCGATCAGTTCTTCCGTCGCGTGACCCGGCGGCGCAGCATCCGGCGCGACGAGGCGGAGCGTGACCAGCAGGCGGGTCAGCACGTCATGCGCGGCAAGCAACGTCGGCGGGACGAGGCCTTTAGTCGTCAGCCGATCGATCGCGGTGCCCAGATTGGGATCGAAGCCAGCGCGGTTGACCAGCTGGACGACGTGCACCGCGAATTCCAGATCGACGAGGCCGCCGGGGAGAAGCTTGGCATCGAGCGGCCCCTTGGGTGGCTTGTGCGCTGCCATGTCCGCGCGCATCGACCGCGCCTCGGCGACCACGTCGCGGGTCGGGCGGTCGCCTTCGAGCACGCCGCGGACGATCTCCGCGACCGAGGCGCGCTCGTCCAGCGAACCGAACACCGGCCGCGCCCGGGTGAGCGCCATATGCTCCCACGTCCACGCATCCTCGCGCTGGTAACGGGCAAAGCTGTCGAGCGTGACGACCAGCGGCCCCTGCCCGCCCGACGGCCGCAACCGCGTGTCGATCTGGTAGAGCGGGCCCGCGGCCGTCGCGACCGACAGCGCTGCGGTCACGCGCTGGGCGAGCCGATTGTAATACAGCGTTGCACCAAGCGGTTTCGGCCCGTCGGACTCCGCGGTGAAGTCGCCCGTGAACAGATAGATCAGGTCGAGATCGGACGCGTGCGTAAGCATCGCGCCGCCCATCCGCCCGAGCGCGAGGATGACGAGCTCGCTGCCCGGCACCGCCCCATGCGTCTTGGCGAACTCCTCGATCGTCGCGCGCGCCAGCACGCCGATCGCCGCCTCCGCCACCCGCGCATAGCCGGCGGCGACGTGCAGCGGATCGGACGCGCCTGCGACGATCTGCGCCCCGAGCGCGAACCGCAGTTCGCCGACCACCCGGCGGACATGATCAAGCCGCGCCTGGTAATCGCCCCCGGCATCGCCTGCGCGCATCGCCGCCTCCAGCGCCGCGATATCGCCGACCGGCTCGAATGCGGTCGCGTCGATCAGCCCGTCGAGCAGGTTGGGTCGTCGCCCAAGATCGTCGGCGAGCGTCGGCGCGTGGCTGAGGATCGCGGCAAGCAACGTCGCCAACCCCGGCCGCGCTTCCAGCAGACGAAAGATGTTGATCGCGCTCGGCAGGCGTTCGAGCAGTGCATCGAGCCGGAGCAATGCCGCCTGCGGCACCGGTGCGGTCGCAAACGCAGTGACGAGGGTCGGCAACACCGCCTCTAGCGCCTCGCGCGCGGCCAGACTGCGCAGCGCCGGATAGGCCCCGCCCCGCCACGCCTCGATCCGACGGCGCGCAGGCTCGGGCTCGTCGAACCCGGCAGCGGCGAGATCGGCCTCCAGCGTCACCGCGTCGTGCGAGAATGCAGGACGCACCGTGTCGTCGAGCGCATCATAGATCCGCCCGGTCTCCGCCACCCGCGGCGCGAGCAGAGCCAGCAGCGCCCCCGCATCCTCCAGACCGTGCAGCTTTGCCACGCGGTCGAGCGCTTCCCCGGTCGGCAGCGCATGAGTCTGGCGATCGTCGATCATCTGCACGCGGTGCTCGATCGTCCGGAGCAACGTGTAGCCGTCGATCAGCGCCTGCGACTCGTCGGTGCCGATCCAGCCCGCCTCGGCCAGCCGCGCGAGCGCATCGCGAGTCGCGGGCGCACGGACGCTCCGATCGCGCCCGCCGTGAATCAGCTGGTGGATCTGCGCGAAGAACTCCGCCTCGCGTATCCCGCCGCGCCCGCGCTTCAGGTCATAGCCGGGGCCGAACGCCTGCCCCTGCGAATGGTGATCGCGGATCCGCGCAGAGATCCCGCGAATTTCGCCGATCGCCCCGAAATCGAGCGCGCGGCGCCAGACGAACGGCCGGATCGCATCGAGAAACCGTTGGCCGAGCGCGACGTCGCCCGCCGCAGCCCGCGCGCGGATGAACGCGGCGCGCTCCCACGGCAGCGCCTGCGCCTCGTAATAGCCGATCGCCGCCTCCACCGGCAGGACGATCGGCGTGATCTCGGGCGAGGGGCGCAACCGGAGGTCGACGCGCAGGACATAGCCATCGCCGTCACGCGCCTGAAGCAGCTCGACAACGCGCTTGCCGATCCGCACCGCCGCCTGCTCGGGCTCCTCGCGCGGTTTCCGTGGCAGCGTCGCGGGGTCGAACAGCAGGATCGGATCGATGTCCGACGAATAATTGAGCTCGCCGCTGCCCTGTTTGCCAAGCGCGATCGCGGTAAAGCCAAGCGGCTCTGCGCCGGGCGTCCGCTCCTCGATCGCGGCACGGATCGCGGTATCGAGTGCATAGTCGGCGAAGCGGGTCAGCGCCCCTGTCACCGCGGTGAGGTCGAGCACACCCGCCAGATCACCGACGGCGACGTTGAGCGCCATCGCGCGCCGTTCGAGCCTCAACCGTTTTGCGACCGGCATATCGGGCTCGGCGCTCGTCAACCCCAGATCAAGACGTCCCGCCGCGAACGATCGCGCGATGACCGGCTCACGGTCGAGAATCATCGATAGAAAAGGCGACCACAGGCGCGCGCGATCAACCGCGTTATCTAACTTATGTTCAGTATTCGGCATGACCACCCCGCAATACTCAATAATTAAAAGTATCGCTTGACAAACGAAAGCAACTAATTTCGCGATCGCACGTTGTGCGCGGTATGATGTATTCTTCTCTCACGATCAAACGCGAAACGGATGGTCAACAGATCGTGCGGCGCCCCCGCGTCACCGACGCGGTCGGCGATGTGCTGCGCAATGCCTTTAGTGAACAGGATGGCTTACCCGCCGATATGGCGCGGCTTTTGCGCCAACTGGATGGAACGGGTCAGAGCTTCCACTGATCGGGAAGCCACCCGGGCGGCACCAGCTTAGCCAGGCCATGATTTGGGCACGCCTGTCCGAAGCGGTCCAGCGTCGCCGACCCATTCCGGCGTCCACGGCACCGCGTAACTTTCAGACAGTGAACTGCGGCACCGACCATCCCGGAACATCTCCGGGGTGAGCGCTATGCATCGCCGTTTATCGACCGCGACTCAGATGTTCGACGTCACCCATGATCGAATCGAGCGCCGTCTTGCTGGTGTCCGTCTCATGATCCCGGCGTGATGGCAGCGAGCCGTCGGTCAGGATCGTCTCCAACGCGACGCGACCGCGCGCGACGCGGCTCTTGATCGTGCCGACCGCGACGTTGCAGATTTCCGCGGCCTCTTCGTATGCGAAGCCACCCGCACCGACGAGAATCAGCGCCTCGCGCTGCGGCTGCGGGAGATGCATCAGCGCACGCTGCATATCGCCGAGTTCGACGTGACGATCCTGGCTAGCAGGCGCGGCGAGAATGCGATCTGCTACCAGATCGTCCCACTCGCCCTTGAAGCGCGCGCGACGCATCTGCGACAGATACAGGTTGCGCAGGATGATGAAGGTCCAGGCGCGCATGTTGGTGCCAGCCTGGAACCGCAGACGTGCGGCCCAAGCCTTGAGCAGCGTCTCCTGAACCAGATCGTCCGCGAGATCGCGGCTTCCGGATAGCGAGCGCCCGAACGCACGCAGATGAGGGATCACCTGCGCAAGCTGAACCTTGAACTCGGCGTCGGACAAAGAGACATGCTCCACCGGCGCGACGACTTCGTCGATATCGTCCTCATCGTCGGTATGTGGAGCAGGCTGAACCATGAAAATCCTGTCAGTATCGATCGTTAGCTTACGAGCGCGTCATCGGACGTGCTGCACCAAGCGTAGCAGGTTGCAGGCAAACATAGGCGTTCAGACCAGCAATGCCAGCCATGTACGCCTAACTTATGTCAGCGAATAACGAGGAAGCCAAATATCGCTATGACGAGCACCAGGGATATGACGAGGATATACCGGGTCATATGCGGGGTAGAGCCTGCGCGGGCATCTTCGGTGGCAATATGAATGGGTTCGTTCGGATCAGCCATGTCGAGTAAACCCCCGAAAACCGTTTTGGGTCCGCAACCATTTACGGAAGCGAACCCAAGATGCATCGACACGGACACGCGATCAAGCGGTTGGAAAAAACTGACCGCTAACGCTGCATGTCAGCCGGCGATCTTACGCGACAGGAACGGTCGCCTGATCGAAGAACAGCGCCTGGCTGATCGCCGCCTTCACCGTGGAGCGCTGGAACGGCTTGGTGATCAGGAACGTCGGCTCGGGACGCTCGCCGGTCAGCAGACGCTCGGGGAATGCGGTAATGAAGATCACCGGAACCTCGAACTCAGCAAGGATATCCTTGACGGCGTCGATGCCCGAACTGTCGTCGGCAAGCTGGATGTCGGCCAGCACGAGGCCCGGCCGCGTTTCCATCGCCAGCGCGACCGCTTCGTCGCGGGTGACGGCAACACCGGTCACATCATGGCCCAGATCCCGAACGATCGTCTCGATATCCATCGCGATGATCGGCTCGTCCTCGATGATGAGGACCTTGGCCCGCGTCTGGCTCTCGATCTCGGAAAGCGCCTCGGCGACGAGATCGTCGACTTCGCTCGAATCGACCTCGATCAAATAGGCCGCGTCCTCTGGCGTGAAGCCTTCCATCGCGGTCAGCAGCAGGGCCTGACGCGAAAGTGGCGTCATACGAGCGAGACGCGCACGGGCCACCGCCTCATGACCGCCGCCGTCCGATATCGTTTCATCGGCAACCTCGTCGAAATTGGCCGAATTCCAGATCACCTGGAACATCCGATACAGGCCCAAGCGCGGATCTACGTCCCGCGGGAACTCTTCGGGTGCGGCGACGATCGCCTCGAGCGTAGCGCGCACATATTTGTCGCCGTGCATCTGACTGCCGGTCAGGGCCCGGCCGTAGCGCCGCAAAAAGGGAAGGTGCGGTGCGAGTTGCTGTCCAAGCGACATGGGTAACGAATACTCCCTGATCCTACGCGGCCCCTCATGTGTCGGGTGCCTCGTATCATTGCAATGGCGATAGCCGAAAAAGCATCCTTTGGTCCAAAAGGCACATAAGGCTGGACCAAAGGTTCGATTTTCGCTTGAACAGGGAACTAACGAGACAGTGTTTGGTTTCACCTCCATCGTAGGCGACTCCGCAACCCGCTCGACATCCGTCGTGGCGGGTTTGCATATCGCCCTTTTGTGACATGGTATGCCAGATGATCAGGTTCGCGTCGTGCAGGGGGAAGTTTTGAGTTTGGGCCACGACACGCAGAATACAGTGCCTGCTACCACCTCCACAAAGGGGCCGGACAAGGATCAGCAAATGGGGTCGGCCCTTCGTTCGGTTTATCAGAAAACCGTCGATGAGGCGATCCCGGAGGATCTGCTGGACCTTCTCGGCAAGCTAGACTGAGCGCGGGCCGCATGGCCTCGCCGCAAAATTCCATCCCAGTTCAGCCCGCCGTAACCGCCATTGCCACCGAGCATGACGACCAGACCGACGGCCGACGCGAAACCCGGCTGATTTCGGCGATGGGGCGGCTGCCCACGGGCGCCAAGCTGTTTCTGATCCTCAGCGCGGCATTGTTGCCGTTGGCGCTCATAGCCGTTTTCGCAACCTTCCAGACGACTCGCCTGGCCGATACCGAGGCGCGGGCGCGCCTGCGCGTGACCGCGAACGAAAGCGCGCGGGCGATCGCGATCGAGTTGGTCGGCGACATGACCGCATTGCGGGTCGCGGTGAACGCGCTCGGTAACGATCCCGCCGACGCGCCGAGTTGCGCGCGGGCGCAAGGCGTATTCGCCCAGCAATCCTCCGCCGGTACACGGTTCGTCATCACCGACCGCGCCGGCGGCGTATTATGCGGCACACCGATCCCGATGCCTGCGGCACTCCGCCAGACCGACATGCCGATCACCGCGGATATCATCCCCAACCGTGGGCTGGTGCTGGCGATCTCCGGGCCCGGTGGCGATACGTTCGCCCGCGCCTATTTCCCGCAGCCGTTCCTGCAAAAGATCGGCCGCCCGTCCAGCCGTGCACTCACCTTCAGCAGCGCGCTAGTGCTCGACGAAGATGCCTTGACGCTCGAGACCATCCCGGATGAACGCCCGCTCGATCGCATGGAGACGATGCGGACCGATCTGGGCGTTGCCGGGATCGCCTTGCGCACCAGCATCCGAAGTGCGCCGGTCACCTCGTCGCTGGTCGTGGCGATGCTGCTTCCGTTGCTAATGTGGCTCGCAGCAGCAAGCATCGCATGGTTCGTCGTCGACCGTCTGTTGATCCGACCACTCCGCCGCCTGCGTGGCGCAGTCGCTGCGTTTACGCCGGGTGAGACGCTCGATCTCGGCGAGGTCCGGACATTGCCGGCACAGGAAATCCGCGAACTCGGCGACACCTTCCAGGCGATCAGCCAGACTGTGGCCTTGCACGAAGCCGGGCTCGCGGAGGGGCTCGTCCGCCAGACCAAATTGACGCGCGAAGTGCATCACCGGGTCAAGAACAACCTACAGGTCATTTCCAGTCTCATCAATTTCCATGCGCGTAGCGCGCCGAGCGAGGATGCGACGGTGGCCTATGCGTCGATCCAGCGCCGCGTCGATGCGCTCGCCGTGGTCCACCGTAATCATTTCGCCGAACTCGAAGAGAATCGCGGCCTGAACCTGCGGACGATGATCGGCGAACTATCGGCGAACATTCGTGCGACCGCGTCCGAACGATCGCATGGATTGGGGATCACGCTCGATATCGATCCATACCTGGTCAATCAGGACGTCGCCGTGGCGATCGCGTTCCTGGCGACCGAAACGATCGAGCTGGCGATATCCTGTGATCCCGCCGCGCAGATTCGGATCGTCGTCAAGCCTGCCGACGCGCCCGAACGCGCGCTGTTGCGCGTCGTCTCGCGCGCCCTCGTGGAGAGCGATGCGTTTCGCGAGGCCGTCGTGCGCTATGGCCGCGTCATGGAAGGCCTGTCGCGGCAGTTGCGCTCGCCCTTGCACCACGACCCGCTGGTCGGCGCTTACGAGATCGCGTTCGCAGTCAAGGGGCGCGACTGATCGGCAGCAAGTCGCTGACGGTTAATACTTGTTAGCCCTAGTTTTTTTCGGATAATCGTCGCGCGACGGGAACATCTTGGGGCGCTCGCCGTTCAACATTGCGGACAGCGACTTTATGCCCCCCCGCTCTCGCTGTCCAAGTCATAGGCCCGGATGCATCACCCTCCCCCCCCGGTGATGCATCCGGGCCTTTATCGTTCGATGCCCGTGCGCAAGCCGCTGAATCCGCGCAAATAGTGCCCGGTCGATCGGAACGAACCGCGATCCCGAACATTTCACCCCCGGTGGCATTCGTGCCTTTTCTAGGAGGAAGTTTCATGCGTAAGTTGGTTGGATTGGTTGTCGTCGCAGGCGCGCTCATGGTTTCGGCATGCAACACCGTTGAGGGTGCAGGCAAGGACGTGGCATCGGCGGGCAAGACCGTCGCGAAGACCGCAGACAGCGCCAAGTAAGCCTCGCGCTTTTGATACGAAACGGGGTCCGGTGCACATGCACCGGACCCCGTTTTCGTATCAGTCCTTGGTAGCCTTCAGCTTTCGACGATATCAGTCGACTCGCCCTCGACCGCCTTGGCCTTCGCCCGGCTGCGCTCGGTGAACCAGATCCCGATCAACGCGAGTTCGTACAGAATGACCAGCGGGATCGCGAGCAACAGCTGCGACCCGATATCCGGCGGCGTCAGCACCGCTGCGATCGCGAACGCCGCGACGATCGCGTAGCGCCGCGCGCCGATCAGCTGCTTACGCGTGACGATCCCTGCCCGCTCCAGCAGCATCAGCAGCACCGGCAGCAGGAACGAGATCCCGAAGCCGAACAGAAACTGCATCGTGAACGACAGGTAGTTGCCGATCGCCGGCAGCGCTTCGCGATGAATCCCGCCGACCATCCCGTCGAACCCGAGCAAGAAGTGCAGCGCCATCGGAATGGCGATGTAATAGGCCATCGCCGCGCCGGTCAGAAACAGCACCGGAGTCGCGAGGATAAACGGCAGCAGCGCGCGCTTCTCCTTTTTGTACAGGCCGGGCGCGACGAACTGCCAGAGCTGGTTCGCGATCACCGGGAACGACAGCATCATCGCCGCGAAGAACGCCACCTTGATCTGGACGAAGAACGCTTCGAAGATCTCGGTATAGATCACCTTGTTCTGCCCCGCCGCGAGCAGGGGGTGGACCAGGAAGCCGAAGATATCCTCGGCAAAATACATCGCGATCCCGAACGTCACGACCAGCGCGGCGATGCAGTACAGCAACCGCCGCCGCAGCTCGATCAGATGGTCGAGCAACGGCGCCCGGCTTGCGTCGATCTCGCTCATGCTATGCTTTCGGCGTTTGGGGAGGCGTTCACAACCATAACGCTCACGATGACGCTATGTCGGACTTGCCGGTCTTGTCGTCGGGATGGACCACGGTCGAGACCGGGGTATTCAAAGCGTCCTTACCACAATCCGCGAGCGGCTTACCGTCATGGTCGGTCGGAACCGCAGCCGTGTCGGACGAGGTGGCGGTAGACGATGACGCGGCGGGGAGAGCGCCGTCGGACGGAGCGGCGGCCACTACCGGCTTCTCGACCATCACCGGCTCGTTCGTGTGATCGTCCGCATCGTCGATAGACCGGTAATCGCGCCGGTGCTCGTCCGTTTCCGGCGAATGCACGACCTGTGCAGTATCCGCCCCTGCGTCCGCACCCGTCTGCGGATGCTCGCGCATGATGCGTTCGTTTTCCGAGGCCCAGCGCTTTTCCATCTCTTCGAGTTCGGCCTCGCGAACCATCGAATCGAAGCCCGAGCGGAATTGTCGCGCAACGCCGCGCGCCTTGCCGACCCAATAGCCGACCACGCGCATCGCCTTGGGGAGGTCCTTCGGACCGATCACGACGAGCGCGACGAATGCCACGAGCAGGAACTCGGAGGGCGCGATATCGAACATTCAGCCGCGCCTATCTAGGGTCTTCAACTCTGCCAACTTCAGCACGCTTGCTTCAGGCAGGACGGTCGTCGCGGACGCGATTGCCGTCGCGGTCGAACGCGGGATCGGCAGACTTCTGCGCTTCGATCCGCGCCGACGGCTTAGCCGGCGTCTCGTCGTCGTTCTCCGACATGCCCTTCTTGAAGTTCTTCACGCCCTTCGCGACGTCTCCCATCAGGTTCGAGAACCGACCGCCGCCAAGAAGGAGGATCGCGACTACCGCGAGGACGAGCAAGTGAATCGGGCTAAAACCGCCCATGGCCATTCTCCTGAAAACTGGACCCTATCTAAGGCTCATCCCGTCCCAATGCCAGAGATTGCGCCACCCCATTGCCATCTTCATCATCTTCAAGCCGATCGAAGGCGAGATCGACCGGATCGAGCAGCCCCGCAGCGCGCAGATCGTCGATCCCCGGCAGGTCGCGGCGGCTCGCCAGCCCGAAATGGACGAGAAATTCGGGGCTCGTCGCGAACATCAGCGGCCGCCCCGGCACCTCGCGCCGCCCCGCCGGTTTTACCCAGCCCGCCTCCATCAGTACGTCGAGCGTCCCCTTAGAGATTTGCACCCCGCGAATCGCCTCGATCTCCGCGCGCGTGACCGGCTCGTGATAGGCGATGATCGCCAGCGTCTCGATGCCGGCGCGGCTGAGCCTGCGGGGCTCCTCGCGGTCGCGGCGCAGCATGTGCGCCATGTCCGGCGCGGTCTGGAACTGCCAGCGTTCGCCGCGCCGGACGATATGGATACCGCGCCCGGCATAATCGGCCGTCAGCCGGTCCAGCGCCGCGCGGACATCGCCCGCCCCGACATGCGCGCGGATCGAGTCGATCGTCAGCGGGCTCTCGGCCGCGAACAGCACCGCCTCCACCGCGCGCACGAACTCATCCGGCGGCGTCACGCGCGCGCCCTGAGATAGAGCGGCGCGAACGGCGAGGCCTGGCGCAGGTCGATCTTCCCCTGTCGCGCGAGTTCGAGTGCCGCGACGAAGCTCGATGCGAGCGCCGATCGCCGCAACCGCTCGCCTGCTTCGGGCAGGAAGCTTTCGATCACGCTCCAGTCGATCCGTTCGCCGACCAACATCGACACGCGCTCCAGCGCTGCCTCCAGCGTCATCACCTCGCGGTCGGCGACGACATGCATCACCGGCCGCGTCCGCGCGGAAATCCGACCGTAAGCGGCGATCAGGTCGAAGATCTCCGCCTGCCACGCCGCCTTCCGCACAGTCCGCAGCCCTTCGGGTGCCCCACGCAGGAAGACGTCACGCCCGGTACGATCGCGCGCCATCAGCCGGGCGCCGGCCTCGCGCATCGCACTCAGCCGCTCGAGCCGGAGTTGCAGCCGCAGCGCGAGTTCTTCCGGGTCCGGTTCGGCGAGCGGGTCGCGCGGCAACAGCAACGCCGATTTCAGATACGCCAGCCACGCCGCCATCACGAGATAGTCCGCCGCCAGTTCGAGCTTCAGCGCGCGGGCGGACTCGACATAGGCGAGATACTGCTCGACCAGCGCGAGGATCGAAATCTTCCGCAGATCGACCTTCTGCCCGCGCGCGAGCGATAGCAACAGATCGAGCGGCCCCTCCCACCCGTCGAGATCCAGCGTCAGTTGGGCGTCGTCCATTGGCGCACGCTACATCATGCAGGAAAACAGCGCATCCCGGGGTGTTGCGGTAGCTTGGCGCGAGAACGCGCTGGCGATGGGGACCGCTGGCGCGCGGATGGAGTGACGTGGCTCTGGCTCGTGGGGCGGGTCACGCAACCTCAAGCTCTCCCCGCAAACTGACGCCCCCCCCCAAACCGTTCGTGCTGAGTAGCGGCCGAGTAGGCTCGTCAGAGCCGTATCGAAGGCGCGTATCGAAGCACAGGTTCCAAGCACCACGCTTACCAAAGATCCACCCCGGCGGAGGCCGGGGCCCAGTTGGGGGACGTCAATTGTCGGCGTCGCGCTTCGTTACTGCGACCTCTCCAACTGGACCCCGGCCTCCGCCGGGGAGGTGAATAGGGAGATGTGCACTAGTCTTAAATAAGCTCAGACCCGCGCCAACAGCGCGTCCCGCGTAGCGATCAGTTCGGCAAAATTACCCTTCGCCGCCCCGACCGACGCCATCGCCCGGTCCAACCGCGCGCGCGCCGCTGGCGAGATTTCCTCCAGCCGCCCGGCGATCTCGACCATCTCGTCCATCCGCGCCCAGCAATCGAGCACCAGATCGCACCCAGCCGCGATCGCCCCGGCCGCCTTGTCGCCGGCGGTGCCCGACAGCGCCTTCATATCGATGTCGTCGGTCATCAGCAGCCCGTCAAAGCCAATCCGCTCGCGGATGATCCGCTCGATCACGATCGGCGACAGCGTCGCGGGGCGGTCGGCGTCCCACGCGTCGAAGACGATATGTGAGGTCATCCCCATCGGCGCCTGGTTGAGCGTGCGGAACGGTTCGAGGTCGATCTCGAGCTCGGCATCGGTCGCGGTGACGGTCGGGAGGTGGTGGTGCGTGTCGAGCTTGGCGCGACCGTGACCGGGCATGTGCTTGACGACACCGACGACGCCGCCTTCTGCCAGACCCTCGAGCATCGCCCGACCCAACGCCGCCACCCGCATCGGGTCCGACCCGTAGGTGCGGCACGACACCGCCTCGGTCGTATCCGGCTGCGACACGTCGAGCAGCGGCGCGCAGTCGACGGTGATGCCGACCTCGCTGAGCATCACCCCCAGCGCCTGCCCGTTTGCGCGCGCCGCCTGGATCGCGGTCATCGGCGCGCGCTCGTACGCCGCGTCGAACACCGGGCCCGCAGGGAATGCGGGCCATTCAGGGGCCCCCATCCGCGCGACGCGTCCCCCCTCCTGGTCGATCAGGATCGCCAGATCGTCGCGTCCTGCCAAGGCACGGAGCGAGTCGGTCAGCGCGCGGACCTGCGCGCGGTCGACGATGTTGCGCTTGAACAGGATGTAGCCGGCAGGCTCGCACTCGGCGAAGAACGCGCGTTCCTGGGGCGTGAGGACGGGGCCGGACAGGCCGAAGATGACGGGCTTCATGACTGGGTCCTAAACCGAAAAAATTCCCTTACCGTTCGCCCTGAGCGAAGTCGAAGGGCCTGCGCATCGGAAGCGGCTTCGACTTTGCTCAGCCCGAACGGGGTTGCTCAATAATCCTTCGACACGCGGACGTTGGCGCTCTGGCGACCGAGCGTCGAGATGCTCGACAACAGCGACAGCCAGCGCGTGACCTGGAACTCGACCTGCGTGGCGGAATAGCCCTGACCGTCGGTGACGATCTCCGCATACAGCCGCCGCGTCACGTATTTACCCGCCGCGATCGAGGTGCCCTGCCCGGTCTGCGGATCGGCCGGCAGAATGCGCAGGCGGTCGAGCCCGGCCGCACGGCGCACCGCGTTGATCGGATTGAGCCCGCTGCCGCCGCCCTGCAACGCCGCCACCGCCGCCGCCAGCTGCAGCGCCTCGGGTGCGGACAGATTGGTGATCGAGGTGCCGAACAGCAGCCGCGAAAGCAGCTCGTCCTCGGGCAAGGCCGGCGTGCTGGTGAAGCTGATCTCGGGTTTCAGCGCGTACCCCGTCACCCGGATCGACGCGCTGAGCCCGGTCGAATCCGCGTTCGCCTCGATATCGAGCGCGGGGTTGGCGGGCACCTGTCCGTCGAAGCGGATCACGCCGCGCGCGAGTTCGAACTTGCGACCGGCGAACTCGTAATCGCCGCGGATCAGCGTCGCGCGGCCGGTGATCGCCGGGTTCTCGGGCTGGCCGGCGATCTGGAGGTTGGCGGACCATTCGCTGGTAAGCCCGAGCCCGCTGACCATCACCTGGTTCGGCGCGCGCGCCTTGATCGCCAGCGTCCAGGGCTTGGTCGGCGTCTCGATCTCCTCGCCACCATCGGGCAGGTTGATCTCGCGGATGTTGAGTTGCGGGACGGCACTGGCAGCGGTGGCCTGGCCGAGGCGGTAGCGGCTCTTGTTCAACACCACGTCGCCCGCGATCGTGCCGCCCGAGCCGTTCGACTTGAACGTGAGTGGCCCGGAGACGGTCGCGCCGATATCATCGCGGTTGATCATCACCGCCTTGTCGGCCTGCAAGGTCAGATCGAGACCGACACCGTTGGCGGCGGCGAACTCGAACTGGCCGGTGCCGGTGACGCGGCCGCCCTTGCCCGCGTCGGCGCCGAACCGGTCGATCACGAGCCGCGATCCGCCGAAGCGGCCGGTCGCCTGGACGTTGGACAGAACGGTGCCGGTGGTCGCGCTTTCGATCCGCGCGCCGTTTGCCTGAACGATCCCGCGCAGCGTCGGGTTGGCGAGCGTGCCGACGACGTCCGCGCCGATCGCGACCGGGCCGGACAGGTCGAACAACTCGACACCGGTGAGCCGCCAGAGCGTGTCGGCGGGGCCGCTATACCGCAGCTGGCCGAACAGGCGGGCGTTGCTGATCCGCGAGGCGAGATCCCCCTGCCCGAGTGGCGCGAGCTGGGCTTGCGCACGGCCGATCGTCTTGCCCGCCGACGCGATGACGGCGCGCAGGCCGAGCTTGTCGGGGGAGAGCACCGCCGCGACGCCGACGTCGATCGGGCGTGAAGAGAGAACGAGGCCAGCGCGGCTAAGCCCGCGGATCGTGACGTTCGCCTTCCCCGTCGGCGCGGCACCGTTCGCGGTCGCGACCGTGACGCTGCCCGACGCGCTGCCGCTGAGGCCGAGCCCGGGATAGGCGATGTCGAGGATCGCGAGCGGCATCCGCGTCAGGCTGGCGTCGATCGCGGTGCTGGCGGCGGTAAAGCGGCCGCCGACCTGTGCCTCGCCCCCGGAGAAGCTGAGCCTGGTCGGCGCGAGGTGCCAGCCGTCCTCGGCCTGGGTGACGATTGCCGGGGTGAGCAGTTTCAGCGGCCGGCCATCGAGCGTGCCTTGCGCCGAGATCGCGTAGCTGTTGGCGGTGACCTGCGTCACGCTCTGGATATCGAACGCGCGGCCGCGGGAGCCGGCGATCGACGCCTTGATCGTGCCGACGCCGCCACGGAGCGACGCGGACCCGCTGAACCGGGCGAGGCTGAGCGCGCCGCGACGCAGCCCGAGGCCGGTCGCGGTGGCCTCGATCGAGGTACCAGCGGGGTCGAGCAACGTGACGAAATCGAGCTTGCCCGAGCGGAGCGCGACGGTGTCGAGCGTCGCGGCCTTGGCGGCGAGATGCCCTTCGATGCGCTGGATCTGACTGACCGGGCGGAACAGGAGTTCACCCGAGATCCCGCCGCCTGCGACAGCGAGCGCGCCGTTGAAGCCGCCATCGACCACCGCGACATTACCGCTCGCGCGCGTGCCGGCGACGTTCAGTGCCGCGACCTGGATCGTCGCACCGGCACCGGGCGGCAACAGGATCGCGCCGTTGGTGGTGAACGGCCCGAGCCGCGATCCTCCGCCCGCGGTGAACGCGAACCCCTGCGCCGTCGGATCAAGATGCGCGCGGACGTTCGACAGGCCGAGCGTGGCGTTGGGGCTGGCGAAGACGAGGTCGAGCGTCGGCTTCTCGATCTGGCCGTCGAGTTTGAGCGTGAGCGGGCCGTAAGTCTGCTGGCGCCCGCCGCCCTCGAAGTGGAAGGTGCCGTCACGGCGACGAAAGCCGTTGCCGGTCAGCCGGATCTGCGGCGCGGTCAGCACGAGGTTGGTGAAGTGCAGGACGCCGTCGGTGGTACGTTCGAGGTCGGTGGTGATCCGCGGCAGTCCCCCTGCGAGACTGCGGAAGAAGGCGTTGTCGAGCCGCACCATCTGCGCGCTGCCTTGGCCGATGACGCGCGTGCCCTTGCGGTTCGGGCCGGGGACGACCCGCAAGGTCGACTTCACGTCGACGATGCCGAGGCCGGGGATCAGATACCGCCCCAAGCCACCGTTGATGCCGACCTCGAACTGGCCGTTGCGCAGGTCTACCGCTAGATTGATGCTGCCGGTGAGTTTGTCCGACCGGAGCTTGAGCGCATCGCCGGTCAGCAATGTCGGCGTCACGCGGAGCAGCCCGTCGACCGACAGGTTGCGCAGGATCCCGCCCGCCACGCTGCCGACTCCGGTCACGCGCGCGGCGGTGAAGCGGATCGGGACGGTCACCGGCGCGGCGGACAGGCGGCCCTTGCCGACGGCGTGCGCGTTCTCGAAACCGGTCTGGTCGAACGCGAAGCGGCTCGCGTCGAGGCGGTAGTCGAACGCCGCGGTCGCGAACGGGCCGTCGAGGATTGCGCGGAGCTCGACCATGTTGCCGGTCATGTTGTCGAACAGCGCAGGCGGTCGCAGCAGTCGCGCCTTGATCCGCACGTCGCGGTAGGCGTTTGCGGCGAGATCGACGATGCCGGTCGTGTCGATCGCAAGTGCGGGGGTGCGCAGCGAGAGTTGCCCATCGAGCCGGCGGTTGGCGAACCCCGCGCTGCCGTTGACGAGCACGCGCGGCGCGGTCAGCCGTTGCAGGCGACCATGCAGCAGCGACGACGGCGAGATCGTACCCGACAGCGTGTAGCGCCCGGCGACTTGGGCGAGAGCGAGGTCGACGACTCGGGTCGCGCCGATCATGCCGTTCGCGTGGCCGTTCCATTTGGCCCAGCTGCCGTCACCGGTGACCGCGAGCGCGACCGGCCCCTTCGCCTTGACCATCCGCGCGAGCACGCCATTGGCTGCGCCCTTGGCCGCGACGTCGATGTCGAAGCGGTCGCGCGCCGGCTCGGCATCCATCCGGAGCTTCAGGTCGTCGCTGCCGGCAATGCGCGCTTTCAGGTCGACCAGCGCCCGGCCCGAGCGGATGTCAGCATGCCCTTCGAGCGTACCGATTCGCTGCGTCCCCAGCACGCGCTTCGCAAGCGTCAGCCGTCCGACAGAGAGCTTGCCGATATGGATATCGAAATCGGGCAGGATCGGGCCGCGCGTCTTGGACGGCCGAGTGCGCGGCGTGTGAGTCAGGATCGCGCGATCGACGATCAGCCGCTGGATCTCGAGCCGGTTCGAAAACCAGTCGAACGGCGACCAGTCGAGCGTGACGTTGGGCGCCTGGAAGACCAGCCCCTCAAGATCGTACACGCGCAGATCGATCAGCCGCGTATCGCCGTATAGCGAGCCGTCGATCCGCCCGACCGTGAAGCGTAGCCCGTTGGCTGTCTTGATCGCCGCGATCCGGTCCGCGACGAAGCGGTGGCCGATCCCCGTGTCGACGATGAGCAACGCGGTACCGACGATCGCGAGCAACGCCATGATGGCGCTGACGATCCACCGCCACCACGCGATCCGACGCTTCGGAAGAACGACGTCTTCGGTCAAAACGCCTGCCCCAGCGAAACGTACACGGCGATCCGGCTGTCACCCGGTTGCGGGTTGATCGGCGTGCCGACGTCGAGACGGATCGGCCCGAAGTTCGAATAATAGCGCACGCCAATCCCGGTGCCGTATTGCAGCCCGGTGAATTTCGGCAGCGGCGAGGTGTAGATGTTGCCCGCGTCGAGGAACGGCACGATCCCGAAGCTGCCGAGCACGCGCACCCGCGCCTCGATCGAGAATTCGGTCAGGCTGCGGCCGCCGATCGGATCATTATTGGGGTCGCGCGGGCCGATCGACTGATAGCCATAGCCGCGCACCGACGCGCCGCCGCCGGCGTAGAAACGCCGCGACGGCGCGACCTGATCGCGCGGCGCGCCGACTATGGTACCAAGGCGGGTGCGGGCTGCGAGCACTACCCGACTGCCGAACGGCTGGTAGACGCTGCCGTCGAACTGCGTCCGCGCATAGCCGAACACCGAGCCCTGCAACGATACTTCGGGGCTGAGCCGCCCGCCGAGGCGGAAACCCTTGGTCGGGTTGAGCAGATCGTCCGAACCATCGTAATTGAGGCTGGTCGGCAACGCGCCGATGAAGAAGGTGCGGCGGCGTGGGTCGCCGGTCGACAGGATCACGTCGCGCTCGTCCGACGCGAGCAATTCGGCACCGACCGACCAGGTCCAGGTCTTCTGGAAGAAGATATTGGTCTGGCGCTCGAGGCTGCCCGCGAGCGAGAACGTCTTCGCATCATAGGCGTCGCGGTTTGTGTGCACCGCAGACGCCTGGAGCGTCAGCACGCGGTCGCGCGCCTGGAAATTGTTGCGCCGGAACACGATCGAGCCGAGCTGTTCCTGCGTCCCCAGCACGCCGCGCAGCGTCAGCGCGCCCTCGGGCGGGAACAGGTTGCGGTGCGTCCAGCTGAGTTCCGCGCGCGCGCCCTCGCCGGTACCATAGCCGAGCTCGCCTGCGACGGTGTGCGGCGGCGCGGGGTCGAGCTTGACTGCGACGTCGACGGTGTCGGGCGTCGCGCCCTGTACTGGCTTCAGGTCGACCGAAGACACCAGGCTGGTCTGGATCAGCGCGCGGCGGAGATCGTCCAGCTTGGTCGCGTCGTACAGATCGCCGGGCGAAAAGCGCGCGATCTCCGCGACGTGGTCGGCGCCGAACACGCGGTTGCCGGGCAGCGCAAGGATCTGGCCGAATTTGCGCGCGCCGCCGGGTTGCACGGACAGATCGAGCGTCGCGGTGCGGGTGGCGTGATCGACGACGATCGCGGGGTCGCCGACCTTGGCGAACGGAAAGCCCTCGCGACCGATCTGCGTGGTGAGCTTCGCCTGCCCCGCGACGATCGCGTCGGAATTGACCGGATCCTCGGGCTTCACGCCGAACGCGGTCACGAGCCCCGACGCCTTGTCGCCCGCCGCGGCGATGCCGTCGATCGTCACGTCCTTAAACGTATAGAGCGTGCCGGGCGTCGCCAAGAGCACGACCATCGGCTTCGCGCCGGGCTCGACCCGCGTGACGACGTTGGCATCGTAATAGCCCTCCGCGCGGAGCAGGCTGTTGAGTAGGTCGGCATCCTCGCGCGCCCGGCGATCGAGTTGCGCGGCGTTGGCGGCCTGGTGATCATTCGCGTCCAGCGTCGACAGGGCGGCGAACCGCTGGCGCAGCAGCGTGTCGTCGATGCCGTCTATGCCATCGATCCGCCACGCATAGCGGCTCTCCGCATTGGCATCGACCGCGGCGATCGTCGCCGCCGGGTCCATCGGCGAGGTCGCGAGGTCGGGCCAAGCCACGCCGATATCGGGCAGCGCGGCGAGCGGCGAGTTGGGATCGAGCGACATCGGCGTGTCGGCCGCCGCACTTGCTGAGGGCGTTGCCAAAGTCTGCGCGGGAGCGGGCGTGATCTGTGCACCCGCGGCGGATACAGCTCCGGCGGTCGTCAGAACGAAAAAGGCGGCGGCCGGCCCGGCTCGCCCGACGCGGAACACCATGTCCGGCTCCTAGCCGGGCTTGTCGTGACGGAACAGTATGTAACGCCGTATTTCCGCCACGTTTCATCCGGGCATAGGCGTGTCATAAGGTTTGGGCGCTCGACGGCAGCGTAAGTAGCCCGGCGCGACGTGAGGCCGGCATCGCATAAACCGGATAGGGAGCATCGAGCAGCGCCGGGTAGCTGGCATCCGCGCGCGGCGCGTGGCAGGACAGGCCGATGGCCGATCCGACTTCCCGCGACACCCTCCCCCCCCACAAGGACCCCAGCGCCGCGGGTGGATTCCTCGTCGCGCTCGGCATGCTGGGCGGCGCAGGGGTCGGCTTTGCGATCGGGCAGGCCACGCCGGGGTTTCTGGTCGGGACGGGACTGGGCGTGATTGCTGCGGTTTTGGTGTGGGTGAAAGACCGACGGTAGAGGCCGCTCCAGGCTACCCACTCCCTCCTCCGTTCGTCCTGAGTAGCCGTCGAGTAGCTGCAACGCAGCGTATCGAGACGGCGTATCGAAGGACAGGTTGGCGCGCGGCCCCCATGCTTCGCTACACGCCCTCGATACGCTCCTGACGGAGCTACTCGGTCGCTACTCAGCACGAACGGGGGTCGGCACGAGCGGTGGTCGGCACAGACAGGCGGCCCCGGACAGATCGAACTCGCGATCCTCCCCCGCCAGGGGGAGGTGTCGCCGAAGGGGACGAAGGGGGAGGACACGCAACGGCGGTTGCTCTTTCCTCCCCCTCCGTCAGGCTCACGCCTGCCACCTCCCCCTTGCGGGGGAGGATCGCACGGACCCGACACGTTCACGCCCTCAACGCGGCTCGCGCATTTGCCACACGACGCGGCCGATCACGGCGATCCGCCCCTGCGGAATCGGCCCCGCCGCAGGGTTGTCGCTGGTCGCCACCAGCTGCCCACCTGCCAGCGCAACCCGCTTCACCATCACCGCGTCGTCGATCCGGATGACATACACCCCGCCCGTCGCACGCGGCGTCCGGTCCGCGGTATCCACTACGATGTGATCGCCGTCGAACAGCCCCGGCTCCATCGAACTGCCACGGACCCGAATGATCGCCGCCTGCCCGTCCCTCAGCCCAAGCTTCCGCGCTAGGCCGGGGTCTAGCGTGTCCGTGCCCAGCACGATCTCGCCATCGACCTGCGCACCCGGCCCTGCGGACGCAGCGACATCGAGTTTGCGGATTCGGAAACCCGTCGCGCGATCGGGTGGCGCGCCGAGCACGGCTTCGCTCACGCCGAGATACGCCGACAATAATTGTCGATCGCGTTCGCCCAAAGTCCGCGGCGATCCGCGGCGGACATATTGCTGGAGATACGCCGCATTGCGCCCGAGCATCGCCGACAGCGCCGCAAGGCTATCACCCCGCGCCGCCGCCAGCGTCGCCAGCGCGGTCCTCGGGTCGGGATCGGATGCGGTTTTCGACACCACCCGACCCTAGCGTAGGAAATTTCCTAGACAAGTAGGATTTCGCGGAACAGATCAAGAACAGGGCAATGGACTCGGGAGGAACGACGGTGACGATTCTCATGAAGATCGATCGATATCTGCGGCAGACCGGCATGCCGATGACCAAGTTCGGGCGGCTGGCAGTCGGCGATCCGCGGCTCGTGCATGACCTGCGACGCGGTCGTCAGGCGCGCGAACCGATGGTGGCGCGGATCGAGGCATTTATTGCGAGCAACGGATCATGAGAATGGACGCGATCCGCGGCCCCGATGCGGGCACGCTGCTGATCCGCGCGCTTCGTGGTCACGCGAGTGCGGCGGGCCTGGCGATGCACGTCGAGTCGATCGCGTGCACCCCGTGGGCGAGCGCGACGTTTGTCGGGACGCTCCACCGGCTGACGATCGCGGCGGTCCCCGTACCCGGTCTTCGAGACTGGATCGATGGCCTGCCCGACGCGGAGTTCGCGATGCGCGGGCATATCGTCGCCGATCTATCGGTCGACTGCGTTGAGACGATCGGCGACCGGGAGCACGTGACGATCGCGGTACTGACGCTGATCGATGCTTAAACGGCTCGTCAGGGCTGGACTTTCGCCTGCCGAACCACGAAGTCGGCGGTCAACGAAGGAGATGCAGATGGCCGGAATGGGCAAGTTCGATTGGGCGGATCCGTTCCTGCTCGACGATCAGTTGAGCGAGGACGAGCGGATGATCCGCGACAGCGCGAAGGCCTATGCCGACGACAAGCTCGCGCCACGGATCATCGACGCGTTCCAGCACGAGCGTACCGATCCCGCGATTTTTCGCGAGATGGGTGCTCTCGGGTTGCTCGGGCCGACGATCCCCGAGGAATATGGCGGCGTCGGTGCGTCCTATGTCGCCTACGGGCTGGTCGCGCGCGAGGTGGAGCGGATCGACTCGGGCTATCGCTCGATGATGTCGGTGCAGTCGAGCCTGGTTATGTACCCGATCAATGCGTTCGGGTCCGAAGAGCAGAAGCGCAAATACCTGCCCAAACTCGCAACCGGCGAGTGGATCGGCTGCTTCGGGCTGACCGAGCCGGATGCGGGGTCGGACCCCGGCGGGATGACGACGCGCGCGAAGAAGACCGCCAACGGCTATGTGATCTCGGGCGCGAAGACGTGGATATCCAATTCGCCGATCGCGGACGTGTTCGTGATCTGGGCGAAATCCGATGAGCATGGCGGCGGCATCCGCGGCTTTATCCTCGAGCGCGGGATGAAAGGGCTCGAGACGCCCAAGATCGAGGGGAAGCTGTCGCTGCGCGCGTCGATTACCGGGATGGTGATGATGGACGAGGTCGAGGTCGGCGAGGACGCGCTGCTGCCCGACGTGCAGGGCTTGAAGGGGCCGTTCGGTTGCCTCAATCGCGCGCGCTACGGCATTTCGTGGGGCGCACTCGGCGCTGCCGAATTCTGTTTTCACGCCGCGCGGCAGTACGGGCTCGATCGCAACCAGTTCGGGACGCCGCTCGCTGGGCGTCAGCTTTTCCAGAAGAAGCTGGCGGACATGGAAACCGAGATCGCACTCGGATTGCAGGCGTCGTTGCGCGTCGGGCGGTTGATGGACGAGGGTCGGTTCGCGCCGGAGATGGTCTCGATCGTGAAGCGCAACAATGTCGGCAAGGCGCTCGACATCGCACGGATGAGCCGCGACATGCACGGCGGCAACGGGATTTCGGGGGAGTATCAGGTGATGCGCCACCTGATGAACCTGGAGACGGTCAACACGTATGAGGGTGCACATGATGTTCATGCGCTGATCCTTGGCCGCGCGATCACGGGTATCGCTGCGTTTTGACATCCCCCGTCACCCCAGCGAAAGCTGGGGTCTCCCTCCGCAAGGGCACGCTCCATTACCGGGAGATCCCAGCTTTCGCTGGGATGACGAACTTAGGTGACGCGTCGATGATGATGGGTGATGGGATGAGACCGTGGTGAAAGACACCCCCCTCACCGGCCTCAAAGTCGTCGAACTCGCCCGCATCCTTGCCGGCCCGTGGGCAGGCCAAGTTCTCGCCGACCTCGGCGCCGACGTCGTCAAGATCGAGAGCCCTGCCGGCGACGACACCCGCACCTGGGGCCCGCCGTTTATCGACAACCCCGACGGCAGCCGCGACGCCGCGTATTTTCATGCCGCCAACCGCGGAAAGCGATCGGTCGTTGCCGACTTTACGACCGCTGACGGCCAGGCGATCGTCCGCGACCTGATCGCCGACGCGGACGTCGTGATCGAGAATTTCAAGGTCGGCGGGCTCGTCAAATACGGGCTCGATTACGCCGCGCTTGCCGAGATCAATCCGCGGCTCGTCTATTGCTCGATCACCGGGTTCGGGCAGGACGGGCCTTATGCCCCGCGCGCCGGCTACGACTTCATCGTCCAGGGCATGAGCGGGATCATGGACCTGACCGGCGAGCCCGACGGCGCGCCGCAGAAGATCGGCGTGGCGTTCGCCGACATCATGACCGGGCTGTATTCCGTGATCGCGATCCAGGCGGCGTTGGCGATGCGCGAGCGCACCGGCCGGGGTCAGCAGATCGACATGGCGCTGCTCGACACGATGACCGGGGTGCTGGCGAACCAGGCGATGAACTGGTTCGCCAGCGGCGTGTCGCCGACGCGGGTCGGGAATGCGCACATGAACGTGTGTCCGTATGCGGTGTTTCCGTGCGCGGATGGGTGGTTCATCCTGGCGGTCGGGAATGAAGGGCAGTTCCGGCGGTTCTGCGACGCGATGGTCTTGCCCGAGATGCGCGACGATCCACGGTTCGCGACCAATGCCGGCCGGTTGGCGTTCAAGGATTTGCTGTTCGCGGGGATCGAGGCGGCGACGTCTCTGGTGCCCAAGCTCGAGTTGCTCGCGCGGCTCGAGGCAGTCGGGGTGCCGGCCGGGCCGATCAACACCGTCGCGCAGGCGTTCGAGGATCCACAGGTGATCGCGCGGGGGATGGCGATCGACGTGGTGCGGCCGGATGGGTCTCTGGTCCCCGGGCTTCGCACACCAATCCGGTTTTCGGATGCCGATCTCGCGACCGGGCGGGCGGCGCCGATGTTGGGGTCGTCGGAGTAGGCGGACGCCCCAGGGCATCGTCCCTTACACCGCCACCCGAAAACGTCGTCACCCCAGCGCACGCTGGGGTCTCTCACGGCAGAAGCGCGCGGCTAAAACCGGGAGACCCCAGCTTTCGCTGGGGTGACGGCTGGATCGTTCAGGCTACCACCGGCTTCCGAGCGTAAAGCCCGTACGCCAGGATCAACGCGTAGCAGATCGCCGGGAGTAGCAGCGCGAAGTGCAGGCTGCCCGATTTGTCCGCCAGCATTCCCGTCAAATACGGGATGATCGCGCCGCCGACGATGGCGGTGGCGATGACGCCCGACCCTTCCGCCGCACGCTTGCCGAGACCTTCGGAGGCGAGGCTGAAGATCGTCGGGAACATCACCGCGTTCATCAAGCCGATTGCCAGCAGCGCCCAGCCCGACACTGCGCCCTCGGTGTTCGCCGAGATCAGGATCAGCGCCAGCGTGCCCGTCGCGACGCCCGCGAGTACCTTGCCCGGCGACACCTTGTTCAGCACGTACGCGCCGATGAACCGGCCGACCAGCGCGCCACCCCAGTAGAACGGCACGTGCTTGCCCGCCGCGACGTCGCTCAGGCCCATCACGCTCGGTTGCATCAGGTAATTGACGATCAACGAGCCGACCGCGACTTCGGCGCCGACGTACAGGAAGATGCACGCGGTCCCCATCGCGAAGCGCGGGCGCTTCAACAACGTGAACGCGTGGAAGATGCTGCCGGTCTGGTCCTGCTCCTCGTTGAGCCGGTTGCGACGGGTCCAGACGACCGCGGCGACGATCAGCAGCGCGATCGCGAGGCCGATATAGGTGTGCACGACGGTCCGCGACGACTCCGTCCGATACGCGTCGAGCGCGGCGCCGGTGAGCTTGGAAGAGTCGACCGTCGCCAGCCCGCCGAGGATCAGCGCGGAGCCGACATACGGGAAGATCGTGGTGCCGAGCGAGTTGAACGCCTGCGCGAACGTCAGCCGGCTCGATGCGGATTTGGGATGGCCAAGCGCCGAGATCAGCGGGTTGGCGACGACCTGCACGACGGTGATCCCTGCGCCGAGCACGAACAGAGCGAACAGGAACATGCCGAAGCTCGCCTGCCCTGCGGCGGGGATGAACAACAGGCAGCCCGCGGTCATCGTCACAAGGCCGATCGACGCGGTCCGCATATAGCCAGCCTTGCGCACGATCGCGGCGGCGGGGATCGAGAATAGCGCATAGGCGAGGAAGAACGCCGACTGGACCAGCATCGCGGTCGCGTGGTCGAGCGTGAAGAGCTCCTTCATCTTCGGAATGATGATGTCGTTCAGCGAAGTGATGCCGCCGAAGATGAAGAACAGCGCGAACACGAACACGCGCAGGTCGGGCGCATCGTAGCCGTGGCTGGCATCGCCGCCCGCCGCTGGTGTGGATTTGGTATCGACGTGCATCGTGTAGCGCCCTCTCGCGGTATTATTCGTGCGACATAAGCCGGGGGGCCGCCGCGTGGCAATGCCGGTTGGTGCGATCCCGCGCGGCGCGCTAGGACGGCGGACATGAGCCGCTTCACCGTCAACAACGAGCCGATCGAATACAGACTCGATAACGATACGCCGCTGCTGTGGGCGCTGCGCGATGCGTCGAACCTGACGGGGACCAAATATGGCTGCGGCACCGGGCATTGCGGCGCGTGCACGGTCGATATCGATGGGCGCGCGATGCGGAGTTGCCGGGTGCCGATCGGATCGATCGAGGGCGCGTACGTCACGACGATCGAGGGCCTGTCGAGGGAGCGCAATCATCCGGTGCAACTGGCGTTCATCGCGGAGGCGGTGCCGCAATGCGGGTTCTGCATTCCGGGGATGATCATGGCGGCGGCGGCGTTGCTGAAGCGCAATGCGGATCCGGGCGAAGAACTGATCCGCGAGCAGATCACCAATCTGTGTCGGTGCGGGGTGTATCCTCGGGTGGTCGAGGCGGTGCAGCGCGCCGGGCGGGCGATGCGCGGGGAAGAGGTTATTCCGGCTGGGCCGCGGCCGGGGATCGATCCGGCGGACTCCGCTCGGCTGGTGCCAGCGCTGGTGCCGCCGCCGGCGCGGTAGCGGCCCTGCTCATAACCAAGCTTGTTCTCCCGCGAAGGCGGGAGTCCAGTCTGGGCTCCCGCCTTCGCGGGAGAACAAGGAGGGCGCGCCGTTGGATAGGTCGCCCATGCAACTGCCGTCCGTGTAGCGACCGCCCCTGTAGCTGCCGCCACCCCGCCGCTGCACCACCCCGGCGGAGGCCGGGGCCCAGTTGGAACGTCCAGCGTGACAGATCGCAGCACGTCGTTACATTCCATCCCCAACTGGGCCCCGGCCTCCGCCGGGGTGGCGGCTACGACACGATGCAGCGATCAACCGCCCTCGCCACCCCAACCTGTCTAATCGCTGACGAACCCATTCAGCCTCTCCACACCCCGCAACGCCTAGAACCAACACATCATAGGAGCCGGCTCGTGCGCCGGCAGTCGAGGACCACGGCGATGACGGGCAAGTTACTCAAACTCTTGATGGCAGCGTCGGCGTTGGTGCCGGCTACGACGATGGCGACCGCCGCCACCGCGCAGCAGGTCGACCAGGACCGCGGGGACCGCGGCAACGATGGTTCGCGCCAGGATCGTGGCCAGCGCCCTGATCGCGGTGACCGCCCCGACCGCGGACCGCGCCCGGACGGCCAGGCTTTCCAGCAGCAGCGTCCCGATCGTCCCGCCGCGCCGGACCAGGGCCAGCGCCCGCAGCGCGCCGACCTCGGCGTACAGGCTCAGGTACGTGGTGACGGCCCGGATGGTCGCGGCCGGCCCGACTGGAACGGTCAGCGTGGCAACGGCAAGGGGTGGAACGGCCAAAATCGTCCCGGCCCGCAAGCCGGTCAGGATCGCGGCGGCTGGAACCGCGACCAAGGTCGCCCCGGCTTCGATCGCAGCAACCAACAGGTAAATCGCGGCCAGTTCGACCGCAATGGACGCAATGACGGTCGAGGCGACGGTCGGGGCGACTGGCGCAACGGCGGCCGTGACGGCTACCAGAACCGCCAGCCCAACCGTGCCTACGGCAACGTCCCGAGCTATGGCCGCGGTGGCTACAATCAGGGGCACTACAACCAGGGCGGCGCTTGGAACCGCGGCTGGCGCAACGACAACCGCTACGCCTGGAGCAACTACCGCGCGTCGAACCGCGGCGCCTATCGCCTTCCGCGCTACTATGCGCCGAGCGGCTGGGGGTCGGGCTATCGTCGCTTCGGCGTCGGCTTCTCGCTGAACAGCATTCTGTACAACCAGAATTACTGGATCCAGGACCCGTACACCTACCGCCTGCCCGAGGCGTACGGCCCGTATCGCTGGGTGCGCTATTACAACGACGCGTTGCTGGTCGATCTCGACAGCGGCCGCGTGGTCGACACGGTGTACGACATCTTCTGGTAGGCGCCCCCTCTAAGAATTGCGCCTACCCGTCACGCAGTAACAGGGGAGAGCCCCGTGGTGACAGACGTCGCCGCGGGGCTCTTGCGTTTCCCCCTCTTGCCTTTCGGGGCGAGTTCGCCAAATCCTGCGGCGTGGGTATCTTTTCAAAAGCCAAGAAGGTCGATCCGGCCATGGCCCTCCGCCAGGCCGCCGGATCGCAGGTCGCCGCCCGGCTCAACGCCAATCCCGCGGTGCAGCGCATCGCGATGGACACGGTGCAATTCTATTACCAGTCCGACTTCCTCGATCCCAAGACCTGCAAGCAGCTGATCGCGATGATCGATTCCAAGCGGCGGCCGTCGACCTTGTTGTCCGATCGCCCGAACAGCAGCTTCCGCACGAGCGAGAGCTGCGACATGGATCGCTGGTCACCCGAGGTACAGCCCACCGACGAGGCGATCGCGACCCTGCTCGGGATCGACCTGCTCCACGGCGAGACGATGCAGGGCCAGCGCTACGCCCCCGGCCAGCAATTCCGCGCGCACCATGATTATTTCCACGAGTCCGAAAGCTATTGGGCCAAGATGCAGGAACAGGGCGGCCAGCGCACCTGGACCGCGATGGTGTTCCTCAACGACGTCCCCGAGGGCGGCGCGACGTGGTTCCCGCAGGCGGGCATCAAGATCGCCCCGAAACGCGGCATGCTGCTCGCATGGAACAACATGAACCCGGACGGGACGCCGAACGGGCTGACGCTGCACGAGGGCATGCCGGTGATGGAGGGCGTGAAGTATATCGTGACGAAGTGGTTCCGCGAGCGGCCGTGGATCAAGTGAGGGGGCAGGCTGACCGTCGCGTAACTGCCCCCTCCTCCGTCGTGGAGCCCGCACTCCGAAGCCCCCGTCGCACATTGCCCGCCGCGCCCCCCTCCCCGTTCGTCCTGAGTAGCCGTCGAGTAGTCGCCGAAGGCGGCGTATCGAGACGGCGTATCGAAGGACAGGTTGGGACGCGGAACCCATGCTTCGATACGCACCCTCGATACGCTTCTGCGAAGCTACTCGGTCGCTACTCAGCACGAACGGGTGCGGGGGGCGGGAGCGTCTTCTCCTTCCACCGCCCCCCACCAACAAGCCCCCTTTCCACCCCCTTCACGTCATCCTGACGAAAGTCAGGCAGAGCCATGAACGCCCACTTCCGTAATCCTGGATCCTGACTTTCGTCAGGATGACGGTGCGAGCGCTCGCCCAATGCACGGTCCGCTCGACAATCCCCCCGCAGCCACTACGTCCAAGGCATGACAGTTCTAGGCGTAACCTCCTCCATCCTCGGCCAACCCTGGCGCTGGCGCGCGCTCGCCGCCGACGGCCGGGATGGCTTTGGCGTCGACGCTTTCGGGGGCGGCTCGGGCGACGATCTCGTCACCCAACTCCTCCTCGCCCGAGGCTGCCCCCGCGACGCGCTCGACGCGCACCGCATGCCTTCGATCCGCGCGTTCATGCCCGACCCGTCGATCTTCCGCGACATGGACCGCGCCGCCGAGCGCCTCGCCGACGCCGTGCAGGCCGGCGAACAGGTCGCGATCTTCGGCGATTACGACGTCGACGGCGCCACCTCCGCCGCGCTGATGGTGCTGGTCCTGCGCGATCTCGGCATCAAAGCCCGCCCCTACATCCCCGACCGCCTGCTCGAAGGCTATGGCCCGTCGGGCGAAGCACTCGTCCGCCTCGCCGGCGAAGGCGCCTCGCTGATCGTCACGGTCGACTGCGGCGCGCAAGCGTTCGACGCACTCGACGCCGCCCGTGACGCGGCAGTCGACGTGATCGTCATCGACCATCACAAATGCTCGACCGCGCTCCCGCACGCGCTGGCGCTGGTCAATCCCAACCGGCTCGACGAGACCGAGGGCGCCGCGCATGGCCATCTTGCCGCGGTCGGGATGTGCTTCCTCGCCGCCGCCGCGCTCGTCCGCACGCTCCGCGCACGCGGCTTCTTCAAGGACCGTGCGGAGCCGAAACTGATCGACCTGCTCGACATCGTCGCGCTAGGCACCGTCGCCGACGTCGCCCAACTCCGCGGCCTCAACCGCGCGTTCGTGTCGCAGGGCCTCAAAGTCATGGGCGCGCGCAAGAACATCGGCGTCGCCGCGCTGATCGAGGCGTCACGCCTGACTCGCAACCCGACCTGCACCGACCTCGGCTTTGCACTCGGCCCCCGCATCAACGCCGGTGGCCGCGTCGGTCGCGCCGACCTCGGCGTCCGCCTGCTGACCACGCCGGACCCGGACGAAGCCCGCCAGATCGCCACCGAACTCGATCGCCTCAACGAAGAACGTCGCGCAATCGAAACCGCCGTGCAGGAAGCCGCCGACCTCCTCTCCAGCCGAGACCGCGCGGTCGCCGTCGTCGCCGGCCACGGCTGGCACCCCGGCGTGATCGGCATCGTCGCCGGTCGCCTGAAAGAAAAGCTCGGCCGCCCGTCGATCGTCATCGCGATCGACGAGAACGGCATCGGCAAGGGCTCCGGCCGATCGATCCCCGGTGTCGACCTCGGCGCAGCGGTCATGGCCGCCCGCGAACACGGCTTGCTCGTCGCCGGCGGAGGCCATGCGATGGCGGCCGGCCTGACGATCGCCGAGGCCGCCATCCCCGCCTTCACTGACTTCCTCGAAGAGCGCCTCGCCGCCGCGGTCGAGCGCTCGAACGGCGACCGCGCGCTGCTGCTCGACGCGGTCCTCGCCGCCGGCGGCGTCAACCCCGGCTTGGTCGAATCGATGGAAGCCGGCGGCCCCTACGGCATGGGCTGGCCCGCGCCACGCGTGGCAATGGGCCCGGTCCGCATCATCAAGGCAGACATCGTCGGCAACGGCCATGTCCGTACGATCGTCGCGGGCGACGACGGCCGCAGCATCAAGGCGATGGCGTTCCGCTCAGCCGAATCCGCGCTCGGCCAAGCCCTGCTGGGCGCCGCCCCCCACCGCAAACTTTGGCTGGCGGGCCGCGCGAAGATCGACGACTGGTCCTCGCGCCCCTCGGCCGAGCTTCATGTCGAGGACGCAGCGTGGGCAGACTAAATTCTTGTATCGAAACGCTTGACGCCTCGGCCCCTTCCCCTTAGTCGGCCTCCACCACGCAGGCCCCTTCGTCTAGCGGTTAGGACGCGGCCCTTTCACGGCTGAAGCACGGGTTCGATTCCCGTAGGGGTCACCATCGGCTGAAAACAGCTGATTTTGGTGAGTGAATTTAGAGCGGTTGCCCTCGACATCGGAATGATTTTGCTCCCGGTCTTCTGGCGGGCGGTTTCCGCGAATTACTGTCAAGGACATGTCGCGATCGCACGGGAATCGTGGCGTCTACGTTGCGCGGTCGAGTATCCGGCGTGCCTGCTTTAGATGTGGTGCGTCCACCATCCGACCAGCGACCTGCAACGCGCCCGCCTCCGGCTGTGCAGCGAACGCAGCGACGATCGCGCGCGCGTGTGCGATCTGCGCCGCATCGGGCGTGAAGGCAGCGTTGATCGTCGCCACCTGCGCCGGGTGGATCGCCATCATGCCCGTGAAACCATCGCGCGCCGCGCGCTTTGCATATGCCGCCAGCCCCTCGACATCGCGAAACGCCGGGTAGACCGTCTCGATCGCCGATACCCCCGCCGCATGCGCGCCGAACAGCGCGAGCGACCGCACCATCTCATACGGCGCGGTATAGCGGCCGTCGTCCTCGCGCGAGGTCGCCGCACCGATCGCGGCGGGCAGGTCCTCCGCCCCCCAGGTCAACCCGGCGAGCGCCACGCCACACCCAGCATAGCTGCCGAGTTGGAAGATCGCGGCCGGGGTCTCGGTCGCGATCGGCAGGATCGGCGTGTCGATCCCTGCCTCGGTTAGCCGCTCCGCAAGCAAGCGAACGCTGGCCGCCCCTTCCGCCTTGGGCAGCACGATTGCGTCCGGCGAGAGGCCGCGCAGCGCCACGAGGTCTTCGCTGCTCAGATCGGTATCGAGCGGGTTGATCCGAACGAAGACCGCGACCCCACCCCGCTCCGTGCGCAACCGCGCCGCGACCGCCGCTCGCGCGGCGTCCTTGGCCGATGCCGCCACCGAATCCTCCAGGTCGAGGATCAGCGCGTCGGCACCACTCGCCGCGGCCTTGTCGAACCGCTCGGGCCGATCGCCGGGCACGAACAGCAGCGATCGCAACCTCATGCCGGCGACCGCTTGATCAGCGCGCTGCGCAGGCACTGGCACACGACCTCGTCACGCTGATTGAGCAGGCGGTGTGCGAACGTGACGATCCCCGCATCGGGTCGCGACCGGCTTTCCTTCAGCGCATGCACTTCGGTTTCGGCGCGCAGCGTGTCGCCGATGAACACCGGTTTCGGCATGACGAGCTTGTCGTAGCCGAGATTGGCGACCAACGTGCCGAGCGTGGTGTCGCCGACCGACAGCCCGACCATAAGTGCGAAGGTGAAGGTGCCGTTGACGAGGATCTGGCCGAACTCGCTTGCGCGCGCGGCCTCGGCATCGAGGTGCAAAGGCTGCGGGTTGTGCGTCATCACCGTGAACAGCAGATTGTCGGTCTCGGTCACGGTGCGGCGAATTTCGTGGACGATCGTGTCGCCGACCGTCCAGTCGTCGTAGAAACGCCCGGCCATCATTCGCTCCCCTTATCGATGCGAGCGAGCATCGTGCTTTCGGATACCTGCGCGCCTTCGGTTACCTTCAGTTCCGCGACGACGCCATCGAACGGCGCCAGCAACGCCTGCTCCATCTTCATCGCCTCCAGCACCAGCATCCGCTGGCCCTTGGTCACCGCCTGCCCGTCCTCGACCAGCACCGCAATGACACGGCCCGGCATCGGCGCCAGGATCGCGCCATCGCCCTCGCCCGCCCCGGCGATATGGTCGGCACGGCGCGGACCGAACGGCCACGCCTCGCCGTCGAGAAACAGCACGCCGTCCTCGACGACCGCCGCCGACGCCCGGTCGCCGGTGACGAGATACGGCTTGCCCGCGACCTCGACTGCGACCTGCGAGGACGGCGCCGCATTGGTGCGGAACCCACGCAGGCTGGTCCAGGGATCGCCGGTCACGGCAGGCAGGATCGCCGCCGCCGCCGCCGCCAGCACAGCCGGCGAAGGCTCTGCCGCCGGGATCAGCGCATCGACATGACGCTCGATGAACCCGGTATCGACGCGTCCTGCAACGAAATCCGGATGCGCCGCGGCACGCGCAAGAAACGCGGCGTTGGTCCTGACCGGCCAGACCTGCGTGCCACGCGCCGCCGCCGCCAGCTTGCCCGCGGCCTCGCTTCGGGTAGCGCCGTGGACGATCAGCTTGGCGATCATCGGGTCATAATAAGGCGTGACTTCGCCGCCTTCCTCGACACCGCTGTCGATCCGGACACCGGTGGGAAACCGCAGCCGGTCGAGCGGACCGGTCGACGGCAGGAACCCCGTGCTCGGGTTCTCGGCATAGAGCCGCGCCTCCATCGCCCAGCCGGTGATCGACAGCTCGTCCTGTCGCTTCGGCAGAGGTTCGCCGCTCGCGACGCGCAACTGCCACTCAACCAGATCCTGCCCGGTGATCGCCTCGGTCACCGGATGCTCGACCTGGAGCCGGGTGTTCATCTCCATGAACCAGATCCGGTCGGCGCGCAGGCCGTCCGATCCGTCGGCGATGAACTCGATCGTTCCCGCGCCGACATAGTCGACCGCACGCGCCGCCTTCACGGCCGCCTCGCAGACCGCGGCGCGCGTCGCATCGTCCATGCCGGGTGCGGGGGCTTCCTCGATCACCTTCTGGTGGCGGCGTTGCAGCGAACAGTCGCGCTCGAACAGATGGACCGCGCCGCCGTGCGTGTCGCCGAACACCTGCACCTCGATATGACGCGGCGAGAGGATGTATTTCTCGATCAGCACCTGCGTGTTGCCGAACGACGCCGCGGCCTCGCGCTTGCAGCTCTCGAGCATCTCGGCGAAGTCGCCCGCGGCATCGACCTTGCGCATGCCCTTGCCACCGCCGCCCGCCACTGCCTTGATGAGCACCGGATAGCCGATCGCGTCGGCCTCGGACTGAAGCCGTTCGGGTGACTGGTCCGCCCCGAGATAGCCCGGCGTGACGGGCACACCCGCGGCGATCATCCGTTCCTTGGCGGCGTCCTTCAGCCCCATCGCGCGGATCGCTGCGGGCGGCGCACCGACCCAGACGAGACCGGCGGCGATCACGCTCTCGGCGAACTCGGCATTCTCCGACAGGAAGCCGTAGCCGGGGTGGATCGCTTCCGCGCCGGTCGCGCGTGCCGCCTCCAGCAGCCGGTCCTGCCGCAGATAGCTATCGGTCGCCGCCGCGGTACCGATGCACACCGCTTCGTCCGCCTCGCGGACGAACGGCATGCCAGCGTCGACGTCGGAATGCACCGCGATCGTGCGGATGCCGAGCCGTCGTGCGGTGCGGATGATGCGGCGGGCGATCTCGCCGCGATTGGCGATGAGAAGACTCTGGATCATGCTTAGCTCTCCAGTCGCAGGGCGACGGCGTCGGTGCCACGTTCGGCGACCGCGTCCAGGATGACGGTGACGATGCGGTCGAACCGCGCGCCGATCGTCGCGCGCGCCGCTGCGGCGTTGACGATGTGCAGGCGGATCGGCGGCGCGACGACTGCTACGAGCAGATCGAACAGCGCGTCGAGACTGCCGCCATACCATTCCACCCCCGACGCCTCGCGGATCAGCGTGTGGAAGGCGGCTTCGTCGGCGATCGAGGCACCGTCGATGGTCAGGTCCATGCCCATCACATCCGGAACAGGCCGAACTGCGCGCGCTCGGGGATCGGCGCGTTCAGCGTGGCGGAAAGGGCGAGGCCGAGCACGTCGCGGGTCTGCGCGGGGTCGATGATACCGTCGTCCCACAGCCGCGCGGTGGCGTAATAGGGATTGCCCTCGTCCTCGTATTTCTGGCGGACCGGCGCTTTGAAGGCCTCGGCCTGCTCAGGCGTCCAGCTGTCCGCGTCGCGGTGGACGGTCGCCAGCACGCTCGCGGCCTGCTCGCCGCCCATTACCGAGATCCGCGCATTGGGCCAGGTGAACAGGAAACGCGGGGCAAACGCACGCCCGCACATCCCGTAATTGCCCGCGCCGAAGCTGCCGCCGATCAACACGGTGATCTTGGGCACCGACGCGGTCGCCACCGCGGTCACCAGCTTGGCGCCGTTCTTGGCGATCCCCTCCGCCTCGTATTTACCGCCGACCATGAAGCCGGAGATGTTCTGGAGGAACAGCAACGGCACGCGACGCTGGCAGGCGAGCTCGATGAAATGCGCGCCCTTCAGGGCGGACTCGGAAAACAGCACGCCGTTGTTGGCGAGGATCGCAACCGGCATGCCCCAGATCTTGGCGAAACCGCAGACCAACGTGGTGCCGTACAACGCCTTGAACTCGTGAAATTCGGAGCCGTCGACGATCCGCGCGATCACCTCGCGCACGTCATACGGCGCGCGAACGTCCTGCGGCACGATGCCGTACAGCTCCGCCGGATCGTATTTGGGTGCGCGCGGGGTGGCGATCTCGATATCGACGGACTTCGGACTGTTGAGCGTCGCGACGATATCGCGGACGATCAGCAGCGCGTGCTCGTCATTCTCCGCGACATGATCCACCACGCCCGACTTGCGGCCATGCGTCTCCGCGCCGCCCAGTTCCTCGGCCGAGATCACCTCGCCCGTCGCCGCCTTTACCAGTGGCGGCCCGGCGAGGAAGATCGTGCCCTGGTTGCGGACGATCACGCTCTCGTCCGACATCGCCGGCACATAGGCGCCGCCCGCGGTGCAGCTTCCCATCACGCAGGCGATCTGCGCGATCCCCTCCGCGGACATCTGCGCCTGGTTGAAGAAGATCCGGCCGAAATGATCGCGGTCGGGAAACACCTCCGCCTGATGCGGCAGATTGGCGCCACCGCTATCGACCAGATAGATGCACGGCAGGCGGTTTTCGCGCGCGATCTCCTGCGCGCGCAGATGCTTCTTCACGGTCATCGGGTAATAGGCGCCGCCCTTCACGGTGGCGTCGTTCGCGACGATCATGCACTCGCGCCCCGACACGCGGCCGATCCCGGCGATCATCCCCGCACCGGGCGCGCCGTCGTCGTACATGCCGTTCGACGCCAGCGCACCGACCTCCAGGAACGGCGATCCCGGATCAAGCAGGCGCTCGACTCGGTCGCGCGGCAACAGCTTCCCGCGCGACACGTGCCTCGCACGATGCTGCTCCGATCCGCCAAGCGCGGTCTTCGCGACGGTCGCACGCAACGTCTCCGCCAACGCCCGGTTATGCGCGGCGTTCGCCTGGAACCCCTCGGACGTCGCATCGACCTGTGTCGTGAGCGTCGGCATTACTGGGCCTTGGGCGCGTCGTGGCCGATCAGCTCGCGCCCGACCAGCATCCGGCGGACCTCGTTCGTCCCTGCACCGATATCGAGCAGTTTGGCGTCGCGCCAATAGCGCTCGACCGGCCAGTCCTTGGTATAGCCCGCCCCGCCCAGCGCCTGGATCGCCTCGTTCGCGACCTTCACCGCGTTCTCGGACGCCAGTAGGATACACCCCGCCGCATCGAACCGCGTCGTCTGGCCCGCGTCGCACGCCTTGGCGACCGCATAGACGTACGCACGCGACGAATTGAGCGCGACGTACATGTCCGCGATCTTCGCCTGCATCAGCTGGAATTCGCCGATCGGCCGCCCGAACTGCTTCCGCTCGCGAACATAGGGCAGCACCACGTCGAGACACGCCTGCATGATCCCCAGCTGGATGCCCGACAGCACCACGCGCTCGTAATCGAGCCCCGACATCAGCACGCCGACGCCGCCGTTGAGCGGCCCCATCACTTGGCTCTCCGCCACGAAGCAATCGTCGAACACCAGCTCGGCGGTCGGCGATCCGCGCATCCCGACCTTGTCGATCTTCTGCCCGATCGAGAAGCCCGTGAAATCCTTCTCGATCAGGAACGCGGTGATGCCCTTCGATCCGGCGTCGGGGATCGTCTTGGCGTACACGACCAGCGTGTCGGCATAGGTCGCGTTGGTGATCCAGAACTTGGTGCCGTTCAGCCGCCAGCCGCCATCGACCTTGTCCGCGCGCAGCTTCATCGACACGACGTCCGAGCCTGCGCCCGCTTCCGACATGGCAAGGCTGCCGACATGCTCGCCGGAGATCAGCTTGGGCAGGTACTTCGCCTTCTGCTCGGGCGACCCCCAGCGGCGGATCTGGTTGACGCACAGGTTCGAATGCGCGCCATAGCTGAGCCCGACCGACGCCGACGACCGGCTGATCTCCTCGCATGCGATCAGATGCTCGAGATAGCCAAGCCCGAGTCCGCCATCCGCCTCCTCGACAGTGATGCCATGCAGCCCGAGCGCGCCCATTTCGGGCCATAGCTCGCGGGGAAAACTGTCCTCGGCATCGATGCGCGCCGCGATCGGCTCGATCCGGTCGAGCGCGAACCGCCGCGTGGCGTCGCGGATCGTGTCGGCCATCTCGCCGAGCCCGAAATTCAGGTCTGCCATCATCATCTCCTGTCGATCTTTTGACGACTATCTACGGGATTGCCCGATCGCTGAAAAATTGAAAGATCGCGATCAACGCTATAGATAACGTCTATGATCGATCGCTATCATCTGCGGTATTTCCTATCCGTCATCGATACCGGCAACTTCTCGCGTGCCGCCGCTGCCTGCAACGTGTCGCAGCCCACCCTGTCGGTCGGGATCGCCAAGCTCGAAACCGCGCTGGGCCACCCGCTGTTCAACCGCACCAACCGACGCGTCGCGCTGACCGAGGCCGGCGCGCGGCTAGTCTCCCATGCACGCACGATCGAGGCGACCTTCGCCGCTGCCGAGCGCGAGGTGATCGGCACGCCGACCCAGCAGACGCTGCGGCTCGGCGTGCTGGCGACGACGCCACGCCGCTGGATCGAGGATTTCCTGCGCGAACACCGGTCGCGCGGTGCAGGCAGCCAGATCGAGATCGTCGAGGGCAAGGAGCGCGACCTGCGCGAGCGGCTCGCGCGCGGCCGGATCGACGTCGCCTTGATGCTCCTGCGCGATGGCGACGATTACGCCAGCCAACGCCTTTTCACCGAAGGCTACAGCCTCGCTCTCGGCACCGCGCACCCGTTCGCGGGTCGCGACGTGATCCGTGCGGAGGAACTCGGCAACGATCCGATGATCGTCCGTCGCCACTGCGAACTGCTGCCCGAGACCAGCCGCTTCTTTACGACGCGGGGCGTGCGCCCGGTGTTCGCGTCGCGCACGACCAGCGACGACAAGGCGCTGAGCTATGTCCGCGCGGGCCTCGGCATCACGGTGATGCCCGATTGTTTCGGCGAACCCGGCATCGTCCGAGCACATCTTGAGGGCTTCGACTTCACGCGCGACATCGGCCTCGTCTTCGCCCCGCACGCCGACCCGAACGAGCTCGCGCAATCCCCCACGATCACGGCGCTGGTCGCAGCGGTTCATCCCGACGAAACGCGCTGACTATCGGCAGGTCGCGCACCATGTCCCGTTCCGTGCGACCATGCATTGGCGTTCAGGGCTGCAAGCCGGCGGCGTGACCAAATCGCTTTCGATAGTCCCGCGGGCTTAACCCCATCAGTTTGGAAAATGTCAGGCGGAACGACCCCGGATCGCAATACCCGACATCATACGCGACCTGGTTGATCGGCGTCGTCGTCGTCTCCAGCATCTCCCGGGCCTTTTCGATCCGCAGGCGCTGGTGATATTCGTTCGGCCGCAATCCCGTGGCCCCATGGAACCGCCGCGCGAACGTACGCAATTCGAGCCCCGACCAACCAGCCATGTCGGTGACGCTCGCCTTGAGCGGGCCGCGCGCATGCAAATGCCGCTGCGTCTTCAGGATCGCGGCATCGCCGTGTCCCATCTCGGGCGAGAAGGTGCTGTAGAAGCGCTGCTCCCGCCCCGGCGGATCGATCATCATGAAGCGCGCGGTCTCCATCATCGCGACAGCACCCAGCAAGCGCCGGACGACGACGAGCCCGAGGTCGGTCCATGCCATCACCCCGCCGACCGTGATCAGGTCGTCCTCCTCGGTCAGCAACGCGTCGAAATCGACCTGCACGGTGGGGAACATCGTCGCCAGATCGGGTGCGCAGATCAGGTGCGTGGTGGCGCGACGTCCGTCGAGCAGCCCCGTCTGCGCCAACAGGAACGTCCCGCCACAGATCGATCCTAGCACCGCCCCCGCCGCATGACGCGCCGTGAGCCAGTCCGACCATTTGCGGTCGGTCTCGATACCCAGCGCAGCGGTCTCGCACGGAGGAATGATGATGACGCTAGGCATGTCCGGTTGGATAGCTGCGCCTGTAACTGTGATCGCGTCGGGGACCGTATCGAAGGTCCGCATGATCCCGCCGGCGCCGGTATCGGCGAAGTGGCTGAGCCGAACGACCGGCGCATCCACGCCCAGACGCACCCGGCTCAGATCGTCGGTGATCCGGAACAGGTCGGTCAGCCCGTGGACGATGCCGAGCATGACCTTGTCCCGCACGACGATGGCGATCTCCACGGGTCGGGGCGCGCGGATGGTTCGGGTCGTCATTTGTCAGTTTTCCCCCGCGTTTTGTCAGTTCGGCCCGTCACGCCCGTAATAGATGCAAGTTAATACACCCATGGCGGCAACACGCCGACACTATTCGGGGATCACACCATGCCGACGCCCAAGCATTCAGGAATACAGCCACTTCTCAGTGGGTCGCGTCGCGATATTCTTTTGGGAACCGCGATCATATCCGCGCTCGCGCTTGGTGGTGAAAGCATGGCCGGTCCGCTGAAACACGGTCAACACGCTGCAGGAGACAAGACCATGAGCACGATCACCGTCAAGGATGGCACCGAAATCTTCTACAAGGAATGGGGCGCGGGGCAGCCGATCGTGTTTCATCATGGCTGGCCGCTCAGTGGCGACGACTGGGACACGCAGATGATGTTCTTCTCGCAGCAGGGCTATCGCGTGATCGCGCATGATCGTCGCGGGCATGGCCGGTCGAGCCCGGCATCCAGCGGCAACGACATGGATACCTATGCCGCCGACGTCGCGGCGGTCACCGCGCATCTGGGCTTGCGCAATGCGATCCACATCGGCCACTCGACCGGCGGTGGCGAGGCGATCCGCTATGTCGCGAAATACGGCAGCAACGGCCGCGTCGCCAAGGCGGTGCTGATCGGCGCGATCCCGCCGCGGCTCACGCGGTCGCCGACCAACCCCAATGGCGTGCCTCCCGAGGCGATCGACGGCATCCGCGCCGGCACCGCCGCCAATCGCGCGGACTTCTACAACGGATTCGCGACCGGCCCGTTCTACGGTTTCAACCGCGCCGGCGCCAAAATCCTGCCCGCCGTCTCCGCCAACTGGATGCGGCAGGCGATGGTCGGCGACATCAAGGCGCAATATGACTGCATCACCGCGTTCGCCGACACCGACTTCACCGCCGATCTGCAATCGATCGACCAGCCCGTGCTGATCCTGCACGGCGAGGACGACCAGGTCTGCCCGATCGATACGACCGGGCGGATGGCGGTCAAGCTGCTCAAGAACGGCTCGATCAAGACCTATCCCGGCTATCCGCACGGCATGGCAACGATCCACGCCGATGTGCTGAACCCGGATATCCTGGCGTTCATCCGTAGCTGAGCGGGACGGCGGACGGGTTATTCCCCCGTCCGCCAACCGATAGATCCTGTTCGTCCATCACGCCGCCGCGTTGCGCGGGCGCGCGGGAGACTCGCCATGTCCTCGACCCTGCCAGACGCCGCGATCCTCACCGTCGTATCCGACCCGCTATCGCACGGCCAGCTACGCGCCCGGTTCGCCGATCTCACTGAGACACCGGCAATCCTGAAGGCGTTCGACTTCGCACGTGATCGCATGTCACCGGTGCTGTTCAACCACGTCACCCGATCCTGGATATTCGCGGCCAAGATCGGCGCGCGGCGCAACGAACCGTTCGACGCCGAGATCGTCGCGGTGACCACCCTGCTCCACGACCTGGGCTTTACCGCGCACGGCAAGGGCCCACACCGGTTCGAGGTCAACGGCGCCAACGTCGCGCGCGCGTTCGTGCGCGACCTGGGATTCGATGATCGCCGCGCGCAGCTCGTATGGGATGGGATCGCGCTGCACGTCACCCACTCGATCAGCCTGTTCAAGGAGACCGAAGTCGCCTTGTCCTCGCGCGGTATCGGCGTAGATTTTGGAACCGCGGACTACGCCACGCTGGATCCGGCCGAGATCGCCGCGGTGATCGATGCGGTCCCTCGGCTCGACTTCAAGACCGAGTTCGCCAGTTGCGCAATCGCCATGGCAACAACCCAACCGGAGTCGACTTACGACACCTTTATCCGCGACTTCGGCGACCGCTATCTCCCCGATTACCACGCCCCGTCATGGGTGGACGCGATCGCCGCCGGCCCTTTTGCGGAATAACTGCCCCTGCCCCGGGGCTCTCATCACGCTCGAACACGTGGGCCGAGCCGCTAAAGCGCGAAGCCAGCCACGATCCACGTTTAGGACGTGAGCTTGTCCTTGGTCTCGGGCATCGCCAGCACGTACAGCCCCAGCCCCAGCGCGGCGATCGTTGCGAGTGTCAGGAAGCTGGCGGTGTAGCCCGCCCAGACGATGATCGCGCCCGCCAGAGTCGCCGACAGCGCCGCGCCCAAACCCTGCGCACTCGCCACCGCGCCCTGGCTGACGTTGAAGCGGCCGGTGCCCTTGGTCAGGTCGGCGATCACAACCGGGAACAACGCGCCGAAGATCCCTGCGCCGACGCCGTCCATCGCCTGCACGCCGACCAGCCACCACGGATTGTCCGACACGGTGTAGAGCGCGCCGCGCGCGGCGAGAAATGCGAAGGCGACCAGGAACAGCGGCTTGGTCCCCCAGCGATCGGTGTTCCGCCCGACCACGATCGCGACCGGCACCATCACCAGCTGCGCCGCGACGATGCAGGCGGCAGTAAGCGAGGTCGCCTGATCCTTGCCGACGGTCCGCGCGAGCAGCTGGCTGACCGAGGTCAACATCGCTGCGTTGGCGAGATGGAACAGGAACGCGGTCAGCGCGAAGATCATCAGCGGCTTGTTCTCGAGCAAGGCCTTCCACCCGCTCGGCTGCTCGCAATCCTCGTCACCCTCGTCGGGTTCGCAATCGAGCCCGCGCGCGACCGCATTGTCGATATCCTCGTTCTTCAGGCGCGACGCACTGATGATGCTGGCCACGGTCAACCCGCCCATCAGCCAGAACACGACGACCGGGCCGAACTTCCAAGCTAGAACGCCCGCCAGCGCCGCCGAGACCGCGTTGCCGGCGTGGTTGAACGCCTCGTTGCGGCCGACGCGCTTGGCGAACAGCTTGGGTCCGACCAGCCCGAGCGTGATCGCCGAGATCGCGGGGGCGAACACCGCGCCGGCGATCGCCGCGATCGACTGCGTCACGGCGACCGCTGTAAAGCCGCTGACGATCGGCAGCGAGATGCTGCTGAGCGTGACGAGCAACGCAGCGATCATCACGATCCGCGGTTTGTTCTTGGCGCGGTCGATCAGGCTGCCGGCCGGGGTCTGCGAGATCAGCCCGACGATCCCGGCGATCGTGAGGATCGCGCCGACGGTCGCTTCGTTCCAGCCATGCGCGGGCCCACGCACCGCGATCAGGTAGATCGCCAGATACGGCCCGAGACCATCGCGGACGTCGGCCAGAAAGAAGTTCAGCGCGTCGAGGGTCCGCGTGGGGACCTTGCCGGACTGCCCGCTTCCACTTGTGGTTTTGAGCGCCTTGTCCGCGGTTATGGCCATCAAGAGTCCTTCGAAGTCGCTGTTCGTCGAGCGCTAAAGATCTGGCTGGCGGCAAAGTTTCCGATGCCTAAGAATATATACGATCCGCTTTTTTCCAATGATCTCTTAGGTTAAACCGAAACTGAACGAGCAGGTTCAGGTTCAAATCATGAAGAAAATGTCACGGAACGATGCCTTCATCGTTGCGCTTGGCTGCGAACGGCAGAAATGACTTGAAAGCAACTATAATGGCAGGATGCCTGACCTGGATTCACTTTGGCGACCTGCATGTCGACGACGCCGATGGGTATGAAGGACTGTCGCGATTTCGCGCACTCGTGGCGACGGCGCAGGCGCATATGGGTCGGGGGCCTGAGGGCAGCGCCGTCGATTTCGCATTCCTGCCGGGCGACAATGCCAATCACGGGACGGACGACCAATATGCGCGGATCGCCGACGCGATGACCGGGCTGTCGCTTCCCTGGCATGTGCTGGCAGGCGATCATGATTTCGAACCCGGCGACCTGACCGCGATGCATGCGATCACGGCCAACTTGGCGCCCTATGCCGTCACGATGAACGGCTATCGCTGCCTATTCCTCGATATAGTCTCCGCTGGTGACGGCGGCCCCGACTTCCGGATCGACCCCGACCAGCGGCGGTGGATCGAACGCGAACTGAGCGCCGCGACCGCCGCCGGTCTGCGCAGCGTAGTCTTCATGCACGCCTATCCGGGTGATCTGCGCGACGATCCGGATGGGATCGCCGGGCTGTTCGCCGCGCACCGCGTCGCGTTCGTCGATACCGGCCACACGCATTACAACGAGCTGCTCAACGACGGCCGCGTCGTCTATGGCGCGACCCGCTCGACCGGCCAGATCGAAGAGGGCGCACCGGGGTTCTCGGTCGTGACGCTCGACGACGGCGTGCCGAGCTGGCGGTTCCAGGCGATCGACGATCCGTGGCCCTTGGTGCAGATCACCGCGCCAGCCGATCGTCGCCTGATCACCGATCCGGATCATCTCGGCCAGGTTCCGAACGGGTCCTTCGTCGTTCGCGCCAAGATCTTCGGCCACCCTGCCCCGACCGAAGCCTTCGCGCAGCTCGACGATGGCGTCGCGGTCGCGATGACGCGCAACGAAGCGGGGCTGTGGGAGGCAGCGATCGACGGTGCTGCCGGTGGTCTCCACCGGCTGAGCGTCCACAGCGATGGCGGTGAAGACGTGATCGAGATTCTCGTCCGCGCGCCTCGGCCCGTCGACCGCCCCGGACCACCGCGTCTCAAGCGCAATCCGCCAACTGCCCTGGGCCGCGACGTCCACGCCATTGGCGCATGGCCTGAGCGTGGGATCGACGGTGCGCAGCGTGGCCCGAACAAGAACGGCCTGGACTGGTGATCCGCATGACGAGCGACCATGCTCTAGCCGCACGACAGATGGTTTCTAACGGGGTACCCCATACGTGACACACCCCGACATGGTGGCCCGGTACGCGATCTGGGCGATCTGCTTCATCGCGACGTTCGGCGTCATTACCCGGCCGTTAAAGCTTCCCGAGGCGGTGTGGGCGGTGACCGGCGCGGTCGTGCTTGTCGTGTTCGGCCTGTTGCCGTTCGGCGATGCATGGGCCGCGGTGCTGAAGGGCGGCGACGTCTATCTGTTCCTGATCGGCATGATGCTGCTGTCCGAGGTGGCGCGCGCGGAAGGACTGTTCGACTGGGTCGCGGTGCACGCCGTGCGGATGGCGAAGGGGTCGACCAGCCGGCTGTTCGCGCTGGTGTTCGGCGTCGGCATCGTCGTCACGACGTTCCTGTCGAACGATGCGACCGCGGTCGTGCTCACGCCGGCGGTCTATGCCGCGGCGAAGAAGGCGAAGGCGGATCCGCTGCCGATGCTGTTCGCGTGCGCGCTGATCGCCAATGCGGCAAGCTTCGTGCTGCCGATCTCGAACCCCGCCAATCTCGTTCTGTACGGTGGCCAGATGCCGACGCTTGGCGCGTGGATGGCGTCGTTCGCATTGCCGTCGGTGATGGCGATCGGCGTGACGTTCGCGATGTTGCGCTGGGTCGAGCGCGAGCGGCTGGGGAGCACGTGCGAGACCGACGTAGAAACCACCACGCTACCACGTGGCGGGCTGGTCGCGCTCGGCGGGATTGTCGCGACCGCGGTGCTGCTGATCGTCGCGTCGGCCCGCGGCTATGATCTCGGGCTGCCGACGTGCCTGGCGGGCATCGCGACCACCGCGGCGATCTGCATCGGTGGCCGCAAATCGCCGGTGACGACGCTGCGATCGGTGTCGTGGGCGGTGCTGCCGCTCGTCGCGGGGCTGTTCGTACTGGTCGCGGCGCTAGCGAGCACTGGCGTCATCGCAATGCTTGCGCGCTGGCTGGCGGCAGGTGCCGCCAATTCGCCTGCCGCAACGGCCGGGGTTGCCGGGACGATCCTGGCGTTCGGATCGAACCTGATGAACAACCTGCCCGCCGGACTGATCGCCAGTACCACGCTGGGACAGGCACACGTCCCGCAGATCGTCACCGACGGGTTGCTGATCGGCGTCGACATCGGGCCGAACCTGTCGATCACCGGCTCGCTGGCAACGATCCTGTGGCTCACCGCGATCCGTCGCGAAGGCGAGGATGTCGGCTTCTGGCGCTTCCTGAAGGTGGGCGCGGTTGTCATGCCACCCGCCCTGTTCGCCGCGCTGGGCGCGCGCCTGCTGATCGGCTGATCGCAAGCGCAAAACGACGCGGGCGTTGTCGCCCGCGTCGCGTCTCGGTTCAGGCGCTCAGCTTGGCCGCGGTCTCGGCGATCCGCTTGCCCTGATAGCGGGCGCCATCGAGCTCTTCGTTGCTCGGCATACGGCTGCCGTCGCCGTCCGAGATCGTCGTCGCACCGTAGGGCGAGCCGCCCTTGACCGTGTCGACGCCCATCTGCGCCTGGAACCCGTAATCGAGCCCGACGATCGTCATGCCGTGATGGATCAGGTTGGTGATGATCGAGAACAACGTCGTCTCCTGGCCGCCATGCTGGCTCGCGGTCGAGGTGAATGCGCCGCCGACCTTGCCGATCAGCGCGCCCGAGAACCACTGGCCACCGGTCGTGTCCCAGAACTGCGCCATCTGCGCGGGCATCCGGCCGAAGCGGGTCGGCGCACCGACGATGATCGCGTCATACTGTTCGAGCGCGGCGGGGCCATCGATCTCGGCATGCGCGGTATCGGTCTTGAAGTGTGCGGCCTCGACGACCGACTGCGGTGCGGTTTCGGCGACGCGGCGGATATCGACCTCGGCACCACCGGCGCGCGCACCCTCGGCGACGGCATCCGCCATCTGCTCGATATGGCCGTAGGACGAGTAATACAGCACGAGAACCTTGGTCATTGTCAGTCTCCTGGAAAGTCCATCACCCCAGCGGACGCTGGGGTCTTCATGAGGCGAGTGCGGCGGCCTGAACCGGGATACCCCAGCGTTCGCTGGGGTGACGGTTAGGTCGCCGCACGAGTTTATTCCGAGTCGACCAGAACGATCTCGGCATCATCCTGTGCCGTGATCGTGACAGTCTGACCGCCGAGCAGCGCCGCGCCATCGCGTGCGCCGAACGCTTCGTCGCCGATCGTGATCGCGCCGGTCGCGGGCACCAGATACACGTGCCGCCCCTCGCCGATCGCATAGTCGACGCTGTCGCCGGCCTTCAGCGTCGCCGCCAGGACACGGGCATTCGCGCGGATCGGCAATGCATCGCCGTCCCCCTCGAACCCACTCGCGAGCGTCACGAACTGCCCCGAGCGTTCGCCCTTCGGGAACGGCTTGGCACCCCAACTCGGCGAGCCGCCCTTGCGCGATGGCTCGATCCAGATCTGGAAGATCGTCGTCGTCTCTGGTTCGAGGTTATACTCGGCATGGCGGACGCCGGTGCCCGCGCTCATCACCTGGACGTCACCCGCCTCGGTGCGGCCTTTGTTGCCGAGCGAATCCTGATGCGTGATCGCGCCGCTGCGGACATAGGTGATGATCTCCATGTCCTGGTGCGGATGCGGCGGGAAGCCCGAGTTCGCGGCGATCTGGTCGTCGTTCCACACCCGGATCGCGCCCCAGCCCATCCGCGCGGGATCATAGTAGCTAGCGAACGAGAAATGGTGACGCGCATTAAGCCAGCCATGATCGGCATGGCCGAGGCTTTCAAAGGGGCGGCGGTCGATCTTGGTCATCGTCGTGGTCGTCATGAAATGTCTCCACTGGTTGCAGCCAAGATAAGCGCGGCGATAGGAACGTAAATAGAAACGCTGGAAACCAATCGTTTCGGTGCTAGCGTGCCCGCCATCTGTAATCCTCCCCCGCCAGGGGGAGGATACAATGGAGGAGCTCCCCTTATGCGCCTGCCCGATCTCGAAGCCTGGGCGATCTTCGCCAGCGTCGTCGAGCATCGCTCGTTCAGCGCCGCCGCCGATGCGATCGGGCTGAGCAAGGCGACCGTGTCGAAGGCGATCACCCGGCTGGAGGCGCATCTCGGCCAGTCGCTGTTCCACCGTACCTCGCGCAGGCTCGCGCTGACCGAGGCCGGCAAGCCGCTCGCGGAGCACGCCGCGCGCATCCTCGCCGAAGCGCGGCTTGCGGAGGAATCCGCCAACGACGCGGCCAGCGCGCCGACCGGCCGCGTCCGCCTCGCCGCGCCGATGAGCTTCGGGATTACCAACGTCGCGCCACTGCTCGCCGAATTCCTCGCCGCGCATCCGGGGATCGAGGTCGACCTGCACCTGTCGGACGCGCGGGTCGACATCGTCGCCGAAGGGTTCGACGTCGCGCTCCGCATCGCCGAACTTCCCGACAGTTCGCTCCGCGCGCGCAGGCTCTGCACAATCCAGGCGCATCTCGTCGCAGCGCCGCGCTATCTCGAAGCCCATGGTACGCCGACACATCCCGCGCAACTCGGCGAACACAAGCTGTTCGGCTATTCCAACGTCGTCGGACCCTGGCGCTTTCAGGGCCCAGGCGGCGCGGAGGTGTCGGTGCGCGCACACGGACCGTTGACCGCCAATAGCGGCGAGGCGATCATACCGGCGTTGGTCGCAGGGCTCGGGATCGCGCGACTTCCCGATTTCATCATCGACGCGTATCTCGCCACGGGCGCGCTCACGACGATCCTGTGCGACTGGGCGCCTGCCCCGATCGGGTTACATCTTCTGACCCCACCCAGTCCGCTCCGCCCCGCCCGTGTCGAAGCGCTGATAGAGTTCCTGACGCGGCGACTGCGCGACCCGCTCTGAACGCACAGCATGCGCGGCTGCGATTCAGCGGCGCGACTCGTCCCGGCCCCGGCTCGCCCTGACGCGGCCCAGAGCTCACTCCGGGTCAGATCGGCATCCTTATGCGGTGACGTGCCGTTCCTGGCGTCGCTTCAAATCGACGTCGGCGCCGAGCGTCGATATGCGCGCAACCGCCAGCGATCGAGATTTTCCTTGTCCACCATCGTTACCGCCGCCGACTATGAGCGGTTGGCCGACGCGGAGCTCAATGCCGCCGCGACTGCCGATACCCTCTCCCAACGTCGGGCGCATCTTGATCAGGCATCGGTCTACGCGACGCTCAGCGAAACGACTCGCCATGACGTCGACCGACAGACGGCACGCGGTTGATGAAATAATTGCCGATGTCGCGGCACGTTTCGCGTCACGGTGTGGGCTCGCCTGGAATTGTTCGGCAACCTCGCCGCAGTGCCGATCCGCCGGGCGGCGACATTTCCCCTGCACCCGAGCGCGCGTCGATTTGGCCCGCCACCGTACAGGGCCGCGAGCCTTAGTTCGAAATTAACCTTTTGCCTTCAGATGTTGTGTGGTTAATAAATCGAAGTCGAGCTGCTGACATGGGGTGTCGGGCGGTCTCGCGAAAAGGGGACGACGCATGCGGGTGCTGCTGATCGAGGACGAGCCGACCACGGCGAAGGCTATCGAGCTGATGCTGACGACCGAAGGGTTCAATGTCTACATCACCGATCTCGGGGAAGAAGGCCTCGATCTGGGCAAGCTGTATGATTACGACATCATCCTGCTCGACCTCAACCTGCCCGACATGCACGGCTATGACGTGCTCAAGCGCCTGCGGGTGGCGCGCGTTTCGACGCCGGTGCTGATCCTGTCGGGCGTCAACGAGATGGACTCGAAGGTTCGCAGCTTCGGCTTCGGCGCCGACGATTACGTCACCAAGCCGTTCCACCGCGAGGAGCTGGTCGCGCGCATCCACGCCGTCGTCCGCCGCTCCAAGGGGCACAGCCAGTCGGTCATCCGCACCGGCAAGCTGGCGGTCAACCTCGACGCGAAGACGGTCGAAGTCGATGGCAGCCGCGTTCATCTGACCGGCAAGGAATATGCGATGCTGGAGCTGCTCTCGCTCCGCAAGGGCACGACCTTGACCAAGGAAATGTTCCTCAACCATCTCTATGGCGGGATGGACGAGCCGGAATTGAAGATCATCGACGTGTTCATCTGCAAGCTGCGCAAGAAGCTCAGTCTGGCATGCGATGGCGAGAATTACATCGAGACCGTCTGGGGTCGCGGCTATGTGCTGCGCGAACCCGACGAGGTGCTCGAAGCACAGGTCGCGTAACTCCCCAGTTTTCGGGAGCGCTAGAGGCTGCGGTACCGGGGGGTGCCGCGGCCTTTTGTGGGTTTCGGGGACTTCGCTTTATCCTCCCCCGCCAGGGGGAGGTGGCTGGCGCTTGCCAGTCGGAGGGGGAGGACACGGAACAGAGGTTGCGCAGGCCCCCCCCTCCGTCACCTTCGGTGCCACCTCCCCCTTGCGGGGGAGGATTAGGCGTTGCCCTTACTTCTTCCGCCGCAACCGCCGGAACAGGCCGCGCTTGCTGAGCGACTCGAACATCTCCTCCGGCCCTTCGGGATCGAGCACCTCGTTGTCGGCCAGCCATTCCTCGACCGACGACAGATCGGGCACCGCATAGGGCTGCACCGTCTTGCCTTCGCCGCGCAGCCGCTCGATCGTTTCGATCAGTGAGCCCGTCTCGGCGATCAGATCGGTCACCACCGATACCTCCACACCGAGATGTTCCGCGATCAGCCCATCGCGAATCGCCGCAATGCCCTGCGACGTCGCTTCGTCGCTGGCGCGGATTGCGAGGTCGCATTCGGTATCGAGCCGCAGCGAGCGGTTGTTCATGTTCGAAGAGCCGAGCCGGAACACGTCCTCGTCGGCGATCAGGATCTTGGCATGGCAATAGATCGCCTCGCCCCCCGCGGTGTACGGATGATACATCCGCAACCGGTTGTACGTGTCGCGCCGGTGCAGCGCCTCCATCAGCCGCGCGCGTGCGGTATCCATCGCGATCGGTTCGAGCCAGCCTTGCGCGGTGGTCGGATTGATGATGACGATCTCGGGGCCGTTGGCTTCGCCGAGCCGCTTGGCGACTGCCTCGGCGATCTTCCGCGACGCGAAATACTGGCTCTCGATGTACAGATGCCGCTTTACGCGGGCGATCTGGCCCAGGAACAGCGCCTCACTCTCGTAGACCGGCTCCTGGTCCGACATTTCGGGTTCGCTGCGCGCGATCGCGACGTCGACGTCGTGGAAATCGACCTCTAGCCCCTCGGGCCAGCTCTTCCCGCCTGGCTTGCCTGCCGCCATCTTCATCCCGCCCGCAAGATGCCAACGGCGACGGAACAGCTCTCCCAGCGCATGCGCGATCGGGCCCTGCACCGCGCTGATCGCGTCGTGCCACGGCTTGTACGGCTTGCCAGACGGCTGGACGCGGTGCGGCTCGTCGTCGCGGTGATCGCGCGTGTCCCAGCGATCGCCGGTCATGTCGATCCCGCCGCAGAACGCCAGCGCATCGTCGATGATCACAATCTTCTGATGATGCGACGCCGCGGTCGGATGATGCCCATCGAGCTTGGTGTGGATGCGCGGATGTTTCATCCACTTCATCATCGTGAAAATCGTCGAGCCGCGGAACAGCGACTTGATCGCGCCGGTATCCCAGCGCAGCACAAACACTTCGAGCTCGGGCTCGCGCTCGACCAACCACAGCATGAATTCGCCGAGCTTCTTCGGTTCGCCGGGCCGCGCGACGCCAGGTTCGAGCTCGATGCGGGCGTCGAAATCCCAGCCGATCAACAGGATACGGCGCTTTGCCCCCATCATCGCGACGCGCGCGGTCCGGAAATACTTCTCCGCATCGACGATCACCGCCATCTGTTCGGCGCGTTCGACCCGCCAGCATTCCGTCCCGACCTGCATTCGCGTCCCTTCGTTGCCCGTCGGCAGTACCCGCGGCCGCGCGATTGGTTGCGGATGCACCCTGTATCGCCGCCCCTCACGCGCCTATCTAACGCGCTGATGCTTCCTCCTACCCAGCCTCCCGCGCAGCGCAAGGTGATCCATGTCGACATGGATGCCTTCTATGCGTCGGTCGAGCAGCGCGACGATCCCTCGTTGAAGGGCAGGCCGGTGGCCGTCGGTGGATCGCGTGCGCGCGGCGTGGTGGCGGCGGCGAGCTACGAGGCGCGCGCGTTCGGCGTGCGCAGCGCGATGCCCTCCGTAACCGCGATCCGGCGCTGCCCCGACCTGGTATTCGTGCCACCGCGCTTCGACGTATACCGCGGCGTCTCCGACCAGATCCGCGCGATCTTCGCCGACTACACCGCGCTGGTCGAACCGCTGTCGCTCGACGAAGCGTATCTCGACGTGACCGAAGATATCCGTGGCCTGGGCACTGCGGCGGCGATCGCGGAGGAAATCCGCGCCAGGATCAAGGCAGATACCGGACTCACCGCGTCCGCCGGGGTCAGCTACAACAAGTTCATCGCCAAGCTTGCCTCGGACCAGAACAAGCCCGACGGGATGTGCATCATCACGCCGAAACGCGGCGCTGCGTTCGTCCAGTCGCTACCGGTCAAGCGGTTCCACGGCGTCGGACCGGTGACCGCGCAGAAGATGGAGCGGCTGGGGATCCTCACCGGCGCCGACCTGTTCGCGCAGAGCCTCACGTTCCTCCAGGCGCATTTCGGAAGTTATGCGGACTATCTCTACGGAGCGGCACGCGGCATCGATCATCGCCCGGTGCGGGTCGATCGGGCGGCCAAGTCGGTTGGGGCGGAGCGCACGTTCGAGACCAACCTGACCACCGCGGAAGACCTCCGCGCGGCGCTTCACCGGGTGGCGGATGCTGCATGGGTACGGATCGAACGGCACGGCACGCGCGGTCGGACGATCACGCTGAAACTCCGCCACGCCGATTTCCGTACGATCACCCGCGCCAGGTCGTCGCAGGCTGCGGTCAGCGACAAGGCGGCGTTCCTGGCGGCGGGACTCGAACTGCTGATGGCGCAACTGCCGGTACCCGACGGCGTGCGGCTGCTCGGCCTGACGCTGTCCGGAATCATGGGCGACGACGACGAGGTGCAACCGAGCCTGTTGTGACCTGTTCGGGCCGGCGCGCGTTACGCCGCATTGGAGATCGCTGCATCGGCCGCATCCAGCGTCAGCAGCGCGACGGCGCCAAGCCCTGGCCCGTCGCTTTCTAGCCGCAGCGTTCCCTTCATCGCGGCCATCGAATTGGCGCACCAGTGCAGCCCGAGCCCGCCCGACTTGTGCGCCCGCGTCGAGAACCCGCGTTGAAACAGCATCGCCCCGGCCTCGGGGGAAAAGCCTTCGCCGTCGTCGCGGATTGCCACGGTGACTCGGCCCTTCGTTTCGGTGATGGTCGCCACGATCGATCCGCTGCCCGTGCCGCGCGCGACGATCGATTCGACCGCGTTGCCGAAGATGTTGCCGATCACCTGACTGAGGATGACCCGGCTCGCCATCACCGGGCTCGGGCCGGCGAAAAAACTGAACGCGATCGAGGTGTCCAGCGAATAGCGCGCGATCGTCGCATTTCGGGCGATGATGTCGCTGATGTCGCACACCTCCAGCGCGGGGCGTTCATGCGCGGCGCGTTGTTGCTGGCCGATGATTTCCAGAACATACGCCATCGCCTCGCGGCCGACCGCCAGTTCGCGGCGCATGGTCTCGCGATCGGTGGTTTCGGCGTCGATCGCGGCCGCGACGAACATACTGAGTTTGCGGCGACGTGCATCGGGTACGTCGCCGCGCGCGAGTTCGGCGATCGCACGATCGATCGTCGTCCGGTCGACCGCGGCGGACTGCGTAATTCCCTGGCTGAGGATCGTGCTGATCGGATTCAGCGCGTTGCGGACGTTGTGCATGACCGCGACCGCGCTTTCGCTTCGTCCCAAATCGAACGACTGGACTTCGATCTGTTCGCTCAGGTCCTTCAACTGACGCAGCATCGCATTGAAGCTCCTGCCGAGCGAGCCAACCTCGTCGCGCCGGCCGTCCTCTTCCAGCAGCGCTAGCGAGCCCGATGCCCGCACCCGCTGCATGTGGCTTTCGACACGGTGCAGCGGACGCAGCACGAGCCGCTCGATCATCCGCCGGAGCATCACCAGTACCAGCAAGAGCAACATGGTCGACCCGACAACCGCGAGCAGCAGCATGCGCCGCCCCAACAGCGAGACATCGCGGGGGACGCTGAACCGCGCGCTGGCGACGGCATGACCATCGGCCCCGATCATTGGCACCGCAATCGTCAGCTTCGTGGGGCCGGCGGCAATGGCGACGGCATTGCCGGCCGCTGTGGTGTCGATCTGCGCGCGGGCCCGCAGCACCGTGGACGCTTGCTCCGTCGTCATCACGCGCGCCATCAGGACATACCCGCGCGGGGTGCCACTACCGTCCGAACGACGGACGCGGGCAACGCCGATCGCTGCCACCAAGTCGCCGATACGGGCATAGAACCGTCCCGAGCTGCGCCGGTCAAGCCCCGTGGCAAGATCGGTTCGCGCGATCATCGTCGTCAGTTGCTGACGCCGGATGTTCGCCTGCGTGCTACCAGCCGCATCGCGCCAGCGGGCGATCACGACTCGGTTGGCGGGGCTGACATAGGCCATGCCGTCGACCCCGATCTCGTACATCGCCTGCGGTAAAAGGCTTTCGCGATCGAAACCGGCGCGCGGGTCGGCCATGTAGGCATAGCTGCCGTTCCAGTCGCCATAGTCGCGCACCGCATTTTCGACGTTGGCGGCATAGTCCGATACAGCAGCGCGCGCCCGCGCGACCTGCCCGGCGGTCGCCTTGTCCTCGAGCTGGGTGAAGCTGGGCGTGATGATGCTGGCGAGCAGCAGCGTGATCGCGATCGTCGCCGCCAGCCCGACCGCGGTCATGATCATCACCAGCTTGGCACCGAGCGACGAGCGTGTCCGCGTGCGTCCGAACTGCCGGCCCAGAACAGGCGGCAGCCGGCCCATCGCGGCAGACGGCATTAGCCGCGTATCCCGAACGTCTGGCGGATCTTATGGTCGTCGTTGGACACGTCGTCGCTACCGTCGACCGTGCCGGTCAGCGCCATCTCGAGCGCGCGATCGGCGGTGACCGGGCGCGAGAAGAAATACCCCTGCATATGGCTCGCGCCGGCGAGGCGCAGCGCCTGGACCTGCGCCTCGGTCTCGACGCCTTCCGCGATCACGCCGAGGCCGAGGGCGCGGCCGAGATGGATGATCGAATGGACGATCGCGGCGCTTTCGCGTTCGCGGCCCATGCCATCGATGAACGACTTGTCGATCTTCAGGCAATCGAGCGCGAACTTGCGGATGTTGTAGAGGCTCGAATAGCCCGTGCCGAAATCATCGAGCGCGATCCGGAAGCCCATTTGCCGCAGTTTGTAGAGCGTTTCGGCGGCACGCTCCGCATCGTCGAAGATCGCGGTTTCGGTAATCTCGATCTGCAGCCGCGCCGGCGCGATGCCAGCACGCTGAACGCTCTTCACGATGTGCCCGACGAAATTGTGGCGGCGAAACTGGCGCGGGGAAAAGTTCACCGAGACATATTGGCCAGGCCATTGCTTCAGCACGTCGAGCGCCTCGCCCAGCACCCAGTCGCCAAGTTCGTGGATGAGGTTCGATTCCTCCGCGATCGGAATGAAGATCGCCGGGCTCATCAGCCCATATTCCTGTGTATTCCACCGGACCAGCGCCTCGAACCCGACCACCTCGATCGCATCGCGGGAGACGATCGGCTGATAGACCAGGCTGAGTTCGCCTCTTTCGATGGCTTGGCCGAGACCGGATTCGACGCGACGGCGAAAACGGATGCCTTCGTCCATGCTCTCGTCGAACAGCCGGACGATGCCGCGCCCGCCGCGCTTCGCGTCGTTGAGGGCAAGGTCGGAACGGCGGATCACGTCGACCGGATCGCCGCCCTGCCCGCCCGCGGTCACGACCAGTCCGGCGGAGGCCCCACCCTGCACCGAATTGCCGAACACCTGCAGACTGACCGAGCACGCGCTGATGATCAGTTCGCAGGCCATCACCGCCGCCGCCTCGCCCGGCGTCTCGAACAGGATCCCGAACTCGTCGCCGCCGAGCCGCGCGACGATCGCTCCCTCGGGTGCAGCCTGATTGAGGATCGCACAGATTTCGCGGATCAGCGCATCGCCGGCGAGATGCCCGAGCGTGTCATTGACCAGCTTGAAGCGATCGAGATCGATCATCACGGTGGCGAACAGCCCTTCGTCGCGCGTCCGTGCCGCCAGCGCGCGCAAAAAGGCGAGCCGGTTGGGTGCGTCGGTCAGCGAATCGTGCGTCGCCATGTGCAGCGCGCGGCTCTCGTTCGCCGCCAGTTCGGCACCCTGTTCCTCGAGTTGCACGACCTGCGCCGCGAGCAGGTCGCGCGCCGTCGCCAGATCACGATCGTTCCGCCAGCGCTGCGCGAGTGCGGTCGCGGTCTGCAGGATCTCGGCAACCTCGAATGGCTTGGCGATGTAGAAGATCTTGTCGGCGGGGCCGGCGACCTTGCTGATCTCGATCGGCGAGAAATCCGAATAGCCGGTGACGATGACGATGTTGATATCCGGATCGAGCGCGCGGATGCGTTTCGCGGTTTCGCGGCCGTCGATTCCCGGCGGCATCCGCACGTCGATGAACGCGACCGCAAACGGCTCGTCGTCGACCACCGCCCGCTCGATCGCCGCGACCGCGTCGAGCCCCTGGTCGCAATAGGTCAGTACGAACGCGGGCGCATCCTCGGTCGCATCGACGCCATCGTCGCCGAACAGCTCGACCGCCATCGCGTCCAAGGCGGACCCGGTACGCGATCGTGGCCCGGCGAAACTGCGCCGGTAGCTGTCGTGCATCGGCGGCTCGTCGTCCACGATCAGAATGCGCATCGGAAACCGCTCCTCGTGAGACACGACCGTCGCCGTCCAGCGATGGCATACGTGCCTCCAGTTCTTGCTACGAAGCGGTAACGAGGTACGGTTAAGACGCCGTAAACGACGTTTCCAGCTGATGGCCGAGCGCCTGTCCGCCGAGCACGATCGCCCCGAGCGGCCCGGCATTGTTACCAAGCGCAGGCGGCACGATGAACGTATCGGTCAGCGCGACCTCGGGCAGAGTGATATAGCCCCCCAGGCTGCGCGTCATTGCTGCGCGGACGCGGGGGAACAGGTGCGACGCGCCCATCACACCACCGCCCATCACGATCCGTCGCGGGATCCCGGTCAGTACCAGCGTGTGACACAGCTGCCCCAGCGCATCGGCGACCCCGTCCCAGACCGGATGCTCGGCCGGTGCCTCGTCCGCAGGATGGCCGATCCGGGCGGCGATCGCCGGACCGGCGACCAGGCCTTCGATGCAGGCGCCGTGGAACGGGCAATTGCCGATCCAGTCGTCGCCGTGGAACCGTGCAGGCCGGATATGACCGAGCTCGGAATGCGTCAGCCCGTCGACCGGGCGGTTGTTCGCGATCAACCCCGCGCCGACGCCGGTACCGACGGTCACGTACGCGATATCGGGCAGCCCCTTCGCCGCGCCCCAGAACGCCTCGGCGAGCGCCGCGCCGACGACGTCGCTGTGGAAGCCGGTCGGCACGCCGTACCGGCGCTGCAACCGCCCTGCGACATCGGTGCCCGCCCAGCCCGGCTTGGGAGTCGAGGTGATGTGGCCGTAATCATGAGAATGACGATCGATCGAGACCGGACCGAAGCTGGCGATGCCGATCGCGACGAACCCGCTCCACCGGTCGAGCACGGCTTCGATCGCCGCCATCGTCTCGTCGGGCCGGGTAGTCGGGATACGCACGGTTTCCTCGATCTGGTCGGGCCCGCGCGCAAGAATACAGATGCATTTGGTCCCGCCGAGTTCGATACCTGCGACCAGAGGTGCTTCCGTCATCCCAAACTCCCAACACGTTGCGGCGGCCCGCTTCCTTTGTGGACGCCACACAGTCAAGGGGGCGCCGACGGGTAATGATGCTAAGCCCACCGGACGCGATCACTGTGAGCGGACAATTCGTTCGCAGTCGATCCGCGGAGTCGTGCGTTCAACGAGTTCGGTTTACGTCAACAGACAGGAATTTCCCGATGGCGAAGAAGCCCGCAAAATTGCCCAAGCTCGATACCTCGGTCGAGGCGCAGCCGCAGTACAAGGTCGAGTATCGCGAGATCCAGCCTTACGGCACGCTCAAACGCCTGCCGATCGCGCTGGAAGACAACGCCCGCGCGCAGAGCGTCGCGACGCTGAACCAGGTGCTCGCGGATACGATGACGATCCGCGACATGTACAAGAAGCATCATTGGCAGATGTCGGGCGCCACCTTCTACCAACTGCACCTGCTGCTCGACAAACATTACGAGGAGCAGGCGGCGCTGGTCGATCTCATCGCGGAGCGGATCATGGCGCTCGGCGGTATCTCGATCGCGATGGCGCACGACGTCGCCGAGATGACGACGATCCCCCGCCCGCCCAAGGGCCGCGAGGATGTCCCGACGCAGCTCGCCCGCCTGCTCGAAGCGCACGAGATCATCCTGCGCCAGGCGCATGAGGGCGCCGAAGCTGCCGACGAGTCCGGCGACGATGGCACCAACGACCTGCTGGTGAGCAACATCATCCGCACGCACGAGCCGCAGGTGTGGTTTCTCGCCGAGCATCTCGCCGAGACCGAACTGGTCCGCAGCGACAAGTAAGGCGATGTTTGCAATCCTCCCCCGCAAGGGGGAGGTGGCAGGCGCCAGCCTGACGAAGGGGGAGGAAAGGAATTACCGCTGTTGCGCGTTCCTCCCCCTCCGTCACCTTCGGCGCCACCTCCCCCTGGCGGGGGAGAATTTAAACGCTCGTACGCTACTCGACCGTGACGCTCTTCGCGAGGTTGCGCGGCTGGTCGACATCCGTGCCCTTGAGCACCGCCACGTGATACGCCAGCAACTGCACTGGCACCGCATAGACCAGCGGCGCGATCAGCGGGTGGACCTTGGGCATGGTGATCGTCGCCATGCAGCCTTCGCCGGCCGCCTGGATGCCGTCGTAATCCGAGATCAGCACGACCTTGCCGCCGCGCGCCATGACTTCCTGCATGTTGCTGACGGTCTTGTCGAACAGCGGCCCTGACGGCGCGATGACGATGACCGGGACATGCTCGTCGATCAGCGCGATCGGACCGTGCTTCATCTCGCCGGCGGCATAGCCCTCGGCATGGATGTAGCTGATCTCCTTCAGCTTCAGCGCGCCTTCGAGCGCCAGCGGATAATCCGTGCCGCGGCCAAGATATAGCACGTCGCGCGCGCTCGCGATCTTGTGCGCCATCGCCTCGATCGCCTCGTCATACGCAAGCGCGCCGTTGAGCGCGGCAGGGGCCTCGGCGAGGTGGCGGACGATCTCACGCTCTTGATCCTTTGTCAGCAGCCCCTTTGCGCGCGCCAGGTTTGCGGCAAGCGCGGCCAGCACGGCAAGCTGGCAGGTGAACGCCTTGGTCGAGGCCACGCCGATTTCCGGCCCGGCATGGGTCGGCAGCAGCAGATCTGCCTCGCGCGCCATCGAGCTAGTCGGCACGTTCACGACGACCGCGATCTTCTGGCCCTCGGCCTTGGCGTGGCGCAGCGCTGCCAGCGTGTCCGCGGTCTCGCCCGATTGCGAGATGAACAGCGCCAAGCCGCCGTCTTCCATCACCGGCGCGCGGTACCGGAACTCCGACGCGACATCGAGATCGACGGGAACGCGCGCGAACTGCTCGAACCAGTATTTGGCGACCATGCCGGCATAGAAGCTTGTCCCGCACGCGACGATCGTCACGCGCTTGATGCTCGACAGATCGAATTCGGGGATCGGCAGCGAGACCTCGCCTTCCATCCGCTTCAGGTACGAGCGCAGCGTCTGCGCGACGACGATCGGCTGCTCGTAAATCTCCTTGAGCATGTAATGCTTGTGGTTGCCCTTCGAGATCACATCGCCGGTGACGCCCGAAATCGTGATCGCACGCTCGACGGGCGCGTTGTCGCGGTCGTAGACCTGCGCACCGTCACGCGTGAGCACGACCCAGTCGCCCTCGTCGAGATACGCGATCCGCTGCGTCAGCGGCGCGAGCGCGAGCGCGTCGGACCCGAGGTACATTTCGCCCTCGCCGTGCCCGACGACCAGCGGCGAACCGAGCCGCGCGCCGATCAGCAGATCCGGATGCTGGCGGAACAGGATCGCCAGCGCGAACGCACCGTGCAGCCGCGGCAGGATCTCTCGTACGGCGGACACCGGGTCCATCCCTGCCTCGATCCTCTCGCTGACCAGATGCGCGACGACTTCGGTGTCGGTCTCGCTGGTGAACGTGCGCCCGCGCGCGATCAACTCGTCGCGCAGGGGCTTGAAGTTCTCGATGATACCGTTGTGGACCACGGCGACCTCGCCTGTGGCGTGTGGGTGCGCGTTGTTGGTGGTCGGGCCGCCGTGCGTCGCCCAGCGGGTATGGGCGATCCCGGTCTTGCCCGGCAGCGGATGCGCGGCGAGTTCGTTCGCGAGGTTGACGAGCTTTCCCGACGCACGCCGCCGCTCGATCGCGCCGTCATGATCGGTGGCGATGCCAGCCGAGTCATACCCGCGATATTCGAGCCGCTTCAGGCCGTCGAGCAACCGGCCCGCGACGTCGTCGCCGCTCAGAATTCCAACGATACCACACATAACGCCTGTCCGTTCTCGTTCAGTCGACCGAGAGGAGCTGTTCGCCCCGCTCGATGACAACATGGGTCTGATAATAATATTTGCCGGTCGGGCGGCCGTCGTAGGTAAAGTTGATCCGTACCCGGCGGGCTTCGCCGTCGACATGGATCGTCCGCCCCTGCAACGCGGTGTCGACAGGGGTACCGAGCCGGCTTTCGAGCTGCGCCTGCGCGATCGGTCGAACCTCGAGCGAGAGGTTGCGCGGGTCGCGATAGTCGATTTCCGAATTGAGATAAAGGCTCGATCCCTGTCGTCCTGACGCACGCACCGTCATGACGAAGACGCCCGGATACGCACCGGGGGCCAGCGCCGCGGCCCGCTCGATCGCGACCATCGGCACTACCGCATCGCGCGAAATCTGAGGCGTGGCGCAACCAGCCAACGCTGCGAGTAGCGCCGGTGCGACGATCCTCATGCCCGCTTCCTGGCAAGCATTCTCTCACGGAAACGCGCCGCCCAGCCGGGTTTGGCGATCTGTTCGGGACGGACCAGCGCGAGCGCGTCGGCCTCGACATCGGCGGTCACCACCGAGCCGGCTGCGACGATCGCACCGGCGCCGATATTCACGGGCGCGACCAGTGCCGAGTTCGAGCCTATGAATGCGCCTTCGCCGATGACGGTGCGGTATTTAAAATAGCCGTCGTAATTGCAGGTGATCGTCCCCGCGCCGATGTTCGCGCCTGCACCGATGTCCGCGTCGCCGATATAGGTGAGGTGGCTGACCTTCGCGCCCTCGCCGATAACGGCTTTCTTGACCTCGACGAAATTGCCGACCTTGGCATCCGCGCGCAGTTCCGCGCCGGGGCGAAGGCGCGCGAACGGGCCGACATTGGCACCCTTGCCAACGGTGGCACCTTCGACGTGGCTGAATGCGTGGATCGTCGCGCCGTCCTCGATCCGCGCGCCGGGGCCGAACACGACGTTGGGCTCGATCACAACGTCACGACCAAGCTGCGTGTCGTGCGCGAACCAGACGGTGTCGGGCGCGATCAGCGTCACGCCATCCGCCATCGCCTGTGCGCGACGCATCGCCTGCCAGGCAGCCTCGACGCCGGCGAGTTCGCCACGGCTGTTGACGCCGGCCACCTCGTCCGCGCCGGTTTCGATGACGGCGGACGAACGGCCGGCGGCGGCGGCAAGCTCGACGATATCGGTAAGGTAATATTCGCCCGCCGCATTGTCGTTGCCGAGCCGGTCGAGCAACGCGAACAGGTCTGTCGAACGCACGGCCATCAGCCCGGAATTGCAGAGCGTCACCGCGCGTTCCGCCTCCGATGCGTCCTTATACTCGACGATCCGGTCCATCCGGCCCGCAGCGTTGGCGATGACGCGACCATAGGCGCCGGGATCGGCGGGGCGGAAGCCCAGCACGACCACCGCAGGCATATCGTCGCCGTGCAACCGGTCGATCATCCGCTGCATCGTCGCCGCGGTGACCAGCGGCACGTCGCCATAGAGGATCAGAACGTCGCCTTCGAACCCGGTAAGGGCCGCGCGGGCCTGCGCCACCGCATGGCCGGTGCCGAGCTGTTCGGCCTGGAGCGCGGTGGCGATGCCGTGTGGCGCGACCGCCGCCTCGACCTGCTCGCGCCCCGCCCCGGTGACGACGACCGTCTTCGCGGGGTGCAACGCCGCCGCGCTTGCGACCAGATGCAGCAGCATCGGCCGCCCGGCGATCGGGTGAAGCACCTTGTGCAGGTCCGATTTCATCCGCGTGCCCTTGCCGGCCGCGAGGATCACCACCGCGATCGGATGCGCCGGAAACGGTTGGTCGTTGGAATGCGTCGTCATGGAAGGATCGCTGCCACGAAAGCCTTGCCAATTCCATAGCGTCGCTGGCAGGCCCCTGTGCAATGACGCATTTTTTATTCGATATCGTCGGGTTCGACCTCGACGGCACGCTGCTCGACACCAGTGGAGACCTTGCCGCCGCGGTCAATCATGCGCTCGCCACGGTCGACCGCCCTGCTCTGACCGTCGAGCAGGTCAAGCCGATGATCGGCGGCGGCGCGCGGCATATGCTCAAGCAGGGCCTGACCGCGACCGGCGGCTATGACGAGGCGATGCTCGACACGCTGCATGCCAAGCTTCTCGCTTACTACGAGGCGAATATCTGCGTGCATACCAGACCGTATCCGGGCGTGATCGAGGCGCTCGACGCACTGGCGGCGAAGGGCGTGACGCTCGGCATCGTCACCAACAAGATCGAGCGGTTCGCACGGACCGTGCTCGCCGAACTCGGGCTGACCGAGCGATTCGCGTGTATCCTCGGCGGGGACACTCTGACCGAGTCGAAGCCCTCGCCGATGCCGATCCATGCGATGGTGAAGCTGTGTGGCGGCGGCCGCGCCGCGTTCGTCGGCGATTCGGTCTTCGACATCCAGGCCGGACAGGCGGCGGGGTTACCAACGATCGCATGCAGCTTCGGCTTCCTTATGCAGCCGGTCGCCGAGCTTGGCGCCGACGCGGTGATCGACGGCTACGACGAACTGATGCCGACGCTGGAAAGGCTCGGCGCATGAACCGGACGACGCTCACACGCGTCGCGCTGGTCCTGGCAGTGGTGTTCGCGGTGACGATGGCGCTGCTGCCGAAGCCGCCGCACATGCCGACCGACCAGTTCGGCGACAAGTTCGAGCATATGCTTGCGTTCGCCACGATGGCGTTGCTGGCGGCGCTCTCGTTTCCGACCGCGCGGCTGTTCCGGATCGGCGAGCGGCTGTCGTTCCTCGGCGCGCTGATCGAGGTGCTGCAGTCGATCCCGTCGCTCCACCGCGATTGCGACATCCACGACTGGATCGCCGATACGCTGGCGATCACGTTGGTATTGCTGATCGTCTGGGCGGCGCGGCGCGGGCGTGGCGCGCGGTTGCCTTAACGCCGGGCGAGCTGAAGCGCAGCGTCCTCCTCCCCGTCGCCGCCGCCTCCCCATTCCCGTCACCCCAGCGAACGCTGGGGTATCCCCCTTGGCGGGCGATGCGGCCTGCACGATGAGATCCCAGCTTTCGCTGGGATGACGGCGAGAGAGATAGGAAATGATGGGCGTAGAGCAGCGGCTCTGGAGACCGAGACAGGCTCACCCCTTCCTGAACTTGGTCCAGAGATGTCGCACCAGCATCGCCGGGGGCATGCGCAGCCAGTGCGAGCGGACATAGAAAGCGAACCGGGTCAGCGGGCGCGTTGGCCTGCCCCAGCCATCGAGCGCGGTCAGGCGGCGGATGTAGAGGCGATCGATACCGCCCGTGCGGCCCTCGCCGAACAGCGCATCGACCAGCCGCAGCGATCGCGCCACCTCCCGGTGCAAGCCATGGTGAAGCGCGTCCGCGCCGAGTCCTTCGGTCCCGAACTCGTCGACCAGACAGCGGATGTCCCACAGGTTGCGCACCCCCCCCGCCAGATCGCCGTCGCCAAACAGGTGCGCCGCGGCGTGGACGATCATACCGTTGGAGGAGAGCGTGCGCAGGCGGTTCTCCAGCGCCACGCTCCCCTCGATCAGCGCCCCCGCATCGGGCGTGATCCGCGCGGTCAGCGGCAGGATCGTATGGTGGACGTCGATCATCCGATCGCGCTCGCGGTGGATCAGGGGCGGGAGCTCGTGCATCCAGCGGCGGTAATAGACGTCGTCATACGGGTCGGGCTTCACCCATTCCCACCCCGCCGCGAGCAACGCCGCCTCGACCGCGTCGAGCGAGGTCCGTGGTACCAGGATGTCGAGATCGCCGATCGACCGCCCCTGCCCCGCCGACAACCCCGCCGCGACGAACGCGGTGCCCTTCAGCAGCACGACCGGGCAGTCGACCGCGGCGAGCGCGCGCCGTGCCATCTCCGCCTCCCACAATGCCGCGCGCCTGCCGTGCTCCGCGGCGGCCCGCGCGTCGGCGAGTATCGCCTTCACCGCGTTCGGCATCGCTAAGCCGTCGAGCCGCACCGCCAGCGTCCCGATCAACTGCTCCGCGCGTGCCATCGCCAGCAACGCGGTCCACCCTTCCGCATCGAGCCCGACAACGCTCGAGGGATTGGCCAGCGCGCGCGCGAGCATGCGGGCGTCGGTCACAGGTCCGCCCATAAGGCCTCGACCTGTTCGATCGCGCGCGGACCATCGGGATAATCAACCGCAATCGCGGGCACGTCGGCGATCAGCCCGGTCAATCCGCGAAACCCCGCCTCGCCGAGCGCGACATAGTTGGTCGAGGCCTGCGTCATCCGCACGAACGCCTCTCCGGGCTGGACCGACCGCGTCTCGGGATCGAACCCGTAGCGCGGGAACACCAGCAACGCCGGCCGCGCAGGCACGTCCATCGCTGCGATCGCCCGCGCATCGGGGACCATGTGGCGGATGTCGCCCTTCGGCGTCGCGCGCAGCAGCGGCCCCATTCGCGTATCCGGCCATGCCGCCTGGGCCGCGGCAATCCCCTCGTTCTTCAGGCTGATCAAGCGCGGGAACGCATGGACGAGCCCGGTCGCGGGATCGAGCAGCACGAACTCGTCGCCCATGAACCGCCAGCCCTTCGCCGCCAGCAAGGTCGCGAGCGTCGACTTCCCCGCCCCCGATACGCCGGTCATCAACAGCGCCCGCCCATCGCGCTCGACCGCCGACGCGTGGAGCAGCAGATACCGCCGCGCACCCAGCGCCATCTGCAGGTTCATCGCCATCTCGGCGGCGAGCAGCCCCTGCCGCAACGGCAGCGGGGCAGCCTCGGGCAGCATGTAATCGCCGCCGATCTCGACCGACGGGCGGAGAAAACGCCGCCAAGGCCGACGCGCGAACAGCCGGACAGTGAAGTCGGGAACGCCGTCGAGCGGCTTGGGATAATCGCGGTACAGCGTTTCGAGGTGCGCGATCGGCGCGCGCCAGTCCGAACCGATGCGGAAGCCGACCGGGCCGATCCGCACGGAGAAGGCGTGCCTCATGCGCGCTCGACCAGCCCGGCCTCCACCAGTTCCTCGAGCCGCGCCGCCAAAGCCTCGCGGGTGCCGTCAGTCAGATCATAGTCACGCCCGAGATGCACGAGCAGCGCATCGAGCGACCGAGCACCATCCTGCACAGCGACGAGTATCTGCGGCGCGGGGTCGGTCAGCAGATGCGTGATCCCCGACGCACGGTGATAGACCGCGGTAAACTCGTCGAGCGGTGCAATCAGCAGGCCATCGCTCGGCGGTGCGCGATAGACCGAAATATCCACGGCCTCAGCCGCGCGGCATCTGCAGCGATGCGAAACAGGTGAAGCCGCCCTGGCCACGCTGCAACCGGCGGATATATTTGACATAGGCGCGGCTGCGCTCCGAATCGGTCCCGGGCAGCGTGCTGCCATTGGCCATCGCCCGCTTGACCTCTTCGCCCTTGAACGGACGTGGCGACGACGGGAACGCCCCCTTGGTGCGTGCGGGAACGACCTTGCCATCGGCATCGATGTAGCTGCCTGCGCGGCTGGCATCGGGGACGGGTATTTCGCAGTTCAGTACCGACCCTGCGGTCTGCGCGAGCGCAGGCCGGATCGACATCACCGCACCGGCCGTCACCGCACCGAGCGCCAGCACGCGCCGCCGCGACGGCACGCCGGCGCTTGCGGCGGCATCCGGGTTAGGCGGGTCCTGAGTGAATCGCGTATCGTCCATGATGCCCCTGCTATAGTGCAGCCCTTTCACAATCCTGAAGCGCTGACAATATAGCCGCGCCGACCGTACCGAACTAGGACGGGCGAGCGCCCAGTCTGCGCGCCCTGGAGATTACAATGCTATCGGGATTTGGCCTGCGTACCTTCTGGGCGATCGTCGTCGTCGTCGTCGCATCGATCGGCGTGTTCGCGATTACGCGCGACGTGCAGGGTGCGATCGTCGCGGTGGTCGGCGGGATCGCCGCCGCGCTGGTCGCGGCAGGGACTGGCGACGAGGCGCCTGCCCCCGACGATGCGGCGCATACCGCGCCGTCGGTGCTCGACGACGTCCTCGATGCGATCGTCGCACCGGTGCTGCTGGTGCAGGACGGGCGCGTGACGCTCGCCAACCGGGCCGCTCGGACGTTGCTCGGCGCGCATATCCTCGGCGAGGATGCGCGCGTCGCGATCCGACATCCGGCGGCGGCCGAGCGACTGGGGACTCCGGGACCGATCGATGGCGAGCGGCCGATCGAACTGGTCGGGCTCGGCACGCGCGACCAACGCTGGGAGATGCGGCTGAGCGAGGCATCGGACGGACAGCGGATCGTCCACCTCGTCGACCAGACCGGCAACTATGCCGCCGAACGGATGCGGATCGATTTCGTCGCCAATGCGAGCCATGAGCTACGCACGCCACTCGCGTCGATCCTCGGCTTCATCGAGACGCTGCGCGACGAGGCGGGCGAGGATGCGGACGTTCGCGCGCGCTTCCTCAAGGTGATGGACGACGAGGCGCGGCGGATGCAACGGCTGGTCGAGGATCTGATCTCGTTGAGCCGAATCGAGGCGGAGAAGTTCCGCCTGCCCGACAGCGCGGTCGATCTCGCGCAGTTGGTGGAGGATACGCGCGAGGAACTGGCCGACGCAGCGGGTGATCGCGGGCAGGATCTGGTCGCGACGATCGCTTCGGACCTGCCGGCGGTATCAGGCGACCGCGTCCAGCTGTCGCAGATGCTCCACAATCTGATCGGCAATGCGATGAAATACGGTCGCGCGGGGACGCCGGTGACGATCGCGCTGAAACGCGACGATGCCGGCATGATCCGCCTGTCGATCCGCGACGAGGGCGACGGCATCGCGGCGGTCCATATCCCGCGGCTGACCGAGCGCTTCTATCGCGCCGATGCAGGCCGCAGCCGGTCGCTAGGCGGCACCGGGCTCGGCCTCGCGATCGTCAAGCACATCGTCGAGCGGCATCGCGGACGGCTCGATATCGCCAGCCAGGTCGGCGTCGGCACCACCGTGTCGGTCATTCTGCCGCCAAGCGGCGTGGTGGCAAAAGGCGGTGTCATAAAAGGGTAACGCAACTGTCACACAGGATCGCCTTAAGTACCGCTAAGGCCGGTGCATGACGGGAATTCTGGTGCAGCGGTTCGTTCTTCTAGGAGTGTTGGGGGCGGTGACGGGCGCTCTGACGGCGTGCGTCGATCAGGCGAACGGCGGCGGTGCAGGCTCGCGCGACCAGATCACCGCGGTCGGGTCCTCGACCGTCTATCCGTTCACGACGATGATCGCCGAGCAGCTGGTGGCGAACGATCCCGATGCGAAGGCACCGGTGATCGAATCGACCGGCACCGGGGCTGGCATGAAGCTGTTCTGCGCAGGAATCGGCGCAGCGCACCCCGATATCGAGGATGCCTCGCGCCGTATGAAGGCGAGCGAATATAAGAGCTGCGCCGAGAACGGCGTGCGCGACGTGATGGAGATCCAGGTCGGGATCGACGGGATCGCGTTTGCCGAGGCGAAGAACGGCCCGAAGATGCAGCTGACGCCGACCGATCTCTACAAGGCACTCGCCGCCAATCCGGGCGGCAAGGTGAACACGGCACGGGTGTGGCGTGACGTGAACCCGGCGCTGCCCGCGGTGCCGATCCAGGTTTACGGGCCGCCCGGAACGAGCGGCACGCGCGATGCACTCGCCGAGTTGATCCTTACCAAAGGGTGCGAGGCTAGCGATCCTTTGGCCAAGCCGCTCGCGAAGTCCGATCCCGATGCACACAAGGCGCTCTGTACGCGGGTGCGCGAGGACGGCGTGTACGTGGACGCGGGCGAGAACGACAATCTGATCGTCCAGAAGCTGCAGTCGAACCCGAATGCGATCGGCGTATTCGGGTACAGCTATCTCGAAGAGAATAAGGACGCGGTGAACGGGGTGTCGATCTCGGGCGTCGCGCCGACCTATGCGACGATCGCGGACAATGCGTATCCGGGGTCTCGGCCGCTGTATATCTATGTGAAGAAGGCGCATCTGACCGCCATTCCGGGATTGCGAAACTTGCTGAAGCTGTATGCGGCGAATTGGGGTGTGAGCGGGCCGCTGGTGAAGCGCGGGCTGATCGCGGCGCCCGCTGCGATCCAGGCGCGATCGGCGGCGATCATCGCGAACGAGACGGTGCTGGATCCGGCGGTGTTGTCGTGATCGGTTTCTCGCAGAGCCGCACCCCCTCCCTCGTTCCCCCGCGAACGCGGGGGCCCAGGAGCCAAGCTCGCGGTCCGAACTTAGCTGGGCCCCCGCGTCCGCGGGGGAACGAGAGTGCGGCGGTGACGGTGTCACGCCAAAACGCAACCACCCCGGCGCGCGCAACCACCCCGGCGAAGGCCGGGGCCCAATTGGGCAACGCCCCGTTGGCTGATGCTGCGCTCTCTTACCTCGACCTTTCCAATTGGGCCCCGGCCTCCGCCGGGGTGGTACTTATGGACGGGCAACCCGCATAATGTCCGCCATCGCTCTCCTCTTCCTCGTCGCAGGCCTCGGTCTCATCGGCTGGCTCACCGCGCGCGTCCGCGCCACCCGCTTCCGCGCCGGCAGCACCGCCAGGTTCAGCTCACTCCCCTCGCATCACGGCTGGTACGTCGCGTTGTGGACCGCGATCCCGCCGCTCGTATTCCTCGTGGTGTGGTCGGTAACGTCGCCCGCGCTAGTCACCGACGCGGTCCTCGCGACCCCGGCGGCCATCCAGCTCCCCCCACCCGGCTTCGACCGCGCCTCGATCCTGTCCGAAGCGCGCAGCCTCGCCGAGGGCCGCAGCTTCGGCGCCTTCCACGGACTCGCGCAGACGCTCGCCCCCTCCTACGCCGCCGCGCAATCGCGCTACGACTGGATCGCCACCGCCGCCGCGTTGCTGCTCGCCTTTGCCGGCGGCGCGTTCGCGTTCACTCGCGTCAGACCCGGGTTCGGCGCGCGGACTCAGATCGAGCGGGTCGTTATGCTCGCGCTGCTTGGCGCGTCGCTGATCGCGATCCTCACCACCGTCGGGATCGTCGCGTCGCTGCTGTACGAATCGGTGCGGTTCTTTTCGGTCGTGCCGATCACCGACTTCCTGTTCGGGACGCATTGGAGCCCGCAGGTGATCGACGCGCGCGATCCGGGCGCGTCGCTCGGCGCGGTGCCGTTGTTCTGGGGGACGTTCTTCATCGGCGCGGTGATCGCGATGATCGTCGCCATCCCATTCGGGCTGATGAGCGCGATCTACCTCACGCAATATGCCAAGCCTACCACGCGCAAATGGATGAAGCCGATCCTCGAGATGCTCGCGGGCGTGCCGACCGTCGTCTACGGTTATTTCGCCGCGCTGACCGTCGCGCCGGCGGTGCGCGATCTCGCGGTGTCGATCGGGATCAGCTGGGCGTCGTCCGAAAGCGCGCTCGCCGCGGGGCTCGTGATGGGCATCATGATCATCCCGTTCGTGTCGTCGATGGCGGATGACTCGATCGCCGCGGTGCCCTCGTCGATGCGCGACGGTAGTCTCGCGATGGGCGCGACCTCGTCCGAGACGATCCGCCGCGTGCTGCTCCCGGCAGCCCTCCCCGGTGTCGTCGGCGGCGTGCTGCTGGCCGTGTCGCGCGCAATTGGCGAAACCATGATCGTCGTCATGGCAGCGAGCGGCGTCGCGACGCTGACGCTCAACCCGTTCGCCAGCACCACCACCGTTACCAAGCAGATCGTCGACCTGCTGACCGGCGAGGCGGAGTTCGACAGCCCCAAGACGCTCGCCGCGTTCGCGCTGGGCCTGACGCTGTTCGTCGTCACCCTCCTTCTCAACATCGTCGCGCTCCGCGTCGTCAAACGGTACCGCGAAGCCTATGACTGACACGCTTGTCACCCCCCTGCCGACCAGCACGGCCGAGCCAGTGCGCCGCGTGCCGACCGACTGGACGACGCAGGCGATGCAGTCGCGGATCAAGCGTCGCTACGCGTCCGAGCGCCGCTTCCGTTTCGCCGGGCTCGCCGCGGTTTGGATGTCCGCGGCATTCCTCGCCTTCCTGCTGTTCTCGATGCTGAGCCAAGGCGCGAGCGGGTTCGTCGAGACGCGCGTCGCATTGCCGGTCGATCTCGCGGCGGCAAAACTCCCGATCGAGCCTTCGCGGCTGGTCGGACGCGGCGCCGATCTCGCGCTCGCCGGCGCCGGCCTCGAAGGCACAGTGCTGGCCGCCGCAAGCACCGCCTACGGCAAGGACGGCGCGAACCTGTTGTCCGACGGCGCGTGGGCCGTGGTCCGCGATGCGATCAAGGCCGACCCGTCGCTACTCCAGCGCAAGACGGTGTTCGAAGTCCCCGTCTCCAGCCCGATCGACGTTGCCGCCAAGGGTGTCGGCACGCCCGAAGCCGAGGCGACCTATGCACGCCTCAACGCCCGCGGCGCGGTGTCGCGCGGGTTCAATGCCGGGTTCCTGACCTCCGCCGACTCGACCGACGCCACCCGCGTCGGGATCTGGGGCGCGTTCAAGGGATCGCTGTTGACGATGGCGGTTACGCTGTTGCTCGCCTTCCCGATCGGCGTGCTGTCGGCGCTGTATCTCGAGGAATACGCGCCGAAGAACCGCTGGACCGACCTGATCGAGGTGTCGATCAACAACCTCGCGGCGGTCCCGTCGATCATCTTCGGGCTGCTCGGGCTGGCCGTGTTCCTCGGCACGTTCGGGATGCCACGCTCGGCGCCGATCGTCGGTGGCCTGACGCTCGCGCTAATGACGATGCCCGTCATCGTGATCGCCGGGCGCAACGCGATCAAGGCGGTCCCGCCGTCGATCCGCGATGCAGCACTCGGCGTCGGCGCATCCCCGGTCCAGGTCGTGTTCCACCACGTCCTGCCGCTAGCGCTGCCCGGTATCCTCACCGGCACGATCATCGGCATGGCGCGTGCGCTGGGCGAGACCGCGCCGCTGCTAATGATCGGCATGCGCGCGTTCATCGCCGCGCCGCCGTCGGGCCTGAACGACCCGGCGACCGTGCTGCCGGTGCAGATCTTCCTCTGGTCCGATCAGGTCAGCCGCGGCTTCGTCGAGAAGACATCGGCGGCGATCATCGTCCTGCTCGTCTTCCTGCTCGCGATGAACGGCGTCGCGATTTACCTCCGTTACCGATTCGAGACCCGCTGGTGATGCCAAAACATTCTAAGCCTCCCATCCTCAAGATGACGGCGCGCAACGTCTCTGTCGCCTATGGCAGCAAGATCGCGATCAACGACGTCTCGATCGACGTCGACCAGGACGAGGTCGTCGCGTTCATCGGCCCGTCCGGCTGCGGCAAGTCGACCTTCTTGCGCACGCTAAACCGCATGAACGACACCGTCGCCAGCGCCCGCGTCACCGGCGAGATCAAGCTCGACGGCCAGGACATCTATTCGCCCGACATGGACGTGGTGCAGCTCCGCGCCCGCGTCGGCATGGTGTTCCAGAAGCCCAACCCGTTCCCGAAGTCGATCTACGAGAACGTCGCCTATGGCCCCCGCATCCACGGTCTCGCGGGCGCAAAGGCGGATCTAGACCGGATCGTCGAGAAGTCGCTGCGGCGGGCCGGCCTGTGGGACGAGGTCAAGGATCGGCTGAGCGACAGCGGCACCGCCTTGTCGGGCGGCCAGCAGCAGCGGCTGTGCATCGCGCGCGCGATCGCGGTCGATCCCGAGGTCATCCTGATGGACGAACCGTGTTCGGCACTCGATCCGATCGCGACCGCCAAGATCGAGGAGCTGATCCACGAACTGCGCGGCCGCTATGCGATGGTGATCGTCACGCACAACATGCAGCAGGCGGCGCGCGTCAGCCAGAAGACCGCGTTCTTCCACCTCGGCACGCTGGTCGAATACGGCAACACCTCGGACATCTTCACCAATCCCCGCGAAGAGCGGACCAAGGATTACATCACCGGCCGCTACGGCTGAGTGGGGAAACGACCATGAACACGCATACGGTCAAGGCCTTCGACAACGACATCGGCGAGCTCCGCGGGTTGATCTCGCAGATGGGCGGGCTCGCCGAGGACGCGATCGACAAGGCGATGCAGGCGCTGCAACGCAACGACCTCGCGCTCGCGGAACAAGTGCGCGTCGCCGACAAGCAGATCGACGTCATCGAGGCGGAGGTCGAGCGACTCGCGGTGCGGATCATCGCACTGCGCGCGCCGATGGCGGTCGATCTCCGCGAGGTGGTCGCAGCGCTGAAGATCGCCGGCGTCGTCGAGCGGATCGGCGATTACGCCAAGAACATCGCCAAGCGCGTGCCGATGATCGAGAGCGAGCACCGGATCGAGCCGATCTCGATCCTGCCGGCGATGGGCCGAATGGCGAGCGAGATGGTCCACGACGTGCTCGACGCGTTTGCCGCGCGCGATCCCGAGGAAGCCGTCCGCGTCGTCGAATGCGACAATGCGCTCGACGATTTCTACGACAGCATATTCCGCACGCTCGTCACCTACATGGTCGAGAATCCCAGGACGATCGGCCAGGTTGCGCATCTGCTGTTCGTCGCCAAGAACCTGGAGCGGATCGGCGATCACGCCACCAACGTCGCCGAGATGGTCTATTTCGCCGCGACCGGCACGCAGATGGTCGATCGCGAACGCGGCATAAAGAAGGAGCAGGCATAATGGCACGCGCGAAGATGCTGCTGGTCGAGGACGACGCCGCCCTCGCCGAATTGCTGGTCTGGCATTTCAAGCGCGAGGATTTTGAGATCGCGCATACTCCGGATGGCGAGGAAGCGCTGCTGCTGGCCAAGGAGAAGGTGCCCGATATCGTCCTGCTCGACTGGATGGTCGAAGGGCTTTCGGGGATCGAGGTATGCCGTCGCCTTCGCCGCGCACCCGAGACGCAGAACGTGCCGATCATCATGCTCACCGCACGCGGTGAGGAAGAAGATCGTGTCCGTGGCCTCGAGACTGGTGCCGACGATTATGTGACCAAGCCGTTCTCGCCGCGCGAACTCGTCGCCCGCGTCGGGGCCGTGCTGCGCCGCGTCCGCCCTGCCCTCGCCGGTGAAGCGCTGAGCTATGCCGACATCGAGATGGATACGGTCGGCCACAAGGTCCGTCGCTCGGGCGAAGTCGTGTCGTTAGGGCCGACCGAGTTCCGGCTGCTCAAGCATTTCCTCGAGCATCCGGGCTGGGTGTTCTCGCGCGAACGGCTGCTCGATGCGGTGTGGGGGCATGACTCGGATATCGAGAGCCGGACGGTCGACGTGCACATCCGGCGGCTACGCAAGGCGATCAACGTAGGCGAGCGTCCGGACATCATCCGCACTGTTCGTTCGGCCGGCTATTCGCTCGATACGGGGGGATAAGGACTCTGTCCCGCTATGGGTCTAGCGGCGGGACGAATGGAATCGGATGCGAAACGAAGGACCCAAGCGCGACTTAGTGCGTTCAGACGTCGCGCTACCAAAATGGTGCACCCATTTAGGAGATTCATATGAAGTCCATCCTTCTCGCCGCCGCCGCTCTTCTCGCGTCGCCCGTGATTGCCCAGACGACGCCGCCGGCAGACCCCGCCGCGCAGACCGCACCGGCCGATCCCGCGATGCAGGCACCCCCGGCCGATCAGGCTGCACCCGCCGATCCTGCAGCGCCTGCTGACCCTGCAATGGCGGCCCCGGCCGATCAGGCTGCGGCACCGATGGCAGCCGCACCGATGGCACCGGGCGCAGGCCGCGTGACGTTCGGTCAGCCGACTGTGACGCCGCCGACGCCAGCACCCGCCGAGTATCCGGTGTGCTCGAAGACGGTGAAGGACGGCTGCCGCAACCGCGGCGGCAAGTAACCGGCCAGACGCTGGCGGCAGGTGATCCTGCCGCTTGCGTAGACAGCTTTACGTTCTAGGAAAGGCGCTCCAACTATAAGAGAGGAGCGCCTTTTCCATGTCTATAGGTTTTGAGGGCCGCGTCGCGATCGTCACCGGCGCTGGCGGCGGTCTGGGCCGCGAATACGCGCTCGAGCTCGCCCGCCGTGGCGCGAAGGTCGTCGTCAACGATCTCGGCGGCGCCCGCGACGGCACGGGCCATTCCGACGCTGCGCTGAAAGTCGTCGAGGAAATCGAAGCGGCTGGCGGCGAGGCGATGTCGAACGGCGGCAGCGTCACCGATTACGACCAGATGGTCGAGATGGTCGCGCGCGCCTCTGAAAAATGGGGCGGCGTCCACATCCTGATCAACAACGCCGGCGTGCTGCGCGACAAAAGCTTCGCCAAGATGGAACCCGCCGACTTCAAGTTCGTCGTCGACGTCCACCTCAACGGCTCGGCCAACGCCACCAAGGCGGTATGGGACACGATGCGCAGCCAGAATTACGGCCGCATCCTGATGACCGCGTCGTCGACCGGTCTCTACGGCAATTTCGGCCAGGCGAACTACGGCGCCGCCAAGCTCGGCCTCGCCGGCCTGACCAAAACGCTCGCGATCGAGGGTGCGAAGAACAACATCAAGGTCAACACGATCGCGCCGACCGCAGGCACGCGGATGACGCAGGACATCTTCCCCGAGGAAGCGTTCAAGGCCTTTTCCCCCGACAAGGTCGCGCCCGCCGCGGTATTCCTGGTGTCGGAGGATGCCCCCACCAACATGATCGTCGGTGCCGGCGCTGGCGTGTTCCAGGCGGCGTACGTGACGCTGACGCAGGGCAAGCTGCTCACCGGCGACGATCTGTCGGTCGAGGGCGTCGCGGCACACTGGGATGCGATCATCGACCGCGCGGGCGAGATCGTCCCGCAGTCGGGCTCGGAACAGTCGATGAGCATCCTGGGGAAGCTCCAGGGGCGGTAACGGCGCGGGGGCGGTAGGGCCGCACAGCCTGTCCGCTCCCGGGGCCTTCCAAATCGTCAATCGACCCAAAGCCCGTCAATCGACCCACAACCCGTCAATCAACCCTCAACTCGTCATCCCAGCGAAAGCTGGGATATTTGTGTGGCAGCACGCACCCGTAATCACGGGGATATCCCAGCTTTCGCTGGGATGACGGGTTGTGGGTGAGCTCGCACCGGCCCTGGGAACGCACGAGGTACTGACCCAAAAATCGACGAGGCGAACGCGTCGGCTACCGCTCGTAGGGATTGTTCAACTCCGCAAGCCAGCCCGCGGCGGGCGGCGTGACCTTTTCGTCAGCACCCCGCCGCGATCGCGCGCGCGCGACGTCGATCGGCGTATGGAACTTCAATCCCGCCAGTCCACCTCGCACCCAGACGACGTCCGCGGGGGCCGACTGGACCTGGCCGATCGCGACGACCACTACGCTACCCACCACGAGGCCATCCGGCTGTACGATGCAGATCCCGGTTTTCGAGATATTGGTCACGCGATGACTTTCAGCGGCGCTGTGATTGAGCCGAAACACATCGGCCTTGAGCATCACACTGGTTCGCGTAGCTCGCGATAAGGGAACGGCCCGATCCATCTTCCACTCGATAATTACGCACCGTCGCAATCGCGCGTTGCCGTGGCGGGTGCAACACCGGCGGAGAAAAACTTCAAGGCTGGCGGTCCACTACTCCGTCTTCTTATCGGAGCGGCGGCGTTCTTGCTCGTCCGTACGCCGCTCCACCCCCACAAGACGCTGGCCGCCGCCCGTCAGATCATCGGCGCCTAGTGCCAGATTCGCGAACCGTCACTTCGGGCCGTCGCCGCGCAAGGGTGCGACCGCGTCCTTGCCGAACTTCATGATCATCTCGCCGATCTCCCGCGCCTGGCTCATGCTGCGCTGGCTCTGCTCGCGGAGGTAATCGCCCTGGATCTTCATGACCTGCGTCAGATCCTTTGCACTGGCCGCCTCGCGCATCGCCGCGAACGCCTCGCGCGCATTCTGCTCGGCCTGATCGATCATCGCCTTGCCGATCGTCGCGCCGCCCTCGGCGATCTTCCCGCCCGATTCCTTCATCGCCTCACCGGCGCGCTTGGCTGGATCGAGGACCTTCTCGGAGAACGCGTTGCGAGCCTGCTCTGCGCCAGCCTGCATCGTGTCGGTTGCATCCTTGGCGGCGCGGGCCGCGCGGTCCGTCGCCGCCTTGTTCTGCGCAACGCCCTCGTCGATCGCGCTCTTGATGTCCTCGGCCATGCTATCGCTCCTTTTGCGGTGAAGGATAATGATGTGAGATCAACCGGCGCCGCGGCGTTTGGTTGCGCGATCACGGCTGGCCTCCGACGGCGCGTTTCATCCTCACGGCCTTTGCTCCCGGCCTTGGCATCGGCACCGATGTCACCACCGGCAAATCTGTCGCCGCCCTCCTGCCCCGGTCCTTACAAGTCACCCGCAGGTCGCTTGCATGCCCACTCGTTTATCCCAATAGGGAGGTCGGGTCTCGAGGAACGTGAATATGCGCATCACAATGATCGGTTCAGGGTATGTCGGTCTCGTTTCCGGCGCGTGCTTCTCGGATTTTGGGCATGACGTCTGCTGCGTCGACATGGATCAAGCCAAGATCGACGCGCTTCATGCCGGCCGCATGCCGATCTTCGAACCCGGGCTCGACCTGCTCGTCGCCTCCAACGTCGCCGCGGGCCGCCTCACCTTCACGACCGATCTGGCCAGTGCGGTAGCGGGCGCGGATGCGATCTTCATTGCCGTCGGCACGCCGTCGCGACGCGGCGACGGGCATGCCGATCTCCGCTATGTCTTTGCCGCGACCGAGGAAATCGCGGCGGCGATCACGGGTCCGACTGTGGTCGTGACCAAGTCCACCGTGCCCGTCGGCACCGGCGACCGGGTCGAGGCGATCCTGCGAGAGAAGCGCCCCGACATCGACGTCGCGGTCGTTTCGAACCCCGAATTCCTCCGCGAAGGCGCCGCGATCGGCGACTTCAAGCGCCCCGACCGGATCGTCATCGGCACCGAGGACGAGCGCGCCAAGCAGGTGATGCGCGACGTCTATCGCCCGCTATATCTCAACGAATCGCCGATCCTGTTCGTCGGTCGGCGGACGTCCGAGTTGATCAAATATGCGGCCAACGCGTTCCTGGCGACCAAGATCACCTTCATCAACGAGATCGCGGACCTTTGCGAAGCGGTCGGTGCCGACGTCCAGGACGTCTCGCGCGGGATCGGGCTCGACAACCGGATCGGCAAGAAATTCCTGCATGCAGGACCCGGCTATGGCGGTTCGTGCTTCCCCAAGGACACGCTGGCGCTGCTCAAGACCGCGGAGGATTACCAGACGCCGGTGCACATCGTCGAAGCGGTGGTGAAGGTGAACGACAGCCGCAAGCGCGCGATGGGACGCAAAGTGCTGGCGACGCTAGGCGACAGCCCGCGCGGCAAGACGGTCGCGCTGCTGGGTCTGACCTTCAAGCCGAACACGGACGACATGCGCGACGCCCCGAGCCTGGCGATCGCGACCGCACTGGCAGATGCGGGCGTGACGGTACGGGCGCATGACCCCGAAGGCATGGAGCAGGCCAAGGCGATGCTGCCTGATCTGGTATATTGCACCGACGCCTATGATGCGGCCGACGGCGCCGACGCCGTGGTGATCGTGACCGAGTGGGACGCGTATCGTGCGCTCGATCTCCCCCGGTTGAAGGGGCTGCTTGCGGCGCCGGTAATGGTCGATCTCCGCAACGTGTATCAGCGCGCCGACGTCGAACAGGCTGGCTTCACTTATACCGCCGTAGGGCGCTGAGCCCGACGAACCTTGTTCTCCCGCGAAGGCGGGAGCCCAGTCTGGGTCCCCGCCTTCGCGGGGACACAAGCTGCCTCAATATGCCAGCGCACACCCATCGGCACGCATCTCGCTCGCCGCCGCATAGACGCGCGTCGGCCCATCCATCCGGTGCTCGACGCATTCGTACCGCCCGAACCCGCCATCGGGATCGCCGATCGTCCAGCCGATCTCCGCCAGCCTCTGCCGCGTCGCCAGCGGCACGCCGCTTTCCAGCCTGAGCAACCCGGTCGGCCCTAGCCCCGCGGCATCCTCGCCCATCGACTGCGACGATCCCTCGTGATGCCAGCGCGGTGAATCCCCCGCCGACTGGATCTCCAGCCCGTAATCGACGCGGTTGACGATGATCTGCGTCTGCCCCTGCGGCTGCATGTCGCCGCCCATCACGCCGAAGCTCATCCACGGATCGCCCCCGCGCGTCGCGAACCCCGGGATGATCGTCTGGAACGGCCGCTTGCCCGGCGCATAGATGTTGGGATGGCCGTCCTTCAGGCTGAACAGCTGCCCGCGATCCTGGAACATGAAGCCCAATGTCCGTCCATCCGGCCCGTCCGCCACCAACCCCGATCCCATGCCCCGGAAATTGGACTGGATCATCGACACCATCAGCCCGTCCTTGTCGGCACAGCTGAAATAGGTGGTGTCGCCACGGCTCGGTGCCTGGCCCGGATAGACCGGCGTCAGGATCCGGTCGGGCCGGATCAGCTTCGCGCGCTCGGCCGCATATTCCTTCGAGATCAGCCATTCGACCGGCTGCTTCGAAAAATGCGGATCGGCATAATACCGCGCGCGGTCCTCGTACGCCAAACGCTTGGCCTCCGCCTGGAGGTGGATCGACAGCGCCGACTGGAACCCCGCCTTCTTCAGATCGAAGCGTTCGAGGATGTTGAGCATCTGCAACGTCGCCAGCCCCTGCGTGTTCGCGCCGAGCGCATGGACCGTCGTCCCGCGATAGTCGGTCTGGTTGGGCTCGATCCATTCGGAGCGATGCGCGGCAAGATCCTCGTACCGCAGCCACCCGCCGATCCGCTTGAAATACCGGTCGGCCGCCCGCGCCAGATCGCCCTGATAGAACGCATCGCGGCCACCCGCGGCGATCGCGCGATAGGTGCGCGCGAGATCGGGGTTGCGGAACACCTGCCCCAGCGCCGGTCCCTTGCCGTCCGCCAGGCCATAGGTACGCAACGCGTTGGCGACCTCCTCGAGCCCGTTGCCGGGCCGCTGGAACGCGACGAGGCTGCGGCGGATATAATAAGCGATGATGTCGGGAACCGGCGCGCCCGCCTCGGCATGCGCGATCGCCGGCTGGAACAGGTCGGCCCAGGGCAGCTTGCCGTAGCGCTGGTGCATCTGCCACCACGCATCGACCGCGCCCGGCACCGAGACGCTGAGCGCACCCAGCGCCGGCAGCGCACCGTTCTTCGCCCGCGCCCGCACCGTCTCCAGGCTCAGGCCACGCGGACTCTTGCCGGAGCCCGCCAGCCCGACGACCTTCTTCAGCTTCGGATCCCAGATCATCGCATAGGCATCGCCGCCGATCCCGCTCGACGTCGGCTCGAGAAACCCGAGGCACGCATTGATCGCGATCGCCGCATCGACCGCCGAGCCGCCGCGCTTGAGGATGTCGATCCCCGCCTGCGTCGCCAGCGGATGCGCGGTTCCCGCCGCACCGTTCAAGCCGTAAGCTGCGGTGCGCGACGCGAAGCTCGCGCCGACCGGGCGATCGCCGGCATGTACGTCCGGCCGGATAAAGCGGTCCTGCCCGGCGTTCCACACCGGCGGCAACGGGGCTTCAGCGGCAGTTGCGGGTTGCGGCGCACCACCCTGCCCCGGCCCTTGCGCGCCCTGACTACCCGGCGTGCCTCGCGTGCCGGTCTGCGCTCCCGACATCGCCGGCAACAGCGCGGCGGCGGGCAAAGCCGCGATGAAAGTCCGACGTTGCATGATCTACTCCCCTGACACGCGCGTATCCTCGCCTGCGATGATCGGAACGGCAACCCCGTGCCTGCTCCCCCCGCTGAGCAGAGCCGAGCCCAAAGCGCTCTACTCGCTGGACGTTTCGCCGTGCGTCCCTATATACCGACCGGTATGAATAGGCTTTGCACGCTCACCGCCCCCAAGGGCCGCCCCCGCGAGTTCGATCTCGACGAAGCGCTGGCGGGTGCGTTGCGCGTGTTCTGGCGCAATGGCTACGAAGGCGCGTCGATGGCCGAACTGACTGCAGAGATGGGGATTACCAAGCCCAGTCTCTATGCGGCGTTCGGCAATAAGGAAGCGCTGTTTCACAAGGCGCTCGACCTCTACGAGCGTGAGAAGCTCGCCTATATGACGTCTGCGCTGGCCGCACCGACCGCGCGTGCCGTAGCGGAAAACCTGCTTCGGGGCGCTCTCCAGATGCAGATGAGCACCTGCGATCCCAAGGGGTGTCTCAGCGTCATCAGCAGCGTTGCGTGCAGCGCCGAAGCCGAGCCGATCAAGGCCGAAGTCGCGAAGCGCCGCGCGTCGTCCGAGGCCGCGCTTATGAAGCGGTTCGACGAAGCCAAGGCGGCGGGCGAGTTCCCTGAAGGCCTCGAGTCGCACGCGCTGATGCGCTACCTCTTCGCGATCATGCAGGGGCTCTCGATCCAGGCTGGATCGGGCGCGACCTGCGTCGAGTTGAAACAGCTCGTCGAGACCAGCATGCTGATGTGGCCGACCAAATAGACACGGTTTCTACCGCGCTGCGGGAAAAAATACCGCCCGGTACAAAAGTCTGTTGACTAGATGAACCTCAGGTTTATATACCGACTGGTATCGAAGCTCTCTCCTACTTCGGATGGGGCAACCGGGGACACAAATCTATGACCACGGTTACAACCTAGGCTTCGGCCGACCTTTCAAAAATTCCAAGCGGGCAAGCGCGGCACGGGGATGTGCCGGCAACGACCGCGCACGCCTTGCGACCAGCTGACGTCGGTGGACCGTCCACCGACGAAGGTCAGCGCTTGCCCAAAAATAAAAAGGGGGACAATCCCATGGCTTATCTCGACCTCGACAACATGTTCGCCTCACCCGTCACCAGCCGTGCCCAGACGGTGGCGGCCCTTGCCCCGACCGGCTTTTCCGCGCTGGAATGGAGCGTCATCGCCCTCGCCAAGCGCGACACGTTGCGTAGCCTGTCCGGCCCCAGCCGCATGTCGCGGGCAATGGGCAGCCTGTTCGGCCTGAGCACCGCGTCGCGGCTCGCCGACCCCCGGCTCGAGGCGTTGCGGCGGATGGCCGTGTACGCCTGGCGCCGCGGCTTCGCGCTGCCGATGGCCGAAATCCAGGGCTTCCTCGCCGCCGGCTTTGCCGAGGCACAGATCGAAACGCTCGTCGAGAGCGTGACCGGCATGCGCGTCGGCATCCAGCAGAAGCGGAGCATCGCAGCGTGAACCAGATGACCACGATCACAGTGGCGAACGATGCAGACATCGCGTCGACGCCCCCCGCGGACCGTCACCGACGACCGGCATGGCAGCGCGGCGCGATGGTGCTCGTACCGATCGCGCTGCTCGGTGCGGTCGGCGTGAAGATGTTCGATCATCCCGACGCGGCGATGGCGGCACCCCCGCCCGCCTCCGTCACAGTCGCCTCGCCGCTGGTCCGGCAGGTCAGCGAGTGGGACGATTATGTCGGTCGATTCGCACCAAGCCGCACGGTCGAGATCCGCCCGCGCGTCGCCGGCGAGGTCACCGGTATCCATTTCCGCGACGGCGAGATCGTCAGCAAGGGGCAGTTGCTCTTCACGATCGATTCCCGGCCGTTCGCTGCTGCTTTGGCTGAAGCGCACGCCAACGTCGCCAGCGCCAAGAGTGCCTTGTCGCTAGCCCGCACCGATCTTGGTCGCGCGCAACGCCTCGTTGCCGACGAAGCGGTTTCTGCCGGTGAAGTAGACGCACTCCGTGGCAAACTCGAAGCAGCCCAGGCCGCGCTTGCCGCTGCTCAAGCTCGCGAACGCGCCCGCGCTTTGGACGTCGGCTTCACGCAGGTTCGCGCACCGATCGGCGGCCGGATCTCCGATCGCCGCGTCGATGCGGGCAACCAGGTCGCGGGCGGCGAAGGCACCGGCGGCACGGTGCTGACGACGATCAACGCGCTCGACCCGATCTACTTCACGTTCGACGGCTCCGAGGCGCTATACCTCAAGACGCAGCGTGCGCGTCAGCCGGGTGCGACGCCGGCGGCGGTCGAGATCCAGTTGCAGGACGAGAGCGAGCATCGCTGGAAGGGCAAACTCGATTTCACCGACAACGGGCTCGACCAGCGCTCGGGCACGATCCGCGGTCGTGCGGTGCTCGCCAACCCAGGGTATTTCCTGACGCCGGGGATGTTCGGCAACATGCGCCTCGCGAGTGCGGGGACGCGGCAGGCTCTGCTGGTGCCCGACGATGCGGTGCAGACCGATCAGGCGCGGAAGGTTCTGCTGACGATCGATGCGAAGAACGTCGTGAGCCAGAAGCCGGTCGAGCTTGGCCCGGTGGTCGATGGCCTCCGCATCGTGCGCTCGGGGATCGGGCCGAACGATCGGATCATCATCCAGGGTACGCAGATGGCGATGCCAGGTGCGACCGTCGCGCCGAAGGTCGGCCGGATCGTGGTTGCGTCGGGTACGACGGCGCCGTCGTCGGTCCAGCCGATTTCGGGCGAGGCCACGCTCGCCAAGTAACCACCACCCCGGCGAAGGCCGGGGCCCAGGTGGGATAGCGTTTCGATGTAATTATTGCGGTTCGCCCAACTGGGCCCCGGTCTCCGCCGGGGTGGTGTTGGGGCGTGTCCGTCGCTCTTCTTTCGAGGACACAAACCATGCGCTTCTCGCGCTTCTTCATCACCCGGCCGATCTTCGCGGGCGTGATCGCGGTGATCATCACGATCGTCGGTGCGATCGCCTACATGACGCTGCCGGTGTCGCAATATCCCGACATCGTCCCCCCCACCGTCACCGTCAGCGCGACCTATCCCGGCGCCTCGGCAGAGACGGTCGCCGAAACCGTCGCCGCGCCGATCGAGCAGGAGATCAACGGCGTCGACAACATGCTCTACCAGTCGTCGCAATCGACCGGCGACGGCAAGGTCACGATCACCGTCACCTTCAAGATCGGCACCAACCTCGACGCGGCGCAGGTGCTCGTCCAGAACCGCGTCGCGGTCGCCGTTCCGCGCCTGCCCGAAGACGTCCAGCGTCTCGGCGTGGTGACGCGGAAGACGTCGCCCGACTTCCTCATGGTCGTGAACCTCGTCTCGCCCGACAACTCGCTCGATCGCGGCTACATCTCGAACTACGCACTGACCCAGGTCCGCGATCGCCTCAGCCGCATCGACGGCGTCGGCGACGTGCAGCTGTTCGGCGCGCGCGATTATTCCATGCGCATCTGGATCGATCCCGGCCGCGCCGCCGCACTCGATCTCACCGCCGGTGAGATCGTCGCCGCGTTGCGTGCACAGAACGTCCAGGTCGCGGCGGGTACGCTCGGCCAGCCGCCCTATGACAAGGGCAACAGCGCGTTCCAGCTCAACGTCGAGACGCAGGGCCGCCTCACCGATCCCAAGCAGTTCGCCGACGTCGTCATCCGCACCGACGCGCAAGGCCGCCAGGTCCGCGTCTCGGACGTCGCCCGCGTCGAACTCGGCGCGCAGGATTACGGCGCCAACACCTATCTGAGCGGCAAGCCGACGGTCATCGCCGCGGTCTTCCAGCGTCCCGGCTCGAACGCGCTCGGCGCGGCACAAGCCGTTACCGCCGAGATGGAAAGCATGTCGAAGCGCTTCCCCAAGGGCCTCGAATACAAGGTCATCTACAACCCGACCGAATTCATCGCGCAGTCGATCGACGCGGTGAAGCACACGTTGTTCGAAGCCATGGTCCTCGTGGTCCTGGTGATTCTCGTCTTCCTGCAGAAGTGGCGTGCGGCGATCATCCCGATTGTGGCGATCCCGGTCTCGCTGATCGGTACCTTCGCGGTGCTCGCCGCCGCCGGGTACAGCCTCAACAACCTGTCGCTGTTCGGCCTCGTCCTCGCGATCGGCATCGTCGTCGATGATGCGATCGTTGTGGTCGAGAATGTCGAGCGCAACCTCGAACACGGGCTCTCCCCATTGGAGGCGGCGCGGACGTCGATGGACGAAGTGTCGGGCGCGCTTGTCGCGATCGTGCTCGTGCTGTGCGCGGTGTTCATCCCGACCGTGTTCCTCACCGGCCTCTCCGGCGCGTTCTACCGACAGTTCGCGGTGACGATCTCGACCGCGACGATCATCTCGCTGCTCATCTCGCTGACGCTGTCGCCGGCACTCGCCGCGATGCTGCTCAAGCCGACCGCCCCCGCCGATTCCGGCAACCGCCTGACCCGCACCGTTCGCCGCGCCGGCGATGCCTTCAACCGCGGGTTCGAGCGGATGAGCGAAAGCTATGCCCGCCTCACCGCGCGCCTAGTCACCGCACCGAAGCGCATGATGATCGCCTATGCCGCACTGATCGCGGTCACCGTAGGCGTGTTCACGATCACGCCGTCGGGCTTCGTTCCCGCACAGGATCAGGGCTACTTCCTGACCGTCATCCAGCTTCCGCCCGGCTCGTCCGTCGAGCGCACCGACGCAGTCATGCAGAAGGTCGCCAAGCGCATCCTGCCGCTCGCCGGCGTCAAGGGCGCGGTCATGCTCGCGGGCTTCGACGGCCCGTCGCAAACGCTCGCCCCCAACTCGGCCGCCGCCTACATCCCGCTCAAGAGCTTCGAGGAACGCAAGAAACTCGGCGTCACGCTCGCGAGCATCATGGCGGAATCGCAGAAGGCGACCGGCGACATCACCGAAGCGCGCCTGCTGATCGTCCCGCCGCCGCTCATCCAGGGCATCGGCTCCGCCGGCGGCTATCGCCTGATGGTGCAGGACCAGGGCGGCCACGGATACGCCGATCTCGGCAAGACGAGCTACGCGCTGATCGGCCAGGCGAACCAGACCAAGGGTCTCGCCCAGATCTACACGTTCTTCGACACCGCCACGCCGCGCATCTTCGCCGACGTCGATCGCGCCAAGGCCAACCTCCTCGGCGTCCCACCGGAGCGCGTGTTCGAGGCATTGCAGGTCTACCTCGGCTCGGCGTTCGTCAACGACTTCAACCTGTTGGGCCGTACCTACCGCGTTACCGCCCAGGCTGACGCACCGTTCCGCAACACCACCGCGGACATCGCCAACCTCAAGACACGCTCCAACTCGGGCCAGATGGTCCCGGTCGGTTCGGTCTCGACGTTCAAGGATAAGACCGGCCCGTACCGAGTGGTCCGCTACAACCTGTTCCCCGCGGTCGAGGTCGATGGCGACACCGCCAAGGGCTATTCGTCCGGCCAGTCGCTCGTCGCGATGGAGAAGCTCGCCGATGCGTCGCTCCCTGCCGGCTACGCGCACGAATGGACCGGCATCGCCTACCAGCAGAAGGCGGCAGGCAGCACCGCCGCGCTCGTCTTCGGTATGGCGGTGGTGTTCGTCTTCCTTGTGCTCGCCGCCCAGTACGAGAGCCTGACGTTGCCGCTCGCGATCATCCTGATCGTGCCGATGTGCCTGTTGGCTGCAATGACCGGCGTGAACCTGCGAGGTATGGACAACAACGTCCTCACGCAGATCGGCCTGGTCGTGCTGATTGCCTTGGCGGCGAAGAACGCGATCCTCGTGGTCGAGTTCGCCAAGCAGGCCGAGGAACAGGACGGGCTCACCCCGGTCGAGGCGGCGGTACGCGCAGCGAAGGACCGGTTGCGGCCGATCCTGATGACGAGCTTCGCGTTCATCCTCGGCGCGGTGCCGCTAGTGATTGCGACCGGTGCCGGTGCGGAACTCCGCCAAGCGCTCGGGACGGCGGTGTTCTTCGGGATGATCGGCGTGACCGGGTTCGGGCTGCTCTTCACCCCCACCTTCTATGTCGTCGCACGGGCGCTGGCGCTGCGGTTCGAACGCCGCCGTCCCGCCCCCGCCGCGACCCTTCAGCCAGCCGAATAGGACCAGCATCATGAAGTCCGTCCTCCTCGCGAGCCTCTCGGCGCTGACGCTCGCCGCCTGCGCCGCCGGCCCCGACTATGTCGCGCCGATCACCCCACCCAAGGCGGCGGCATCGTTCGTCACCGCGAATGCCGCCACCGTAACCACGGCGCCCGACAACGACTGGTGGCGGATGTACCGCGACCCGGTCCTCGACGGCCTCGTTGCGGATGCGCTCGCAGCGAACACCGACCTGCGTGTCGCCGTCGCCCGGCTCGACAGCGCCCGCGCATCCCTGCGCGGCGCGAAGACTGACCGCGAGCCACAGGTGAACGCGGGCGCGAGCGGCAATTACGCGCGCACCTCGCAACTCCAGAACCTGCCCGGTCTCGATCGTGAGCGCGCCACCTACGACGTAGGCCTGGACGTCAGCTACGAAGTCGATCTCGCCGGCCGAGTCCGCCGCAACGTCGAAGCAGCCCGCGGTGACGTCGGCGCCGCGCAGGCCGATGCGGACGCCGTGCGCGTCTCGATCGTCGCCGCCACCACCCGCGCCTATGTCGATGCAGCCTCGTCCGCCGAACGCCTGGCGGTCGCCCGGCGGATCGTCGACCTGCTCGACAAGTCGAATACGCTGACCGGCAAGCGCGTCGACGCCGGTCGCGCAGCTCGCCTGGACCAAGTCCGGATCGCAGCCTTGCGTGACCAGCGCGCCGCCAACATCCCGCAGATCGAGGCCGAGCGCCAGGCCGCTCTCTTCCGCCTCGCCACGCTCACCGGCCGCACCCCGCAGGACCTGCCCGCCACCGCCGGCGCCCGCACCACCACGCCGCGCCTCGACCAGCCGATCCCGATCGGCGACGGTGCCGCGTTGCTAGCCCGCCGCCCCGACGTCCACGCCGCCGAACGCCGTCTCGCGGCGGCGACCGCACGGATCGGCGTGCAGACCTCGCAGCTCTATCCGCAGATCTCGCTCGGCGGGTCGATCGGCTCGACCGCACTCAGTATCGGCGACATCTTCACCGGTGGCCCGATCCGCTGGCTGCTCGGCCCCCTGCTGAACTGGTCGCTCAACCAGTCCGCCGCCCGCGCGCGCATCGCCGGTGCCGAGGCGGACTCGCGCGGCGCGCTCGCCAATTTCGACGGCAGCGTGCTCACGGCACTCGAGGAAACCGAGACCGCGCTGTCGAACTACGCCCGCGAACTCGATCGCCGCACGCAGTTGCAATCCGCGCACGACAACGCCGCCACCGCCGCCCGCATCACCCGCGCCCGCCAGCGCGAAGGCCAGATCGACTTCCTCGACGTGCTCGATGCGGAACGGACGCTGGCGGATACCGATACGGACCTGGCTGCAGCGGATGCCCGGATCGCCGGCGCCCAAGTCGACCTGTTCCGTGCGCTAGGCGGTGGCTGGCAGACGCGCGCGTAAAACTCCCTCCCCTTCAGGGGAGGGTTGGGGTGGGGCGTCACCACGGGCGGCTCATGCGGGAAACTGCCCCACCCCCAACCCCTCCCCTGAAGGGGAGGGGAGCAGAAACCCCTACAACCCGATCTGCAAGCTCGCCCGCAACGACAGCGCCACACGGCCCTGTTGCTGCTCGGCGCCGAACTCGCCGCCCATCCGGAACGCCGAGCTGCCGCCGACCGCGCGCAGCTTGCCGACCCAGCCGCTGGTCCGCTCTTCCGGCGTCAGCGTGAACGACTGCCCGCCCTCGAACGACGCCGTCGTCGCCCCGAGCCCGCCACCTACCAGTTCGCGCCGACCGCCCTCGGCCTCGACGCGGAACCATCCCTGGTCCGGGCTCAATCCGCCGAAGTTCAGCCCCAGCGCCGTGCTCGCCGTCACCGCCAGTTCGTCGCTCGTACGCGAGCGCACCACGAGGTCGATCGCCTTGCCGCCACCGGTCTCGCTGTAACCGTCCTCCTTGAGCTTGTAATAGTCGATCGCGAGCACCGGGCGGAACACGAAGATACCCTTGCCGCCGTCCCACGACATGCCACCCGACGCGGAGTATAGCGTGCCGTTCCAGTCGCCCTTGGACGTCCGATCGACCGCCTCGCTGCCGATCGCGCCGCTGAACTGGCGGGTGCCGTCGAACGCTATCCGTGCCCCGGAAACGCGCGCATTGGTCTGAAGATCGCCGCAGTGGCCGCGCCAATATCCGGCCAGCTCATATTGGTTCGACCGCACTTCATTGTCGGTGCCGTCATCGGCATCCTGGCCGTTGAGATACGCGAGCGAAGTACCGAAATTGCCCACCCCGGTCTTGTACTCCGCGCCTGCCGAAACGCCCCAGCCGGTGATGTCATAGCCCGCGGTGTCGGCGATGCTCTTCGACGTGCCCCACGCGACCTGCGTCACCCAATAGCCCCATTTGCCTTCGTCCTTGAACGGGCCGTGCGGGTCGGCAAGCACGCGGGCGGTCGCGCGCGAGCCCATCGTGACCGCCTCGAACGTGCCGCCGGCATGCTCGGGCAGCATCTGGCGGACCGAGCCCCGGAATGCGTCGCCATCGGTGATGGTGAGTAACGCGCCGCCGACCTTCGCGTCGTTGCCGAGCGCCTTGTAGACCGCATCATAGGCCGACGCCTGCGAGCGATTGAAACCGAGTTCGGTCGACGATTTGCGCAGCACGTCTACGGTCAGGTCGTTGCCCGTATTGGTCGCGATGCTGCCCTTGTAGAGGAACGGCAAGGCGGTCGTCGTCGCGGTCAGATTGGCCGCCCCCGTCAGCGTGCCGGCGCGCAGCACGACGTAACGCCCCTCCGCATCGACAACGCTTGTGAGCTTCAGCGCGAGCTTCGAGTCCTTGTCGAACGACGCGGTGCCGGCGACCTGGATCATCGTGCCGGTGCCCCCGGTCTTGTCGAGCGTTACCGCCAGCACGCCGCCGCCGGTCACCGCCAGCGAGGCGATCGACGCAGCCTTGGTGATGTCCAGCGTGCCACCATTGACCGCAACCGCAAGCCCTTGCGCATTGGCGAGCGTGCCGGCGAAGCGCGCGGTGCCGCCGAGCGTCAGCGTATCGCTACCCCCGCCAAAGTCCGCCGCGCCGCTGAAGACCGACGTACCGGCGAGCGTCAGCGCGTCGTTGCCCGCGCCGAACACCGCGGCGCCGGTGAAGGTCGCGTCGCCCGACAACGCCAGTCGGTCGTTCCCGGTGCCGAACCGTGCGGTGCCAGCGACGGTGCCGTCCGCAACGTCGAACAGGTCGTTGCCGCTGCCGAAGCGCACGTCGCTGACGATCGCGGGGGCAGCGATGCCGGTCGCGACCGCCGTCTGGCGGACGATCGTGCCGGTGGTGTTCGCCGAGAGATCGATCGCGACGTTGCGCTCGGATGTGGCGAGCGCACCCGACGCGCCGATCCCGCCGCTATTCTCCACCAGCGTCACCGTTCCCGACCGGTCGAGGATGCCGATCGCGGTACCGTCGGCGGCTTGCGCGGTGGCCTTGATCGTGCCGCTGTTGCGGATCGTCGCGACCGAGGCGCCGGTATCGACGAGGACCGCGGTCGAGCGCGATGCCGCCGTGCCGCCCCCCGCTGCCGAGATCGTGCCAGCGTTGCGGATCTCAGCGGTCGACGCACCGCTGCCGAGCTTCAACGCGGTCGCGCTCGCGCCGTTCGCCGCCGCCGCCACGGTCCCGTTGATGCCGATCCCGCCCGCGATCGTCACCGTGCCGCCGAGCCCGCCGATCGCGAGACCGGTGCCTTCGATGCCGCCATAGACACCGCTCCCCACGATCCCGCCGTCGATGATCAGCCCGAAACCGGTGCCAGAGCCCGCCACCGCACCGATCGCGACCGCACGCGTGGCCGAGCCGATCTGCACCGCGGGCGCCGCGCCATAGGAGGTGATCGCCGCCGAACCTTCGGCGCTGTCGAGCAGCCCGTCCTTGTCCTCGTCGGTATCGGTGGTGCTCGCATCCTTTGGCGGGACCGCGAAGATGATCCCGCCCGAGACGTTGCCGGCGACGATCAGGGCCGAGCCGCCCTGCAACAGGTCGTCGGCATCGAGCTTGCTGGTATCGGCGGGCGCGGTGACCGACCGATAGCCGGTCGACCCCAATGCGCCCTGAACGACGAGCGCGCCTGCAATGTCGCCATCGATACGCGCGGCGACCGCGCCCTGCCCGATCGCCGCGATCGTGCCGGCGAGCCGGACGTTGCCGGTGACGTCGGCGATCCGCACGCCGGTCGATCCGTCGCCGGTGACCGAGGTCTGGCCATCGTGCGTGAACGCACCGGTCAGCGGTCCGCCGAGCCAGATGCCGGCGGAGTTGTTGCCCTCGATCGTGATCGCGCCGCTGTTGACGATCGCGCCAGCATACGCGCCCGCGGTGCGGATCCCGGTGCGCCCGGTGCCTGCTGCGAACGGGCCGTCGAGATCGCCGTCCTTGTCGGTGTCGGTGGCCGTATAGCTTTCGTCGATGATGATCTTGCCGGCGGTCGCGTTGGTGATGCCGCCGCCAGTGCCTGCGTTGGCGACGATGCCGGTCGAGCCATCGGCGTTGGTGACCTGGATCGTGCCTTCGTTCACGACCGAATTGACGCTGTCGACGGTCACCGCGGTGCCGCTGGTCGGCGTGACCGACCCGGCCGCGACGATCTTGAGGTTGTCGGCTGCGCCTGCCTTGATCGTCGAGGTCCGCACCGCATCGGTCCGCTTGGTGTCGATGACGGTCTGCGCATGGAGCGGCGACGTGACCGCGAACAGGCAGGTGGTGGTCAGCAGGAGACGACGCATACGGAACCCTTTTCGATGTGTTTTCGAAGAGAGGACGGAGGCGTGGTCCGCTAACCTTGAACTGCGGTGCATTATCGCGCGGCACCAGGATCGCGGCGGCGCGTTATCGGCTCGATGATTTCAGGGAATTGCCAGCATGATCACCACTATCGCCGAACTCGACCGCATCCGCGACGACAGCAAGCGTCTCGTCACGACGCGATCGGTGATGTCGGCGGGCGCGGCGGTCGTGCCGATCCCCGGCGCGGATATCGTCGCGGACATCGGTCTGCTTACCAAGCTGCTGCCCGAGATCAGCAAGCGCTTCGGCCTCGATCACGACCAGGTGAAGACGATGGAGCCGCAACTCGCGCAGCAGGCGCTGGTGATGGCATCGAGTCTCGGCAACACGATGATCGGCCGGATGGTGACCAAGCGCATCGTCGCCGCCCTGCTGCGTCGCGTCGGCGCCCGCGTGGCGGTCGGATCGATGGCGAAGTTCATCCCGTTTGCGGGCTCGGCGGTGGCTGCGACGATTAGCTTCGGCGCGATGAAGCTGGTTGGTAATTCGCACGTCGAGGATTGCTACAAGACCGCGCTAGCGCTCCTCCCCGCGGACCAGCGCGCGCTGGCGAACGCGAAGGGCTGAACCCCTGATCCTCCCCCGTCAGGGGGAGGTGGCTGGCCCTTGCCAGACGGAGGGGGAGATTGGCGATAACGCAAGTTGCGTGTCCTCCCCCTCCGTCTCGCTACGTGATCCACCTCCCCTGGCGGGGGAGGATTGCAGCGTCAGAAGGCCGCATCCAGCCCGATCCGCACCGTCCGCGGTCGCTGCGGCGTGATCTGCCCGCTGCCGACCTGGAACGGCGTTCCCAGCGCAAACCGGTTGCCGACGCTGTCCGTCAGGTTCGTTACGCCGAGCGTTACCCCCAACGACGCTCGTCCGACCCGCGCGGTCAGCGCGGTATCGAGATAATCCCCCTGCTCCTCGCCGAGCACCGGCCCCACACCCAGCCGCGACCGCCCGACATAGCGGGCCCAGCCATACACCCGCAGTTCCAGATCGCGGCCGACATCGCGTCGGTAATCCGCCCCCAGCCGCCCGGCGTAGCGCGCGATGTTCGGCACCTGGCTCATCCGCGCGAGCGCCACGAACAGATTGGAACTGGGTTCGGTCACGCGGCTGTCATTGTAGGTGAAGCCCGCGTCGAGCGTCAGCCCCGCGACCGGCTTCCACCCGCCGGTTGCGCTGAACGTCCAGATCCGCCCGTCACCGATATTGGCGGTACTCGGCAGGCCCGTCGCGTCGATGAAGTCCGCCTGGATATCCTGCCAGATCGTGTGCGACACGCTCGCCGACAGATACGCGCTGTCGACCCCCGCCAGTCCATAGCGCACGCCGCTTTCCAGCGTCCGCACGCGGTCATTCTCGAACCGCCGCACGAAATCGCTTTCGATCGCGAGGCCTCCCGGGCGGAATCCCTGCTGATATCGCCCATACAACGACAATTTGGGCAACACCGCGGCGATCAGCGAGGCGGACGGCAGCACGCTCGTCTCGATCCGGTCCGCGGTCACGCGTGCACGGGCCAGTGCAACCGTCTCCAGCCGCGCCGGCGCGATGTCCTCACCAGTCCCGGCCAGCGATGCCCGTGTGACGCGCGCGCCCGCCGTCGCGGTCAGCCCGCGGACCAGTTGCACGCTGCCCTCGCCGTACAGCGTCGCCTCGTCGATGCTGTTGGTCACGCCCGTCACCGGCGCAGGCGCATCGACCGGGCCGAGCGAGCGCGACAATCTCGTGCGATTATGCGTGAAGCTGCCGCCGACGACCCAGCCGAAGCCGTTCCGCATCGGCCGCCATACCCGCGTCTCGTTCGCGATCATGTCGGTCGCATTGCGCTGGGCGAACACACGCGGGCTGCCCGCTGCTGTCGTCAGGGGACTGCCGAATGCAGGCCCGTTGGTAACCGGTAGCGTCGGATCGACTGCTGGCAGGGTCGCATCGTACCGTTCGGTCAGCGTCTGGCGGACGATCCCGGTCGAGGATCTGACCTTCAGCCCGCCGATCGCACCCGACACGACCACCTGCCCCATCGCATAATCCGCGGAGAAGCCCTGCACGATCGCGCTGGACCGCGTGAGGGCAGGTGCATCGCGATCGGCATATTGGCTGTCGTCGCCCTTGGTCCATTGCCCGATCCCGCCGAGATCGACGGTCCAGCCATTCCCCGCATCGAGCCTCAGCATCGCGCGACCGCCACCGATCCGCGTCCGGTTCACGTCGCGCCGGTCGAGCACCGGATTATCGATATAGCCGCCCTCGCTCACGCCGTAGCCGACGACGCGCAGTGCGACGCGCTCGCCGAGCGGCACGTTCAGCGTCGCCCCCAGATCCGCGCCCGGATCGCCGTGCCATGTCGCCGAGAGACCGCCCGCGATCGACGCGGAGACCGCGCCCAGCTCCGGCGCGTTCGGCACGGTACGGATGATCCCACCGAGCGAGCCTGCGCCGTACAGCGTGCCCTGCGGCCCTTCGAGCACCTCGACCGAGGCGATGTCGTAGAGGCGCAGATCGGGATCGGGGGCGTTATAGCTCAACCGAAGGTCGCCGAAATATTGCCCCACCGTGGTCTGGGTCGGCCCCGTGAAGCTCGAATCGGCGATGCCGCGGATGAACAGCTTGTTGCGGCCGGCGCCGAGATGCGTCGACGACACGCTCGCGAGCCGCGCCAGGATCGCCTCGGTCCCGCCCGCGCCGCCAAGTGCGAGGTCGACGCCATCAAGCAACGCCACTTGCCCCGCGAAATCGCGCAACCGGACGTCGCGCTTGCTGCCGGTCACGACGACGTCCGCACCTTGTATGGACGCGGAGGCCACGGGAACGGGTTTAGCCTGCTTCACCCGAACGGAGACGCGTGGCGCACGGCCCACAAGGCGCCATCCGAGCGGTCCCGCTGCGACGACATCGGCGTTCGCTGCAGTCGCCAGACGGTCGAGCGCCTCTCGTGCGGTCATCCGCCCGCGCACCGCGGGTACGCGCCGCGCCCATAGCCCCGGATCGCCGACGACGATGCTCGTTCCCGACTGCCGCCCAAGCGCCAGCACCGCGTCGCCGAGCCGCCCCGCCGGCAAATCGACCGCCGGCACTCTAGTAGTTAGAGGGCCCGCCTGCGCAGGAGCGGCGACGGCGAGCGCCGCGACGACCAGACATCCGCGCATCCTCACGAGCGCGTGGACATCACCCAGTGACCGCCGGTCTTGCGGATCGCGACACCCAGCAGCGGCGCGGCGAGCCGGGGATCGCCCGCCAGCTTGGCGGTCGCGATGCTGCCGCTGAACGGCCGCTTCGCCACGGTCGGATCGGCGCGCAGGTCGACACCCAGCGCACGCGACAGATCGTCCGCCACCTCCGCCAGCGTCGCGCCTTCATAAGCTAGCACGCTGTCGCGCCACGATCCGACGCTGGCGACATCGACGGCCGTGACGGTCGCCGTGCCGTCGCGCACGAGCAGCCCCTGCCCCTTTACGAGCCGGATGCCTTCGCGCCCCGGATTGTAATCGACCGCACCCTCTGACACGGCGACGCGTGTTTCATCCCGCGCGAACTTCACGTCGAACACGGTGCCGACGTCGACCAGCCGCGCGCCGCCGACGCTCACCTCGAACGGATCGCTATCGTCGTGCCGGACCACGAACATCGCCTCGCCGCGTTCCAGTGTCGCGATCCGCGGGTCGTCGCGATCGAGCATCAGCCGCGTCGCACCGCCCATCGCGATGCTGCTGCCGTCGGCGAGCCGAACCGTCCGCATCGCCCCGGCCGCCGTCTCGACCGCATAGGGGTGCGCCCTCGTCTGGGTCGCTTCATAGCCGACGAAGAGCGCCAAAGACGCCGCGATCGCCCCGCCGGCCCAGACCGGCCAGCGGCGGCGCGCGGCCGTCACGACGACCGGTGCGGCCTGCACGGGCGGTACGGCGGCCGCCATATCCTCAAGATCCGCCGATATCGCATGATAGGCTGCCGCATGTCGCGGGTCCGCCTCCAGCCACGCCTGGAACGCCGGCCAGTCGTCGAACGCATCGCTGCCGGTCCGGACGACCCAGTCCAGCGCCGCCAAGTCCAGCGCGCGTGCGTCGATATCGTCATGCTCCGCCATCATGGCCTCCTATAGCCGAAGACGGAGGCGATCGCGTACGCCCTTGAAGATTCACGACTCATAGCGTCGCTTCGCATCGATCATCGCGCGGTAGGCTTTCCGCAGGTCGCCCTCGACGGTGCTGAGGCTTACCCCGAACTCCGCGGCGACCGCGCGTTGCTCGACCCCGTCGATGCGGTGGCGACGGAAGATCCGCGCAGCCCGGTCGCCGACCGACTGCAACGCCGCCTCCGCAAGCGCCGCCTCTTGGCGCGCGATCACGACGCGTTCGGCGGACGGCTCGTCGGACCGATCGAGCGAAGGCCCGCCCGTCGCCTCGGTCCACGCCCGATCACGCTTCTCCGCCTGCCGCGCCGCGCGGTGGCGATCGAGCATCAGGTTGTTCGCCATCCGGTACAGATACGATAGCGGCGATGCGATCGGCCCGGTCGGCGCCGACTGAATCCGCACCCACAGTTCGTGCAGCAAATCCTCCGCATCGGCCGCGCCGAGCGACCGGATGAACCGCAGCAGCGCATCGCGGTTTGCGAGAAAAACGGCCTCAAGGCCCGAGGAATCCATGTTTCGCCCGTGTCGTTAGGCCGCCGATCGGCACTCGACGGCACCGTGTTCCCGGCGGGACGTACCGCGCTTGCCCCGGACGTACAATGAGCACGACCTATCGCACCTGCGAGGCAAGGCACCGAGATCCGCCCAAATCCGGTTAGGCGGCTAGATCCTACGCGATCCGCGCGGCATCAACCGATATTCCGGATCATCGCTCTGCACCGCGGCCAGGTGCGCATCCATGACCTGTCGCATTGCCTCTGCGGTGTTGGCGATACCGGGGCCAGGCGCGCCGTCCTGATTGAGCGATCCACAATTGCAGGGTGGATCGAGCAACGCGACGATCCCTCGCTCCATCGCGCGGAGGTGCGGATCGAGCGTGGCCTTGTCCATCCCCGCCAGCCGACCGTGCAGCGATGGTCGCAAATACACGAAGGCGAACCGCGCCAGCATCGCTTCGTCGAGTAGCGCGAAGTCGTCCCAGTGCCGCGCCGCAAAGCGGAACTTTTCATAGTGCATTTGCAGTGCGCCGGCCGTCTTCGATAGGCGCCCGCGATCCGCCGCCAACAGCAGGTCGCCCAGGCGGGACGGCGCGTCGTCGCCAATCTGGTTGAGCGCCCGTTCGCCGATCGTGACGCCGTGACCGCGAAAGCTCATTCCCGCGATATGCTTGGTCCAGCGTTCACGGGCGACGTTGCCATTGGTCGGCCGGCCGATACCCGCAAACGTGCCGATATAGAAAAGCTCCCGGTCCCAGAAACAGGCATAGATCCCCGGCCCGCTATGCCCGTCGCGCGCGATCGCCCGCTGGCCGGCGTCGGTGGGCCGGTAGTCGACGCGCAGGTTTGCCAGCGCATGCGTGCCGGGCGCGTTCACGGTCCGCAGTCCAAGCAGGTCGTCGCCGCGGATCGAGATCGTCGGCAGGACCATCGGGCTGATCTGTTCACCCTCGATATTATGATAATAGTTCATCGTGCGTGGGCCGACATCGCATTTCCCGGACACTGGATGGGACCCCGTCGGTAAGCGCGGCGACCCAGCGGCGTCAGTCCGGGAAATACCCCCGGTACACAGCCTCCGGTCATGCTGGCGGCCTCCTGTCCGGGTATTTCCCTACTTCTGCCCGGCGTGGTTCGCGGTATCGAGGCGGGAATGGCTTCCGTTCCCCTTTCCGCCGCCGATCGTGCCGCCGAACGCGCCGCCGAACGCGCCAATGCTGCCGAGCTCGCAGCACTGGCGCCATCGCGCGACGGCCAGGCACGCTGGTTGCCGCGCGAGCGCGAATGGCTGGTGCTGGCAGGATACGGCGTCATCTTCGTCGCGCTGCACCGGCTGGCGGTCCTGTGGGGCGGGGTTGGCTATTATTCGCTCTGGTTTCCGGCTGCCGGGGTTCGCCTCGCCTTGTTCTGGCGGTTCGGCGCGCGTCTCGCACCGGCTGCGGCGATCACCGAGATCATCGTCCAGTGCCTGACCGGGGTCGTCGTGTTCACGCAACCCGAATGGCCACGCGGTATCATCGGTGTCGCCAGCCCCGTCCTCGCATACGGCATCGCGGTCGCGGCGGTGCGCCGGGTTGCCGATGGCGCTACCGGTAGCCTGGCGACCGCGCCGATGCCGCTCGGGCTCGCCTCCGTTCTGGCGCCGCTGGCCGCCGTCGCGTTCGCGTTGCCCTGGTCGATCATGCGGCCCGACATCACGAACGTCGCCAATGTCCGCGACGTGATCGCGTCGTTGACCGGATTTGCGGTCGGCGACATGCTCGGCGTCCTGCTGATCGCGCCGCCGCTGCTCTGGATCGCCGATCTGTCGAGCGGCAGGACCGCGATGCCCGCGATGTTTCCGTCGCACCGGCATATCGCGGAAGCCGTGCTGGTGCTCGGCCTGTCGCTCGGGCTGGTCGGAACGCTGGCGACGATCGGCCTCGGCATCCCGGCGACGCCGGTATTGCTGGCGATTGCCTGGATCGGGTTGCGGTTCGGCCGCGCCGCGGCGTGGGCCGCGATCGTCGTCACCGCGATTCTCGTCCTGCCCGAAACGACCGGCGCGATGGCCGTCGACCAACGACTCGCGCTCCATATGAGCCTCGCCGCGGTAGCCGTGGTCGGGTATCTCGCAGGCAGCTTCGCCGATGCCGAAGCGCGCGCGCTTGCTGCGGTGGCTCGGCGCGACCGGATGCTGTTCCAGGCCGAACGACTCAAGACGCTGCGGGCGATGTCGGTCGCGGTCATCCACGAGATCAGCCAACCGCTGTCCACGCTCGCGATCGAGGCGCGCCATCTGGTCGAGATTAGCGGCAACGCCGATCCCGATATCGTCGAGACGGCGCGGCTCATCGAACGCAAGACCGCGACGCTGTCAACGTTGGTCCGCCGACTGCGCCGGTTCGGCGGTCGCGCGGTCGACGAGCCGTCGCTGTTGCCGATCGGGACCCTGCTCGACACCGTCACGGCGTTGACCCGGCCTGAGGCGAGCGTCGCCGGTGTCGCGATCCGGGTCGCGCCCGTCGATCCCGAATGGACCGTGCTGGCGCAGGAGATCGAGATTGCGCAAGCGCTCGTCAATCTGGTTCGCAACGCCGTGCAGGCTACCGACGACGGCGTGGTCGAGATCGCCGTGACCCGCCGTGACGAACGGATCGCGATCGCCGTGGTCAATCATTGTGCCGATCACCCCCTCGTCCATGAGGGCATGGGAGTCGGCTCGCTCGTGGCGAAGGCGATCGTCGAGGCGCATGGCGGCACGCTGTCCCGCGCCGATCGTGGACTGGCGCGGATCGCGCATGTCGTCACGCTCCCGCTGGTCGGCACGCTCGTCGGAGACGCCGCATGACCTCGATCGCTTCCAGACCGACGGCGGTGTACGTGCTCGACGACGACGCCGATCTCGGCGCCAGCGTCGCGCGCCTGCTCGCCCGGCATGGCCACGCCGCCCGCGCGTTCGTCGAGCCGATCGCGTTGCTGCACGATTATCCGCGCGACCCTGCCGCCTGCATCATCTCCGACGTGATGATGGGCGACATGGATGGCTTCACCTTTGCCGATGCGGTCCGCGAGCTCGATCCGGATGTCGCACTGGTGTTCATGACGGCGTGGCCGACCACCGCCAACGCGGTCGACAGCGTCCGCCGCTATGGCGGGCTCGACTATCTCGAAAAGCCGATCGACGAGGATCGCCTGCTGACCGCGGTTGCCGAAGGCGTGGCATGGTCGAACAGCCGCCGCCTGCTGTCACGCCGTACCGCGTTGCTGACGACGCGCGAGCGCCAGGTGTTCGACATGCTCGTACGCGGCCATAGCAACAAGGCGATCGCGGGGGCGCTGGGGCTCAGCATCAAGACGATCGAGAACCACCGCGCCGCGATCGTCACCAAGACCGGCACCAACGGATTGGCGCAACTGATCGCGCTCGTTTCGTGAGCGCTGGGATGGCCCCGTTCGACAGCGGGTCGCCGCGCCAAACACCCGAAAACTCTGGATTTACGATGACCCGATCATGTCTCCCCGTCTCACATTTGAGACCTGTGGACATTTCGCCATTGTACAATCTCGATCAAGTGTTGGCCTTGGCAGGGAGTGGTCGACGCTGGTCGCGCACACCCGAGAATGGGATGTGACGATGCTGGTTTTTCCGATGCGCTCGACGACGGCCGTCGACGGGGTGATGGTGGCAACACGCTCGGTGGAGGGCGAATTGCGGTCGCGGATCGATGCGCTCGGCAACGTGGGGCACCGCCCGGCGGGCGCGTTCGATGTCTCGCGCCTGCCCGGAACCGCGCGGATCCTGGTGATCCCGGAAGGGACGCGGGTCTCGGCACGGATCCGCAACCGGTATTATGATCGGCTGCCCGATGTCGCCATCGTCGGTCCGTCGAGTCGTCCGGTCGCGTTGCAGATCGATGGCAAGGCGCCGGTCGAAATCCCGCTGAGCCCGCTCGACTGGTCGCGGCTGACGCCCGTTGTCGCCGCGACGGTGGCTGATCGGATCCTCGGCGCGGCCGATCTGGGAATCACGTGCCTCGACGACGTCGCCGATACGAACAAAGGCGATCTCGCTGGCAGGACGATTGCGCGGCTTGCCGATGCGGTGGTCGCACGCGGCATCGCGCCGCTCGATGGCACGACCGTCGCGCTGATCGCGCAGCTGACGGCGTTGATCGATGCAGGGGACATCGACGATGCCGCAACGGCCGCCGATCATCTGTCGACCTCGCCGCATAATCTTCGCCGGATTGCGCTGCGCTGGTTTGGCTTCCCCCCCAAGACGCTGTTGATGCGGCGTCGCTTCATCGCCGCGCTCGAGCGGTTTCAGGAGGCCGGAATGGACTTCGCGACGATCACGAATTTTGGGTATTTCGATGCATCGCACTTCCTCCGCGACGCCAACCGGTTTCTGGGGACCACGCCGCGGCGCTATCTTCGCCGCATCGATGCCTCGGCTCATGGCAAGTCGGCATCCGACCGCCCGGATTACCGGTAGCGCGAAGGCCGGGATCGATGATCCAGATCAACGTCCAACGACGAGGACACGAGCATGACCAGTGAACGGTCGGACCCTCCGACCACGACCGAAGCGTGGCAGGATCGGGTCGCCTACCACCGCGACCGCGCGGTTCAGGAGAAGCTGCTTGCGCAGCGCTCGAAGACCGAGGCGGCGCGCGCGGCACATCTCCTACTCGCCGATCAGCATCTCCAGATGATGGCGTCGGCAGAGTTCGTCGTGGCGATGACCGACCCGGAGATGCCCCAAAGCTCGTCGCTGCAGGTCACGGGGTGGCTCATGCGGCAAAGTTATAGCAATTAACTGGAAAGATGGTCCGACGTCGCGTCGGCATCGATCTTTCCGAGATTGATTCCGTCGTACAGCGCTAGCAACGCGGTCACTTCCTCGACCACGGTCTCCTGCTCGGCCCGCCATCGCGCCGTGGCATCGTGCTGCGGCATGCCGCCATGCCCATCGTGCAGAGTAAAACCCTGATCTATCAACCAGATCGCATCTGCCGCCCGCGCACGCTGGCGACGCAGATGATAGACCCATTGTTCGATGATTCCCGATGGAACCAGCCTATCCAGATCGCCCATCCGTCATCCGGTACGGCAAGCATCGCGGCAACGCCAGAGTCCGGTCGCGCAAATTCCGCCGCGTCGAAAACGCAACCTCGCGCAAGGCGGCAGGCTCGATCCGAGCGGAAACACGCGTACGGCGCTTTGCGCGCGGCACGCAGATCGCTAGAGCGCGCGGCGATGACCGATCCTTCCATTATCCGCCGCCTGTACGGGCGACGCCAAGGCCATAAGCTCCGGCTCGGCCAGGCCGCGCTCGTCGAGGAAACGCTCGCCGACCTGTCGGTGCCCGAGAAGGGCCCAATCACCGCTGAAATGCTGTTCGGCGAAGACCGTCCGCTGCATGTCGAAATCGGCTTCGGCGCAGGCGAGCATCTTGCCGGCCAGGCCGCGGCGAACCCTGGCGTTGGGTTCATCGGCTGCGAGCCGTTCCTCAACGGCGTGGTTGGTGCGCTCTCGCACATCCGCGATGGCGAATTGACCAATGTGCGGTTGTACATGGGCGATGCGCTCGAAGTGATCGAGCGCCTGCCCGATGCCAGCCTCGACCGGCTGTACCTGCTTCATCCCGATCCGTGGCGGAAGGCACGCCATGCCAAGCGCCGCATGGTCAATCACGGTCCGCTCGACACGATCGCCGCCAAGCTGAAGCCCGGTGCCGAATTCCGGCTCGGCACCGACGATCCGACCTATTGCCGCTGGTCGATGATGATCATGAATGCGCGGCGCGATTTCGTCTGGCAGGCCGAGACGCCGCAGGATTTCCTGACGCGTCCCGACGACTGGCCCGAGACGCGGTACGAGCGGAAGGCGCGACGCCAGGGCCACGAGGTCTGGTATTTCCGGTACGTCCGGGTCTGACCGCGCACGGGGCCTAGCGGGACTCTGAAGCGCCGGACGGGATCGACGGTGTCGGTGATTGTCCGGCGCGAAGCTTCTCGCCTACAAGGGGCGCAACGAGGCGCGTCGGCTCCCGCTGCGCCCAGGGAGAGATCATGGCCCGTCAGCTCGAACGATTCCCGAACCTCGTCGCGATGTTCTTCGCGCGCGCCGCGGAGAAGGGCGATGCGCCGTTCCTATGGACCAAGACGAGCGGCACCTGGGTCGCCACCAGTTGGGCCGACGCCGCGCGGCAGGTCGCTGCCCTCGCCACCGCGCTCACCGCAATCGGCCTGAAACGCGGCGACCGCGTCATGCTGGTCAGCGAGAACCGGCCGGAATGGTGCCTCAGCGACCTCGCGATCATGGCGGCGGGCTGCATTACCGTGCCGACCTACGTCACCAACACCGAGCGCGACCACCTCCACATCATCGAGAACGCCGGCGCCTGCGCGATCATCGTCTCGACCGCCAAGCTGGCCAAAACGCTCCTCCCCGCGGTCATCCGATCGAATCAGGCGCAGACCGTCATCGGCCTGGAGGACATGAAGGTCCCCGCCGGAATCGACTTCCATAACTGGCACGCTTTGATCGCCGCGCACCCGACCACCCCCAAGACCGCCGCCGCCCGCGCCGACTTCGAACGCGAAGACCTAGCGTGCATCATCTACACATCGGGCACCGGCGGCGCGCCACGTGGTGTGATGCAACATCACGGCGCGATCCTCCACAATTGCGCCGGCTGCGCGTCCGTCATCTCGGAGGATTTCGGCTGGGACGACGAGGTGTTCCTGTCGTTCCTTCCCTTAAGCCACGCCTATGAACATACCGGCGGCCAGCATTTCCCGATCTCGCTCGGCGGCCAGATCTATTACGCCGAGGGCCTGGAAAAGCTCGCCGCGAACATCGAGGAAACCCGCCCGACGATCATGTTCGTCGTCCCCCGCCTGTTCGAAGTCCTCCGCACGCGGATCTCGAAGACGATCGAGAAACAGGGCGGCGCGTCGGCCTACCTGCTGCGTCAGGCCCTCGACATCGGCGGCAAACGCTACGCCGGTCGCCTCCGCCTGATCGACCGCCCGATGCAGGCCGCCGTCGCCACGCTGTTCAAGCCGAAGATCTCGAAGAAGTTCGGTGGTCGACTGAAGGCGATGATCTCGGGCGGCGCACCGCTCAACCCCGAGGTCGGCCTGTTCTTCGAAGCGCTCGGCCTCACCTTCCTGCAAGGCTATGGCCAGACCGAAGCCGCCCCCGTCATCTCCTGCAACCGCCCGAAGGCCGGCGTGCGGATGGACTCGGTCGGGCCGCCGCTCAACGACACCGAGGTCCGGATCGCCGAGGACGGCGAGATTCTGGTGCGCGGCGAACTCGTTATGCACGGCTATTGGCGCAACGATGCCGAGACCGCCAAAGTGCTCAAAGACGGCTGGCTCCACACCGGCGACATCGGCGAGATCGACGACCGCGGCCGGATCCGCATCACCGACCGCAAGAAGGACCTGATCATCAACGACAAGGGCGAAAACGTCGCCCCGCAAAAGGTCGAGGGTATGCTGACGCTCCAGCCCGAAATCGCGCAGGCGATGATCGCCGGCGACAAGCGCCCGTACATGGTCGCACTGGTCGTGCCCGATCCGGAATGGACGCAGGAATGGTGCGCAGGGAACGGCGACGCGTGCAGCTTCGCACGTCTGGCGGAGAACAGCGAGTTCCGCACCGCGATCGGCCATGCGGTCGAGCGGGTGAACGCGGACCTGACCGTAACGGAGCGGGTGCGCAGGTTCGTACTGGCCGACGGCCCGTTCACGATCGAGAACGAGCAGCTCACGCCGAGTTTGAAGATCCGGCGGCATGTGTTGAAGCAGGCCTACGGCGAGAGGCTGGACGCGCTCTACAAATAACCCTCTCCCCCACGGGGAGAGGGAGGGGCCCGCGCGCCCTTGCGCGTGGGAGGGAGAGGGGCGTGAGGCTCGCAACGCCTCCGACCAAAGCCCCTCACACTTCCGTCGCCAAGTGGCTCCTCCCTCCCTCTCCCCGACGGGGAGAGGGATTAAGCGGTCACTTCTTCGCCGCAGCCGGCACTACCGCCATCGTCCAATCCTTCTCCGGCCGCAGATACTTTGCCGCGGTCGCCTGCAACTCCACCGGCGTCGTTGCCACCAAGTCCGAAGCGATCCGCTGCGTCGCCGCGATCCGCCGCGGGTCGAACGTCGCGCCGCCAAGCTGCTGCAACCAGAACTGGTTTCCGGTCGAGGCGCGCAGGATATACTGCCCCATCGGCTTCTTGATCCGATCCAGCTCGTCCGCCGCGATCGGCGTCGACACCAGTTCCGCCGCGATCTGCCGCGCGATCTGGAAGAAGAACGACACCTTGTCGGGCGCGACCTGCCCGATCGCGACCATCCGGCCACCAGTGTTCATCCCCACCGGCCACTGGCTCGACACGTTGGGGCTGTAGCTCGCGCCCGCCGCCTGCCGCAGCCGCTCGAACAGCCGATCGCTGAACACCTGCGCCAGCACATCGAGACGCCGCGCCTCGACGATATTGTCGATCCCGCCACCGGTCGGCCATGCGATCACCGCCGCCGCCTGGTTCTCAGGCCCGGTATGCGCGCGCATCACCGGCGTCGCGTTGTGCGCCGGGAAGCCGACCGGCGCACCGACCGTCGACACCGCCGTCCGCGGCTTCATCGCCCCGAACGACTTCGCCACCGCAGCGATCGCATCCTCGGTCTTCACATCGCCAAAGATCGAGACCTCGATCGGCCCGGTCTTCAGGATCGGCTCCCAGAACGCGCGGAAGTCCTTCGCATTCAGCGCCTCGACGGTCGGCTTCGACGGGGTGCCCCAGCGCGGATCGCCCGCGCGCAGCAGGCCTTCGAGGTCACGCGACAACACGCCATCAGGTGACGAATCATAGCCCGCGAACCCGGCCAGCGCCGCGACCCGCGCACGCGCTACAGGCGCCGGGTCCCACGCCGGGAATGCGAGTTTCGCCGCCATCAGCCGCAACTGATCGGCATAATCCGCCGGCGACGTGATCGCGCTCAGCGTGAACGCATCGTCGTCGATCCCGAAGTCGAGCCCGATCCGCCGCCCCGCCGTCAGCTGGTCGAGATCGCCCTGATCGAGCTTGCCAATCCCGCCTGCGACCAGCGCAAGATCGCCCGCCCATGCCGGCGTCGGCCGGTTCGACGGGATCGCGGTGTACCCGCCACCAAACCGCACACGGACATAGACACGCCCGGTCTCGCCCGCGTTCGGAAACAGCAGCACGCGCGTGCCGTTGGCGAAGTTCACCTGCTCCATGTCGAACGCGGTGATCTTCTCGCGGCTCGCGACCTTGCCCGGCGTACCGAGCGACGGCAGCTTCGAGAAATCGACCGCAGCCTGCGCACGACGCTTGCCCGCCAGCCCCGAAACGTCCGCCTTCAGCGCAGTCGCCAGCTTGTTCGCGGCCCCTGCATCAGGCGTCTGCGTATTCACGAGCGCCCGCGTCGCGGTCCCCTCGAAGATCGCCTTGCTCGACGCGAGCAGCGTGGCGGGCGTGAACATGCCCTTCGCCTTGGCGTCCTGCAAAATCTTGTACGACGTTTCCGGCCCCGCCACCGTCTCGCGGATGTCGAGCGCGCCGACCATGTCGTCGGCTTGCTTCGAGCCCGCCTCGACCTTCGCCGTCTCGACGCTCGTCCGCATGATCGTGTCGAAATCGGCATATTCGCGGTCGACTTCGGCCTGGCTCGGCGCGTTGGTCTGCGCGTCGGCGATCACCGCGCGCACGTCCTTCAATGCCGCTTCCCAGTCGGTCCCGATCGGCACGATGTTGACGCTGGTCAGGTTCGCCGAGCGCGATACGTCGTCGATCGACACGCCCGCCTGGAGGAAACTGCCGCCGGCACGCGCCCGCGTTTCCAGGCGCCGGCTGATCAGGCGGGTGGCGAGCACGTCGACCAGCCGCTTCTGGTTCATGATCGCGGTGTCGTCCTTATACTCCCACGGCCGCACCACGCCGAGCGTCACCACCGCCGGGATCGCCGGCTCCGCGATCGTCGCGGAGACCGGCGCCTTCGGATCGGGCTTGCCGAAATCAGGGGCTGGGGTGACCGGGTCGGTGCGCTTCCAGTCGGCGAAGTTCTTGACGATCAACCGCCCGAACAGCGCCGGATCCATGTCGCCCGAGATGATGACGACGGTGTTCTCCGGCCGATACCAGCGATCGTGAAACGCCTTCACCGTGGCACCAGTGGCGGCTTCCAGCGTCTTGATGTTGCCGATCGGCGAGCGATCCGCGAGCGGCTGCCCAGCAAAGAACGTCGCCCGGATCGCATCGCCGAACCGCACCTGCGGCCCCGGCTGCTCGCGCTGTTCGGCGAGCACGATCGGGCGCTCGGCAGCGACCGACGCGTCGGTGATCGTCGGCTTCTCCATCATGCCGGACATGATCTTCAGGCTCTCGTCGAGCCCCGCCTCGGTTGCCGAGGGCAGGTCGAGCTTGAACGTGGTCGAGGTCGGCGTCGTCTGCGCGTTGGTGTCCGACCCGAAGGTCGCGCCGAACCGCTGCCAGACGCGCTTCGCCTCACCGTCCGGCACGTACTCGGAGCCACGGAACGAGAGATGCTCGATGAAATGCGCGAAACCGCGTTCGCTGTCGGTCTCGTTCAGCGACCCGGCATCGATCCGCACGCGCACCGACACCTGGCCCGGTGGCACGCCGTTCTTGCGCACTGCAAACCGCATGCCGTTGGGGAGAGTCCCGAACTTCCACTCCGGGTCCCGCGTAAGGTCGCTGCCCTTGTAGAGCCACGCGGTCGTATCGATTCCCGGCAGTTCGGGAAGCGTCGGCGCTTCCTTGGCGGGAGTGGAAGCGGCCTGTTGCGTCGCCATCTGGCCGCTTGCCGGAATGGCCAGCCCGAGCACGAGGGGGAGCAGGACGGGAGCGCGATACAAGCGCGAGAAAGACACCATGGCGTATCTGTAGCGGTCGCAGGCGTCGCTCGCCAGTGCCCTGCCTCCACGCCCGGCGTGCGGATGCCATCATTTCGTCCAACACTGCCGGTATATCGTGTTCTGACAACGGGATCGGCCGCGCGACGCGCCGGGATACAGGGTAGAGATGACGGTCGAAGCCGAACTGAGCCACGAACTGGGCCATGAACTGAGACAGTCTTCATTGTGGCGGGAATCGGGCGGGCCGGCAGTACGCCGCGGCGCCCGAATGCCCGACCTGAACGTGATCTCCGGCGCACCCAAACCCGGCGCACCGATGGTCGCCGAAGCCAACCGCCCGCTGATCATCCGCGTCGGCAAGCATTTGCGCGGCGTATTCGACCGGATGATCGCCTCGTCATCGCTGGTCGCCAACGATCCGGTGCTCGACGTCCGCGACTTCGCCTGGACCGCGGGCCTGCGCGAGAATTGGGCCGCGATCCGCGACGAGGCAGTCCGTGTCGCGCTCCAGGGCGAGGCATCCCCCAGCCTCGCGACGATCTCGCCCGATCACCGCTCGATCGCGGAAGTCGACAAATGGCGCTCGTTCTTTCTCTACGGCTACGGCTATCCGATCGAGGAGAGCCTCGCGCGCTGCCCGCACACGGCGGCCGCCGTCGCGCGCATCCCCGGTCTCAACAGCGCGTTCTTCTCGATCCTCGCGCCGGGCACGCACATCCCCGAGCATCGCGGCGTGACCAAGGGCCTGATCACCTGCCACCTCGGCCTGATCGTGCCGCGCGACGGCGACGTCCGCATGCGCGTCCACGACCGCGTCGTGCGCTGGGCGGAAGGCGAGACGCTGGTGTTCGACGACACCTACCAGCACGAGGTCTGGAACGACACGTGCGGTACGCGGGTCGTCCTGTTGATCCAGTTCGAACGCCCCCTGCGCAACCCGGGCAAGTGGATCGCCGACCTGTTCCTGGGCGTAGTCCGCCGCTCCGCCTTCGTCCAGGACGCGGTCCGCAACATCGGCAGCTGGAACGCCGCGGTGAAGGCGATGGACGTCTGAGTTCACCCCACCTGCCAACCCGTCGCTAATACAAACTCTGTCGCCACTACAAACTCCGTCACCCCAGCGAAAGCTGGGGTATCTCGGTTCGAGCCACGCGCTTCCCAGTGGGGATACCCCAGCTTTCGCTGGGGTGACGGACTTGAGGGATTACGAATTTGGGGGAGGCCCGGTCCGTTCAAAGCATGTTCTCCCGCGCAACGTCCCCCTCCTCATCCCCCGAAAGAAACCGTTTCCCGTTCCGCGCTTGATCCACCGCCCCCGTCGGGCCACATGCGGTGCATGCTCATCGAAACGGAATCCACCCCGAACCCCTCGACGCTGAAGTTCCTGCCGGGACGCACCGTCATGGACGCTGGCACGCGCGACTTCGCCACGCCGGAGGAGGCCGAGACCAGTCCGCTGGCCGAGGCGATCTTCAATCTCGGCGATGTGACCGGCGTGTTCTTCGGCCGTGATTTCGTGTCGGTGACCGCCGGGCCGGGCGTCGCCTGGTCGGACCTCAAGCCCGACGTGCTGGCGATCCTGCTCGATCACTTCTCCGCCGCGATGCCGCTGTTCAAGCCCGCGCGCGCCGGCTTCTCGGTGCCATCGGACGAGCCCGCGCTGTCGGACGATCCCGCCGACGCCGACATCGTCGCGCAGATCCGCGAACTCATAGACACCCGCGTCCGGCCCGCAGTGGCGAACGACGGCGGCGACATCGTCTATCGCGGGTTCGACAAGGGCAAGGTGTTCCTCCAGCTCCAGGGCGCCTGCGCCGGCTGCCCGTCGTCGAGCGCCACGCTCAAGAACGGCATCGAGCAGCTGCTCAAATACTACGTCCCCGAAGTCACCGAAGTGCGAGCAGTCTGATGCGCGAGAAATTGGACGACGCCGTCCTCGATACGATCTTCCGCGAAGCGCGCAGCTACAACGGCTACACCGACCAGCCGGTCGCCGAGTCCGAACTGCACGCGATCTGGGACCTGATGAAGTGGGGCCCGACCTCCGCCAACCAGCTCCCCGCGCGGCTGATCTGGGTGGTCAGCGACGAGGCCAAGCAGAAGCTGGCCGACGCGTGCAGCGCGCAGAACCAGCCGAAGATCCTCAAGGCCCCCGTGTCGGTGATCATCGGCATGGACACCAATTTCCACGAACACCTGCCCGAACTGTTCCCGCACGCCGACGCGAAATCGTGGTTCGACGGCAACGCCGAACTGCGCGAGGCGTCCGCCTTCCGCAATTCGACGCTCCAGGGCGCCTATTTCATCATCGCCGCGCGGATGCTCGGGCTCGATACCGGGCCGATGTCGGGCTTCGACGCGGGCAAGGTCGATGCGGCGTTCTTCCACGATACGCCCGCGGTGCGGACGAACTTCATCTCGACGCTCGGCCACGGCGATCCCGCGACGATCTTCGGACGCTCGCCCCGCCCCGACTTCGCGAAGTTCAACAGCATCGCCTGACAGCGCTAGCCAAATGCCGTCACCCAGCAAAAGCTGGGGTCTTCCCGTTAATGGCCACGGCTTCGCCAACCGGGAGGCCCCAGCCTGCGCTGGGGTGACGGGCGTTGGGACGTTGGGACGTTGGGACGTTGGGATGTGACGGAATAGAAATGCGCACGCTAGTAATCGAAACATCCACCACCGCCTGCTCGGTCGCGCTCATCGAGGACGGCGCCGTCCTCGCCCGTGCGCACGAAGTCGTCGGCCGCGGCCATGCCGAACGGCTCATACCGATGACCGCCGAGCTCCCCAACGGCGGCCGCGCTGACCGCATCCTCGTCGATTGCGGCCCCGGCAGCTTTACCGGCGTCCGCGTCGGGATCGCCGCAGCCCGCGGCCTAGCGCTCGGCTGGGGCGCGGAAATCGCTGGCTTCTCCTCGCTCCCGCTCATCGCCGCCGCCGGTTTTGCCGACCGCTTAACCGACGATATTGCGGTGATCATGGAAGGCGGGCATGGCGAGGTCTTCATGCAGGCCTTTGCCGCCGATCTGTCGCCGCGATCCGACATGGTATCGCTGAAGCCCGCCGCCGCGCTCGCCGCGCTGGCGGGACGACGCGCAGTCGGCAACGGCGTCCGCTGGCTTGCTGCACTTGATGCCCAGTTCGAAGGGAGCTTCGACCTCACCGAAGCGCTACCCGACGCAGCCTCCGCGATCCTGCTCCCGGCATCGCTGACCGCGCTCGCACCAAGCCCGATCTACGGCCGTGCCCCCGACGCCAAGCCCTCGGTCCCGAAATAATGGCCACGCGCCAAGCCGTCACCCGCACCGTCACGCTCCGCGCTGGCGACGCGCGCGATCTCGCGATCGTCGACGCGCTGATGACCGACGCGTTCGACCCGCGCTACGGAGAGGCGTGGACGCGTAGCCAGTGCCTCGGCGTGCTAGCGCTCACCGGCGTCCACCTCACGCTCGCGTTCGTCGACGACTTCCCCGCGGGGTTCACGATGACCCGGTCGGTCGCCGACGAAGCCGAACTCCTGCTGATCGCAGTCGCCCCCGATTATCGTCGTCGCGGCGTCGGCACCGCCTTGATCCGCGCGGCCATCGCCGAATGCTCGGTCGGCAGCATCGCCAAACTCCATCTCGAAGTCCGCGCCGGTAACGACGCGGTCAAGATGTATGCTACACACGGCTTCGCGAAGGTCGGTGAGCGCCGCGCCTATTACCGCGGCAAGACCGGCGTCGCGTATGACGCACACACCTATTCGAAAGATATCAACAGCTAAGGCTTATTGCGAGTCACTATCCCTTTTCGCAACAGCGCGGACGTCCTACATGGGGTGCAACGAGGGAATGACACATGCCGCGCAAGATCGATCTGGAAGCACTCTGCAACGAGAAGGGCCTGCGCATCACCGAGCAGCGCCGCGTCATCGCACGCGTGCTGTCCGAGGCGGACGACCATCCCGACGTCGAGAAGGTCTATGAGCGCGCATCGCAGATCGACCCCGGCATCTCGATCGCGACGGTGTACCGCACCGTCCGCCTGTTCGAGGAAGCCGGCATCCTCGACCGCCACGATTTCGGCGACGGCCGCGCCCGCTACGAGCCTGCGCCCGAGGCGCATCACGATCACCTGATCGACGTCGAGAGCGGCAAGGTGATCGAATTCGTCGATCCCGAACTCGAGCAGTTGCAGAAGGCGATCGCCGAGAAGCTGGGCTTCCGGCTGGTCGATCACCGCATGGAACTCTACGGCGTCGCGCTCGCCCGCAAGGACTGAGCCGATCGGCCGGGTGCGATTTGGGGCGCGGCTGGCGGCGCTGTTGCTCGCGCTGATCCTGGCGCTGCCGTTGCACGGGATGTGGCGGTTGTTCGGGCGAAAATCGCCGTGGCCGCCTCGCTTTCTCGGGTTGGTCGCGCGGATCGTCGGCGCCAAGGCGCATGTCGCCGGTACCCCGCTTCGCCACGACGTGGTTTTCGTCTCGAACCATCTGAGCTGGATCGACATCCTCCTCTTGTCCGGCGCGACCGGCAGCGCGTTCGTGGCGAAATCTGAACTCCGCAGCGCCCCGCTGGTAGGCTGGCTCTGCACGCTCAACCACACCATCTTCGTCTCGCGCGCGGACCGCATGGCGGTAACCGCCCAGATTGCCCAGATCCGCGACGCGTTGGCGGAAGACTGGCCCGTCACCCTCTTCCCCGAGGGCACAACCGGAGATGGCACCACGCTTCTCCCATTTAAGGCCGCGTTGCTGGCAGCCCTCGACCCGCCCCCGCCCGGCGTCCGCGTGCAACCCGTCCGCATAGACTATGGCACGGCGACCGACGAACTCGCCTGGGTCGGCGACGAGCTCGGCCAACACCACGCCGCCCGCGTGCTCAAGCGTCGGGGCAATTTCGTCGCGACGCTGCACTTCGCCGCACCGTTCGACCCCGCAGAATATGGCGACCGAAAAGCCATAGCCGCCGAAGCCCGCCGCCGCATGGAAGCGTTGTAACCCACGATCAAAGAGTGTTCCCCCGCGAAGGCGGGGGCCCAGACTGGACTCCCGCCTTCGCGGGGGAACAAGAGAGGGAAGCTCCCACCTATCCCCAATCTCAGCCGCCACCCCGGCGAAGGCCGGGGCCCAGTTGGAAAGGTCGCAGTAACGAGGCGCAGAGCTCAATTAGCGAGGTCCCCCAACTGGACCCCGGCCTCCGCCGGGGAGGTGCAAATCGCCAAGCGCCCTTCCACGCTCTACCAACCTAGCAACGCCCCCTCCCCCCACGCCCACAAATTTGGTACGGCCCCCGCATGTCCCCTCCCAAAACCTTCCACGTGAAATCGTTCGGCTGCCAGATGAACGTCTACGACGGCGAGCGCATGGCCGAACTGATGGCCGCCCAGGGCCTCACCCAGGCAGACGCGGTCGACGCCGACGTCGTCGTCCTCAACACCTGCCACATCCGCGAACGCGCCACCGAAAAGGTCTATTCGGATATCGGCCGCCTCCGGAAGGACCAGCGCCGAAAGTCCGGCAAGACGCCGATGATCGCGGTCGCCGGCTGCGTCGCGCAAGCCGAGGGCGAGGAGATATTCACCCGCGCCAAGGTCGACATCGTCGTCGGCCCGCAAGCCTATCACAACCTCCCCGACCTCGTCGCCAAGGCCGCCGCCGGCACGCCCTCGCTCGACACCGACATGCCGCTGCTGTCGAAGTTCGGCGCGCTCCCCGCCCGCCGGAAGGTCGCCCCCTCGGCGTTCCTAACCGTGCAGGAAGGCTGTGATAAATTCTGCACCTACTGCGTTGTCCCCTACACGAGGGGTGCCGAAATCAGCCGCCCGTTCGCCGCGATCGTCGACGAGGCGAAGGCGCTGGTCGATGCCGGCGCGCGCGAGATCACGCTGCTCGGTCAGAACGTCAACGCGTGGTCGGAGAATGAGCGTGGGCTTCACGACCTGATCCGCGACCTCGACCGCATTCCCGGCCTCGCGCGGATCCGCTACACCACCAGCCACCCCAACGACATGACGCAAGGCCTGATCGACACGCACCGCGACATCGAAAGCCTGATGCCGTTCCTCCACCTCCCCGTGCAGGCCGGCAGCGACCGAGTCCTGAAGGCGATGAACCGCAGCCACACCCGCGACTCCTATCTCCGCCTGCTCGACCGCGTCCGCGCCGTCCGCCCCGACATCGCGCTGTCCGGCGACTTCATCGTCGGCTTCCCCGGCGAGACCGATGCCGAGTTCGAGGACACGCTCAGCCTTGTCGATGCAGTCGGCTACGCGCAGGCATACAGCTTCAAATACAGCCCCCGCCCCGGCACACCGGCCGCGTCGATCGTCGAGCAGGTCCCCGAAGCCGTCATGGACGAGCGCCTCCAACGCCTCCAGGCAGCCCTCAACCGCGACCAGCACGCCTTCAACGCCGCCACCGTCGGCCGCACCTGCTCGGTCCTGCTCGAACGTGCGGGGAAACTCCCCGGCCAGCTGATCGGCAAGTCCCCCTGGCTGCAATCGGTCCACCTGATCGGCAACCACGCGATCGGCGATCTCGTCGAGGTGACGCTCGCCGCTGCCGGCCCCAACTCGCTAACCGGCATCGAACGGATCGCCGAAGCCGCCTGAAAACTATCGTCCCCTGATAGGGGAGGTGGCAGCCCGAAGGGCTGACGGAGGGGTGACCGCGCTATCGAGAGGGCGAAACCCCTCCGTCTGGCAAGCGCCAGACACCTCCCCTTACAGGGGAGGATCAGTGAGGACCTCTCCCTGCCGAGGCGCCAAGGCACCGATTTCGAGCCTTCGCGCGGACCCGGACGATTCCCCTGTCCTCTACTCCAATCCCCTGTCACACTCCTCGGCGATGCAGTTGCGCCCACGCGATCCGATGCTCTTCCGACCCGCCGTCATGGCGCGGGTTGAAGGTCGGCGCCCCGCTCCTCATCTTCCTTCCAGAGGTTACGGTTCGACGCTTCCAAGCGTAGCCTTTGACATCTCGAAAGGACCGTATGAGCCGTAAACCCGTTCCCGCCCAGTCCGGTGACCGCGCCCGTGTCGAGCTGCTGTTCGACAAGCCCCAATTGCTCGTCCGGCTCTTCGGCCAGTACGACCAGAATCTGGTAGCGCTCGAGAATCGCCTCGGCGTCTACATCACCGCACGAGGGAACAAGATCGGCCTGGAGGGCACCGCCGAACAGGTCGCCAAGGCCCGTGACGTGCTCCACGATCTCTATGCCCGCATCCAGCGCGGCGAAGACGTCGATACCGGCCTCGTCGACGCATCGATCGCGATGGCCGACGAGCCCGTGCTCGAAGGCATCATCCGCGCCGATGCCGGCGGCGGCGGTGCCCCGCCGATCATGATCCGGACGCGGAAAAAGACGATCGTCCCGCGCACCCCCGCGCAGGCACATTACATGCGCGAGCTCGCCAACAACGACATGATCTTTGCACTCGGGCCGGCAGGTACGGGCAAGACCTATGTCGCCGTCGCGCAGGCGGTGCAGCAGCTCATCACCGGCAGCGTCCAGCGCCTGATCCTCTCGCGCCCCGCGGTCGAAGCCGGCGAACGCCTCGGCTTCCTCCCCGGCGACATGAAGGAGAAGGTCGATCCGTATCTTCGCCCGCTCTACGACGCGCTCTACGACTGTCTCCCCGCCGAGCAGGTCGAACGCCGGATCGCCAGCGGCGAGATCGAGGTCGCCCCGATCGCGTTCATGCGCGGCCGCACACTCGCCGACGCGTTCGTCATCCTCGACGAAGCGCAGAACACCACGCCTGCGCAGATGAAGATGTTCCTCACCCGCTTCGGCCAGAACAGCCGCATGGTGATCTGCGGCGATCCCAAGCAGGTCGACATCCCCGGCGGCGTGGCGGCCTCGGGTCTCGCGGACGCCGTCACGCGGCTGGAGGGCGTCGAGAGCATCTCCATGTGCCGCTTCACCGTCGGCGACGTCGTCCGCCATCCCATCGTCGGTCGCGTCGTCGCGGCCTATGAAGGCACCGATGCTTGATGAACGGGATATCCTGGAGTACATCTTCAGGATATCCCCGGAGTCGGACGATGGCATCGCTCTATATCAAGAACGCCGATACCGCCGATCTCGCGCGTGAGGTCGCTGGCCTGCTCGGCACCAGCAAGACGGCAGCGGTCCACGACGCTCTCCTGCACCGCAAGCGTATGCTCGAAACGGAGAAGCTTGCGAGTATCCATGACCGGTTCGCGGCTTGGCGAGCGGCTCACCCGCTAGGCGAACCGACGGGGTTGGAAGCGGACAAGGCCTTCTACGATTCGCTCAATGACGAAGATGACGATTGATCGCGTTCCTGGACGCATCCGCAATGGTCGCAATCATGACGGGCGAGCCCGAAGCCTTCTCCCTCGAGAAGCGATACGGTCAGGCTGACGCGGTGCTGTGCTCGGCGATGTCGCTATGGGAAACGGTCCGCGCCGTAGCACGCAAGCGCAAGGTTCCCGTCGCCGTCGCGCACGCCGAAGTCGAGACGTTCATGGCCGACTTTGCACTCCGCCTCGTACCGATCGGCGAGACCGAGACCCGGGAGGCCATCATGGCTCACGAACGCTACGGCAAAGGGAACCACCCCGCGAAGCTCAACATGGGCGATTGTTTCGCATATGCCTGCGCGAAAACCCATGGCGCGGAACTTCTCTACAAGGGTAATGATTTCGCCCAAACCGATCTCGCCTGATCTCGCCTGAAGGACCTGCATGCTCGAAATCGCGCTCTCCTCCGACGCCCCTTGGCCTGAGCAGGACTGGGAAGCGCTTGCCCTGCGCGCAGCGACGGCGGCGATCGAGCGAACTCCGCATGGCGAGTTGCTGACCAGCACCGCGACGGTCGAGATTTCGATCCGGCTCGCATCCGACGAAGAGGTCCACACGCTCAACAAGCAGTACCGCCAGAAGGACAAGCCGACCAACGTCCTGTCCTTTCCGATGGTGCAGCCCGACCTGCTGGAGACGATCGCCCAGAATTCCGACGACGGCGAGGTGCTGCTCGGCGATATCATCCTCGCGCACGGCGTCTGCGTCGCCGAAGCCGCCGAGCGCAATATCTCGGTCGAGGATCATGCTATGCATCTGATGGTGCACGGTACGCTGCATCTGCTAGGCTATGACCATATCGACGACGACGAGGCCGAGGGCATGGAGCAGATCGAGCGTGATACGCTCGCCGCGCTCGGCCTCCACGACCCCTATCTGATAACAGAGGACTGACGACCACGATGGCCGATGGCCCCAATGCCGGTAACGGCGATAGTAGCGACAGTATCTGGCGCGGGCTCAAGGGCCTGATCTTCGGTGCTCAAGACGAGTCTCTCCGCGACCAGCTCGAGGATGCGATCGACCGGCACGAGGGCGACCCCGCCCCCGATGCGAAAGGCGATCTCACCCCGCTCGAGCGCCAGATGGTCCGCAACCTGCTCCACTTCAGTGAGCGCGATGCAGGCGACGTCGGCGTGCCGCGCGCGGACATCATCGCGGTCGAGGAGGACACGCCGTTCGCGGATTTGGTGAAGCTGTTCGCCGAGGCGGGCCATAGCCGCCTGCCGGTCTACCGCGACAACCTCGATACGATCATCGGCATGGTCCACATCAAGGACGTCTTCAACATCCTCGCGACCGGTGCCGAGCATCCGACGTCGATCGCCGGACTGATCCGCGAGCCTCTCTACGCGCCAATGTCGCGCGGGGCGCTCGATCTGCTAGCGGACATGCGACAGAAGCACGTCCACCTGACGATAGTGCTCGACGAATATTCGGGCACCGAGGGTCTGGTGACATTCGAGGATCTGATCGAGGAGATCGTCGGCGAGGTCGAGGACGAGCATGACGAGGCGCCGCAGGTGCTAATGACGCCGATCGAGGGCGGTGCGTGGGATGCCGACGCACGCGCCGAGCTGGAGGACGCCGCCGAATTGATCGATCCGCGTCTGGCGGAAGTCGACGGCGACATTGACACGCTAGGCGGATTGGCGGCACTTCTGGCCGGACATGTCCCGCAGATCGGCGAGTGCGTCGATCATCCGAGCGGGTGGAAGCTGGAGATCACCGACGCGGACGAGCGCCGCATCAACCGGCTGCGCCTGCATCCACCGGTGATCGAATTGGTCGAAGACTGATCAATCTCGCTATCCTGTAAACGGCGGTTCATTGCGGCTGGCCAATTATCTCCTTCTCGAAAAAGGGGATCAGCGATGAAGTATGCAGGCGTTATGGCAGCGATAATGGTAGCAAGCCCAGTGTCGGCCCAGGAAGTGGAGCTTCCCTTCACCGGTCCGTCGGTGGGTGTCGAGGCCGGACTACTCGAACACCATTTCGTGCTTCAGTTCGAAAACTACGAGAACGACACGCTCGTCGCCAGCTATGATCGTTATTACAGGGCCAGCAGCTTTGGTGGCGGCGTGTTCGCTGGCTATGACATCGCCGCATCCCGCAACTGGCGGCTCGGCCTCGAGATTGCCGGTACCACAGGAGGCCGGGACAACAGGGCGACGTTCGAGACGCTGGTCTACGAACAACGGCCCCAGTTCGGTGTTCGGGGCACGGCGCGTGCCGGCTACGTCCTGACACCGCGCGTCATGGCGTACGGATCGGTCGGCTATGGCGGCAACAGATACCGTATTCGCGACGCGCTCGGTATCGGCGACACGAATAAGTGGGGCAGCAGCTTCGTCGTCGGCGGTGGTGCGGAATACCGTCTCGGTCGCCGTTACGGGGTCCGCTTCGACGTCAAGCACGTCGACAACCAGACGTGGCAAGCGTTCGTGGGCATGCCGATCCGGTTCTGATCTCCGTCCTGTTCGAGATGCCGGCGGCCTTTTACTCCTCCCCGGCACGGGGAGGGGGACCGCGACGCACAGCGGCGGGGTGGAGGGGGCTCACTGTGAGCGCATCGTCAGTGGAAGCCCCCCCTCACCCGTCATTCCAGCCAAAGCTGGGATCTCCCGGTTCAAGCCACCGTACCTCCCTCATGAATATCCCAGCTTTCGCCGGGATGACGGACGCGGCGAGCGTTGGGGCGACGGGGAGTTTGCCGTAACCATTGCCCCAATCCCCTCGCCCCCCTAATCTCCCCGTATGCGCAAACACATCCTCATCGTCCTTGGCCTGATCCTGCTCGTGATCGCCGCGGGCGTCACCTATGTCGCCTGGCCCGATACGGCGGAACTGTCGGTCGACCAGGTCGCGGGCAAGCTGCCCAAGATCACCGATCCGCGCATCCAGACGATCCCGACCGTGAAAGTCGCCAAGGTCGTCGGCTGGCAGAACGGCGCGATGCCGACGCCCGCCGCGGGCCTGAAGGTCCAGCCTTTCGCGACCGGGCTCGATCACCCGCGCTGGATGTACCGCCTGCCCAATGGCGATGTGCTGGTAGCGGAAACCAACTCGCCGCCGCGCGAGGGCGGCGGAATCACCGGCTGGGTGATGAAGGTCCTGATGGGCCGCGCTGGCGCCGGCGTGCCGTCCGCGAACCGCATCACCTTGCTCCGCGACGCGAATGGCGACGGCGTTGCGGAAACGAAGTCGGTGTTCATGACCGGGCTCAACTCGCCGTTCGGCATGACATTGCTCGACGGACAGCTCTACATCGGCAACACCGACGCACTGGTCCGCGTCCCCTACACCGACGGTGCGACCAAGATCACCGCCAAACCCGAGCTCGTCATCAAGCTCAACCCCGGCGGCAATCACTGGGCGCGCAACGTCATTACCGCCGCGGACGGCAAGACGCTGTACGTCGGCGTCGGCTCCTCCTCGAACATCGCCGAGAACGGCATGGACGCCGAGAAATACCGCGCCAACATCCTGCAGGTATGGCCCAAGGACAAGAACTGGCGAATCTACGCCGCGGGCCTGCGCAACCCCAACGGCATGGCGATCAATCCCAAGTCGGGCGGGCTGTGGACCGTCGTCAACGAGCGCGACATGCTCGGCTCCGATCTCGCCCCCGATTACCTGACGCAGGTCGAGTTCGGCGATCACTTCGGCTGGCCCTGGTATTATTGGGGCGGCTATCCCGATAGCCGCGTCGAGCCGAAGAACCCCGCGCTCCAGCAATATGCGAAGCGCCCCGATTATGCGCTCGGACCGCACGTCGCCGCGCTCGGCCTGACCTTCTCGGCGGATGCGAAGCTCGGCGATCGCTTCGCCAATGGCGCGTTCGTCGGCGAGCATGGCTCGTGGAACCGCAAGCCGGTGTCAGGCTATAAGGTCGTGTACGTGCCGTTCGGCGATACCGGCTTCCCGGCAGCGAATGCCAAGCCAACCGACGTGCTGAGCGGGTTCCTGAACAAGGACGGCGACGCACAGGGCCGCCCGGTCGGCGTCATCACCGACAAGACTGGTGGCCTGCTGGTGGCGGACGACGTCGGCAATGCGATCTGGCGGGTTAGCGCGGGGGGCTGATCTCTGCGGAAGGCGGGCAAAGGTCTTGCCCTTTTCCGTCACCCCGGACGTGTTCCGGGGTCCACCGTTCCGCAAACGCGAACCCACGTAGCTTGCTGAACCGTGGATGCCGGAACAAGCCCGGCATGACGGATACCGTCGGTTATTGGAGAGCGCAGAAGTGTTCGCTTAATCTGGCGCCAATTTACTGACGCCTAACGCACTCGCTCACCCCGCTAAAATCCCCCTAGCCTCGTCCAGATCGTCTTCGTCGACCATCACGCGAACCGGGATCAGCAACCAGCTACCCTCCATGATCGACATCCCACCATCGAACGCGATCGCCGGGATGCCTTCGCTCTCGAGCCGCCCGACGATGATATGCGGCTCGTTGCGGCCGTACCGCCCCAGTTCGACGAGGCTCATTCTCCGGCACAGTCCGGCAACACGGTCGCGACTCGCACCGGCAGCCCGTCGATGCTCGTGGTCCGCCCCGCCCATTTCGCCAGCCGCTCGGTCCCCGTCTGCGCTGCGTGATATTTCGACAGCGTCTGGCGCTCGCGGTCCAAAGTCATGAACGGCACGCCCCAACCGCAACTCGTCTGCACCTCGTCGACATCGATCACGAAGATCTGCCGCGTACCCGGCAATGGCGTGAACCGCGCGTAAAGCTCGGCCCAGCCGTCATCCTGCGGCAACACCGCACGCCCCTTGCCATAGATGCGGAAGATCAGCGCGGGCTGGTCGAACGCGCAGAACATGATCGTGATACGCCCGTCCGCACCCAGATGCGCGTTGGTCTCGTTTCCCGACCCGCCGACATCGAGATACGCGACCGTCTTCGGATCGAGTACGCGAAAACTTTCCATGCCCTTGGGACTGAGATTGATCCTCGCGCCTTCCGCGGCTGTCGCAACGAAAAATACCGGCTGCCGCGCAACGAACGCGCGATGATCGTCGGTGAGCGCGGGGAAGAAGTCCATCGTTTGGCTCCGAATTGACGCGCATCGTTGACGCGCATACTCTATGCTCATGAAACATGATCCCATCGCAACCGGCAAGCGCAAATCGGTCAATATGTCGCTCGATACCGGCATCGTAGCGGCGGCACGGGAGGCAGGGCTCAACCTGTCCCAGATCAGCGAACACGCTATCAGGCAGGCAACGAAAGTCGAACAGGAGCGGCGCTGGAAGGAAGAAAATCGCGAGGCGATCGAGGGCTGGAACCACTGGTACGAAAAGAACGGCGATCCGCTCGCGCATTTGCGGTCGCTCTGAATGGCACAGTTCGACGTCTACCGCGTCCGCGGCAACGTTCTGGTGATCGATTGCCAGTCTGATCTTCTGGCTGATTTGCCGACCCGCTTCGTGGTGCCGCTTCGCCCGACCGACACCGTCGCACTCAAGAGGCTTACGCCAACCTTCGTTATCGACGGCACGGCACTGACCATGATCACGCCGCTAGCGCGCGCGATCGATGTCCGCGATATCGAAGATACCGTCACTACACTCGACGCAGCACAGTTCGAGATCAAGGCTGCGCTCGATATGTTGATCTCTGGGTTTTAAGCAGCCGTCCCGCCGACCGTCAGTCCATCGACCAGCAACGTCGGCTGCCCGACGCCAGCCGGCACCGACTGTCCGCCCTTGCCGCAGATCCCGATACCCTCGTCGAGCGCGAAGTCGTTGCCGATCCCGCGCACCTTGGTCAGCGAACTCGGGCCATCACCGATCAGCGTCGCGCCCTTGATCGGTGCTCCCAGCTTGCCATCCTCGATCAGATACGCCTCGGTGCAGCTGAACACGAACTTGCCCGACACGATGTCGACCTGCCCGCCGCCGAACGCTTTGGCGAAGATGCCCTTCTTCACCCGGCTCAGTAGTTCGGCGGGATCGTCGTTGCCGGCCTTCATGAAGGTGTTGGTCATCCGCGGCATCGGTGCGTGCGCGTAGCTTTCGCGGCGGCCGTTACCGGTCGCTTCGACGCCCATCAGCCGCGCATTCAAGCGGTCCTGCATATAGCCCTTGAGGATGCCGTCCTCGATCAGCACGGTCTCGCGCGTCGGCGTGCCCTCGTCGTCGATCGTCAGCGAGCCGCGGCGATCCTGAAGCGAACCGTCGTCGACCACTGTCACGCCCTCGGCTGCTACGCGTTCCCCGATGCGACCCGAGAAGGCTGACGTGCCCTTGCGGTTAAAGTCGCCCTCGAGGCCGTGGCCGATGGCTTCGTGCAACAGGATGCCGGGCCAGCCATTGCCAAGCAACACGGTCATCTCGCCAGCGGGTGCCGCGATCGAGTCGAGGTTCACCAATGCCTGCGACAAGGCTTCGTCAATCGCGCGGTTGTAGGTCTCAGGCTCGAACAGGTCGGTGTAGAGATAGCGCCCGCCGATCCCGTAGCTCCCCGTCTCGCGGCGACCATTCTGCTCGGCAACGATCGAAACGTTCAGGCGCACCAAAGGCCGCACGTCGGTGGCGACGAAACCGTCGGCGCGGACGATCTCGACCACCGACCATGTTCCCGACAGGCTGACCGACACCTGCGCGACGCGCGGATCGCGGGCGCGCGCCGCAGCGTCGATTGTCTGGCACAGGTTCACCTTGTCCGCGAACGGCACGAGGTCGAGCGGATCGGCGGCAGTGTAGCGGCGCTGATTGGTGCCCTGCGGCGGACCAGCCTTCCCGGCGACGCCGGGTTCGATCAGCGCCATCGTCTCGGCCGCGCGACGGATCGCGGCGGGGGTCATCTCGTTTGAATGCGCGAACGCGGTCATTTCGCCCGATACCGCGCGCAGGCCGAACCCCGAACTCGTATCGTAGGAGGCGGTCTTCAGCCGGCCGTCGTCGAACCCGAACGCCTCGGCCTTGCGGTACTGGAGATACAGTTCGCCGTCATCGGCCTTGCCGAGCGCCTTGGCGGTCAGCGCCTGCGCCTGTTCGGGGTCCAGGGTATCGCGGTAGAGGAACGAACGGGGGTCTGCTGCTATCGTCATCCGATAGATATAAGAGGCTTAGCGCCCTGCGCCATCCCCGTGATCGCGCAAAGTCGACTGGTCCGCACCGTCCGCAGCGCCGCCGACGAGAATGAAGCGACGGTCGCAATAGCCGCAATCGACGTAGCCGGTCTCGTCGATCTGCAACCAGACGCGCGGGTGGCCGAGTGCCGCACCGCCGGGAATGTCGGTGGCGCCGTCGCAGGCGACGCGGGCGTGGGTGACGCGGGTGGTTTCGAGCGGCGGATGCATGAGGGGGCGATAGCAAGCGCGCGCGGGCCGGGCAATTGGTTCTTCCACCCGCGTCCGTTGCCCTGCGACAGAAGATGGTTCACGCGAAGATGTTGCGCTTGTCGCACGGCGACTTTTCAATCGCCTATGGCGGCGCAGTTCGTTTTGTCTGCCGACCGATCGTCTGCGCGCCGGATCCTTCGCGCCTTTGCGCCTTCGCGTGAACACATCTTCTTGCAGCATCAGGGGATGACCCGCCTTGCGGCCCCCGCTATGCCGCAGCCATGACCGAAGCTGCGATCGCAATCTCGAACCTTTGCAAAACCTACGCTGGTGGCAAGCGTGCCTTGGACGGCGTGACGTTCGACGTCCCGCGCGGCCAGATCTTCGGCCTGCTCGGCCCCAACGGCGCAGGCAAGTCCACGCTGATCAACATCCTCGCCGGCCTCGTCAACAAGACCGACGGCAGCGCGGCGATCTGGGGGTTCGACATCGACGAGCACCCGCGCAACGCCAAGGCGTCGATCGGCATCGTCAACCAGGAGATCCTGTTCGATCCGTTCTTCTCACCATTCGAGACGCTGGAAATCCAGGCCGGCCTCTACGGCGTCCCCAAGGCGAAACGCCGCACGATGGAACTGCTCCGCGCGGTGCATCTCGAGGACAAGGCGCACGCCTACGCCCGCACGCTGTCCGGCGGGATGAAGCGTCGCTTGATGGTGGCGAAAGCGATGGTCCACTCGCCGCCCGTCCTCGTCCTCGACGAGCCTACCGCGGGCGTCGACATCGAACTGCGCCAACAGCTCTGGACCTATGTCCGCAGCCTCAACCAGGCTGGCGTGACGGTGGTTCTCACCACGCATTATCTCGAGGAAGCCGAAGAACTCTGCGACCGGATCGCGATCATCAACAACGGTCGCCTGATCGCCAACGAACCGACCCGCGAACTGGTCGGCAAGGCGCAGGAGAAGATCGTTGCAGTCACCGTCGATCGCGACGTGACCGATATCCCCGCCAACGCCTGCTTCCAGAAGATCACTCTCAAGGGCACGCGCACCCTTGAAATCACCTACAAGAAGGACCGCGTTAACGCCGGCGAAGTCCTCGCCGCGATTCAAGGCAGCGGCTTCGGCATCGTCGACGTTTCGACCAAGGAACCCGATCTCGAGGACGTCTTCCTCAGCTTGACCCGCGCCGCCAACGCATGACGAGCGACATCCTGATCGTCGGCTCGGGCGCCGCAGGTCTCACCGCGGCGCTCAACCTGGCGGACCGGTTCAAGGTCACCGTGCTGGCGAAGGGCGCGCTCAACGAAGGCTCGACCGCCTGGGCGCAGGGCGGGATCGCCGCCGTGCTCGAACCCGGCGACACGTTCGAGAACCATGTCGAGGACACGATGGTCGCCGGCGCCGGGCTCAACGACCGCGCGATCGTCGAAATGGTCGTCGAGGGTGCCCCCGCCGCGATCGAGCGCCTGACACGTCTCGGCGTACCGTTCGAGACCGAAGGCAATGCGCTCCACCTGACCCGCGAAGGTGGCCACTCGCACCGCCGCATCGTCCACGTCGCCGACGCGACCGGATGGGCGGTGCAGGAGGCTTTGCAGAAGGCCGCCGAAGCACATCCGAACATCACCCTCGTCCCAGATCAGATCGCCATCGACCTCGCCACCGGCCGCCACGAGGAACGCTATTCAGGCGCGGGCAACGTCTGGGGCGTCTACGCGGTCGACCGCAAGACCGAGCGTGTCGCGCTCTACACCGCGCGCGCGACGATCCTCGCGACCGGCGGCGCGGGCCGCACCTATTTGTTCTCGACCGCCCCACGCGGTGCGACCGGCGACGGCATCGCAATGGCATGGCGTGCAGGCGCGCGCGTCTCCAACATGGAGATGATGCAGTTCCACCCGACCTGCCTCTACAATCTGGAGGTCAAGAATTTCCTGATCACCGAGGCGGTCCGCGGCGAAGGCGGGCGGTTGATCAACCCGTCGACCGGCAAGCGCTTCATGACCTATTACGACCCTACGCGGATGGAACTCGCCCCCCGCGATATCGTCGCGCGCGCGATCGATGCCGAGATCAAGCGCTATGGCCTCGACTACGTTCATCTCGACATCAGCCACATGCCGGCCGAATTCATCCGGCATCACTTCCCGAACATCCACGAGAAACTGCTCGGGCTCGGCATCGATATGACGACGCAGCCGATCCCGGTCGTCCCCGCGCAGCACTATACGTGCGGCGGCATCGTCATCGACGAACACGGCAAGACCGATCTTCCGGGCCTGTATGCGGCAGGCGAGTGCACCGAATCCGGCCTGCACGGCGCCAACCGGCTCGCCTCCAATTCGCTGCTCGAATGCTTCGTGTTCGGCGACGCGGCGGCGGACAGCATCGCAGCCGCGTGGGACTCGCTGCCCCCGCCCCCGCCGATCCGCCCGTGGGACGAAAGCCGCGTCACCGACTCCGATGAAGAGGTCGTGATCAAGCAGACTTGGACCGAAATCCGCCGCTTCATGTGGAATTACGTCGGCATCGTCCGCACGACGAAACGCCTCGAACGCGCGCAACACCGGATCAAGCTGCTCAACGAAGAGGTCGCCGAATATTACCAGCATTTCCGCGTCACGCCCGACCTGATCGAACTGCGCAACCTGCTCCAGACCGCCGAGTTGATCGTCCGGTCCGCGCTGCACCGGCACGAAAGCCGCGGGCTGCATTTCACGCTCGATTATCCCGAGACGCTGCCGGACGCGGTCGATACGGTTCTCGTTCCCTGATCGCCGCGCGATTGGGCGCACCGTCGGCGCGCTTCGTCGCAGCGCCGCTTGGCCGCTGTTTCGCGCGCCGGATCAACGGATAAGGGTCGGTGCTTCAGTGCAGGGCGTTCCATCGATCATGACATCCGCGAGTGCGTTCAAGCGTCTTTTGACCACGACCCTGTTCGGCATGGCGCTCGCCGGATGCGGATCGGCGTCGCGGCCAAGCCCGCCCGCAGTCGGGCCGGTGCATCAGGCCGAGGGGTTCGTGTCGATCCCGGTGCCACCACCGCTGCCACGCGCGCTGCGACCCGCGCCGGCGAGCCTGGTCAACGCGATCTCCGAATTGCAGAGCGGCTTCCAGGGCAAGGCTGGCATCGCGGTGCGTGCGGTCGACGATGGCTGGACGGTCGAGGCCGGCGGGCGTCAGTTACTGCCGCAGCAATCGGTCAGCAAGCTTTGGGTCGCGATGACCGTGATGGACCTGCGCGACCAGGGCAAGCTGCGTCTCGACGAACCGATCGTCGTGCGGCCGCAGGATCTGACGCTGTTCCACCAGCCGATCGCGATGCTGGTGAAAGGCGACGGGTATCACACCACGATCAACGACCTGCTGACGCGTGCGCTGACGCACAGCGACAATACCGCGAACGACCGGTTGCTGGCGCGGGTCGGCGGGCCGTCGGCGGTGCGGTCGATGATCGCGCGGAAGCAGCTCGGCGCAATCCGGTTCGGGCCAGGCGAGCGGCTGTTGCAGAGCGGCACCGCTGGGCTCGTCTGGCAGCCGTCCTATGCGGTCAACGGCGGCTTCATGACCGCGCGCAACCGATTGTCCCCGGCGGTGCGCGAGGCCGCGCTGAATGCGTATGTCCGCAATCCGCCTGACGGTGCGGCGCCGATCGCGATCGCCGATGCGATTGCGCGGCTGGCGAAGGGGGATATCTTGTCGGAGACCTCGACCAAGATCCTCCTCGACACGATGGGGCGTTCGGTCACCGGTCGCGCCCGGCTTCGTGCGGCGCTCCCCGGCGGCTGGGAGATCGCGCACAAGACCGGCACCGGGCAGGACCTGGGTCGCCGCAATGCCGGCTTCAACGACGTCGGGCTGCTCACTGCGCCAGATGGGCGACGGTATGCGATCGCGGTGATGATCGGGGATACGATCAGGCCAATGCCGGAGCGGCAGCGGCTGATCCAGGCGGCTGCGGCGGCGGTGGCGAAGTATGCGGGGACCACGCGGCCTTCGAACTGAGATCAGCGGTATCGGGGCGGATGAACTCCACCCTACCGTCATCCTGACGAAAGTCAGGACCCAGGATGACGGGCGATACCGTATCCAGCTCTGGGTCCTGACTGTCGTCAGGATGACGTAAGACGAGCAGTCGTCCCTACAGGATCGCCCTCAGTCGAACCCGTTCGCCAGAAACCGCTCCGCCACCGCGCAGTGCATCGCGATCCCATGCGCCATCACACGCTCGTCGATCGTCATCTTCGTGTTGTGAAGCGGCGGGTTGGTACGCGGATCGCTGCCCTCCGGCGCCGCGCCGATGAACGCCATCGCGCCGGGCAGCTTTTGGAGGACGTACGAAAAGTCCTCCGCGCCCATCATCGGCGGCATCACCTGATACGCGCCCTCGCCACCGATCGCAGTCGCGCACGCCTTCATCAGGTCGGTGGCGCGCTCGTCGTTGACGGTGACCGGATAGCCCTCCTCGATCGTCGGCGTGCCGACCGCGCCGTGCGCGGCGGCGATGCCCTCGACCATGCGGATGAACGCGGCGCGAACCTGTTCGCGCGTGCGCTCAGACAGCGTCCGCATCGTGCCGAGCATCTCGACCGTCGACGGGATGACGTTGTGCGCGCTGCCGGCGTTGAGCTTGGTGATCGACAGCACCGCCGGGTCGGTGACCGCCACTTGGCGCGCGACGTAGGTCTGCAAGGCGGTAACGATCTCACAGGCGATCGGCAGCGGATCGAGGCAGTCGTGCGGCATAGCCGCGTGACCACCACGCCCGGTGATCGTAGCGCGCAGCGTGTCGGTCGAGGCCATCAACGTGCCCGCGCGGCTGACGACATGGCCCATCGGCATGTTGGGCGAGATGTGCAGCGCGAAGCCCGCCTCGGGCAACGGCGAGTCGAGCAGGCCATCGGCGATCATATGGCGGGCGCCGTGATGGCCCTCCTCGCCGGGCTGGAACATGAAGACGACCGTACCGGGAAGCTCGTCGCGCCGAGCGCATAGCGCCTTGGCCGCGCCGACCAGCATCGCGGTGTGCGAGTCGTGCCCGCAGGCGTGCATCGCGCCATCGATTTTCGACGCGAACGGGAGACCGGTCTCCTCCTGCATCGGCAGCGCATCCATGTCGCCGCGTAGCAGGACGGTGCGGCCGTTGCCGCCGGCATTGCCCGCGCGGCCACCGCGCAGGATCGCGACGAAGCCGGTGGTGGAAGTGCCTTCGCGGATTTCGAGCGGGAGACCGGCAAGTGCGGCCTTCACCTTGTCTGAGGTACGGGGGCAGTGAAGGCCGACTTCAGGATCGGCGTGGATCGCGCGGCGGAGTCTGATCGCGTCGTCGAGGCTGTCCTCGCCGACGGCAGTCCAGTCGGTCGGGGCCCAGTCTGTGGCGGATTCGAAATCGAGGGACATCGGGAACTCCTGTCTAGCATTTGAGCCCACCCCGGCGGAGGCCGGGGCCCAGTTGGGGAACAGAGATAACGGCGGACTGCGCTCTGTTACATCGACCTTTCCAACTGGGCCCCGGCCTTCGCCGGGGTGGCGTTTGTGTGGGGCAGCCCGCCCCCGATCGTTGAGGTAGTCTACCCCCGGAAGAGGCCGCCTAACACCCCGCGCAACACGGTGCCGACCAAGCCACCGCTCGACGACGACCGGCGCGACTTGGTGCCGAAGACCTGCTTGCCGATCTCGTTCGCCACCTGCCGACCGATCGACGAGCTGGCGGCGCGTGTCGCCGACGATGCCATCTTGGTCCAGGGCGAATTGGCAGCCTCGCGGTCAGCCTCACGCTGCTGGCGATCCGCCTCGCGCTGGTCCGCGATGCGAGTGCGTTCCGCCTCTTTCGCTGCCTTCGCATCGAGCTTAGCCTGCGCGGCAGCAGCCTTCTCCGCCTCGGTCGTTGCCTTGGCCTCAGCGGCAGCAGCACTCGCCTCCTGCGTCTTCGCGGCCAGCAACTCCTCCGCCGACTCCCGATCGACCAGCGTATCGTATTTCGCGCTGATCGCATCGGTCTCGATCATCACTTTCCGCTCGGCCGGCGTGATCGGGCCAACGCGCGAGGCGGGCGGCTTGATCAGCGTACGCTCGACCGGGGTCGGCGCGCCATCCGCCTGGAGCAGCGACACCAGCGCCTCGCCCACCTTAAGCTCGGTAATGATCGTCGCGACATCGACGCCGGGATTGGCACGGAACGTCTCCGCCGCCGAGCGCACCGCCGCCTGATCGCGAGGCGTGAACGCGCGCAGCGCATGCTGGACGCGGTTGCCGAGCTGACCCGCCACCGTGTCGGGAATGTCGATCGGGTTCTGCGTGATGAAATACACGCCGACGCCCTTCGAGCGGATCAGGCGGACGACCTGTTCGATCTTCTCCAGCAGCGCCTTGGGGGCTTCGTCGAACAGCAGATGCGCCTCGTCGAAGAAGAAGCACAGCACCGGCTTGTCGGGATCGCCGACCTCGGGGAGATGCTCGAATAGCTCGCTCATCAGCCACAGCAGGAACGTCGCATACAGTTTCGGCGAGGCCATCAGCTTGTCCGCGGCGAGGATGTTGACGATCCCCCGCCCCTTGTCGTCGACGCCGATGAAATCGTTCATCTCGAGCGCAGGCTCGCCGAAGAAATTCTCCGCGCCCTGCGTGCGCAACTGGAGCAACGAGCGCTGGATCGCGCCGATCGATTGCTTCGAGACGTTGCCGTACGTCACCGTCAGCTCGTCGGCGCGGCCGGCGCATTCGGTCAGCATCGCCTGGAGATCGTCGAGGTCGATCAGCAGCAGCCCCTCCTTGTCGGCGACATGGAAGGCGATCGTCAGCACGCCTTCCTGTACTTCGTTCAGGTCCATCAGCCGCGACAGCAGCAGCGGCCCCATCTCGCTGATCGTGGTGCGGATCGGATGGCCCTGTTCGCCGAACAGGTCCCAGAACTGCACCGGGTTGTCGGCATAGGCCCAGCTATCGTCGCCAATCGCCTTGGCGCGTTCGGCAAAGGTCGCGTGCGTCTTCGCGGTCGGCGAGCCGGCCATCGCGAGCCCGGACAGGTCGCCCTTCACGTCGGCGACGAAGCACGGCACGCCGTTTGCGGAAAAGCCCTCGATGATGCCCTGCAAGGTCACCGTCTTGCCGGTACCGGTCGCGCCCGCGATCAGGCCGTGGCGGTTGGCGCGCTTCAATTCGAGCGTCTGCGGCTTGCCGTCCACGCTCGCGCCGATGAAGATGCCTTCGGTCATGGGTCTCGTCCTCTGTATCCGGCGCCGACCCTAACCCCGCGCGCCGCAAAGAAAAAGGACCGCCGCTCGAGGGAGCGACGGTCCTTTCACATCAGTCGTGTCGGTCGTGGATTACTTGATCTTGACCGGCAGGAACTGCGCCGGGCTGCGGCCACGCTTGACCTGCAACAGGACCTGCGGGCGACCGGCGGCCTTGGCGACGTTGACCGCGTTCTGGACGTCGACCGCGGTGCGGACGGGCGTGCCGTTGACCGAGATGATGACGTCGCCGCGCTTGAGCTTGCCGAACGCATCGCTGGTCGGTGCGACCACGGCGATCACGACGCCCTGCGTGTTCGTCTCGACACCGACCGCCTGCGCGATCGCCGGGGTCAGCGGCTGGACGCCGATCCCGAGCGCTGCACCTGCCGTCGGTGCGGCGGGGGTGGCGGAATCGTCGCCATCATCGCCGTCATCGGTGCCAAAGCCCTGCGCGTCGCCACCCAGCGTCGCGGCCAACTTGTCGGCGCTCGGACGTGGCACGACGACCACGTTGGCGACCACCGGCTTGCCGTTGCGCAGGATATCGAGACGCGCGGTCTGACCGGGCTTCACGTTCGAGACGAGGTAGGACAGCGACTGGTCGACGGTGACGACCTGGCCGTTGACCTTGGTCACGACGTCGCCTGCGCGCACGCCGGCCTTCGCCGCCGGGCCGCCTGCGGTGACGTCGTTGATCAGCTCGCCCTGGTTCTTGGCGATGCCGAGTGCGGCGGCGGTATCCTCGTTGATCGTGCCGCCCGGCTGCAGCTGGACGCCGATATAGCCGCGCTCGATCGTGCCGCCCTTCATGAAGGTGGCGATGATCGGCTTGGCGACCGCCGCGGGGATCGCGAAGCCGATGCCGATATTGCCGCCCGACTGGCTGAAGATCTGCGAGTTCACGCCGATCACGTTGCCGTTGAGGTCGAACATCGGGCCGCCGGAGTTGCCCTGGTTGATCGACGCATCGGTCTGGATGAAGCGGTCATACGCGCCGCCCTGACCGGTGACGCGGTTGATCGCCGAAACGATGCCCGCCGTGACGGTGCCACCGAGACCGAACGGCTCGCCGATCGCGACGACCCAGTCGCCGACGCGCGCGCCATTCGAATCGCCGAACTTCACGAACGGCAGGTTGGCCGCATCGATCTTCAGCAGCGCGAGATCGGATTCCTGATCCTTGCCGATGACCTTGGCGACATATTCCTTCTTGTCGCTCAGCGTCACCGTGATCGAGTCGACCGTCGCGCCCTGCGCGCCCGGCGAGATCACGTGGTTGTTGGTGACGACATAGCCGTCGGGCGAGATCAGGAAGCCCGAGCCGAGCGAGGCGCCTTCGCGCTTCACCGGCGCGCCACCCAGGCCGCCGCCGCCCATGCCGCCGAACAGGTCGCCGAACGGCGTGCCCGCGAACGGATTGGCCTGCTGCTTCTGGACGATCGTCTGCTTGGTCGAAATGTTGACGACCGCGGGCTGGAGCCGCGCGACCATGTCGGCGAAGCTCATCGGCGCGCCGGGTTTCGGCGAGACCGCCTGGATCGCACCGGGTTCGTTCTGCGCGACCTGCGCACCGCTCGGCTGGAGCGCGAGCGTCGCGGTCGCGCCGCCGAGGAGAAGAGCACTGGTAATGGCGTAGGCGTAACGCACTAGATGTTGTCCTCTCGTTTCATCAATCGAAACAGGTGGCGCTTAGCCACACCGTCCTGAATGATGCTTGAATATGAACAGGGGTTCAAAGGTTCCGCAGGCTCAACGCCCGCGGCCCTCGAATTCCCGTAGATAGCTATTGTTCGGCGAAAGAATGATCGACGTCGAACCGGTCGGTGCCGTACCGCCATCCGCACCGAACGTGTGCCGATACGACTGCATCGCGCGGTAGAAGTCGTAGAAGTCGGCGTCCTTGCCGAAGCTCTCGGCATAGATCTTCGCCGAATCCGCATCGGCCTGCGCGCGGACGATCTGCGCCTGCTTCTGACCTTCGGCACGGATCGTGATCGCCTCCTGCTGGCGTGCGCTCGACATGCGCTTGAGCGCGCTTTCGAGCGGCAGACCGACGGGCAGGTTCGCCTGCTTGATGCGAACGTCGACGATCTCGACGCCGTACTGGCTGGCGACGCGCTGGAGACCCTTCTGGATGTTGTCCATCAGCTCGGACCGCTCAGGGCTGAGCAGTTCGACAAAGCGCCGCTTGCCGAGTTCGTTGCGCAAGGCAGAGCCGAGGATCGGGCGCAGCTGATCGGGGATCCGGTCCTCGCTGCCGACCGCATTCCGCATCTTCCGCGGGTCGACGATCCGATAGCGCGCATACGCATCGACTTCGAGCCGGAGCTGATCGGTCGACAGCACCAGCGTGTTGTCGAGTTCGAGATCCTGCACGCGCTTGTCGATCCAGACGATCCGGTCGACGAACGGGATGCGCGCGATCAGGCCCGCGCCGGTCTGGCCGAACGCGGTGTTGGGCTGCCACGCGTTGACCGTGCGGATCGGCTGGCCGAAGCGCAGGATTACCGCCTGCTTGGTCTCGGGGACGATCGCGAAGGTCGATGCGGCGAGGATCACCAGCAGCAGCGCGACGATGCCGGCGACGATCGGATTGCGGAAACTCACGGCGTTCACTGATCGGCTCCAGACTGGGGGGCAGCCGCCGCCGCGGCAGGCGCTGGCGTAGACTGGACAGCCTCCGGGTTCGGCAAGCGCTTGGCGTTCGACAGCGGCAGATACGGCACCACCCCGCCCGGCGTCTCGACGATCGTCTTGTCGCTCTTGGCGAGCACCGCCTCCATCGTCTCGTAATACATGCGGCGACGCGTCACTTCGGGCGCGAGCTTGTACTGCTCATACACCTTGTCGAACGACGCGGCCTCGCCCTGCGCGCGTGCCACGACCTGTTGCGCATAGGAGCGCGACTGGTTGAGATTGGCGATCGCCTCCTGCTGCGCGGCGGTGACCGCGTTGAAGTCCTCGACGATCCGTGCGGGTGCTGCGGCCTGCTTGATCGCGACGCCCTGGATACGGACGCCGGACTTATAGTCGTTGAGGATCTGCTGAGTCAGTTCGGCGACGCGCTGTTCGATCGTGGTACGACCGGTACCGATCGCCTGATCGAGCGTCGTCGTAGCAACCACCGCGCGCATCGCGCTCTCGGCAGCGGCGCGGACGGTGTCATTCGGCTCGGCCAGCTGGAACACGTAATCGCGCGGGTCGGAAATATCCCAGCGGACCGAATACGCCAGATCGATGATGTTCTGGTCGCCGGTCAGCGTCAGGTTCTCGCCATCGCCGACGGGGAAGTTGTCGGTGCGGATCTTCTGCACGTCGACCACCGTCACGTCGGCGATCGGTGCGGGCATCGTCAGGCGAACGCCCGGATCGAGCGTACCCGCGTATTTACCGAAATAAGTGACGACGCCGCGCTGCTGCGGACCGATCTGGTGGACCGAAGTGAACAGAATCCAGACGACCGCGATGATCGCGACGCCGATCGCCCACAGCGCGCGGGCGTTGGCGCCCGACGGCAAGCCCCCGAAACCGCCATTGCCGCCGCCACCGCCGCCGCCCGATCCGCGTGCTTTGCGCAGAAACTCGTCGAGCGCGGTCGGTTTGGCAGCAGGCTTGCGGCCACCCGGAGGTTGCGCCCAGGGATTGCGAGGGCCGCTATTACCGTCGTCGCCCGAGCCGCCCCAAGGGCCTTTCGGTGTTTCGGTGGCGAGGATATCGGGGCGCCGGAACCAGCGCGAGAAGATCGTCATACCAACCTTTATAGGTGTGCGGCGGCGGAAAAACAGTGCCAAGCGGCCTTAGCGGCCCTATCTGGCCCGCATGATCGACATCGAAGGCGTAAAGGCGGCGGTTGCCGCAGTGGCAGGCAAGCGGGCGACCGTCCGGATGGAAGGCGCGCGAGCCGGCATTATCATCGATGCGACCGGGCTCGACCCGCAGGCGCGCGATGCGCTGGAGGCGACCGTGCGGATGGCGGCGACGCAACCCGGTGTGTCCGAAGTGCGGATCGCGGTGACGGCCGAACGCTCGACGCGCCGGCTGATCGCGGTCGCCAGCGGCAAGGGCGGCGTTGGCAAATCGACGCTCGCCGCCAACCTCGCGATCGCGATGTCACGCGCGGGTCGTCGCGTCGGGCTGGTCGATGCTGATATCTACGGGCCATCGCAGCCGCGGCTGATGAACGTCGAGGGCACGCGCCCGACCGCGAAGGACAAGGTGCTCGACCCGGTCCCGACCCCGTACGGCGTACCGTTGCTGTCGATGGGCCAGCTGGTCGAGCCGGGCAAGGCGATCGCGTGGCGCGGGCCGATGGCGGCGGGCGCGCTCGGCCAGCTGGTCGAGGCCGACTGGGGCGTGACCGATACGCTGGTGCTCGATCTGCCGCCCGGCACCGGCGACGTCCAGCTGACGATGGTCCAGAAATACCGGCCGGCGGGGGCAGTCATCGTCTCGACCCCGCAGGATCTCGCGCTGATCGACGCACGCCGCGCGATCGACCTGTTCGAGAAGGCTGGCATCCCGATCATCGGTCTGGTCGAGAACATGGCCGGCTATATCTGCCCGCATTGCGGCGAAGCGTCGGACCCGTTCGGCAATGGCGGCGCCGAGGCGGCGGCGCGCGAACTGGGCATCACGTTCCTCGGCCGCGTGCCGCTGACGATCTCGATCCGCACGGCGTCTGACGCGGGCACGCCGCCGGCTTCGAATCCCGACGATACGGTGTTCATGCCGATTGCGGCTCAGGTCGTCGCATGGCTCGGAAAACTGTGAAACTCGCGGGCCTGATCTACGTTGTCTTATTACCGGTCGTACCGAGTGGCCTTCTGCCACGGTACGAGCGGACCAGGTTTCCCTCATAGGAGGCATCGATGCCGTTGACCGCCGATGCCGATATCAAGGCCTTGCTCGAAGGTGCTAGGACGATCGCGATGATCGGCGCCTCCGACCGTCCCGATCGCCCGTCCTACGGCGTCATGGCCAAGCTTCAGGCGCATGGCTACCGCGTAATCCCGGTCAATCCGCAGATCACCGGCGAGCATGTCCACGGCGAATTCGTCTTCCGCGACCTGTCGCAGCTGGGCGACCCGATCGACATCGTCGACATCTTCCGTAACTCGGCAGCAGCCGGTGAAGCGGTCGACCAGGCGATTGCGGCGGGTGCAAAGGCCGTGTGGATGCAACTCGGCGTCATCAACGAAGAAGCGGCAGCACGCGCCGAAGCTGCAGGGCTGCAAGTTGTGATGGACCGCTGCCCGGCGATCGACATTCCCCGACTCGGAATCGCCAAGATCGAGCAATGACGCTTGCTCCTTCGGACGATCGCGGTCAGGTTGCGTGTCAGTCCGGGAGACGCCGATGCTGGTCATGCTGCTATCGATACTGATCGAAGACCCGCTGATGGCGACCGCGAAAGCGCGTATGGCCGCCGAGCGCCCCTGCCCGACCAGCGTCGATGCGACAGACATTACCGTCTGCGGCATGCGAACCGCCGATCGGTTTCGCGTGCCGTTCGTCGTCCATGACGCGGGTGATCCCAAGCATGAAAGTCTCAGGGACGAACGCACCCGTCTGCTCCACCGCACCTCGCCGCTCGCCGATCTTAGCCCCTTCCAGGTCGGCGGCGGGATGGCAGGCGTCACCATGACGGTCGGGGGCGAAGGCGGCACGTCGTTCCGCAAGCCCGCGCCGTAAGGCCCGCGCCGCGCGATAGGAATCCAGTATGATCGCCGTACTTCTATCTGCCCTGCTTCAGGTGGCCGCGGCCCCGGTTGCGCCGTCCGTGCCCGAGCGTTTCTCGATCCTCGTCGATCCGTGCGCCACGCAGACGCAAGACGGCAACGAGGTGGTCGTCTGCGGCAAGTCCGCGACGACGACCCCTCGCCTGCCGATGCGCGATGATCGCGGCCCGCCCGACCACGCGGTTGCCTCCAACCCCAACCTCACCGCCGTCCGCGCGCTGGAGTTGTCGGATACACCGTGCGCCGCCCGACAGGGAGGATGCCAGGTCGGCTTTGGTCCACCGATCGCCCCGATCGCGAAGGCTGCGGTAGGATTGATCAAGAGCGCGCTGGCGAAAAAGCCCGACAAGACCGGCCGCGTGCCGATCGATCTCGACGGCCCCGTCGGCACCGTGAACTAGGTGAAGCGACGTAACGGGGGCGCACGATGATCCTGCTGCTGGTACTGCTGCAAGCTGCCGCATCGGCACCCCCGGCAAGACCGATCGTCGCGCCGCCGCCGCAGAGCTGGTCGATCCTCAATCCGCCCGCCTGCCCCGGTTCGAGTCCGACCGAGGTGATCGTCTGCGGCGGCAAGGGCACATCCGAGCAGCGTCTGCCACTGCCCGGCGAACGCCCGCCGCAGGATCGCCCGCGCCAGCCGACCGGCGATCCGCGCGCGGCGCTCGACAATAGTGGGCCGGTGTGTCCGCCGGGCGGATGCACGGGCGTCGACCTGTTCACGGTCCCGGTCGTGCTGATCCGAGGCATCGGCGCGCTGATCGATCCGCATAGCTGTTGCGAGAATAACGAGGGCAAGGACGCCATGGCGCTGGTGCGCGACGTCGGGCGGAAGTTTCGAAAGAAGCCGGACAAGTCGAACCGCGTGCCGATCGTGCTCGATGACCCGGTAAAGTAAGGTAGCGCGGCGCATCACGTCAGCACGACCGCCTTCGCGGGAGAACAAGGAGAAGGTTGCTTGCTATCCACCACCCCGGCGAAGGCCGGGGCCCAATTGGAAAGGTTGCAGTGACGGCGCCCAGTCCGCCGTTACAACCGTCCCCCAATTGGGCCCGGCCTTCGCCGGGTGGTTGCGTCCCGTGGTAGCGAGCCCCCTCAATCCAGAATATGCATCCACATCGGCTGCCCCACCAGACTCTGCGACCCCCGCAGCTTCTCCAAAGCCTGCGCGATCGAGCGCTCCGGGCTCTCATGCGTAACGATCGCCACCAGCACGCTACCATCGGCAATCGCTCCCCGCTGGATCAGGCTCTCGATCGAGACCCCCGCATCGCGCATCGCCGCCGCGATTTCCGCCAGCACCCCGACCCGGTCCGCGACGGTGAACCGCAAATACGCACGCCCCCGCCGCTCGCCGCTGTCCGCCTTCGGCGCCGCCGTAAGCGACACCACCGGCATCGCGAACGGCGGCCCGAACTCGCCCCGCGCAATGTCGATCAGGTCGGCAACCACGGCGCTCGCGGTCGGACCGTCACCCGCACCAGCGCCCTGGAACAGCAACCGGCCAACGAAATTGCCCTCGGCCACGACCGCGTTGAGCGATCCGGTGACGTGCGCGAGCGGGTGATCGATCGGCACGAGATGCGGATGGACGCGCTGGAACAACCCGTCCGCGCCTGCCTCGGCCAGACCGAGCAGTCGCACGCGATAGCCCAAGGCCGCCGCCTCGGCGATATCCGCGCCTAACAAATGCCGGATGCCGCTGATCGCAACGTTGTCGAACGCCAGCTGCGTCCCGAACGCGACGGCCGCCAGGATCGACAATTTGTGCGCCGCATCGACACCGTCGATGTCGAAGCTCGGATCGGACTCTGCGAACCCCAGCGCCTGCGCCTCGGCGAGTACCTCGGCGAAATCGCGACCTTCCGATTCCATCTTCGACAGGATGAAATTGCACGTCCCATTGAGAATCCCGTAAACGCGCGCGATCTCGTTCGCCGCCGCGCCCTCCCGCAGCCCCTTGATGACCGGGATGCCCCCCGCAACCGCCGCCTCGAACTTCAGCGCGACCCCGGCCGACTCCGCCGCCTGCGCGAGTTCGAGCCCGTGATGCGCGATCATCGCCTTGTTCGCAGTGACGAAACTCCGCCCCGCGCCCAGCGTGCTCCGCGCGAGCGTAAGCGCCGGTCCGTCCGATCCCCCAATCAGCTCGACCACGACATCCGCCCCCGGCTGCTTCGCAAGCGCGGTAGTGTCGTCGACCCAGGCAAACCGGGACAGATCGACGCCGCGATCCTTGCCGCGATCGCGTGCGGAGACCGCGACGATCTCGATCTCGCGCCCGGCGCGCCGCGCAATCAACTCGCGGTTCGCATCGAGCAGCCGGATCACTCCGCCGCCTACCGTCCCCAGCCCAGCCAGGGCTACACGCAATGGTTCGCTCATTTTCGTCCTCCACTCGCGCGTCCGGTTACGTTTCACAGACGTTTTGCGCAATCCTGATGACGCATCGGCGTTGCGCCCCTATCTGGGCGTCATGTCCGGCCGCTTCGATCACCTCCCCAACCGTCGCACGATCATCGATCGCCGCGCCGTCGCCGAAACCATCGCTGCGCTGGAAGGCGTCGACGCAACTGCGCTCCGCCGCGACGCGACGACGCTGCTGAAGGCCGCACTCGAGAAAGGCCGGGTCGAGGTCGAACGCCGCCTCGTGGAACATCCGTCGCGCGGGTTGGAAGCGTCGAGCGCGCAGGCGTATCTGATCGACGCGCTGCTCCGCATCCTGTTCGATTTCACCACGCAGCGGCTCTACCCCCTGCCCAACCCGACGATCGGCGAGCGCCTGACGCTGATCGCGGTCGGCGGCTATGGCCGTGCGGAAATGGCGCCGCATTCGGACGTCGACATCGGCTTTCTCACCCCCGGCAAGCAGACGCCCTGGGCCGAGCGCGTGATCGAGTCGATGCTGTACGCGCTATGGGATCTTGGGCTGAAGCTTGGCCAGTCGAGCCGCTCGCTCGACGAGATGGTCCGCCAGGCGAAGGCCGACGTCACCGTCCGCACCGCGCTGCTCGAAGCGCGCTACGTCTGCGGCGACACCGAGCTGTACGAACAGGCGTCGCACCGGTTCAAGACCGAAGTCCAGGCCGACACCGCGCGCACCTTCATCGCCGACAAGCTCGCCGAACGCGACGCGCGCCACCGCAAGATGGGCGACACCCGCTATGTCGTTGAACCCAATGTCAAAGAGGGCAAAGGCGGCCTGCGCGATCTTCACGCTTTGTTTTGGATCGGCAAATACATCTACGACGTCCAACGCGCCGCCGAACTGGTCGAGGTCGGGCTGTTCACCAAGGCCGAATACCGCCTGTTCCACCGCGCCGACAATTTCTTCCAGGCGGTGCGCTGCCACCTGCACAGCATCACTGGCCGTGCCGAGGACCGCCTGACGTTCGACCTGCAACGCGAGATCGCCGATCGGATGCGGTTTTCCGATCGACCTGGGAAATCGAAGGTCGAGCGGTTCATGCAGTTCTACTTCCTGCAGGCAAAGACCGTCGGCACGCTCAGCGGCGTCTTCCTCGCGCATCTCGACGAGAAATTCGCTGCGCGGGGGCGGCGCTTCGGGTTGCCGACGATCCGCCGTTCACCGCGGAAGCTGAACGGGTTCGTGCTCGATCGCGGACGGTTGGCGCTACCGAGCGACGACTTCTTCCAGGCCGATCCCGAACGGCTGATCGAGATCTTCCAGCTCGCCGACAAGCACGGCGTCGAGATCCATCCGCTGGCGATGCGCGCCGCCGCGCGGGACGCGAAGCTGGTCGACGACGTGCGCACCAGCCCAACCGCGAACGCGCTGTTTCTCGACGTGCTGACCTCCCCCCGCGATCCCGAACTGGTGCTGCGGTGGATGAACGAGGCGGGCGTGTTCGGCCGGTTCGTGCCCGATTTCGCGCGCGTCGTCGCGCAGATGCAGTTCGACATGTACCACCACTACACCGTCGACGAGCACACCATCCGCGCGATCGGCCTGCTCGCGCGGATCGAGAGCGGTGCGCTGAAGGAGGAGCATCCGCTCGCCAGCGCGATCTTCGAACAGATCGTGTCGCGGCGCGCGCTGTATGTCGCGGTGCTGCTCCACGACATCGCCAAGGGGCGTGGCGGCGATCATTCGATTCTCGGCGCGGAGGTGGCGCAGCGTCTCTGTCCACGGTTCGGGCTCACGCCCGCCGAGACGGAGACCGTCGCCTGGCTGGTCCGTTGGCACCTGCTGATGTCGGCGACCGCGTTCAAGCGCGACCTCAGCGACTTCAAGACGATCCTCGATTTCTGCGACGTGGTGCAGAGCCCGGAGCGGCTGCGCCTGTTGCTGACGCTGACGATCGTCGACATCCGCGCGGTCGGGCCGGGCGTGTGGAACGGTTGGAAGCGCCAGTTGCTCGGCGATCTGTACGAAGCGGCGGAAGAGGTCCTTCGCCTCGGTCACAAGCAGAAGGGGCGTGCCGAGCGCATCGCGGCCAAGCAGGAGCATCTGCGCGATGCGCTCGGCTGGGACGAAGCGACGTTTGCAACGCTCGTCCACCGTCTCCCCGAAGCGTACTGGATCGCCGAACCCGAGGACGTGCTCGCGCACAATGCGCGTTTCCTCGCCAACACCGGCGAAGCGCAACTCGCGATCGACGCGCACGTCTATCCGGGGCGCGGCGCGACGCTGGTGACGATCTACGCGGCCGATCATCCGGGGCTGTTCTACCGCATCGCCGGCGCGATCCACGTCGCCGGCGGCAACATCATCGACGCACGAATCCATACCACGCGCGACGGGATGGCGGTCGATAACTTCCTCGTTCAGGATCCGTTCGGGCGGCCGTTCGACGAAACCGGCCAGTTGTCGCGCCTGAAGACCGCGATCGAGGATGCGCTCGCCAATCGCGGCAAGCTCGCCGACCGGCTGGTAGCAAAACCCCTACCCCGGACGCGCGCGGAGGCGTTCGACATCGTCCCCAACGCGCTGGTCGACAACAAGGCGTCGAACCGATTCACGGTGGTCGAGGTCAACGCGCGCGATCGGCCGGCGCTGCTCAACCAGCTCGCCAATGCGCTGTTCCAGTCGAAGGTGACGATCCACTCCGCGCATGTCGCGACCTATGGCGAGCGGGCTGTGGATACGTTTTATATCACCGACCTCACGGGAGACCGGATCACCCAGCCTGCTCGGTTGAGAACCTTGGAGCGCAGGTTGCTGGCAGCAGCGGCGGGGGAAGAGATAGATTTGGCGGCGTAGGGCGTTTCTCATCCTCCCCTGCAAGGGGAGGTGGCGCCAAGCGACGGAAGGGTATCGTGCTATCGAGCGCAGCGCCCCCTCCGTCAGCGCTACGCGCTGCCCCCCCCTTGAGGGGAGGAAACAGACATGAAAAAGCCGGCCCGCATCTATGTGCGGACCGGCTTTTTCCTACCCTAAACCTCCGATCAGAAGCGCGAGCGGAGCGTCAGGCCGTAGGTGCGGGGTTCGGCCAGATACGAGGTGAAGATCTGGTTTGCGGTGGTGCCGAACGCCTGGGTCTGCGCCTGGCTGCCCGCCCCCTGGAACGGTGCGTTGAACGCAACCTGCTGATAGTTGGTGTCGAGCAGGTTCTGCGCCCAGACCTCGAGCGCCCACTTCTGCTGCGGCCCACGGATGCCGACGCGGGCGTTCATCAGGAAGAAGCCGTCCTGTGCCTTTTCGGGGAACAGGTCGGAGCCCGTGTTGTAGTCGCTGGTCATGCGGCCATCGACGTAGAACAACGCGGTTAGCCCGGTGTGGCCGATATCCGGCGTCCACGCCGTCGACGCGGTCACGGTGTGCTTCGGGGCATTGGACAGGTTGCTGCCCGAGAGCAGGAACAGTGCGGCATCGAGCGGCTGGCCGCTTTCGGTACCAACCAGATTGTTGCGGAAGCGCGTGTTCGTGTAGGTGTAGCCGAGGTTCACCGAGTAGTTCGGCGCCGGGAACAGCCCGGCTTCAAGCTCGAAACCTTGCGAGATCACGCCGTAATTCGTCTTCCCCGTGCAAGCACCGGTCGTCGAGCTCGCATCCTGATCTGCACCGTTCAGGCTCGTATCGCAGGTGCTGATGTTCTGGACGATGAAGTTGGTGCCGTTGAAGGTGTTCAGCTGGAAGTTCTTGAACTCCTGACGGAAGCCCGCGACGTTGAAGGTGAAATCCTTCGACGTGAACTTCAGGCCGACCTCGTACGCGTTCACGGTCTCGGGATCGAAGCGCAGATTGGCGGCGCTAGCGTTGGTCGGCGACGAGAATACGTTGGCCGTCAGATCCGAACGATCGAGATTATAGCCGCCCGCCTTGTAGCCGCGCGAGTAGGACGCATACAGCAACGTGTCGGTCCGCGGCTTGTACGAGATCACGCCGGTGCCGGTGAACTCACCTTCCTTGAAGCCATTATTGAGATCGAGGCCATTGAGCGCAGTCGTCGAGTTGCCTGTGCAGGTAAGCGTGACGATGCCGCCGACGAGCGTCTTGACCGCCGCCGGGACCGCCGCACTGGCGAGCAGCGGGCTGAGATTGGCTTGCTGGACCGGGCAGACTGCATTGTTGTTGTTGAAGTCGCCGTGGAAATCCTTCGCCTCATGCGTGTAGCGCAGGCCACCGGTGATCGACAGCTTGTCGGTTAGCTTGAAGATATTGTGCGTGAAGAACGCGTAGTTCTCGCTGTCCTGATAATAGGTCGAACGGACGTCGCCGACATTGTTGACGGTACTGAGGCGATCGATGCCGGCGAGTACCGTGTTGGTCAGCGCACCGAAGGCTGGCGTCGTGCCGGGCACCTGGCCTGACAACACCGCGCGACCAGCTGCGCTGAGGCAACCCGGGTTGGCCGGGTTACGCAGTGCCGCAGCAGGATTGATCGTCGCGACGATGCGGCAAGCGGCGAACGCGCCATATTGCGTGCCGAACTTCAGATTGTCGGCAACGACAAGGTCTTCCTTCGAGTAATAGCCACCGACCAGCCAGTCGAGCTTGTCGTTGAACAGCGAGCCGTTCAGGCGGACTTCCTGGCTAAAGGTGTGGAACTGGCGGAAGCTGTTACCGTCATCGGGCCGATAGGCAATGTCGAGATTGCCGTAGTCGATATCCCCCGCGCCACCCGATTTGTATTCGCGGTATGCCGTGATCGAGGTGAGCGAGGCGCCGCCGAGGTTGATGTCGATCTGGCCCGAGCCGCCGTAGTCGGTCGTGACGTTCGAATAGGCGCGGCCGGGCGAGTTGGCGATGCGGCGGTTATACGGATCGCCCGCGCTCGGGAAAACCGCACCCATGCTCTGCATGACCTGGACGATGCGGTTGCCCGCGGGATTGATAGCGAAATCGCCGGGGACGCCCGGGGTCGGATCGATCTTTTCCTGCGTGTTAATGTAAACCGCGCCGCAGCACTTCTCGTCGCGGTGCGTGTAGTCGCCGATCAGGCGGACGGTGACGTCGGACGAGGGCTCGAACAGCAGCTGCCCGCGGACGAAATAGCGATTGCGATCGTTGTAATCGGTCTTGTTGACGACGTCGTAATAATAGCCGTCGCGCTTGCCGAATACGCCATCGAGGCGGAACGCGAGCTTGTCTGCGATGATCGGACCGGTCAGCCCGCCGGCGATGCGGACGTTGTTATAGTTGCCGTAGGTCGCCTCAGCGTAGCCACCGAATTTGTACGACGGTAGCTTCGTCAGGATGTTGATCGAACCTGCCGTGGCATTGCGGCCCGACAATGTACCCTGCGGACCGCGCAGAACCTCGATACGATCGACTTCGCCGAGGTCGTTGAGACCCGAGCCGGTGCGGCTGCGATAGACGCCGTCGATGAATACCGCGACCGAGCTCTCAAGGCCCGGGTTGTCGCCGACCGTGCCGATACCGCGAACGCGGGCGGACGCGTTGGCCTCGCTGCCAGTCGAGGAAATCAGCAGAGAGGGGACAAGCTGGGTGGCCTGACGGATGTCATTCGCGCCGGTATTCTCCAGCGCTGCCGAACCGACCGCGGAAACCGCGATCGGCACGTTCGACAGCCGCTCGGAACGACGGGTGGCGGTGATGACGATGTCGCTGGCGTTACCCGAATAGACTGGCGCCGCGGCGACCGGGGTTTGCCCCGCATCGACCGACCCAGCCGCCGTGCCCGACGTCGTCGTCGCGGTCGCCTGCGCTTCGGGCTGCGAGGTCGGGACGTCCTGCGCGAATGCCGGGGCGACGATCGCCGTGGTTGCTGCGGCGGACAACAGATATGCGATCATACGCATCGGCATTCTCTCCTGAGTGTTCGAATGTTTTCGAACTTATGGTTTGGACGTTAGGTAGAGGCCTTACGCTGTTCGCGTCTAGCAATTTCCGCATACGGAAACCGATTTTTGAACATTGTGTCTCCAAACCGCCACATAGTGGCAGACAGCAAACCCTAGTTTCAAATCGCAACTGTTCAGGTGGATGAGCCGGCATGCGCTGACGGGAAGACCAGGACGTTGATCGCTCTCGAACGGCCGCCCCCGACGAATCTTACGCAGGCCCAGCGCCGAGTCTTGCAGACAGCATCATCCGACCGCCGCCGCTTCGTTCGGTGGACGCACCTTGTCGAGTCGTGTGGGATAGCCGCAAGGCCGCCTTGCGTACTGCAGTGGCGGCCCCAGACAGATGGACAGGCAGAAGGCCTGTAGGAAGCCCTTCCTGGGCGCTCCCGCGGTGTGTCAGGCCTGCGCGAAAACCTTGGTGCCGACGATGCCGACCACGGTCAGGGCCATGAAGCAGGCTTGGATGCCGCTGACCTTGTCGCCGAACAGGATGACGCCGCCGATGATGACGCCGATCGCGCCCGCGCCGGTCCAGATCGCATAGGCGGTGCCGGCGGGGAGGCCGCGCATGGCAAGCGCGAGCAGGCCCATGTTGACGAAGCTCAGGACGATCGGGACGCTGGAGGCCTGCCACGTGGCGATCGTGGCCGCCCATTTGAGGCTGAGCGCCCAACAGATTTCGGTGACGACCGCGACCGCGAGGATGAGCCAGGACATGAATGGTCTCCAACGGGCTCAGATTGGAGACTCGGCCGCCGGAAACCCGGGAAGAGACGGCCGCCTGTGAGGAACGGAAAAAGCGCCAAGCGAACTACCGTTCCCCCGCGGAGGCGGGGGTCCAGGGATGCGGGCGCTGTCCTATGAGATCCTGGGCCCCCGCTTTCGCGGGGGAACGGCAGCGCGCAGAGCGCCGCCTCGGATTAGTTCAGGCGGCTGAGGCCCGAGATCGAGCGGTCGACCATCATGCGGTCGGCGGCGGCGTCGTGGTGCTCGGCAATAAGGATACCGGCAGCCTTCGCCGCAGCATCGGCAGCGCGGGCGCGGACTTCGGCGATCGCGGCGCGTTCGGCGGCGGCGATCTTATCCTCGGCCATCTTCGCGCGGCGCGTCATCAGGTCTTCTGCGCCGGCCTTCGCCTTGGCGATGATCGCCGCCGCTTCGTGGTGCGCGTGGGCCTTCATGGCTTCGGCTTCGACGTGCGCGGTCTTGGCCTTCGCCTCGTACTCGGTGCGGATCGCTTCGGCTTCGGCACGGAGCGCCTTGGCTTCGTCAAGCTGCGTACGGATGCCGGCGATGCGCGTGTCGAGCATCTTGCCGATCATCCCTGGAACCTTCTTCCAGATCATCAGCAGGATGACGACGATCATCGCCACCGCGACCCAGCCGGTCGAGGTCAGGCCGAGCGCGGTCGGGTCGGGCACATGCTCGACGCCGCCGGGTGCGGTCGTGTGACCCTGAAGGCCCTGGTTGTCGATCGCACCTTCGGGCGCCATGCCCTCTTCGTGGATGACCTTTGCGGCCGAATCTGGATTAGCCATGCGCCGTCGTCCTGCGTACCGCGTCGGTCGCCGCGTCCAGGCTGACCTGGAGGCCGGCGACCTTGGCGGCCAATTGCTGTGCTGCTTCGGCGGCGACACCCTGCAGGTTCGAGAGTGCCTCGGCCTTGGCGTTCGCTACCGCCAGATCGTGATGACCCAGACGCTCGGCGAGTTCGGCGTCGGCCGCGTGGACCTGCTGCTCGAATGCGGTCGCCGCACGCTTGGCCGCTGCCGCGGTCTCGGCCTGCGCCGCGACGCGCGCCGCATCCATTTCGGCCTGCCAGTCCGCCTGGACCGTATCGGCCTGCGTACGGGCAGCGACAGCTGCCGCCAGATCGCCCGCGATTCGGCCTTCGCGCGAGTCCACGTTGGACACGATCTTTGGCACCATTCCCTTGCCGATCCCGAAATACAGGATGCCGAAGGTGAGGAGCAGCCAGAAGATCTGCGAGGCGTAGGTAGCGGCTATCTGGGAAATCTGGGGCATGTCGGTCCTTCGTGAAACGGCCGGGCGCGGTCGCCCGGCCAATTCAGCGAGTTGTTAGGCGACGAACACGAGGATGATCATCGTGACGAAGGCGAGCAGACCGAGAAGCTCGGCGGCTGCGAAACCGATGAACAGACGGCCCTGCTGGCTGTCGGCTGCGCCCGGGTTGCGCAGAGCGCCGGCGAGGAACTGTGCGAACACGTTGCCCACGCCGAGTGCTGCGAGGCCCATGCCGATCGCTGCGAGGCCGGCACCGATCATCTTTGCTGCTTGTGCGTCCATGGTAAATTCCCTTTGAAAATTAGTTGGTAATGGAAAAACTTAGTGAAGGTTTACGGCGTCGTTCAGATAGACCGACGTCAGCAACGCGAACACGTATGCCTGGATCGCGGCGACCAGCAACTCGAGCAGCGTGATGCCGATCATCAGCAGCATGCTCGGCGCGCTCACCAGACCGATATACATCCCGCCGAGGTTCAGACCGTTGATCACGAACGCGGCCAGCACCTTGAGCAGGATATGCCCTGCGGTCATCGCCACGAACAGTCGCAGACCGAGCGAGAACGGACGTACCAGGAACGACATCAGCTCGACCACGAAGATCAGCGGAATCATCAGTGCGGGCGTACCGCTCGGCACGAACAGCGAGAAGAAGTGGAAGCCGTGCTTACCGAAACCGACGAGCAGCACGATCGCGAAGCTGATCAGCGCCAGCACGCCGGTGACGGTCATGTGGCTGGTCACGGTGAACGGATGCACGCCGGGGACGATGCCGAACGGCAGGAGCCCGATGATGTTCGCGAACAGGATGAACATGAACAGCGAGAAGACATAGGGCACGAAGCGCTTGCCGCCCGGGCCGACATTCTGCTCGAGCATCCCCGAGATGAAGCCGGTGAAGCCCTCGACCGCCATCTGCCAGCGACCGGGGATGAGCTCGCGCTTCATACCACCGATCATGAACGCCCAAAGCGCGACCAGCGTCACCACCATCCACAATGCGGAATTGGTGAACGACAGGTCATAGCCACCAACGATCCAGTGCGAGCCGAACGCCGGCTCGATCAGGAACTGGTGCATCGGATCGATCTTGCCGCCCTGTTCTGCCGCCACGTGGAATCCCTGCCGTCTTGATACGACAAACGCCCGGTTACTCCGGGCGTTCGCCTGAAATTCGAATGATCTGCCTGAACGCGACCGCTATCCCGAGGAACAGCAACACGATCAGTCCCCAAGGGCCAGTGCCGAACCAATGGTCTATCAACCACCCGATCAGCGCACTGCCGACGAGACTCCCGATCAGGGCGGAAATAACGCGATTGCCTTGCGAGTAGCCCCGCTCGGCATCCGCCCCCTTCTGCCCCTTTGCGAGCGTTTCCCGATGCTGCGCCTCTCGCAATCGCTCATCGAGCGCGGAAAGTCGCGGATCTTCAACACCCTGGGGGTCCTGTCCGGGTTCGATCTCCGCCACGCACGTTCCTCCACCTGATTTCGCATCGGGGAGGAAGCAAGCAGCGACGAGCGATCCCGCCAAGGCGCGGTCCGTTTAGAAAAGGGGGGGGTGCAAGTCAACCGGTGTGACAGGGGTGTCATTAATCGAGGCGTTTGAATCCTTCCCCGTCAGGGGGAGGTGGCACCGCAGGTGACGGAGGGGGAGGACACGGAACGGAGGTTCTCCTTACCTCCCCCTCCGTCCGGCAAGCGCCAGACACCTCCCGCTGGCAGGGGAGGATTTTAGAGCTGAACCTCGATACGGCCACGCTCTTCGTCATCCCGGCGAAAGCCGGGACCCCGCACCGCGAGGGGACACCTGCTATTCGTATTTCCACCCAATCCCGTCACCCCAGCGAAAGCTGGGGTATCCCCGTAATGGAGCACCCCCTTGCCGCACGAGACTCCAGCTTTCGCTGGGGTAACGGTGAAGGGCGGAGGACGCTCCCGTCTTCGTCACCCCGGGCTTGTTCCGGGGTTCACGGTTCCGCGCTCTCACGACTATCGAACCCGCGGAACGGTGGATGCCGGAACGAGCCCGGCATGACGGACTATCTCAAACGCAGCGCGAATCGCGTTCCGGGGCGCCGGCGGTGCGCGTCTTCCATACGCCGTTGGGCGTCTTGTACTTCTCGCCAGGGTTCGTCGCGGCGATCAGGTTGCACCCGCTGGTAAACGCGAGCTGCTCGACCGTCGCACCACTTGCCTGCGCCTTCTGCGTATACGCCGACTTGCGCTGGATATTGATGTTGTTGACCAGCGCGCGCAGATCGCCGCTCGCCGCACCGACGAGGCCGAGATACCCGTCGGGCTGCTCGCCGACTTCGCCACCGGCACGCGCCGCGGCATAGGCCGGATCGCGCTGCGCCGACGCCGCCACCGAAAGGCCGCCGAGAGCCGCGGCTGCGGCAATCATGGCAATGACCTTCTTCATATCAAAATATCCCCGGATTCTGCTGGATCAACGATTTCGCCTCGCCATCGAGACGATAGACCACTTCCTGCGTGACGTTGATGTTGAGGTTGATCTCGATAGGCTTGTCGGGCGCCGACACGTTGATGCAGCCCGGCAGGGCGGCCAACAGCCCGATAATCGCGATCGTCCTCGTCATCCTACGCAAGATCGGCCTTTGCTCCAGCTTCTTCAATCCTGTTTCGGTCATGGCACGATCCTGCTTTCCGGGGCCTGAATGGTGGGGAGTTTGGGCGTTGGGTTGGGAGGAGGCGGCGCGGCCTGCTGTTGCAGCAAAGCCGGCAGGTTGCGCTGGATCAGCCGCTTCGGATCATAGAAGCTCTGGGCCGAATCGAGCAGCCCGCGGAACGGTGCCTTGATCCGGATATTGAACACAAACGGCAGCTTTTGCAGGCGACGGACGATGAAGTTCGACTTCGCCCCCTCGCCCTGGCTGATCCCGGCAAAGCGCACATCGGTGACCATCTCGCCCGCGAGCGGCCCATTCATGCCGACCCGCAACGACTGATACCGCAACGATTTCAGCGCCTGGAACGCAATGTTCGCCCACATGCCGAGATCCTTCTGGCTGAGATCGCCGACATAGGCGAGCGTGCCGCCGCCCGGCCGGACGCGCAGGTCGCCGCCCTCGATCCGCCCGCCGGTCTCGTCGAAGATCATCGGCAGCACGCCGTCGAAGATCCCGGTCGCGTCGAGATTCTTGAAATCGAACTGTTGCAGGAACTGGTCGGCCGCCATGTTGGCGATGTGGAACGTCATCCGCCGCTCGGACTGCGCGGAGAAATCAAGCAGGGTCGGATCGAGCGTGAGCGATCCGCCAGCGAACGGCCATGAGCCGCCCTCGACCTGCACGCGCGCACCGGGCAGCGTCTGGTAGCGGATCGTGCCGTCGGTGACCGGGATGCCGGGGTTGAGCGTACGGATCGTCGCCACCTGCCCCGGGGCGCTCTGGAGGTTGAGCAGGTCGGTGAAGCGGATCTCAGTGGCGATGCCGGTGACGGGGCCGAATGCGGCAGCAAGATCGGTGCCGGCGGTGCGGAACACGCCGGTGCTGGTCACGCCGTCGGGGTTCCAGGCGATATGTCCCTCGCCGCTGACCGATCCGTTGACGTCGGCGATCACGCCGAACGTAAGCGGGGTGAGTGCGTCGGGTTGCAGCTTGTCCTTGGCGAACGCGATCGCAGGGACATTCAAGTCGGCCTTCCCTGCACCCGCGCCGAGAGCGTGGGTCAGCGTGACGTCGGCGACCTTGGTGTTGGTGGTCGGCTCGAACAGCGTGCCCGCCGCGGTGATCGTGCCGTTGACCAGTTGAAGCGTCACGGTGCGCGCGGCGAGCGGCTTGAACCGCGGAGTCGGCGCGGCATCGGTTACCCCCATCGCGCCGGTGAGGTTGAGCGCGCCGCCAGCCAGCGTCCAATCGCCCGCCGCATCGCCGAGCAGCAGCGGGACATTGGCGATCTGCCCCGAGCCGTCGGCGAAGGCGCCAGCCAAGCCCTGCCCCGTCATGCGACCGGTAACGGTGCCGAAATCGAGTCGCGTGACACGTTCGGGCACGCCGATGCTGGTCTGCACGCCCTCGATCCGAAAGCCGCGATCGGCCAGCCGCACGGTCGCCCCGGCGGTCGCCAGCGCGATCGGCGTGGTGCCGAGTCGTCCACCCAGCTTCGCCGCCGCGATCTTTGCGCCACCGCCGATCCGCGCGCCGTTGACCTGCACTAGCGCCCCATCGACCGGACACAGGGTGAGTCTGGACGGGTCGAGCACCAGCCCGGATATCGCGAGGCGCTGCACCGCCAGCGGTGCGCAACCGGTGTTGACGATCAGCCGCCCGCGACCGTTCCACAACGCAGACACCGGCATCGACAGGCCGTCGACTCGGTTGCCAGGTCCTCCTGCACCGATCGGTCCCCCGAGCGTGACTCGCGTCGCGATCGAGGTCGCCCCGCCCGGCGTCGCGCTGAACGTGACGGGGGTGAGCGCCAGACTTGCGCCACCCGCCGCATAAGGCGCGATGGTGGCGACGCCACGGATCGCCGAGCCGGGTTTCGCCTGCGCGAGCGAGATACGCGCCTCGGGCAGGCCGCCGCCGCGCATCCCGAGAACTGTGTCGAGCCGTACGCCGTCATTCGGCCAGCCGAACGCGACCCCGCTCCCGCCGCTGAGCGCCACGCGCGCACCGCTGGCAGACGCAAGCGCGAGACGGGACAGCACCGCCTTGCCGCGTCCGCCGTCGATCTGCACGTGCAGGTCGGTGTCCGCAGCAAATCCGCGGCCGGCCTTCTGGGCCGCCTGCGTGATCGCCGTTGCCAACGGTGCTACGGGGGTCCCAGCGGCCGCACCGCCGATCCCAGCCAGTCCCGCGAGTCGCTTCTGCGCCACCGTGGCGCCGCTCGCCTGAACACGTCCGTCGAACGCGATCTTCTTGCCGATCCGGTAGGTGCCGGCGAACGCAATTCGGCGCGCGCCGCCTTCGGTGGTGCGAACCGTATCGGCGGCGATGTTCGCCTTGCCGCCGGTCGCCGCCGCGGTTCCGGCGAAGTCGATCGTGCCTCCGGCACCGGCTAAAGTCGCACCCGGCGTCCGTGCCGCGCCCGTCTTGAGTGTCGACTTGCCCTGCCAGCGATCGAGCGCGGCGGAGAGTCCGACGTCAAGATCGGCCACGATCCGGTCCGCCTGCGTCGTCCCGCACGCAAGCCGCGACACGCGCACCGGCCCCGTGATCGTCGGCTTTGCCGCGTCGATCCGCAGCTTCACCGTCGCCGCCAGCCGATCGATCGCGCACCCGCCGACATCGAGCCGCTCGCTGATCGCCGCCAGCGTGCCGCGGAACCCGTCGTCAAGTTTGCCAGAGCCTGCCAGCTTCAAGCCGACGACACCTTGCGGAGTCTCCAGCCGCAGCCGCCCGTCGGCCACCGACACGTCGAGCGCGGGCAGCGAAAACGGCTTCCCCGACGAGGCCGGCAGCAACTTGTCGATCGCACCGAGCGAGACCTTCCCATCGACCAGCCGCCCACGTAGCCGCACTTTCCCCGCGCGAACGCCCTCCAGATACGGTCCAGACAACCCAACGCCGGTCCGCGTCTCGACCCAGTCGGCGACAAGATCGGGATGTGCCGGATCGCCGATCACGACATTGGTCAATCGCTGGCCACCCAGCGCGAGGTCGGCGATGTCATAGCGCGCGGGCACGCCGGCCTTGGCGAGTTCACGGTCGATGAACCCTTCGGCGATCGGTTTCCGCACCAGCCAGAGCACCACCAGCCCAGCGAGCACAATCAGCGCGATCACCAGCGCAACGCGGCGGGCCGTCGCGGGACGGCGAGGGTCGGCCCCGGGGTCGGGCCCCGTCTCGCTCGTCTCGCTCACTTACTCACTCCGCCACGCTCAGGCCCCCTGCATAGGCGGGTGCGGGGGCGTCATGCAATTGCGCGCGGATGTGCTAGCGTCACGATATGGCCGAACCGGACGACGAGATCGACGATCTGAAGGGCCATCGGGGCCGCCTCCGCAAACGCCTGTTCGAAGGCGGTAGCGACGCATTGCTCGACCACGAACTCATCGAATATCTGCTCGCGATCGCGATTCCGCGCGGCGACACCAAGGCGCTCGCCAAGGCCTTGATGCGCGAGTTTGGCGGGATCGGCGGAGTCCTCACCGCGGATGCCGAGGCGCTCGGCCGGGTAGAGGGCATGGGCGACATCTCGACCGCAGCGATCAAGGTCGCACACGCCGCCGCGATCCGCCTGCTGCAATCGCACGTCAGCGACCGCCCGGTGCTCGCCAACTGGCAGGCGCTGCTCGACTATCTACGCGCCGACATGGCGCACCACGCGATCGAGCGCTTCCGCGTGCTGCATCTGAACACGAAGAACATGCTGATCCGCGACGAGGTGATGAGCAAGGGCTCGATCGACCAGGCCGCGGTCTATGTCCGCGAGGTGATCCGCCGCGCGATCGATCTGGGCTCGGCGTCGATCATCCTCGTCCACAACCATCCGAGCGGAGACCCCTCCCCCAGCCGCGCCGACATCGAGATCACGCGCACCATCGCCGAGGCGGGCAAGCGGCTCGGCATCACCGTGCACGATCATATCGTGATGGGCACCGGCGGCCATGTCAGCCTGCGCGCCCAAGGATTAATCTGACGCAACTAGATAGTTTCGGGAAAGGCGGGACGTTTCCCCCGCGCCTTCGTTGTCCACCCAAAGGAATTTCATGTGGACAACAAGTTACACGACGAACCCTCGACCGTGACCGCGGAACACGGGCAGGTCCTGGTCGATGGGCCGGACGGCGTTGCGGTATCGCTGACACCCGATGCTGCAGTCGAGACATCCGACCGGCTTCTCGAAGCGGCGGTCGAAGCGCAGGGCCAGATTTTGACGATGACCCTGGCTGACAAGGAACATGCAGCGCGCAAGGCTGGCTGACCGTCGCGTTATCTTCGGGCCAGCGGTCCTATGTCGTACTGAATTACGACATCCAATCCGCTCTGCCATCCTCGTCCAAGGCCAAACAAGGGCCATATCAGTCGGCGTGCGTGGGGATTTTTGTCCAATCAGCCCATTCCCACTGTTCGATGGCGCATCGGCGCACGATCGATGCCGTCGATGTCTACGATATCCGGATGCAGCGCCCGATGTCGCGCGCCTCGGATCAGGTCCGCGTGCGGTTCCTGTCGATCATGCGGACCGGCGCGATCTGAGCCCGATAAGCGAAAGGCCGCCGGGCGAACCAGACGGCCTTTTCTATGGCGTAGATCCGGAAGCGGACGATCAGCCCTGCGACAGGAAGCTGGTCAGTTCCGGCTTCGACAGCGACTTGTTCTTGTCGGTATCGGCCTGTGCGAATGCGGCAGCGACCCATTTCTTGGTTTCGGGCGCGGTCGCTTTGGTGGTCGGATCGGTCTTGGTTTTCAGCGCGACCATCCATGCGGCGAACTCAACCGTGCTGAGCTTGCCGTCTTTGTTCGTGTCGTAGGTCGGGAATTCGCTGTCGACGACCTGCGCGACCTGAGTGCCGTTCGCGGGCTGCGTCGCCTCAGCGGTTTGCGCGGGTGCGGAAGTTTGGCTCGGCGCGGTCTGGGCCGGCGACATGGAAGGATCGGCCGAGCCTGGCATGGCGGTGGGCGCAGTCTGCGTCGATGTCGCGGCGGTTTGCGCGAGCGCCGGTGCAGCAATCGTCATCGTTGCTGCGAGCAGAGCATATTTAAGCATTGCCATTCTCCATCGATACTTCGAAATCTTTACTCGATCATCACCGCCACATCCTCATTGATACTGATCGGATGCTGCAAAACGATGATCGCTGGCGACGGATATAGGCCGAACGCATTGCAGTTTGTACCCCCGTCGATGGCCTGCTAGGCGCTCCGAAGGCGTCTCCCGAGGGGAGCACGCGACGAACCGTGCCATTCACCAGCCCCGAGGAAACCCATGGTCCCCCGCTATTCCCGCCCCGACATGGTTGCGATCTGGACGCCCGAAGCGCGCTTCAAGATCTGGTTCGAGATCGAGGCGCACGCCACCGACGCGCTCGCCGAACTGGGCGTCGTGCCCAAGGAAGCCGCCGCCGCGATCTGGGAAAAGGGCGCGTTCGAGGTCGGCCGGATCGACGAGATCGAGCGCGAAACCAAGCACGACGTCATCGCCTTCCTGACTAACGTCGCCGAGCATGTCGGGCCGGAAGCGCGCTTCATGCACCAGGGCATGACCTCGTCGGACGTGCTCGACACGTGCCTGGCCGTGCAGCTGGCCAAGGCGAGCGACATCCTGATCGCCGATCTCGACGCTTTGCTGGTGGTGCTCGAACGCCGCGCGCGCGAGCACAAGATGACGCCGACGATCGGTCGCAGCCACGGCATCCACGCCGAGCCGGTGACGTTCGGGCTGAAGCTCGCCCAGGCGCATGCCGAGTTCGCCCGCAACCGAGCGCGGCTGGTGGCGGCGCGCGAGGACGTCGCGACCTGCGCGATCTCGGGCGCGGTGGGGACGTTCGCGAACATCGATCCGTTCGTCGAGGAATATGTCGCGGGCAAGCTCGGGCTATCGGTCGAACCCGTCTCGACGCAGGTGATTCCGCGCGATCGTCACGCGATGTTCTTTGCGACCTTGGGCGTGATCGCCAGCTCGATCGAGCGGCTCGCGACCGAAGTGCGCCATCTTCAGCGCACCGAAGTGCTCGAGGCGGAGGAGTTCTTCTCGCCCGGCCAGAAGGGCTCGTCGGCAATGCCGCACAAACGCAACCCTGTACTGACCGAGAACCTGACCGGTCTCGCGCGGATGGTCCGCGGGTATGTGACGCCTGCACTGGAGAACGTCGCCCTGTGGCATGAGCGCGACATCTCGCATTCGTCGGTCGAGCGGTACATCGGACCCGATGCGACGATCACGCTCGACTTCGCGCTCGCACGGCTGACCGGGGTGATGGACAAACTGGTCGTCTATCCCGAGCGGATGTTGAAGAATCTCAACAAGATGGGCGGCCTCGTCCATTCGCAGCGCGTGCTGCTGGCACTGACGCAGGCGGGGGTGAGCCGCGAGGACGCGTATCGCCTCGTCCAGCGCAACGCGATGAAGGTGTGGGACTCGGATGGCGCGCTGTCGCTGCTCGAACTGCTGAAGGAGGATCCCGAAGTGACGCTGTCGGACGCCGAACTCGAGGACAAGTTCGACCTCGGCTATCATCTGAAGCACGTCGACACGATCTTCGCGCGGGTCTTCGGCGCAGCCTGAGACCGGCCGCGGTCAGACCCATCCCCTCCGTCACCCCGGACGTGTTCCGGGGTCACCCCGGACGTGTTCCGGGGTCCACCGTTCCGCGCACTCCAGGCCATCGAGTTTGCGGGACCGTGGATGCCGGAACAAGCCCGGCATGACGGCGCACCCGATCGCTGAGTCCACCAAAATTCACGCCAAGATGCACGCAACGCAATTGCGATTACGTGTTACAAAATTGCGACAACGCGCAACTATAGCCATATCGCCCTTGCCGGATATGTTTCCGGCATCGGAGACCTACCCATGCGCATGTTCGAAACCGTGACCAGCACCATGCTGGCGATCGCGGCTCAAGCGCTGGTGGTCGGGGTGGTCATCACCGCCCTCTGATCCATCGGCCCGCCCGCCCCCTTCCGAGGGGGCGCGGCTAGGCCGGAGGAGCAGCGCGAGATCCGCCAATATCTGGTGGCCTACCCTGCATTTTGGCTCGCTAGCCTTGTCAGAAATCTGACTATCCCAATTAAATAAGGCGATCCCAAACGCTTAGGTGTTTGGCATTATTAATGCTGTAACACAGACATGGCGCAGTTCGGCGTCATTCTCTGTGAAAGGCATTCCATGTTCAGTCCCTCTCGTTCCGCCCTGCCGCTCTTCTGGTAGCGAGCATCGTCGTGCTCGGTGGCGCCTCCGTTCCCGCATTCGCAGCCGGCGACAAGCCGATTTCCGTCACCATGCCCGCGAGCGTCTTCAAGGACGATACCAGCCGCGTCTGCATGCCGCGCACCATTCTGGGTCGCAAGGCGGACAAGACGCTGCCCGAGACGATCTGCGAAACCCGGTCCGAATGGAGCGCACGCGGCGTCGTCATTCGTACGAAGTGAAGGCGGCGGCCCAGTCCGACAAGCAAACGGCGGCTCGACCGATCCTCCCCCGCAAGGGGGAGGTGTCACCGAAGGTGACGGAGGGGGAGGACACGGAGCCGAGGTTATCGCTTACCTCCCCCTCCGTCTGGCAAGAGCTAGCCACCTCCCCCTGGCGGGAGGATTAGACGACGTTCAATTCATCAGATCGACGGCGGTTACCGCGTGCGCGGATAGCGTGCCGCGAATTCCTCGTCCGACATCATCAGATAGCGGATCATGTCGATCAACGCCCAGGGTGCGCTGATGACCAGTCCTACCACGGTGATGGTCAGCACCAGCATGATGATCCCCGAGCCCGTCCTGCCGAGATAGAAGCGATGGATGCCGAGCGTGCCGATCACGAACGCCATGACGGCGGCCACATATTTGTTGCGGTCGTTGGCCGGGACGACAGCGGCTGGCGGCACCGCGCGACGCGGGCCAGGCGCGGTCGGCATCGGGAAGACGCTGAGCGCACGATCGTTGGCGGCTTCGAAATCGACTTCGATGCCGATCGCCGGTTCGCCGCGATGCGCCCAATCCTCCGGCGCGAACCGATAGCGTTGTCCGTCCTGCCCCGCGACGATGCCTTCGCCCGTGCGGGGATCGACGCCTAAAACCTGTCCGCGCATATCATTCCTCGATGTTCGCTTTTCATTCTGGCGGATGCCAAGGATCAGGCAAGCTCGAACTTACGCGTGTCATCCGACATGACCCGCAAGGACTATCGTCAGCCGGAGATCTGTGCCCTCATGCTGGTGACAGTCGGCCATCATATTACTCGACGCGGGACAACTCCCAACGCCCGTCACCCCAGCGAAAACTGGGGTATTCCTGTTGGTACGCGGTACAACACAAACAGTGAGATCCCAGCTTTCGCTGGGATGACGAGTGGGGCGGGATAACTGCGGTAGGCATGCGGTTCGGTAACGTACGGGCCGGTATAACACCGGCCCGTTGTCGTATCATTCGCCCGCGAACACGCCCTTCAGCTTGGCGAAGAAGCCCTGGCTCGCCGGGCACTCATCACCCGTCTCCGTCTCGCGGAACATCTCGAGCAGTTCCTTTTGGCGGTTGCTGAGACGCGTGGGGGTTTCGACGTCGATCTGGACGACGAGGTCGCCGAAGCCGCGGCCTTGCAGGACGGGCATGCCGGCGCCGCGCTGACGGAGCTGCTTGCCCGACTGGATGCCGGCGGGGATCTTCACCTCGTGCGTGCGACCATCGAGGCCGGGGATCGACAGCGCCCCGCCGAGCGACGCGACCGTGAAGCTGATCGGTGCGCGCGCGAACAATGTCGTGCCTTCGCGTTCGAACAGATTGTGCTTGGTGACGTGGAGGAAGATGTAGAGGTCGCCGGACGGCGCGCCGCGAGCGCCCGCCTCGCCTTCGCCCGACATGCGGATGCGCGTGCCTTCGTCGACGCCGGGGGGGACGTTGATCGACAGCGTCTTGGTCTTCTCGACGCGACCTTCGCCGCGGCAATCGGGGCACGGGTCGGCGATGACTTCGCCCGCGCCATTGCAGACCGGGCAAGCGCGCTCGACCACGAAGAAGCCTTGCTGCGCACGGACCTTCCCATGGCCGCCGCAATGCTGACAGGTCTTCGCGCGTGTGCCGGCCTTGGCGCCCGAGCCATCGCAGGTGTCGCACAGCGCGGAGACGTCGATCGTGATCTCGGTCGTCTTGCCGTGGAACGCTTCCTCGAGGCTCACTTCCATGTCGTAGCGCAGGTCCGCGCCGCGCCGCGCCGCAGACCGGCCGCCGCCACGCTGCGCGCCGCCCATGAATTCGCCGAAGACGCTTTCGAAGATGTCGCTGAAGCCGCCGAAGTCCTGCGCACCGCCACCGTGACCACCACCGCCGCCGTTCTGGAACGCGGCGTGGCCAAACCGATCATAGGCCGCGCGCTTCTGCGGATCCTTGAGGCACTCGTACGCCTCGCTGACCGCCTTGAACTGCGCTTCGGAATCCTTGCAGCCGGCGTTCTTGTCCGGGTGATATTTCATCGCGAGCTTGCGGTAGGACGACTTGATCGTCCCCGCATCCGCGGTCCGCTCGCATTCGAGCAGTTCGTAATAATCTGTCTGGGTACTCATGATCTCAAGCCCTCTCCCCTCCGGGGAGAGGGTTGGGAGAGGGGCGCCACACGCGGCCCCTCTCGGTACTGCCCCTCACCCCGACCCTCTCCCCGACGGGGAGAGGGGGACGTCGGTTACGCCTTCGGGTTGTCGTCGACTTCCGAGAACTCGGCGTCGACGACGTCGTCGTCCTTCTTCGCGCCGTCACCGTCAGCCGACGGCGATGCGTCCGCCTGGGCCTGCTTCTCGTAGATCGCCTGGCCGAGCTTCATCGCGACCTGGGCGAGCGCAGTGCTCTTCTCGGTCATCGCATCCGCATCGCCGCTCTCGACCGCAGCCTTGGTCGCGTCGATCGCGGCCTGGATCTCGGTCTTCAGCGACTCGTCGACCTTGTCGCCATTGTCGGCAAGCTGACGCTCGGTGGTGTGGACCAGCGACTCGGCGTTGTTCTTCGCCTCGGCGCCCGCACGACGCTTCTTGTCTTCCTCGGCGAAGGTCTCGGCGTCGCGAACCATCTGGTCGATGTCGTTGTCCGAGAGGCCACCCGATGCCTGGATGCGGATCTGCTGCTCCTTGCCGGTGCCCTTGTCCTTGGCCGAAACGCTGACCAGACCGTTGGCATCGATGTCGAACGTGACTTCGATCTGCGGCACGCCGCGGGGTGCGGGCGGGATGCCGACGAGATCGAAATTGCCGAGCATCTTGTTGTCGGCCGCCATCTCGCGCTCGCCCTGGAACACGCGGATCGTCACCGCGCCCTGGTTGTCGTCGGCGGTCGAATAGGTCTGCGACTTCTTTGTCGGGATCGTCGTGTTGCGATCGATCATCCGGGTGAACACGCCACCCAGCGTCTCGATGCCGAGCGACAGCGGCGTCACGTCGAGCAGCAGCACGTCCTTGACGTCGCCCTGCAGCACGCCGGCCTGGATCGCGGCGCCCATCGCGACGACCTCGTCCGGGTTGACGCCGGTGTGCGGCTCCTTGCCAAAGAACTGCTTCACGACTTCACGCACGCGCGGCATGCGCGTCATGCCGCCGACCAGCACGACTTCCGAGATGTCCTCGGGCTTCAGGCCGCCGTCTGCGAGCGCCTTGCGGCAAGGTTCGAGCGTACGCTTGACCAAATCCTCGACCATCCGCTCCAGATCGGCGCGGGTGATCGACTTGACCAGATGCTTCGGGCCGTTCTGGTCCGCGGTGATGAAGGGCAGGTTGACCTCGGTCGACTGCGCCGAGCTGAGCTCGATCTTCGCCTTCTCGGCCGCTTCCTTCAGACGCTGCAGCGCCAGCTTGTCCTTGGCAAGGTCGATGCCTTCCGCCTTCTTGAACTCGTCGGCGAGATACTGGACGATCTTGTTGTCGAAATCCTCACCGCCGAGGAAGGTATCGCCGTTCGTGGCCTTCACCTCGAACACGCCGTCGCCGATTTCCAGCACCGAAATGTCGAACGTGCCGCCGCCGAGATCGTAGACCGCGATCGTCTTGCCGTCCTGCTTGTCGAGGCCATAGGCCAGCGCCGCCGCGGTCGGCTCGTTGATGATGCGCAGCACTTCAAGGCCGGCGATCTGGCCAGCATCCTTGGTCGCCTGGCGCTGTGCGTCGTTGAAGTACGCGGGAACGGTGATGACCGCCTGCGTGACCGTCTCGCCAAGGTACGACTCAGCGGTCTCCTTCATCTTCTGCAGCGTGAACGCCGAGATCTGCGACGGCGAGTAATCCTTGCCGCCGGCCGAGACCCATGCGTCGCCGTTCGGCCCACGCGAAATCTTGTACGGGACCAGCTCGGTGTCCTTCTTGGTGATCGGGTCGTCGAAACGACGGCCGATCAGGCGCTTCACCGCGAAGATGGTGTTGTCGCCGTTCGTCACTGCCTGGCGCTTGGCCGGCTGGCCGACCAGTCGCTCGCCATCCTTGGCGAACGCGACGATCGACGGCGTGGTGCGCGCGCCCTCGGAATTCTCGATGACCTTGGGCTTGCCGCCTTCCATCACGGAAACGCAGCTGTTGGTCGTGCCGAGATCGATACCGATTACTTTAGCCATGAGTTCTGATTAGCCCCTCACTTGAAACGAAAATACGAAACCGGTTCCACCCCGTTACGGCAGTGGAACCTTTCTGATGATGGGCGCGATATAGGTGGCCTCGCGCTTGCCGCAAGATTGTACCCGTCATAGGATGCGCAAGAGGCAGGGCCCGGGGAAAAGTAACCTATGCGTATCGTTTTCGGACTGGGTGTTGCCGCGATGGCACTGGCGTCGTGCTCGAAGCCGAAGGAGCTGTCGGTAGACGGCGCCTGGGTGCGGCTTGGTGCGGTGACGGGGCGACCGGCGGCGGCGTACTTCACGGTACATGGCGGGCCGACGCCGACGACGCTGATTTCGGTTACAACCGACGTCGCGATCAAGTCGGAAATGCACGAGACGATGGCGAAGAACGGCGTGACCTCGATGACGCCGCTCGCGCGCGTGGACATTCCAGCGAACACCGATGTGGCGTTCGCGCCGGGTGGGCGGCATGTGATGCTGTTCGACATGAATTCGGGGATCAAGCCTGCGGATCGCGTGATGCTGACGTTCGCGTTTGCGGACGGGACGCGAATCTTGAACAATGCGACCGTGGTCGCGGCGGGGACTCCTGCGGGCAAGTGAAGCGCGGGCTGACCGAGGGGGAGACCGCGCTGGCGGCGTCGGTGTTCGGCGGCGCGATCGATTATTCTCAGGTCAGCCTGTCGCGGAGCAAATGGGCGTTCTTCCAGCCGCGCGACACGGTGATGGCACCGCGCGGGTGCATCCACTTCCACCCCAAGGGCGACCTGTGGTGCGACGACTTCGCGCATGCGCACCTGACGTTGCAGGGGCTGTTCATTCACGAGATGACGCACATCTGGCAACACCAGCGCGGCGTGTTCCTGCCGTTGGCGCGACATCCCTGGTGCCGGTACGACTATGCGTTCCGGCCGGGGGTGGCGCTACATCGTTACGGCATCGAGCAACAGGGTGAGATCGTGCGCCACGCCTTCCTGCTGCGTGCGGGCGCGAAGGTCGCGGGGGCACCGCCGCTCGCGCAGTACGAGACGGTCCTGCCGTTTACACCGTTAGTGTCGGCCTGACATCAGCCACCCCGTCCCCCCACCGTCATCCCAGCGAAAGCTGGGATCTCAAGCGGCAAGAGCGCGCGCTATGACGGGGTCATCCCAGCTTTCGCTGGGATGACGGACGCTTGTTACAGCCAGTTACGACCATCCGGCCCGGCACACCCGTAAGGTGGCAACTGGCCCGGGAACCGCGCCTGCATCTTGTGACAGCCCCAAGCCCGCATGGGCCCCGGTGCATAGCCGTTCAGCGCGATGCCGACCTCGTCATACGGGCTAGAGCCCTGCGCGACGTACATGTACCAACGCCCGCCGAACATCACCGCCGCCGCGATGAGCACGACGCAAACGACCTGGACGATTTTCTGCATTGAAGACCCCTTTTGTAAATAAGGGCGCCCCGTTGCAGCCAACATGGATCAATTTCAACCACCGATCTGGTAGATCGCGATCCACCCTATCGGCGGAAACCCGCCGTTTACAACGCGTCGAAATCGATAGGCCGTGTTCTATCAAGCGCTTGCGGTGCTTCGGGCATCGGATACTTCAACCCGGTCGCGCAGTTGAAAAGTACGACCTTGTCGTCCTCGTCGACCAGCCCGGTGTTCAGCGCCTGATGGTAGGCGGCCAGCGTCGCGCCGCCCTCGGGGCATAGCAGCAACCCGTCCTGCTTCGCCGCAGCGTCGACCGCCTTCAGGATCGCCGGATCGCCAACCGCGAGCGCCTGCCCACCCGACTCCCGCACCGCGCGAAGGATCAGGAAGTCACCGACCGCCTTCGGCACGCGAATGCCCGCTGCGACGGTGCTCGCATCTTCCCAACGCTCGGCATGTTCCTCGCCAGCCTCGAACGCGCGGACGATCGGCGCGCAGCCGCTCGCCTGCACCGCGAACATCTTCGGCCGCTCCGAGCCGATCCAGCCGAGCTTCTCGAGTTCGTCGAACGCCTTCCACATCCCGATCAAGCCGGTGCCGCCACCGGTCGGGTAGAAGATCGCGTCGGGCAGTTTCCAGCCGAACTGCGCGGCGAGTTCGAGCCCCATCGTCTTCTTGCCCTCGATCCGATAGGGCTCCTTCAACGTCGAGAAATCGAACCAGCGGCCCTCTGCCGCCCCCTTGCCGACGATCGCGCCGCAATCGTCGATCAGGCCGTTCACCCGCCAGACCCGCGCGCCCTGCATCGCGATCTCGCGGACGTTGATCTCGGGGGTGTCGTCCGGGCAGAACACGATCGTCTCGATCCCGCACCGCGTCGCATACGCCGCCAGCGCCGCGCCCGCATTGCCGTTGGTCGGCATCGCGATTTTCTTAACGCCGAGCTCCTTGGCCATCGCGACGGCCATGACGAGGCCGCGCGCCTTGAACGATCCGGTCGGGAGGCGTCCTTCGTCCTTCACGAGCACGTTGGGGCCACCCGACTTCGTCAGGGGCACCAGCGGCGTCTCGATTTCGCCAAGGCTGACGATGTTGGACGTGTGGCGGACGGGAAGCAGCTCGCGCCAGCGCCACAAATCGGTCGGCCGCGCTTCGATCGTGTCGCGCGAAGCCGACGACCGCACCGCGTCGAGGTCGTAGCGCACTAACAACGGCCGCCCTGCCCGTGACAGCCCATGAAGCTGGTCCGCCTCATACCGCTCGCCGGTAATTGAGCATTCAAGATGCGTGACGAAGGTCTGACGATCGGTGGTGAGGTTCTGGTTCATGAACTGACTTTCAAATCCTCCCCTGCAAGGGGAGGGGGACCAGCGCAGCTAGTGGAGGGCGCGTGTCGCGTTCGTCACGCTCGACGTAACAGCGCCCCGGCCGCAGATGGTACGCGGGAGGTGAGCCCCCTCCACCACCACGCAAGCGCGTGGCGGTCCCCCTCCCCGTTCCGGGGAGGATTACCCAGCCTTGGCGACCCCGACCATGGCAGGACGCAGCAGGCGGTCCTTGATCATGTAGCCCGCCTGCATTTCCTGGACGATCGTCCCGGCAGGCTGGTCGCTCGGGACCTCAAGCATCGCCTGGTGCTTGTTGGGATCGAGCATCTGGCCCTCCGCGGCGATCTTGGTGATGCCGTGGCGCTGGAACACGCTCTCCAGCTCGCGACCGGTCGCCTCCAGCCCGGTGACAAGGCCTTTCATCTTGTCATCAGCGCGGAGGTCGGCCGGGATTGCCGACAGCCCGCGCGAGAGATTGTCCGCAACCGACAGCACGTCGCGCGCGAACGCCGTCGCGGCATAGGCACGCGCGTCCTGGGCTTCCTTTTCGGCGCGGCGGCGGACGTTCTGGATCTCGGCCTGCGCGTAGAGGACGTTCTGCCTGGCTTCGGCGAGCTGGTTCTCGAGCTCGGCGACGCGGTCGTTCGAGGCCACTTCGGGGGCGGCTTCAGCGGTCTCTTCGCGCAGGTCTGCAGGCGTGTTCTGATCGATGTCGGACATGGTTTTCCCTATAAATTTAAATTGGGCCGGCTCAACCCATCAACCGGGCGAGCGTTGCAGCCGTGAAATCCACCATGGGCACGACGCGCGCATAGTTCAACCGCGTCGGGCCTATGACACCGACCACGCCGACCACCCGCCCGTCCAATCCGCGGAACGGGCGGGCGATGACCGAAGACCCTGACAACGCGAACAATTTGGTCTCCGCGCCAATGAAAATCCGCGTCGAATCACCGGCGCGCGCGCTGTCCAGGAGCGATGCGACTTCCTGCTTTCCCTCGAGATCGTCGAGCAGGTCGCGGACCCGGTCGAGATCGGCGGCGGCGGCGGCATCGATCAACCGCCCCTGCCCGCGCACGATCAGTACCGGGCGACGATCCGCATCCTCGCTCCACACCGCGATGCCGCGCTCGACCAGCGTCCGCGCCGCGCCATCAAGCGCCGCCTGCCCGTCCGCCAGTTCACGCTCGATCCGGCCGCGCGCTTCGGCAAGCGTCAGGCCGCCGAGCGTCGCCGACATGTAGTTGCCCGCCTCGATCAGCGCAGACGGCGACATGCCCTTGGGCAGTGCGATCACGCGATTCTCGACCGAGCCGTCCTCGCTGACCAGCACCGCCAGCGCCTGTTCGGGCGACAGCGCGACGAACGCGATCTGGCGGAGTTTCAGCTCGCGCTTCGGCACCATCACCAGGCCCGCGCACGCCGACAGCCCCGACAGCGCGAGCGTGGTCGCAGCGAGCGCCTCCTCGACCGGACCACCGACACCGGCACGTGCCTCGATCGTCTGGCGCTCCTCGAACGACGGCTCCATCGCCTGCATCATGCCGTCGACGAACAGCCGCAAGCCCCGGTCGGTCGGCATGCGGCCGGCGCTGGTATGCGGGCTGGCGAGCAAGCCGAGGCCTTCCAACTCGCCCATCACGCCGCGAATCGAGGCGGGGGAGAGGCTGAGGCCGGTGAGTTGCGCGATCGTCTTCGACCCGACCGGCGTGCCGCTGGCGAGATAGCTGTCGACGACGGCACGAAAAATGTCGCGCGCGCGATCGGTCAGTTCGGTGACGGGGGGCGTGGCCATCGCTTTGATCTAGGGCGGATCCGGCGTCGTACAAAGGGGGAATGCGCACCCCGACCACTCCGTCATCCTGACGAAAGTCAGGATCCAGAGCCACGGAGGACGGAACTCGGTTACTCTGGATCCTGACTTTCGTCAGGATGACGGGGAAGGCTGGCGAGCACGGAAACGAAAGGCTAGGCAGCGGGCAACCACTCACTTCCGTTAGGATAAGACTATGCGCCCATCCGGCCGCGCCCCAGACCAGATGCGTGCGATCACGATCGAGCCGCGCTTCACCAAGCATGCCGAAGGCTCCGTCCTGATCGGCTTCGGCGACACGAAAGTCCTCGTCACCGCCAGCGTCGAGGAGAAGGTGCCGCCGTTCATGCGCGGCAAGGGCGAAGGCTGGGTGACCGCCGAATACGGCATGCTCCCGCGCGCCACCAACACGCGCAACAACCGCGAGGCCGCCAAGGGCAAGCAGTCGGGCCGCACGCAGGAAATCCAGCGGCTGATCGGTCGTTCGCTCCGCGCAGTCGTCGACCTGAAGCTGCTCGGCGAGCGCCAGATCGTGATCGACTGCGACGTGATCCAGGCGGATGGCGGCACGCGCACCGCGTCGATCTCGGGCGGCTGGGTCGCACTCCGGCTCGCGATCGACGGTCTGCTCGCGAGCGGCAAGCTGACCGCCGACCCGCTGACGCAGAAGGTCGCGGCGATCAGCTGCGGCATCTACCAGGGCAATCCGGTGCTCGACCTCGACTATATCGAGGATTCGGGTGCGGATGCGGATGCGAACTTCGTGCTGCTCGAAAACGGCAACATCGCCGAGGCGCAGGCGACCGCCGAGGGCGCAACGTACGACGAGGAGGCGCTGCTTCGCCTGCTGCGTCTCGCACGGATCGGTTGCACGGACATCTTCGCGGCGCAGGCGAAAGCGGTCGCCAAGTGAGCGGCGAAGGCGAGGTGCCGCAGGCGATCCGCAAGCTCGCCCCCGGCAAGCTGGTCATCGCCAGCCACAACAAGGGGAAGGTTCGCGAGATTGCGGCGTTGCTAGAAGGGCGTGGGTTGGAAGTCGTCTCGGCCGCCGAGCTCGACCTGCCCGAGCCGATCGAGACGGGTACGACCTTCTTCGCGAACGCCGAATTGAAGGCGCGCTCGGCCGCTGATCTGTCGGGCTATCCCGCGCTCGCGGACGATAGCGGGCTATGCGTCGATGCGCTCGGCGGCGATCCGGGCGTCTACACGGCGGATTGGGCGGAAACCCCGAACGGTCGCGACTGGAACATGGCGATGCAGAAGGTCGAGGACGCGGTCGTCGCCAAGGGCCCGGACGCAACGCGCGGCGCGCACTTCGTCAGCGTGCTGGCGTTGGCATGGCCCGATGGTCACGTGGAATGGTTCGAAGGCCGTGCCGAGGGCACGCTGACCTGGCCGCCGCGCGGCAATGTCGGGTTCGGCTACGACCCGGTGTTCGTGCCGCTCGGCTACGACCAGACCTACGCCGAACTCCCGCACGAAACGAAGAACGCGATCAGCCACCGCACCGAGGCGTTCAAGCTGCTGGAAGCCGCGGTGTTCTGAGCGGCCCGGCGGGGGAAGCCCCTCGCCGTCCCGTCATCCTGACGAAAGTCAGGATCCAGAGCCATCAAGGGCACCGCCCGTTACTCTTGATCCTGACTTTCGTCAGGATGACGGTGGAGATGTGGTTCAGACTGCTAACGCCTGCTTCACCGGCCACGTCACCGCGGGCAGCGCCTCGAACGCCGGTTTTGCCAGCAGGTATCCCTGTATGTACCGCACGCCGAGACCCCGCAGCGCCTCGAACTCGCCGAGCGTCTCGACCCCCTCGGCGATCACCGTGATTCCCAGCGCCGTGCACATCCGCAGCATCCCCTCGACGATCATCCGCCGTGGCAAGCTCGTGTCGATGTCGCGGATCAGTTCCATGTCGAGCTTGATGATGTCCGGCTGGAACCGCGCGAGCAGGTTCAGCCCCGCATGCCCCGCACCGAAATCGTCGAGCGCCGTCCCGAAGCCCATCTTCTGATAGGTCGCGATGATGTTCGCGACATGCGCGGGATCGAGCATCTCTTCGTTCTCGGTAAACTCGAAGATGAGGCGATCCGTCGGCATGCCGACTGCCGCGGCGGTCTTCAGCGTCAACTGGATGCACGCCGCCGGCGAATACACCGCGTTCGGCAGGAAGTTGATCGAAAGCCGTGCGGGCGTATCGAGCAGCCCCGCCTTTACCGACGCTTCGATCGCCCGCACCCGGCATTGCTGATCGAACGCGTAGAGGTTGTCGCCGTCGACCCGGCCGAGCACGCTGGCGGCCGACTGGCCTTCGGGGCCCCGCACCAGCGCCTCGTAGGCGAAGACCGTCTCCGTCTCGACATCGACGATCGGTTGGAACGCCATCGAGAAGGCGAACGACAGGCCAGCGCCATCACGACATCCGACGCAACCGATACGGGGAACATCGGGTTGGGGTGGTGGTTTCATTAAAGCAGGTTAGCCGAAACCACTTAATAAAATACCACCGCTCCAGAACTACCAGCTTGCTTAAGATCAATAAGCGCGCTCGCCGAACACGTTGCCGGGCGGGGAGTAACGGCACACCAGATAATCGTCGGTCTTGTTGCTCGCCATCGCGCAGCCGACCTGGGTCGAGCCACGCCAGACGATCTGCGTATAGTGCGCGACGTCCTCGAATTTGCCGGTGCGGCTGAATCCGGGCGTAGGCATGTTGATGAAATCACGCTTCTCAGCGACCCAGTGGCCCATCATTTCGGTGTACGCATAGGCGTAGCGCGTGCCGGTCCACAAATTCTCGCCCTCGCGCGTCATCCCCTGCGGTTGCGGCGCGTGCGCGAATTTCCGCGTGCGCGCCATCTCCTCGGCATAGGCGCGCGCGGTGGTCGCCAGCGTGTCGCTCCAGGTCAGCGGCGCCACGCCGACGGCGGCGCGCGCAGCGTTGTGGCCGTCCATCATCGCGGTCTTGAGGAGGCTCGCCCCGCGCGATGCCGGCGCCATCGATTCGCGCGGCTCGACGACTCGCTCGGGCCCCTGCGCACAGCCTGCCAGTAACAACGCCCCGACGATCGCCAAACCCATCCGTGCCGTCATTGCGCTTCCTTCGACCGCTCCGTGCGACCATATGCGCGAGATAATGCCCGTCTTCGAAACACCAAGCCCCCGCTCTGATTCCCCGGGCGACCTCGCGCTCTACGTCCATTGGCCGTTCTGCGTGTCGAAATGCCCGTATTGCGACTTCAACAGCCATGTCCGCGAAGAGGTCGACCAGGCAGCCTGGCGCGCCGCGTTGCTGACCGACCTCGCACACGAGGCGCGGGTACTGCCGGGGCGGAAGTTGCAGTCGATCTTCTTCGGCGGTGGCACGCCCTCGCTGATGCCGCCCTCGACCGTGGCTGCCGTGCTGAATGCAGCGGAGAAGGCTTGGGGATTCGCCGACGGGATCGAGATCACCCTGGAGGCGAATCCGTCCTCGGTCGAGGCAGCACGATTTGCGGACCTGGCGCACGCTGGCGTGAACCGAGTGTCGCTCGGGCTACAATCACTTGATGACCAGGCGTTGAAATTCCTCGGCCGCGCGCATGACGTGAACGAGGGACAGGCCGCGCTCGCCACCGCGCAGAGCGTCTTTCCCCGCGTGAGTTTCGACCTGATCTATGCGCTCCCCGGCCAGCGGCTCGACGATTGGCGCGCGGAACTCGCGCACGCGCTTAGTCTGGGGACGGAGCATCTCTCGCTGTACCAGTTGACGATCGAAGCCGGCACGCGGTTCGCCACCGAGGCTTTGGCGGGGCGGATCGTGATCCCGGACGGCGACTCGGCGGCGGATCTGTTTGAGGCAACGCGTGCCGATACCGCAGCGGCAGGCTTGCCCGCGTACGAGACGTCGAACCATGCGCGACCGGGAGCGGAGAGCCGTCACAATCTCGCATACTGGCGTTACCAGGATTATGCCGGGATCGGGCCGGGGGCGCATGGCCGGCGCGGCGGGCTGGCGACGGTGCGGCGCAAGAAGCCGGAGAACTGGCTGGCCGCGATCGAGCGCAATGGTCACGGCATGGAAGTCGAGGATCCGCTGACTCCATCGACGCGCGCTACCGAGGCTTTGCTGATGGGATTGCGGCTCGCGGAAGGTGTCGATCTCGACCGCATCACCGCACTCAACGACGGCATCGTGCCAGTGGATATTGCAGCGGTGGCACGGCTCGAGGCTCTTGGCTTGATCGTGCACACCCCCGGTCGACTGCGCGTCACCGACGCGGGCGCGTTGCTGCTCGACGCGATCCTGCCCGAGATCGTCACCGCCTGACCCGTCACCTTCGAACCTGACTCCTCGGCGTCCGAGACGCGGTCACGTTCAGATTGGCGCGAGCGGGGATTTGCTCTAAGTGGCGGCAGCCCGGTTGCGCCGGGCCTCTTGCGAGTGGGAATTTGATGCGCTTTTTCGTCGGAATGTTCGCGTTGCTCGGGTGCCTAGTCACGGTGCCGGTCGCGGCGCAGAAGAAGGAAGTCGTGGCGCCTGCCGTTCGCGCGACCCCGCCGCTGACCACGGATACGCAGAATCTGCTGCTGCTCGATCTGTCGACCGGTGGCCGCGTGACGATCTGGCTGCGGCCCGACGTCGCGCCGCTGATGGTCGAGCGGATCAAGACGCTCACCCGCCAGCATTTCTATGACGGCCTCGCGTTTCACCGCGTGATCGACGGCTTCATGGCGCAGGGCGGCGATCCCAAGGGCGACGGCACCGGTGGCTCGACGCTCCCCGATCTCAAGGCCGAGTTCAACTACCTGCCGCATGTCCGCGGCGCAGTGTCGGCGGCACGGTCGGACAAGGAGGACAGTGCGAACAGCCAGTTCTTCATCGTCTTCCAGCCGCGCCTCAGCCTCGACAAGAAGTACACCGTGTTCGGTCGCGTGATCGACGGGATGCAGTATGTCGACGCTATCCAGCGCGGCGAGCCGCCGGCGAACCCGTCGCGGATCGTCCATGCGTATATCGCGGCGGACAATCCTCCGGCGTATGTCGCCGGCCCACCTGCCCCTGCGCTGGGTGCGCCGGTGACGTTGCCGGGAACGGCGTCTGGTCCGAACGCGGCAGCGCCCAAGCTCGCGCCAGCTGCTCGCAAGGCGCCCACTGCCAAGCCTGCGGCCAAGAAGGCCCCCGCCAAGAAGTGAGACTCCGTTGAACGTCGACCTTTTCGACTTCGACCTGCCGACCGACAACATCGCGCTACGCCCCGCGGCGCCGCGCGATGCTGCGCGGATGCTGGTGCTCGAAGGTGATCGCACGCTGGATGCGGGCGTGTCCGACCTGCCGTCGCTGTTGCGGCGCGGCGACATGCTCGTGTTCAACGATACGCGCGTGATCCCGGCGCAGTTGGACGGGCGGCGCGGCGACGCGAAGATCGGCGCGACCTTGCACAAGCGCGAGGGGCCGCGGCGATGGCGCGCGTTCATCCGCAACGCGCGGCGACTGCGTGACGGCGATGTGATCGACTTTGGCAACGACGTCAGCGCGGCGGCGGTCGATCGCGAGGACGATGGCAGCTACGCGCTGGTGTTCGCGGGCGACGAGCCGGTCGAGCTGTTGCTGGAACGCGCGGGCCATATGCCCCTGCCCCCGTATATCGCCGGCAAACGCCCGACCGACGAACGCGATGCGGACGATTACCAGACGATGTTCGCGTCCGAGCCGGGGGCGGTCGCCGCGCCCACGGCGGCGCTGCATTTCACACCGAAACTGATGGCGGCGCTTGAGGCGGCGGGAATCGAGCATGCGACGCTGACGCTGCATGTCGGTGCGGGGACGTTCCTGCCGGTCAAGGCGACCAACACGACCGAGCACAAGATGCACGCGGAATGGGGTCGGATCGATGCCGCGACCGCCGACCGGCTGAACGCGGTGCGCGCAAACGGTGGTCGTGTGATCGCGGTCGGGACGACGTCGCTGCGGCTGATCGAGAGCGCGACCGGCGAGGACGACGTCATTCGCCCGTTCGATGGCGACACCGCGATCTTCATCACGCCCGGATACCGGTTTCGTGGCATCGATGGCTTGATGACCAATTTCCACCTGCCGCGCTCGACGCTGTTCATGCTGGTGTCGGCACTGATGGGTCGCGAGCGGATGCAGGCGGCGTATGCGCATGCGATCGCAGCGAAGTATCGCTTCTACAGCTATGGCGACGCCTCGCTTCTGCTGCCATGACGGGCGGCATGCTGCTCGCTCTCGCTCTGCTCCAGGCCATTACCGCCGCACCGCCGCCCGCCGGCACGCCGCAGCCGCCCGCGACGATCTTCGCCGAGCCCGCCGCGCTGTTCATCGCCGCATGTGATGCGAATGGCGATGGCCGCGTGACGCAGGCCGAGCTGACTGCGTGCGTTGCCCGGAGCTACGCCACTGCCGAGGGCGCTTCGACCGGCTCTATTGGGTACATCGCCTACGCGGATTGGGCACAAGCCTGGCTAGGCGATCGCAACGCGTTGCCGAGCCCGTTCGAAGTCGATCGCGACGGCGATAACCGAATCACGCTCGCCGAACTCCAGGCGCGGTTCGCGCAGTTCTTCACGCGGTTCGACCGCGACAAGGACGGCGTGCTGACCCGCGCCGAACTCATCACAATCCGCGGCGCGCCGGTCGGCGATCGCTACGGCATCCGCAAGAAAAACTGAGTCCATGACCACCCGCCCCCGCTTCGACTTCACCATCTCCGCCACCGACGGCAAAGCACGCACCGGCGTCATCGCGATGCAGCGCGGCGACATCCGCACGCCCGCCTTCATGCCCGTCGGGACCGCCGCCACCGTCAAGGGCATGAAGCCTGCCGACGTCGTCGGTGCGGGCGCGGACATCATCCTGGGCAACACCTATCATCTGATGCTGCGCCCGGGCGCAGAGCGGGTCGCACGGCTCGGCGGGCTGCACGCGTTCTCGGGGTGGTCGAAGCCGATCCTGACCGATTCCGGTGGCTATCAGGTGATGAGTCTCGCCGACCTGACCAAGCGCTCCGAGGAGGGCGTGTCGTTCAAGTCGCATCTCGACGGCACGCGGCATTTGCTCAGCCCCGAGCGGTCGATCGAGATCCAGCGGCTGCTCGGTTCGAACATCGTCATGGCGTTCGACGAACTTGTGCCGACGACCTCGACGCGCGAGGTGCAGGCCGCGGCGATGGAGCGATCGATGCGCTGGGCCAAGCGGTCGCGCGCGGCGTTCGACAGCGGCGAAGAGCATGCCCAGAACAACGCGATCTTCGGGATTCAGCAGGGTGCGCTGAACGAGGGCTTCCGCAAGTCGTCGGCGGATGCGCTGATCGATATCGGCTTCGACGGCTATGCGGTCGGGGGGCTCGCGGTCGGGGAAGGCCAGGAGGCGATGTTCGGGTGTCTCGATTTCGCGCCGGACCAGTTGCCGGTCGAGAAGCCGCGCTACCTGATGGGCGTTGGCAAGCCCGACGACATAGTCGGCGCGGTCGAACGCGGGATCGACATGTTCGATTGCGTGATGCCCACCAGGTCGGGGCGCACCGGCCAGGCCTTCACGCGCACCGGCCCGATTAACATCCGCAATGCGAAGTTCGCCGAGGACATGGGGCCGCTCGACCCCGCCTGCCCCTGCCCGGTCTGCGCGACCTGGGGTCGGGCGTATCTGCATCACCTCGTCCGGTCGGGCGAAATGCTTGGCGCAATGCTCATGACGGAGCATAACATCTGGTTCTACGAAACGCTGATGGCGGATCTGCGGGCGGCGATCGCCTCGGGCACGCTGACGCAGTTCGCGAATGATTTCCGTGGCGTGTATGCCCGGAAGAGTGAAGGAGAGCCCAAGTGACCATCAAGATCGACAGCGACACCCCGAACGAAATCCTCGCCGCCGCGAAGGAGGCGAAGCTGCAGGCCGAAGCCGCCGCGCACAACGCCGCCGAGAAGGCGAAGAGCTGGCCGCTCGCGAAGATCGGTCTGGGCGTCGGCATCGGCTCGGCGGCGATCGCGGGCGCGGTGCTGTTCGCGAACCGCAACAAGTAAGGATCCCGATGCGCCTCCTCCGCTCCGCGTTGCTGCTGTCCGCAGCATGTTTCCCCGTAGCGGCGGTGGCGCAGGCCGCGCCTTCGCAGGTCTCCGTAAAGCCGATCGCCTATACCGAGCGCACCTTGCCGAATGGCCTGCGCGTCTATGCGATCCGTGACACGGGCACACCGAACGTGTCGGTGCAGGTCTGGTACGATGTCGGCTCGAAGGACGACCCCAAGGGCAAATCCGGCTTTGCGCACATGTTCGAACACCTGATGTTCAAGTCGACGCGCAACCTCGTGTCGGAACAGATGGACCGGCTGACCGAGGATGTCGGCGGCTACAACAACGCGTCGACCAACGACGACTATACCAATTATTACGAGGTGATCCCGGCCAACCACCTCCAACGGCTGCTGTTCGCGGAAGCCGACCGGATGGCGAGCCTCGTCGTCGAGCCCAAAAGCTTCGCCTCGGAGCGTGACGTGGTGAAGGAGGAACTGCGCCAGCGGACGCTCGCGCAGCCCTACGGCAAGCTGTTCTCGATCTATTATCCCGAGCTCGCCTATCAGGTTCATCCCTATGCGCGACCGGGGATCGGAAGCCTCGAGAATTTGGAAGCGGCCGGGATCGACGACGTCCGCGCGTTTCATGCGACCTATTATCGACCCGACAACGCTATCCTCGTCGTGTCCGGCAATTTCGATCGGGCGCAGCTTAACGGCTGGGTCGACCAGTATTTCGCGGGCATCAAGAAGCCGACCGCGGCGATCCCGCGCGTAACGGTGGCGGAGCCCGCGCGGACCAAGGCCGTCACGCGGACCGTGTACGAGCCGAACACGCCGTTGCCCGCGGTGCTGGTCAGCTATCACCTGCCGCCGGATCGCGACGCCGACATTCCCGCGCTGATGGTCCTGAAGGCGGTGCTGGCAACGGGCGAAAGTTCGCGGCTGTACGAGAGCGTCGTGTACCGCGACCAGCTCGCGCAGTCGGCCGAGGCGTTCCTCGATACCAAGCAGGCGACCGGCAACATGGTCGTCTACGCCATCCTTGCGGGCGGCAAGACGGTCGAGGCGGGCGAAACCGCGTTGAAGCGCGAGATCGCGCGGTTCCGCGATACCCCGGTGACTGCCGCCGAACTGGCCGAGGCGAAGAACGAGATCCTGACCCAGTCGATCCAGTCGCGCGAGACCGCCGAGGGCAAGGCGAGCACGCTGGCGTCCGCGGTGCTGGTCGACGGTGATCCGCAAGCAGCGGACAAGCAACTTGCAGCGATTGCGCGGGTAACGGCGGCGGATATCCAGCGCGTGGCGCGGAAGTACCTGGGCGACACCCAGTCGGCGACGATCCGCTACATGCCGCTTGCCGCCAAGCCCGCGGCCGGCGTTACCGATACGATCGCGGTAGCGCCGACCGTGCAGGTTGCCGACCTGAAGGCGCCTGCGAATATCGAGATCGTGACGCCTGCGTCCGAAGGCCAGCGCGTCCGGCCGCCAGCACCTAGCGCACCAATATCGCCGACGATCCCGCAGCCGGTGGAGACGCGGCTTAGGAACGGCATGCGGCTGGTGACGGTCGAGCGGCACGACCTGCCGATCGTCACCGCCTATCTGGTGACCGCGGGCGGCGCGGCGACCGATCCGGCGAACCGCGCAGGGGTCAGCAGTCTGTCGGCGGAGTTGCTCACCAAGGGCACGAAGACGCGCTCGGCAACGCAGATCGCGCGGGCGGTCGAGGGGCTTGGCGGCTCGATCGGCAGTTCGGCTGGCAGCGATGGCGCGGCGGTCGACGTGACGGTGAAGTCGGACCAGCTCGCACCGGCGATGGCGATCCTCGCGGATGTCGCGATCAACCCGGCGTTTGCGTCCGAGGAGATCGAGCGTGCGCGGACGCAACAGATCGACGCGGTAACGCTGGCGTTGAAGGATCCGGCGCAGGTTGCCGGGCTCGTTGCGGATCGCGCGGTCCTCGGCGCGTCGCCTTATGGCGCACCGAACGGAGGCACGCCATTGTCGCTCAAGGCGATTACGCGAGACGACATTACCGCGGCGTATGCGCGGAGTTTCCAGCCGGGTCAGGCGACGCTGATCATGGTCGGCGACGTCACCGCGGCGCAGGCGAAGACGCTTGCCGAGGCACAGTTCGGCGGGTGGACGTCGGGCAGCGTCGTGGCGGCCGCGGCGCCCCAGGTCACCTACCCGAAGCCTCGCGTGATCGTCGTCGACATGCCCGAAGCGGGTCAGGCGGGCGTCGTGGTGGCGCGGCCGGCAATCGCGCGGAACGATCCGCGCTATTATCCTCTGGCGGTCGGCAACACGGTGCTCGGCGGGGGCTTCTCGTCGCGGTTGAATCAGGAGATCCGGATCAAGCGCGGGCTGGCCTATGGCGCAGGCAGCGGGCTCGATGCGGGCAAGACGCAGGGCACGGTCGCGGCGCGGACGCAGACCAAGAACCCGACCGCCGCCGAAGTGGTGACGCTGATCGCCGCGGAGATGACGCGGATGGGGTCTGCGCCCGTCCCTGCCGCTGAACTCGACACGCGCAAGGCGGTGCTGAACGGCAATTTCGGGCGCGGAATCGAGACGACGTCGGGGGTTGCCGGGATCCTCGGGGCGTATGTCCAGAACGGCGTGCCGCTGGGCGAACTGCAACGCTACACCGGCGCGGTCGGTGCGGTCGATCCGGCGGCGGTGCAGGCCGCTGCGGTCGCGTTGCTCGACCCGAAGGCGGCCAGCATCGTCGTGGTCGGCGACGCCAAGCAGTTCATCGAACCCTTGCGCAAGGCCTATCCGAACGTTGAGGTGATCCCCGAGGCGGCCTTGAAACTCGATACCGCAACCTTGCGCTGACGATCTCGGCCTGAACGCACCGCCTCGTGTAGCATCCCGCCACCGATTGGGGCGATCGTCCCGCGGTGGGACGGACTGAATCGATGCGCGATCCTGCGCGCGATATCGGTTACACGGAATCTTCATGCTCGTCGGGGCATTTCCCCCGTGAACAGATTTCGAGGTGGCACGGTGCGCGTTCGGGTGCAGACGGTTCGGGCGATGCATCGCATCTGGTTGGCGATGGTCGCCACGGTGCTGGTGATCGGCGCCGGCATGTCTGCGCACGCCGCGCTGCGCGGGATCTCTGCCCGGAATGCCGCGCGGGACCGGGCGATGGTCGCCACGGCGACGCCCGCATCGGTCTCGGCCCCCTCCCCCGATCAGGAAATCGCGGCACCTGCGAGCGGTGTCACCGGCACGATCGACCTGCCCGCCTTGCCGATTCCAGCCGGGGCAGCGCTCGATGCCGGCGTGGTCCCGGCGCGGCCCTTCTCGATGGCGGGCGCGTCGGCGATCGACCGCGACCGCGCGATCCAGTGCCTGACCGCCGCAATCTACTACGAAGCCGCCTCCGAACCCGATTCAGGGCAGCAGGCGGTGGCGCAGGTCATCCTCAACCGCGCGCGCCATCCTGCCTTTCCAGGGACGGTATGCGGCGTGGTGTACCAAGGCTCCGAGCATGCCGGCTGCCAGTTCAGCTTCGCCTGCGACGGGGCGATGGCGCGTATCCCGGCGCGGGCGGCGTGGCTACGCGCGGCGCGCGCGGCGGGCATGGCGCTCGCGGGCTATGTCTACGCGCCGGTCGGGCTCGCAACGCATTACCATACCTATGCGGTGACGCCGGCATGGAACCGCAGCATGGTGATGACCGACGTGGTCGGCGCGCATTTCTTCCATCGCTGGAAGGGGTATTGGGGCACTTCGGCGGCGTTCACCCAGCGCTATGCCGGTGGCGAACCGCTCCCGGGACCGCACATGATGGTGCAGCCGGTTTCCCCCTTGACGCCGACGCCGCAAATGATCGCCGCGGCAACGGCGGCGGCAGTTGCGGTCTCGGCATCGTCTGCACCGGTGGTGATTGCGGACGCCAAGCCCGCCTACACCAAGACGACTGCCGCCGTTGCCGCTGACATGCTGCCACCTGAATCGCAAATCCTCGACCGGTGGAAAGACTCCGGTAAGCCGCTAAAATAGCGGCGGCGTCGATCTTCACCTGACTAGGACGTTCTGAACGGCCCTCAACCTTGCTGCCGAGCTTCGCTGCGGGCGCTCCTCCCCCTGTTGAGATAGGGAGAATGCTCGTTCAGCTTCCGGTGGTCACCGCAGTGCCGCTCAGTCTGACAGAAGATTGGTTCGCGCGGAGGCACGAAGGACGCTGAGGTGGTTCGCTCGGGGCGATGGAGCTGGTTTTACCAGAGTTTTGAGAACCTCCGGTTCGGCTGGGAACATCCGCGCTCTCTGCGCCTCTGCGCGAACCCATTCTGCCTTCAGCTCTTTACTTCTGGGCCACCAAAGTAAAACCCGAGCGCATCGCTGCACCCGGGTTCTATCTAGCCCAACCGAGATCCGTACGCGCTTACTCAGCGGGGACCATCGATGGCGTACCGATCATCATGCGTTCCCCACCGGGAGGGGCAGCTTCGCGCGCAGCGCGGAGGATTTGGGTACGCTCGGCGCGCGACGCCATGTCGTCCCAAGCCTTTTCGGCGCGGCGGCAGCGATCGCGGACGTTGTCGAGGAGGGCGGCATCGCCGTTGCGACGCTCTTCATCAGCGCGGGCCCGGTAAAATTCTGGATTATCGGCCATGCTGGTGCGCTCCTGCGGGAAATTTCAAAGGGGTGATGCGGCGACCGTTATGGCCGCCGCATCGCAACCGAGATCAGGTTGGCGGACCGTAACCCGCCAGCGAGATCAATCGGCTGGCTGGAGGTTCACGGCCGACTGCTTGCCACGCTTGTCGGGCTCGAGCTCGTAGGTGACGCGCTGGTTCTGGTTCAGCGTCGGCATGCCGGCGCGCTCAACCGCGGTGATGTGCACGAATGCATCGTTGCCGCCGCCATCCGGCGCGATGAAGCCATAGCCCTTGTCGGCGTTGAAAAACTTGACGGTTCCGGTGATAGCCATGAAGTGGCTCCTTCTTAGTAGAGAGTAACCCGACGTTCGGGCGACCCGTGCCGCGGAGCAGGGAAAGAAGGAGAAAGGTGCCGCAAAGCGCCAAGAACCGTCGATATGCGACTGTAGCTGAGCGCTATATGGGCCAAGACCGCCCGAATTGCAAATCTTGCCGGTAAAATGGGTCAAGAACTGCGTCGATTACCGCACATAATATTTTTGCACGCACCGCCATCAACGGCGAGAATTTAGAACGACCGGCGCCGATATTTCGGCGCCGGTCGAGGGATTTAACGGCAGCGGGTGTCGTTGCTGGAGCGATCCACCGCACGTCCGGCGAGCGCACCGCCGGCAGCACCGAGAACGGTGCCGAGCAGGCCCGAGCCACCGGGAGCGATGACGTTGCCGAGCACGCCGCCCGCGACTCCGCCGACGATCAGGCCGGTGGTGCCGTCGTTGCGGCGGCAATAATAGCGGCCGTCATTGCCGCGATAGACGCGGTCGTTGCGCGACAGGCGGCGCTCGCGATAGCGTGCATCGTCGCGGTAATAGCGACCAGCATCGTAGCCGCCGTAGGCGGGATCGACCCGGTTATAGTCGTAGGAACGATAGCGCGGGTCGACGCCGTAGCGGCTGCCTCCGTCGCCGACGCAGCCGGCAACCATGGTAGAGGCGGCCAACAGGCCCAGCATCGCAACGCGCATTTCGTGTCCTTTCAGTGGGTTGATACTGAAGGCGTAATGATCGGCGCCGGGGTTTGGTTGCCGGCGCCGAAACACCGTCAATCCTTGAGATTGGCGGGCACGGTGCCGCCGTTCTTTTCCAGCTCGCGCATCACGGCCTTGATCAGCCACATGTTCATTTCGGCGCTGCCGTCCTTCGCACCGGTATAGCCGAGCTCGGTGGCGAGCTCCTTGCGGTTGTCGAGGCTCGAATCGAGATCGAGCAGCTTCATCAGGTCGACGATCGAGGTGCGCCAGTTGAGGTCCGAACCCTTCTTCGAGGCGATGCCCGAGAGGACGGCCTCGACGTCGACAGCCTGTGCGGGCGCGGCGGGAGCAGCCTGCGGAGTCGGCGCGGCGGGCGTTGGCGTCGGTGCGGGCTGGGCTGCGGTGGTCTGCGGCGCGGGCGCTGGTGCGTCGGCCTTGGGCGTGCCGAAATGGCCGCTGCCGAGCGGGCCGTGCTCACCGAAGATGGCGGACTTGATCTTGCTGAAGATGCTCATGGGGATCCCTGTCGTATAAGAGTCTGACGGCGGGAGAACGCCCGGTGGAGGATTTGGGTGCAGGCGCCGCGACCGGGGGCGACGGAACGTCCGGGCGCTGCGGCTGGCCGGGATCGAGACCCTCGCGCGCGCCGGGCCTCGGTGCGACCGGTTCGTCGCAGCCGAGAGGATCGAAACTCGCCGCCAACGCGGCGATGCGATCCGCATAGGTGGCGCCGGCCGCCTCGGCGCCCGCTTCGTCGACGAGGCCGCCGTCGATCGCATAGGCGACGAACCATGTATCGCGGTCGACGCCCTCGGTGATCGTCCGCTCGGCGATCTCGCGGTCGCGTGGCGCGTCGAGAATGATCGCCTCTTCGTCCGAACACTCGCGGCTGTACGTGTCTTCGCCGAACAGGCCGTCTTCGGTGTTGAAATACGGATCCGGCGGCGGAAAACAGGTCCGCCAGCCCTGCGAAATGGAGTCGAACCAGACCGGATGATCACCGTCGCGACCATCCTGGTCAAAGTGAAGTACAGGAAGTGCAGACGCTGGCGCGCTTTCGACAGCGGGCTTCAGGTCCGGATCGAGCACCGGATCGGGTGCCGGTTCGGGCGCGGGGTCCGGCGCCAGTTGCAGCAGCCCGGCGGCTTCGGCGCGCGACCATTGCGCGGCGGTCCAGTCGCCACGCGCGGCGGGATCGAGATCGGTGACGTCGATCCCGGAGGCCACGCCGGCGGCGCTGCGCAGCCAGCGGTCGGCGCGGGCGAGTGCGAGGATCGGCGCCATCGCCGCTTCGGCTGCGCTCGGCGCTGCTCCCGTTGCTGGGCCCGCTCCCGCCCCCGCCTGTATGGCGTCGGCATCGAGACGTTCGCCGAGGAACAGGCCGGCGCGGGCGGGGCCGGCGTCGCGCGCGATGATGTCGAGAAAGGCGTCGAATTCGGCGGCGATCATCCGGGTGGCGGCGTTGGCGGTCTCGGTGGCGTCGGCGTGGCGATCGAGCCGGTTGAGCAAGGACATGGCGAGGCGGTTGTCGTAGCGGTGGCGCTCGATCACTTCGCCGTCGGGCCTGGTGACGCGCTCGGTCTGGCCGGCGATAGCGCGGAGGAACAGCGTCTCGGCGACGATCGGCCGCGCGACCAGCTTGGCGGCGTCCCAGCCGAGCGCGAACGCTGCGCCTGCCGCGCGGCGACGCAGCGTGTAGGCGGCACCGGGCGAGAGGCCGACGCTGGCGCTGGCTTCGTCGACGGTGGCGCCCTCGGCGATGCGTTCGAGGAAGCCGCGCTGGCGATCCGGGGTCCAGCCGTCGCTGCGCTGGGTGTAGCGGGTCGGGGTGGCTGGGATGTAGGCGCGCGGGGCGTGATCGGTTTGCGCGGCGGGGGCGGTTTGCGAGGGGGCTTCGGGGTCGGCGGGTTGCTCGGTGGCTTGATCGATGCCGGGCTCCTGGAGAGCGGCGGTCACTTGCGCATGGTCCGGGCGAGCGCGGTCCAGCGGTCGCGGTTGGCGGCGATCTCGGGCGATACGGGGATGCGGGTGCCGATGCGGCCGGCGTCGACATGCGCTTGCCAGGCCATGACGTGGCGGACCGCGTCTGGGAGGTGGTCGGGGATTGGGGGTTCGTAGCGTGGTCGGGGGGCGGGCGTGGCGCGCGTTGCGATGTAGCATGGGGGCGGGTCGGCCGGGGTGGGTGCGTTTGCCATGGTCGATCCTCGTTGCGAGAGGACCGATCAGGTATGCCGGATCGGGGTGTGTAGGACAGCGGTTTCGGGGCGTGGGTGCTCGTCCTAATGCCCCCCATCGTCATCCTGACGAAAGTCAGGACCCAGGGTTACGGGGCGCGGCGCTTTTGGCTCTGGGTCCTGACTTTCGTCAGGATGACGGAGGGGGGACGGCTGGGGTCGGCAACGCGGACTTGGCGTGCCACGGCGCGTGGCGAAGCCCCCTCCCCCGTCATACCGGACCCTTCGGCTTTCCTCAGGAGAGCCTTGTTCCAGTATCCACCGTCCCGCACACAGCCGCTATCGCGTTCGGGGGACCGTGGACCCCGGAACCAGTCCGGGGTGACGGAGCGGGGGTGGTGGCGTCGGGATCAGCTTCGACCGTTGGGCCGTTCTTATCCTCCCCGCAGGGGGGAGGTGGCACCGGAGGTGACGGAGGGGGAGGAACACGAAACCTACGTGGTCGCCCCCTCCCCCTCCGTCTGGCAAGCGCCAGCCACCTCCCCCTTGCGGGGGAGGATCAGGAAGGCGCCTTAGCCGAGCGTCGAACCGCGATCCGCAGCGAACGACGGGGCCGGGCCGGTGGCGGGGCGGAGCGACTCGCGCTCGGCCTTGGTGGGGACCGCGGTGGGATCGGGGCGGAAGGCGTCCGGCGCGCGATCGGTCGCACCCGGGCGGGGCTTGTCGAGCGCGAGATCGGGCGCGGCATGCTCGGCGGGGCTGGCCTTCGACCGCAGGAACACCGCCAGCAACGCACCCCCGAGACCGATCGCCGCGGCCCCGATCGACAGCGCGTTGATGCCGAACATCTTGGCGTTTGGCTTGGACCTGGGGGCGGGCTTGTGCGGGTGAGGCTTGGTCATGGGAATGTCCTTTGATGCAGCCTCGGAAACGGACGGTCGGTGGCAGGGGTTCCGCTTTGCGGTGGCGACCGAGATGCGTCCGTTACCGATGCGATCGGCATGCTGTCCCTTAGCCTCCTACTTGCCCTGGAAACCGCAGGAGATGCATCAAACTTAACTTCGATCGGTCCCAACGGACTGAACCCTAGTCTTTGGGTTTGACGCTGAAAGCGATCTCGACCGAATCGATACCGGGAGGCTTTGATGCCGGTTCTCCGCGTGGCTCAGCGAGGCGACCAACCATGAGCTATTGTCCTTTTTATCGGTCATCGAGTCTATCCTGATCATTACCCTTCTAACCTGCCACACCTTGACTCCTTCCCCTAGCTCTGTTGCGTTCGGACGAAAGAAATATCAGGGCGAGTTTCAGATGGCGGATGAACGAAGAGAAGTTTTCTTTGGGTTAATAGCGCCTATCGGTATCAACCTTGATGCCGTGGAATTGACACTGTCTAGAGCGCTCGAAAGAGTTGACTACAAAGCAAATAATATACGGCTTACTTCAATATTTTCTCAACTTGGTGCAAAGTACGAAGTAAAATATGAAGATGAATACGACAGATACGACAAGCTTATCAAAGCCGGCGATAGTTTATGCAAAGATGCAGGCCGCAATGACATATTGGCCTTGTATGGAATAGATGACGTGACCCCCGTTTTTTCCTCCAGTTGGAGCTAGAGTCCGACCCCGGAAGAAGGGACGGACAGATGAAGCGGAAGCAGTTTTCGGAAGAGCAGATCATCGGCATCCTGAAAGAGGCCGAGGCTGGCGCGGTGGTGACGGATCTGTGCCGACGGCACGGGATGTCGAGCGCGACCTACTACGCCTGGAAGGCTAAGTTTGGCGGCCTGGAGGTGTCCGATGCGAAGCGGCTCCGGGCGCTTGAGGAGGAGAACGGCCGGCTCAAGCGGCTGTTGGCGGACACGATGCTCGACAACGCAGGTCTGAAGGACCTGCTGTCAAAAAAATGGTGACGCCCGCCGCGAAGCGGGAAGCGGTCGCGCATCTCCAGGCGGCGCTGGGGATGAGCGAGCGGCGGGCGTGTGCTGTCGTCGGGGCGGATCGCAAAAGCATGCGGTATCGCTCGTGCCGATCAGATGATGGCGACCTGCGGTCGCGATTGCGCGAGCTGGCGCAGCAGCGCCGGCGGTTCGGCTATCGGCGGTTACACATCCTGCTGCGCCGGGACGGCATCACGATCAACCGCAAGAAGACCCAGCGGCTCTACCGCGAGGAAGGGCTGACGGTGCGTCGCCGGAAGGGACGAAAGCGCGCCGTCGGCGCGCGGGCACCCGCACCGGTGCTGGCGCTGCCCAACCAGCGCTGGAGCCTGGACTTCGTGCACGATCAGATGGCAACCGGTCGGCGGTTTCGCATCCTCAATATCGTCGACGACGTGACGCGCGAGTGTTTGCGAGCGGTGCTCGACACGTCGATCTCGGGCAAGCGGGTGGTGCGCGAACTCGCCGATCTGATCGCCGAGCGCGGCGCGCCCAAAATGATCGTCAGCGACAACGGGACAGAGCTCACCTCGAACGCGGTGCTCGCGTGGTCTGGAGATGTCGGCGTCGAGTGGCACTATATCGCGCCGGGCAAGCCGACGCAGAACGGGTTCGTCGAAAGCTTCAACGGTCGCATGCGCGACGAACTGCTCAACGAGACGCTGTTCTTCACGGTCCGCCAGGCGCGGGCGATTCTCGCGCGCTGGGTAGACGACTACAACACCCAGCGGCCGCACTCCTCGCTCGGCTACGCCACACCGACGGCCTTTGCCGCCGAACTCGAAAAGCAACGGGCGGGTTTAAACCCGCCCGTTGCTTCGTCCGCGCTCCTGCGCGATAATAATGGCCGGTCTCTGGTTGCCGCTGGATGAAAGACGGGGGTCACGTCATAGAACATCTAAAGCTCCACCAAAGCCGAGAAGCCGATGATGAGATACCAGAACAAGTAGCTCATATATTTCGTCAAATAGAACGACCCGAAGAAATAATGACCTTCAAGGAGGTATTTGGCAGAAATGCAATGTTCATTTCATGCTATTCCTCCAAAGATAATCGAAAAGACTATCTTGTTAAAAGGCTTTTAAAGACTAATCGGGGAACAAACAAAACAGAGCTTGAGTCTATGGCGCTCAAGATCATGTCAATCGACGAAAACGAAAAAGATATGCCAAGCGGCCAGCGAGTGATGGAATGCTACCAGCACGCTGATTTTGTTCTAGACTGTACGGACCTATCAACATTAACCAGATCTGCAGAACGGCTGATAGATATCTACTTCGGGCATCCTTTTATATCCCCGTCGAAAGATGAATATTGCAGTTATTTTGCAAATGCCGCGTCCTACAGATCTCTGGACCTATCACGGCAGGTTGGCGCGGCCATTTTTACAGATGAGTGCGAGGTAGTAGCCCTTGGATGCAACGAAGTTCCAAAAGCCGGTGGAGGAACATACTGGCATGACTCGGAATGTGACCATCGTGACTATGCCATCGGACAGGATTCAAATCAGCAGGTTAAGCAAGACATGGCGCGAGATGCTCTTGTGCGCCTGCAAAAAACATGGCTGATCGACAAATATCAAAAGCTTTCGCCGGAAAGACTTTCCTTCCAAGCCCTTGAGGCGAAAGGTGCGCCACTTCGCGGTTCGATGATAAGCGACGTTATTGAGTACGGCCGAATGGTACATGCAGAAATGAACGCGATCACCGATGCAGCAAGAACTCGCAAAATTACCCAAGACACAACGCTTTACTGCACAACGATGCCGTGCCACCTATGCACAAAACTCGTAATTGCATCAGGAATTAAGCGTGTTGTTTATGTTCAACCATATGCTAAAAGTTTAGTTGATGAGTTATTTTCTGACTCCGTTGCAATCGATCAAGGTCTACAACCGAACAAAGTAACGTTTGAAACTTTAAAAGGTGTAACGCCAAACGGATTTAGAATTGCCTTTCGCAAGACATCCAAAAGAAAAAATGACGACGGCACGGCTATATCATGGAACCCACTGCAAGCCGTACCAACTTTTCTGAGCTTTTTTCCATATTATCGGCCACTAGAGATCACTGCATCAGCCGAATTTAAAAAGGCTTTCAACAAAGTCATGTCCGGAACACAACAGAGCCTCCTTCCCAATGAAGACCAGGATTAGTTACCGAATTATTTAACTAACATTAACTATTCGCTTCTCCAGCAACGGCGCAAGATACTTCCCAGTAAAGCTACCCTTGGCTTTCGCCACCTTCTCCGGCGTGCCTTCGGCGACGATCTCGCCGCCCTTGACGCCGCCTTCCGGGCCCAGGTCGAGCACCCAGTCGGCGGTCTTGATGACGTCGAGATTGTGTTCGATCACGACGACCGTGTTGCCTTGCTCGACCAGCGCGTGGAGGACTTCCAACAATTTCCGCACGTCCTCGAAATGGAGCCCGGTGGTGGGTTCGTCGAGGATATACAGCGTGTTGCCGGTGGCGCGGCGCGAGAGTTCCTTGGCGAGCTTGACGCGTTGCGCTTCGCCGCCCGAGAGCGTCGTCGCCTGCTGGCCGACCTTGACGTAGCCGAGGCCGACCTCGACCAGCATCGCCATCTTGTCGCGGATCGGGGGGACCGCCTTGAAGAACTCGGCGGCGTCCTCGACCGTCATGTCGAGCACGTCGGCGATCGAGTGGCCCTTGAACTTCACCTCGAGCGTCTCGCGATTGTAGCGCGCGCCGTGGCAGACGTCGCAGGTGACGTAGACGTCGGGTAGGAAGTGCATCTCGATCTTGAGCACGCCGTCGCCCTGGCACGCCTCGCAGCGGCCGCCCTTGACGTTGAAGCTGAAGCGGCCGGGCTTGTAGCCGCGCGCCTGCGATTCCGGCAGGCCGGCGAACCAGTCGCGGATCTGCGTGAAGCTGCCGGTGTAGGTGGCGGGGTTGCTGCGCGGGGTGCGGCCGATCGGCGACTGGTCGATGTCGATGACCTTGTCGAGATACTGGAGGCCGGTGATCTTGTCGTGCTTGCCCTGGACGATGCGCGCGCCGTTCAGCTCGCGGGCGGCGGCGGCGTAGAGCGTGTCGATCGTGAAGCTCGACTTGCCCGAGCCGGAGACGCCGGTGATGCAGGTGAAGGTGCCGAGCGGCAGGCTGGCGGTGACGCCGCGCAGGTTGTTGGCGACCGCGTTGTGGACGGTGAGCTTCTTGCCGTTGCCCTTCCGCCGCGTCGCGGGCACGGGGACTTCGCGCGTGCCGTTGAGATAGTCGGCGGTGATGCTGCCCTTCGACTTGAGGATCTGCTTCAGCGTGCCCTGCGCGACGACCTGGCCGCCGCGGACGCCGGCGCCGGGGCCCATGTCGATGATGTAGTCGGCGGTGCGGATCGCGTCCTCGTCATGCTCGACGACGAGCACGGTGTTGCCGAGATCGCGCAGACGGCGGAGCGTCTTGAGGAGCATGTCGTTGTCGCGCTGGTGCAGGCCGATCGAGGGCTCGTCGAGGACGTAGAGCACGCCCGACAAGCCGCTGCCGATCTGCGACGCTAGGCGGATGCGCTGGCTTTCGCCGCCGCTTAGGGTCCCAGAGGTGCGGTCGAGGTTGAGGTAGTCGAGGCCGACATTGTTGAGGAAGCCGAGGCGCTCGACGATCTCTTTCAGGATGCGTTCGGCGATCGCATTCTGCTGGTCGCCGAGGTGCTGCGGCATGTCGGTGAAGAACTGGAGCGCGTCGACCACCGAGAGATGCGTGGCGTAGGAGATGTCCTTCATCGCGATCTTGACCGCGAGCGCTTCGGGTTTCAGGCGCGCGCCGCCGCAGACTTCGCAGGGGGCGGCGGACTGGTACTTGCTCAGCTCCTCGCGCATCCAGGCGGAGTCGGTCTGGAGCATGCGGCGGTTGAGGTTGCCGATGACGCCCTCGAACGGCTTGCTGACGTCGTATTTCTTCTTGCCGTCGATGAAGGTGAGCGTGACGGGCTTGCCCTTCGAGCCGTGCAGGATGGTGCTCTGGACCTCCGGCGGGAGGTCGGACCAGGGCGTCTCGATGTCGAACTTGAACTCGCGCGCGAGGCTGCCGAGGACCTGCATGTAATACGGGCTCGGCGGGTTGGATTTCGCCCAGGGAACGACCGCGCCCTTCTTGATGCTGAGCATGTGGTTGGGGACGACGAGGTCTTCGTCGAACAGCAGCTTCTCGCCGAGGCCGTCGCAGGCCGGGCACGCGCCCTGCGGGGCGTTGAACGAGAACAGGCGCGGCTCGATCTCGGAGATGGTGAAGCCGCTGACCGGGCAGGCGAACTTTTCGCTGAACACGATGCGGCCGTCGGGGGCGTTGTTGCCGAGGATCTCGGACTTGGGGGTGTGCGGCTCGACCGGGTCGGCGGGGTCGACATAGGCGAGGCCGTCGGCGAGTTTCAGCGCGGTTTCGAAACTCTCGGCGAGGCGCGTGGCGATCTCGCCGCCGACTACCAAGCGGTCGACGACGACTTCGATGTCGTGCTTGTACTTCTTGTCGAGCGCGGGGGCTTCGTCGATGTCGTGGATCGTGCCATCGATGCGGACGCGCGCGAAGCCGGCCTTCTGCCACTCGGCGAGTTCCTTGCGGTACTCACCCTTGCGACCGCGCACGACGGGGGCGAGCAGGTACAGGCGGGTGCCCTCGGGGAGCGCCATGACTCGGTCGACCATCTGGCTGACGGTCTGCGCCGCAATGGGCTCGCCGGTGGCGGGGGAATACGGGATGCCGACGCGCGCCCAGAGCAGGCGCATGTAATCGTAGATCTCGGTGACGGTGGCGACCGTCGAGCGCGGGTTGCGCGACGTGGTCTTCTGCTCGATCGAGATTGCGGGCGAGAGGCCCTCGATGTGGTCGACGTCGGGCTTCTGCATCAGTTCGAGGAACTGGCGGGCATAGGCGGACAGGCTCTCGACGTAGCGGCGCTGGCCCTCGGCGTAGATCGTGTCGAACGCGAGGCTCGACTTGCCCGAGCCCGAGAGGCCGGTGATCACCGTGAGCGTGTCGCGGGGGATGTCGATGTCGACGTCCTTGAGGTTGTGCTCGCGCGCGCCGCGTACGGAAATCTTGGTCAGCATAAGGTGAGTTCTACTTCTGTTCTTGGCCGGATGCCAGTGCGGGAGATAGGAACGGCAACGGGATTCCGCCAGCGCACCACGTCGGTTCGCGTTCGATGCCAAATCCCCGAAACGGACCTATCTCGCCGCTGTGATTGGCGGTGGATAGGGTATTCACAGGTCAACGCTCCACAGGGCGTCCAGTTCGTAGCGTGCCGCGTGTATTTTACCGGCCGACCCTCGACCCACCGCACATTCGGCGCGGTCCTCGCCCGTTCGGCCCTACAGGGGAACGTCATGGAAGACCTGCGCATAATCCTGGAAGTCGCCGTGTCGGATCGTCACGACATCGCCGCCTATGGCTTCGCCTTCGATGGCAAGCCGGTCGCAATGAGCGGCGGCAAAGGCGTGTTCAAAGCGTTTCCAGACCGGAAGAAGCTGCTTGAATGGGTGATGCTCGGCGAGGCCGGTGGCACGATGAAGGTCGAGGTGCTGCGCGACGGGGTAGCGATCTACATCCGGGACGCATCGACGATTCCGCCCCCGCTGGCCAAGGGGTATGACGCCTTCCTGGTTGAGGTCAGTTGACCCCGCCTGCCGCGACGCACGTGCTCCGTGCGTTCGCGCTGGCGATCGGCGTGATCGGGACCGTGGATCCCGCTGCGGGCCAGTCCTCCCCAGCGCCAGTCAGTCCGGCGCCTGCCACCTCATCTGCTGCGTCGACGCTACCCGGCCAGACTGTGCCCCCGTTGGCGAACGCCCATACCATTATGACCAAGGTCGCCTATCAGCGCGTGATTGCGGCCGCGGAGCAGACAGCGCGGGCGGCCAATCGTGCCGCGCGGGCCGCAGAGGCTGCGTTGGCCTATCTGCAGACGCTCGCCAGCTATCGTATCGCGATACCGGCCGGTTCGACGGCTGGCGCGGTCGTCAAGACGCTAGCAGTTGGCGCAATGCCGGCGGCGGAGGCGCCCGCCGATACAGTGGCCGATCAAGCGGCGGACGATCATGATAGCCCGAAAAACGGGCAAACAGGACTTTCACCAACCGAAAACATGCCGGTTGAGCACCGCGTTGATAATACCCGCTTGGCCGTCGACGCGATCGCCGCAGGACCCGCGAACGGTCCCAACGACCGTTTTCTCAAATCCAGTCGAGCGCCCGACCTGCAATTCATCGCATCCGGCGACGACAAGGTCGCGAGCCTCGCCTGGACTTTTGATGTCAGTAGCCAACCGACTGACGATCACCTGTCCGTCGATCACTTGACGATGACGGTATCGAGCGATCTCGATTCATCGCATGAAGCCAAGATCCTGGGTCTAGACGGGTTCTCCGGCGGCACCGAGATTGGCCTATCCTACATCCATTATTCTACCAAAGCCGTACTGAACGGCGTAGGTAAGCCCGAAGTTCTAGCGGCACAGTCGAACTGCCTCGATGCGAATTCAGGTGACTTACCGGCGGACGCGCTTTGCAATCCCTATGCTTTCCCGACCGGCGTATCGATGTTCGTGTCCCGCTATAATCCGGCCGGCCTGCGTTCGCTGATCCGGACGGTCCTGCCGCGCGAAGTCTATTTTTACGGCCTGCAAGCAGCAGCGAGCCAGACCGATTATACCTATCTCGACCGTACGAGCTTCGGCGTTCGCAACCAGTCCAAACTGGGATTCAAGACGACGATATTCGGCGGCGTCATCTTCGGTCCGGGGCCTCAGACGGAACCACGAGATCCGAACGACACGGCACCGGAAAAGATGGGCCAATCGGCGCTGACCGGGTCCTTCACCTATGGCCGCCGCTATGCCGAAAACGATCCGGTGACGCTCTGCCAGCCGATCACGACACCACAAACGCAATGCCTGACGAACGCGGACGGCGCCCCGGTGCGGAAGGACAAGGCGATCGTCGCAGTCGAAGCGCGGCATGGCTTTGGCGCAGCGGTCGGACAGTTTGCGACGCTGGCGATCGCGCCGCAGGTCAGCGTCGATCTGAAGTCCAAGGCCTTTTCGCTGGACGTGCCCGTGTATTTCGTCGGCGACGGCACCGGCAAGCTGCGCGGCGGCGTACGCGGTGTATATCTGAACCGTCGCGACGGCACCGGTGGCCGCGATGACGATTTCACGCTTGGCCTGTTCGTCGGCGTCCCGTTCAGCGTGTTCGGATCGTAACGCTCAATCGGATCTGCGAATCAACGCGCTGCGACTGCAATTACGGAAGCATCGACGGAGCCGATCCGCTGGGCGTATGTGTGTGTGTGTGTTGCACTATAGGTCCGGTGTCTTATCTATATCAGACACAGCGCGAGAGACTGATATGGCAAAGACGAAGACAGCCAGGATTCCCAAGCGGATCGGCGGCGTGAAGATCCCGAAGGACCTTCGAAAGACGGGAAATACGCTGATCGAAAGCATGGCTAGCCCGGTAGGACGTGATATCGTGATGGGCGTGCTGGCAAAGGGCGCCGGGCGTCAGGTCCTCGCCGCTGGGCTCATGGCGGCGGCCGCGGCGATCGCCAGCAAGGGTACGCGATCGACGGGAGAGCGGCCTGCTTCGCCAGAGTCGGACCAGGCATGTGGAGGCGGATCGCCGTCCCGGGCTGAATCCTCGCCCCCCGCCCCCGCTTCCGCCGCACACGCAACTGGGGCGACCGACGACGTCGCTGCATCTCATGCTGACAAGTCTTCTCCCGGGCAGGGATCGGGCCATGCTGATACCGTCAAGCAAGGTTCGCCGGACCCGGAGCCTGCAGTAGCCGAATTAAATGCAGGATCCGGCCCGTTCGCAGGCGACACCCCCGAACCGCCCCGCAGCGATGCCCCTGCTATGTCGCCTGAGATGGCAAAGGTCCTCGACAGCGTGGCCGGTGGACTCGAACGGCTATTTGCCGGGTTCGCAAGCCGAGCAGGCACCAAGCCGGACAAGGAACCGCCCTATTCCGGCTGACCGGAGCCCATCCGGCGGCCGAATATTGCGGCCCATTATTGCCGGCGTCGTCACAATCAGACTGCGGCTTAGTCAGGCCGCAGTATCCTCAGGCGGCCTTCTCATACCTGATCGATGTGCGAGGATGCGCGCGTTTGGCACGATACATTGCGGCGTCGGCGCGTGAGATCAGGTCGGCAATCTGGCCAGCCCAGACGCCGTCGACGGTGCCGATACTGACACCTATCAAACCCGCCGCCGGTGCATCACGTTGCATAGCCAAGGCAAACTCCGCGGCGATGGCATCGCCCAGCGTGATGGCCTGATCGACAGCGGTATCGGGCAGCAGGCAGACGAACTCGTCGCCACCCCATCGAACCAGATGACCGTTCCGACCGAGCGCCGCCCTCGCAATGTCTGCCAACGTGCACAACGCCGCGTCGCCTGCGGCATGGCCCAGCGTATCGTTCAATGCTTTAAACCGATCGATATCCAACATCATGACTGCGAGCGGTGTCTGCGGGTCAAATGTCCGGCTAACGCGGTCGAGGCCTGCGCGATTGAGTGCACCGGTAAGCTGATCGCGCTCCATCTGGTCGCGCAGGGCGGTCTGGCCGCGCTCTGCTTGCAGGATCAGCAGCGAGAAGGTGCGGAAGATGATGAAGGCGATTTGGCCTGCGGCGAGCCAAGCAGCGAGACCGTCGTGCATGCCGGTCAGTTGCGTGCCGATCCGATCGTGATAGGCGAGCCAGGCGCGACCGAGAAAGAGCGGCACGGTGATCGCGAACAGAGCCGCCACGATCCAGCCGGTCTGGAGTGATTCACGCCGCGCCAGGTGGAATGCAGCAATGACGACGACCACGTCGAAGCTCGCGCGAACGACGCTGAGATAGGCGACGCGGAGGTGAAAATGTGCGGGATCGTCACTGAACACCAATGGTACGGCCAAAATGGCGGCAATTCCCAAAAGCGGCGTCAGGCGAGCCTCGGGCCGAGCGAACCGGAGCACGGCGCCGGCGATCAGCGCATACCCGATCACCGCGGCGGGATTACCGGTATTCGGCGCCCAGGCGATGCCGATACTGTCGTTCAGCACCGCCATCATCGTGCCGAACCCGACGACGAGATGGCCTGCGCCCCATAGCAGCGCCCATGTGCCGAACCGCCCCGTCACCACCGGCACGAGGTGGACGAACCCCGCCACCAGCATGCCAAGCGCGGCAACCACGTAAAGGGTAGTGAGATCGAGCGCCACGGACACCTGCTTGTTCGTTCGTTAGGCGGCTAATAGGCTGGCTTTGCTAAGGATTCGTTTGAGTTGGGTGGAGCGGCGGACGTTTAGAGATTGGGGGTTGGAGTGTCCGGGGGGTGCGCGGGGTGCGCGCGCGGTATGGCTTGGGCGAGAGGTCGTTAGCGCGACGCGCCTCGTCAGGCATACGCCCTCCGCTTTCGCCGCGCTTTCCTCCCCCGTCATCCCGGCGAACGCCGGGACCCATGGTCGCGGACCAGGTCATGGCAGCACGGTATCGCCGGGTCCGCCGCAACCGTGGGTCCCGGCGTTCGCCGGGATGACGGATGGGGGCGCGCAACGGGGGACACTGGGCGTCGTGATAGGCCAGGCCCGTCATTATTCACCGGAGTTCGCGTCCCTTTAATGGGGCTTCACCATTCATCAGTCTCCCCCGTCATCCCGGCGGACGCCGGGACCCATGGTCGCGAACAGGGTCATGGCAGCACGTATCGCCGGGTCCGCCGTAACCGTGGGTCCCGGCGTTCGCCGGAATGACGGATTGGGGGGTGCGTGTCGGATGGGTTTTGAGGAACGTACGGGGCTTCGGGCAAACTGCGGTTCAATCCGGTGCCGACCTTTTCCCCTTGCTCTGTAGACGCAGAAAGGGCGTCGGTGGATTACCACCGACGCCCTTTCTAAATTCAGCTTAGGCTTGGCTTGGCCGGACAGGGGCAAAGCCCCTGTCGCCGGACGGCGCTGGAGCGCCGCCGGCTGGGCACGCCCTTTGGATCCATATCTAGCTATTGCTAGATATGGATCGGCTTGCCCTGTACCGCCATGGCGGCTTCCTTGATCGCCTCGGCATGCGTCGGATGCGCATGGCAGGTGTAGGCGATGTCTTCGCTGGTAGCGCCGAATTCCATCGCGATGGCGGCTTCGGCGATCAGCGTGCCCGCGAGGCTCGAGACGATCCAGACGCCGAGGACACGGTCGGTCTTGGCGTCGGCGATGATCTTCACGAAGCCGTCGGTGTCGCGGTTGGTCTTGGCGCGGCTGTTCGCAGCGAACGGGAACTTGCCGACCTTGATCTCGGTCTTATCGCGCGCGGCCTCTTCGGTGAGGCCGACGCCGGCGATCTCGGGCATCGTGTAGACGACGCTCGGGATGACGTCCTCGTTGACGATGCCGGTCTGGCCGGCGATGTTTTCCGCGACCGCGACGCCCTCGTCCTCGGCCTTGTGCGCGAGCATCAGGCCCGGGATGCAGTCACCGATCGCCCAGACGCCGTCGACCTTGGTGCGGAACGAGTGATCGGTCTCGATCTGGCCGCGCTTGTTGAGTTCGAGGCCGATGGCTTCGAGGTTGAGGCCGTCGACGTTCGCTTTCCGCCCGATCGAGACGAGCACCGCGTCGGCGGTCAGCGTCTCGGATGCGCCACCCGCGGCGGGCTCGACGGTGACGGTCGCGACGCCGTCAGCGACGGTGACGCCGGTGACCTTGGTCGAGAGCTTCAGCTCCATGCCCTGCTTCTTGAAGAGCTTGGCGGTCTCGCGGCGGACTTCACCGTCGAAGCCGGGAAGGATCTGGTCGACGAACTCGACGACCGTGACCTTCGCGCCGAGACGACGCCAGACGCTGCCCAGTTCGAGGCCGATCACGCCACCGCCGATGACGACCATGTGCTCGGGGACCTTCGGCAGTGCCAATGCGCCGGTGCTGTCGACGACGGTCTTCTGATCGACCTCGACGCCGGGGAGCGGCATGACGCTGGAGCCGGTGGCGATGACGATGTTCTTCGCGGTGACCTTCTGGCCGTTCACGTCGACGGTGTGCGCGTCCTGGAACGCGGCCTTGCCCTTGAGCCACGTCACCTTGTTCTTCTTGAACAGGAATTCGACGCCGCCGGTGAGTTCCTTGACGGCCTTGGCCTTCTCGGCGTGCATCTGGTCGAGGTTCAGCGTGACGCCCTGGAAGTCGATGCCGAACTTCGTCATGTGGCCGCCCTTGGCCTCCTCGTAGATCTCGGAGGCGTGGAGCAGCGCCTTGGACGGGATGCAGCCGACGTTGAGGCAGGTGCCGCCGAGCGTCTCGCGCGATTCAGCACAAGCGGTGCGCAGGCCGAGCTGCGCTGCACGGATCGCCGCGACGTAACCGCCGGGGCCCGCACCGATCACGAGGACGTCATAGTCGTAGTCAGCCATGCCTCAACTCACCTTTTAACTTATTGCGCTTCGCCGCAACGAGATCGCGCGTGAACCCGAGTGCAGCTTGCAACTGTGCCCGAGTGATATGGGAATAATCCGCGAGATAGCTATCGATCGAACCACCATACTCGATGAACTCAAGGAGGTGATCGACGTACATTCGGGTGCCGGCGATGCGAACCTTGCCGAAGCAAACATCTGGGTCGGTCACGATGATACCGTCCCATGGCGTTCGATCTGGTGCCGTCATCTCGACCTCCGTTTGCCCACGGTACTTTCCGTCATCCTGGGCTCGACCCAGGATCCAGAGCAACGAGCGGTTCCGTCCGTTACTCTGGATCCTGACTTTCGTCAGGATGACGGTTTAAGTCATGCGATACCTTTGGTGTACCTTCTTTTCGTTCAGAACGTACCGTCGTTCATCGACCTCAGAGGTCGATCAGGATGCGGGTCGGGTCTTCGATCGCGTTCTTGAGCGCCACCAGGAACGTCACGGCTTCGCGGCCGTCGATCAGGCGGTGGTCGTAGCTGAGTGCCAAGTACATCATCGGGCGGATGACGATCTGGCCGTTGACGACGACCGGGCGCTCCTCGATGCGGTGGAGGCCCAGCACGGCCGACTGCGGCGGGTTGATGATCGGGGTCGACATCAGCGAGCCGAACACACCGCCGTTTGAGATCGTGAAGGTACCGCCCTTCATCTCGTCCATCTTGAGCGCGCCTTCCTTGGCGCGCTTGCCGAAGTCGCCGATCGTCTTCTCGATCGTCGCGACCGACATCTGGTCGGCATCGCGGATCACGGGGACGACGAGGCCGCCCGGCGACGAGACCGCGACCGAGATGTCGGCATAGTCGTGATAGACGATGTCGTCGCCGTCGATCGACGCGTTGACCGACGGGATGTCGCGCAACGCCATCGTCGCGGCCTTCACGAAGAAGCCCATGAAGCCGAGGCGAACGCCGTGCTTCTTCTCGAACAGATCCTTGTACTTGGCGCGCGCCTCGATCACCGCGGTCATGTCGACGTCGTTGAACGTCGTCAGCATCGCGGCGGTGTTCTGCGCTTCCTTGAGGCGCTTGGCGATCGTCTGGCGGAGGCGCGTCATGCGGACGCGCTCCTCGCCGCGACCCGATGCGGCGGCGGGGGCTGCGGCCGGTGCGGGTGCCGCGGCGGGAGCAGGCGTGGGCTTGCTCGACGCGGCGGCGGTTACGTCTTCCTTGGTGATGCGACCGTCGCGGCCGGTACCCTTGACGGTGCCGGGGTCGACGCCGTGCTCGAGCACCGCGCGGCGGACCGACGGGGAGAGCGCGGCGGGAGAGTCACTGGTGCCTGCGCCGGGCTGGTCGCCGTAGCCTGCGCCGGACTCGTCCTTCGCGGGAGCGGCGGGCGTTGCGGTCGCGGCGGGCTCTGGCGCCTTTGCGGTAGCGGGGGCGGGCGCAGCGGCGGCGCCGTCACCGGAGTCGATCGTGGCGAGCATCGCGCCGACCTGCACGGTGTCGCCAACGGCGACCGCGTGCTGGCCCATGACGCCGGCGACCGGCGACGGGACCTCGACCGAGACCTTGTCGGTCTCGAGGCTGGCGATCGGCTCGTCGACCGCGACGGGGTCGCCGGGCTGCTTCAGCCACTCGCCGAGGGTGGCTTCGGTGATCGATTCACCCAGGACGGGGACGGTGACTTCGGTTGCCATGTTTGCTTCTACCTTTTGTGCTCCTGCGGACGCAGGGGCCTAGGGTTACTCTGCCGCCCCCTGGGTTCCTGCTTTCGCAGGAAAACTGGGAGCGGGTTCAATCAATTTGCGCGGGTGCGGCGGATTTCGTCGCGGACGGAGTGGCCGAGCGCGTCGGCGACGAGCGCGCCTTGTTCGGCCTGGTGACGCTTCATCAGCCCGGTCGCGGGCGAGGCCGAGGCGTTGCGCCCGGCGTAGCGCGCGCGCTTCACGCGAGAGTCGACCGTTGCCAGCGCCTCCTCGATCAGCGGCTCGACGAAGAACCAATAGCCGTTGTTCTTCGGCTCTTCCTGCGCCCAGACGATCTCTTCCAGGTTCGGCATCCGCGCGACGCGCTCGGCGATCGGGTTGCCGGGGAAGGGATAGAGCTGTTCGACGCGGACGATTTGCGTGTCGGTGTCGCCCGCGGCGTCGCGTGCCTCGATCAGGTCGTACGCGACCTTGCCGGTGCACAGGACCAGACGCTTCGTATCGACGTCGGCGGCCGGATTGGTATCCGACAACAGACGGCGGAAGTGGCTGTCGCCCTGGAAATCCTCCGAGTTCGAGACGGCCAGCTTGTGCCGCAGCAACGACTTCGGCGTCATCACGATCAGCGGCTTGCGGAAGTTGCGGTGCATCTGGCGGCGAAGCAGGTGGAAATAGTTCGCCGGGCTGGTGCAGTTCGCGACCTGGATGTTGTCGTCCGCGCAACTCTGGAGGAAGCGCTCGGGACGCGCCGAGCTATGCTCAGGCCCCTGCCCTTCATAGCCGTGCGGGAGCAGCATCACGAGGCCGTTGGCGCGGAGCCACTTCGACTCGCCGGACGTGATGAACTGATCGATCATGATCTGCGCGCCGTTGACGAAATCGCCGAACTGCGCCTCCCAGAGGACCAAGGTCTTCGGGTCGGCGAGCGCGTAGCCGTACTCGAAGCCGAGCACGCCGTATTCGCTGAGCGGGCTGTCGAGTACCTCGAAGCGGCCGTGTTCGATTTCCTGCAACGGCACGTACTTATGCTCGTCGGTCTGGTCGACCCACACCGCGTGACGCTGCGAAAAGGTGCCGCGGCCCGAATCCTGGCCGGACAGGCGGACGCCGTAGCCTTCCGACAGCAGCCCGCCGAATGCCAGCGCCTCGCCGGTCGCCCAGTCGAAGCCCTTGCCCGACTTGAACATCTCGCGCTTGGCATCGATCACGCGGTTGAGCGTCTTGTGGATCTTCACGCTGTCCGGGATCGTCGTCAGCGTACGACCGAGCGAGTCGAACAGCTTCGTGCTGAGGCCGGTCTCGACGTTGCGGCGTGCCGACGCGCCATCGGTGGGCGCGCTGAGGCCGGTCCAGCGACCGCCGAACCAGTCGGCCTTGTTCGGCTTGTACGACGAGCCGGCTTCGAACTCGCCCTCGAGACGGAGCGTGAACTGCTTCACGTTCTCGTCGATCCAGGGCTGGTCGATCACGCCTTCCTTGATCAGGCGATCGCCGTACACCGACGAAACGCCGGGGTGCTTGCGGATGATGTCGTACATCAGCGGCTGCGTGAAGGACGGCTCGTCGCCCTCGTTGTGGCCGAAGCGGCGATAGCACCACATGTCGATCACGATGTCGCGGTGGAACTTCTGGCGGAATTCCATCGCCATCTTGGTCGCGAAGGTGACCGCCTCGGGATCGTCGCCGTTGACGTGGAAGACCGGCGCCTGGACGCCCTTTGCGACGTCCGACGGGTAAGGCGACGAGCGCGCGAACTGTGGCGAAGTCGTGAAGCCGACCTGGTTGTTGATGATGAAGTGGACGCAGCCGCCGGTGTTGTAGCCGCGGATACCGGAGAAGCCGAGGCACTCCCAGACGATGCCCTGCCCCGCGAACGCCGCGTCGCCGTGGATCAGCACGGGCAAGCTCGCCACGTGGTCCTTGAGGTCGTTGTTGAGCGTCTGGATCGCGCGCGTCTTGCCGAGCACGACCGGGTCGGCGGCTTCGAGATGCGACGGGTTGGCGACCAGGCTCATGTGAACCTTGTGGCCGTCGAACTCGCGATCGGTGCTGGTGCCGAGGTGATATTTCACGTCGCCCGAACCACCGATGTCATCGGGGTTGGCCGAACCGCCGGCGAATTCGTGGAAGATCACGCGCAACGGCTTGGCCATCACGTTGGCGAGCACGTTGAGACGACCGCGATGCGCCATGCCGATGACGAGCTCGCGCACGCCCATCTGGCCGCCATACTTGATCACGCTCTCAAGCGCGGGGATCATCGATTCGCCGCCGTCGAGGCCGAAGCGCTTCGTGCCGACATACTTCTTGCCGAGGAATTTCTCCCACTGCTCGGCTTCGATCACCTTGGTGAGGATCGCCTTCTTGCCGTCGATGGAGAATTCGATCGCCTTGTCCTGCCCCTCCATGCGCTCCTGGAGGAAGCGGCGCTCCTCGACGTCGGAGATGTGCATGTATTCGAGGCCGACATTGCCGCAGTAATTCTTGCGCAACGTGTCGACGAGCTCGCGGATCGAGACCCATTCGAAACCCATCGTGCCGCCGAGATAAACCTTCCGGTCGATGTCGGCGTCGGAGAAGCCGTGATATTCGGTCTTCAAATCCTCGGGCATCTCGCGCTTGGACAGACCGAGCGGATCGAGGTTCGCGGCGAGGTGACCGCGGACGCGGTAGGTGCGGACGAGCAGCTGCGCGCGGATCGCGTCGGCGGCGGCCTTGGCGATCTCTTCCTTCGAGACGGGCGCGGGTGCCGCGGCGGCGGGGGCCGGCTTGCCACCCTTGGCGGGCTTGGGCGCGGGCTCCATCTGGGTCGGATCGAGCGCTGCGGTAAGGTCGTCCGTGGTGGTGAGCGGCCAGCGGGCGCTCTCCCAGCTCGGGCCCTGCGCGGAGCCTTCGAGACCCTCGAAGAACGCGCGCCAACCGGATTCGACCGAGGCCGGGTCCGCGTTGAACTTGGCGTAGAGCGTCTCCACGAACGCCGGGCTGACGCCGGCTGCGATATCGCTGAAATCCTGGCCTTCGTAGCCCATCGTTCTCGTCCTCAGTGTCCTTCTCCCCGCGGGGGAGAAGGAGGGGCCCACTCGCACTTGCGGGTGGGAGGGTGAGGGCACGGGCGGTCACGTGCCCTCACCCTTCCGCTGCCAAGAGGCAGCTCCTTCCCTCTCCCCGGGGGGAGAGGGGTAGTTCGTTCAACCCTTCAGCACGCTCAGCAGCGTCTCGCCGAGCAGGCTGGGGCTTTCCGAAACGCGGATCCCGGCAGCTTCCATCGCCGCGATCTTGCTCTCTGCGTCGCCCTTGCCGCCCGACACGATCGCGCCGGCATGGCCCATGCGGCGGCCCGGAGGCGCCGTACGGCCGGCGATGAAGCCTGCCATCGGCTTCGACCGACCGCGCTTGGCTTCGTCGCGGAGGAACTGTGCCGCCTGCTCCTCGGCGTCGCCGCCGATTTCGCCGATCATGATGATCGACTGGGTCTCGTCGTCGGCGAGGAACAGTTCGAGCACGTCGATGAAGTTCGTGCCGTTGACCGGATCGCCACCGATGCCAACCGCGGTCGTCTGACCAAGGCCTGCGTTCGACGTCTGGAACACGGCCTCATAGGTGAGCGTGCCTGAACGGCTGACAACGCCGACCGAACCCTTCTTGAAGATCGAGCCGGGCATGATGCCGATCTTGCACTCGCCGGGGGTCAGCACGCCGGGGCAGTTCGGGCCGATGAGCCGCGACTTGGAGCCCGACAGCGCGCGCTTGACCTTGACCATGTCGAGCACGGGAATGCCCTCGGTGATCGCGACGATCAGCTCGATCTCGGCGTCGATTGCCTCGAGAATCGAATCGGCGGCGAAGGGAGGCGGCACGTAGATGACCGACGCGGTCGCGCCGGTCATCGCCTTGGCTTCGGCGACGGTGTTGTAGACGGGGAGGTCGAGGTGGGTCGTGCCGCCCTTGCCGGGCGTGACGCCGCCAACCATTTGCGTGCCGTATTCCAGCGCCATCTTGGTGTGGAAGCTGCCGGTTTCGCCGGTCATGCCTTGCGTGATGACCTTGGTGTTCTTGTCGACGAGGATGCTCATCTAGTGCTCCTTGTGTCCCCGTTGGGGAACAGGATTAAAACAGTGACTCGAACAGGTCGTTCCAGTCGGGGTTCATTCGTTCGATCTCGGACAGTTTCCACTGCCGGTTCCACTTCTTCATCTGAAGTTCGCGCAGGCGCGCGTTGTCCAGATCGTCATGCACTTCATACCAAACTAGAAGTTTGCAGTGGTGCGTTTTCGTGAAACCGATGATCAGGCCGTTACGATGCTGGTAGGATCGTGCGGCGAGATCGCTGGTGACACCGAGATAAATCGTTCCGTTGCGCCGGCTCGCCATCATGTAGACGTAGCCGGCTGTGTTCACCGCCCGGCCTCCTTGTTTCCCCGCGAAGGCGGGGACCCAGTCTGGGCACCCGCCTTCGCGGGTGAACAAGGAGGCCGGGCGGGAGGTCACCTTAGTTCAGCGAACCATCGATACCCTTGCAGGCGACGATCAGCTCCTTCACCGCATCGACCGACACGGTGAGGTTCTGCTTGGCTTCGTCGTCCAACTTGATTTCGACGATCTTCTCGACGCCGCCCGCACCGATCACCACCGGCACGCCGACGTACAGATCGGTAAGCCCGTATTCGCCCGAAACATACGCCGCCGCCGGCAGCACGCGCTTCTGGTCGTACAGATACGCCTCGGCCATCGCGATGCCGCTGGTCGCCGGTGCGTAGTACGCCGAGCCCGTCTTCAGCAGTGCGACGATCTCGCCGCCGCCGCCGCGCGTGCGCTTGACGATCGCGTCGATCTTTTCCTGGCTCGACATGCCCATCGCGATGAGATCGGGGACCGGGATGCCCGACACCGTCGAGTAGCTGATGACCGGGACCATCGTGTCGCCGTGGCCGCCGAGCACGAAGCTGGTGACGTCCTTGACCGAGACCTTGAACTCGTCGGCGAGGAAGTGGCTGAAGCGTGCCGAGTCGAGGACGCCGGCCATGCCGGCGACCATGTGGTGCGGCAGACCCGAGAATTCGCGGAGCGCCCACACCATCGCGTCGAGCGGGTTGGTGATGCAGATCACGAATGCGTCGGGGGCGTTGGCCTTGATGCCTTCGCCGACGGCCTTCATGACCTTCAGGTTGATGCCGAGCAGATCGTCGCGGCTCATGCCGGGCTTGCGCGCGACACCGGCGGTGACGATGATGACGTCCGCGCCGGCGATGTCGGCATAGTCGTTCGAGCCGGTGATCTGCGAGTCGAAGCCTTCGACCGGGCCGCACTGCGACAAGTCGAGCGCCTTGCCCTGGGGGATGCCCTCGGCGACGTCGAACAGGACGATATCGCCAAGGCCCTTGAGTGCTGCGAGGTGCGCGAGCGTACCGCCGATGTTACCGGCGCCGATCAGCGCGATCTTCTTGCGAGCCATTCCAATCCGTCTCCGTCTGATGTGCGGGGTGATTGGTGACGCCGGTTACGCGCATTATCCCGCTACGGCAACCGCTAAAAGGACAAAAGCGGCTTGTTATTGCGAGTAGTTCGCATGTGCAATAAGCTTAGAGGTGCCCCTCGGCGAGATAGTCTTCAGACCGCATCTCTTCGAGGCGGCTGATTGTGCGGTCGAACTCGAAGCGCCCGTCACCGCTTTCGTAGAGGTCGCCGGGTTGCGCATCGGCGGCGGCGAGGAGCTTGACCTTGTGCTCGTACAGCGCGTCGATCAGCGCGACGAACCGCGCCGCCTCGTTGCGGTTTTCGGGGCCGAGCTTGGGGATGCCGACGAGGATCACGGTGTGGAACTTCCGCGCGATGGCGAGGTAATCGGCCACGCCCCTCGCCTCGCCGCACAGCTTCTTGAAGCTGAACACCGCGACACCCTTGAGCGATTTCGGCACCCGCAGCGTACGGCCCTGAACGATCAGGTCTTCGGCCGGGACGTGCTCGCTGTCGTCGGTCGAGAAGTCGGTGAGGCGGAAGAATGCGGCGGACAGCTGCGCGGTGGCCTCGGGGCCGTTGGGGACGAGCCACGTGTCCTGGCTGCCGAGCCGGTCGCGGCGATAGTCGACCGGGCCGTTGAGCGGGAGCACGTCGAGGCGCTGTTCGATCGTCGCGATGAAGGGCAGGAAATGCTCGCGGTTGAGGCCGTTCTTGTAGAGATCGGCGGGCGGGCGGTTGGAGGTAGTGACGATCGTCACGCCGGAATCGAGCAGCGACGTCACCAGCCGCGACAGGATCATCGCGTCGGGGCTGTTGGTGACCATCATCTCGTCGAATGCGAGCAGCCGCGTCTCGTCGGCGATCGCGGTGGCGACGGGGACGATCGGGTCGCCGACTTCCTTGCGGCGCTCGGCGGCGATGCGCGCGTGGACCTCGAGCATGAACTCGCCGAAATGCACGCGGCGCTTCTTGTCGACGGGGGCGTTGGCGAAGAACAGGTCCATGAGCATCGACTTGCCGCGGCCGACACCGCCCCAAAGGTAGACGCCGCGCGGGTCGGCTTTTTTGGAGAAGCGGGCGAAGAAGCCGGTGGATTTGGGGGCGGCGAGTTCGGTGGCGAGGGTGTTGAGGCGCGCGGCGGCGGCGGCTTGTTCCGGGTCGGGGCGGAGTTCGCCCGAGGCTACGAGCGCCTCATAGGCCTTTAGGACGGTCACGCCGCCGCCCCTTCACCACCCCGGCGGAGGCCGGGGCCCAGTTGGGAAGGTCGCGGTAACGGAGCGCTGCGCTTGATCAATGATCGTGTCCCAACTGGGCCCCGGCCTCCGCCGGGGTGGTGATAGCGGCCGGGGTCAGCCCTTTGGCGGCTTAGGCGACGGCTTGCGGATCGTGGCCGAGAAGGCGGCGATCCTCGTGTCGTCGTCCCCTTGCACCACGAGGCCCCGGAGGAACAAGAGGCGGCCGGTTTCCTTGAGCACCTCGACCTGCGCCTCGATCGGTTCGCCGACGCGGCCGCCGCCGATGAATTGCGTGTTGAGATCGAGCGTGACCGCGGTACCGGCGGTGATCAGGCCGAAGCCTCTGGCGGCGGCGAACAGCGCGACGTCGATGAACGCGAGGAGCGCGCCGCCGTGGACGTTGTTCTGGAGGTTGGAGTGGCGATGCTCGGGGGTGATGCGGACGCGGACGGTGTGGCCGTCGACGCGGTAGAGCATGGGGCCGAGCAGCGTGTTGAAGCGGGTGGGGTCGGAGAGCGACCAACTGCGCCAGCCTGGGTTGGCGGGGTCTTCGGCTTCAACGAAATGGGGTTGGGGAGCAGGCTTATCCGTCATAATTTCCGTTCGTGCCGAGTAGAGACCGAGCGAAGTCGAGGGCTCGTATCGAGGTACATGTCCTTCGATACGCCATCTCGACAAGCTCGATGACTACTCGGGACGAACGGGGTTGGGGGGAGGACTGACGCCCCCTCCCCTCCCCACGGGATCAGACGATCCGTTCGGCTTCCATCTTCTTGATCTCGGCGATCGCCTTGGCGGGGTTGAGGCCCTTGGGGCACGCGTTCGCGCAGTTCATGATGGTGTGGCAGCGATACAGGCGGAACGGATCCTCGAGCTCGTCGAGGCGCTCGCCGGTCATCTCGTCGCGACTGTCGGCGAGCCAGCGATAGGCCTGCAACAGGATCGCGGGGCCCAAGAACTTGTCGGCGTTCCACCAGTAGCTTGGGCACGAGGTCGAGCAGCAGGCGCACAGGATGCACTCGTAGAGGCCGTCGAGCTTCGAGCGGTCTTCCGGCGACTGGAGGCGCTCCTTGCCCGAGGGCGGCGGGGTGACGGTCTGCAGCCACGGCTTTATCGACGAATATTGCGCGTAGAAATGCGTGAAATCGGGGACCAGGTCCTTGATCACGTCCATGTGCGGCAGCGGCGTGATCTGGACCTCGCCCTTGCAATCCTCGATCGCAGTCGTGCAGGCGAGGCCGTTCTTGCCATTGATGTTCATCGAGCACGAGCCGCAAATGCCCTCGCGGCACGACCGGCGGAAGGTGAGCGAGGAATCCTGCTCGCTCTTCATCTTGATCAGCGCATCGAGCACCATCGGGCCGGTGTCGTCGAGATCGAGCGCGAACGTGTCGTAACGCGGGTTCTCGCCGCTGTCGGGATCGTAACGATACACCTTGAACGATTTCAGACGCTTGCCCCCGTTTGCGGGCGCGTGCTTGACGCCCTTCTTGACGACGCTGTTTTTCGGGAGCGAGAATTCGGCCATTGCGAGCGGTCCGTCCGTGGTGTGATTATAGGTTATCAGAGCCGATACATGACAGGGGCCCTCCCCGCAAATCCTTAGCTTCGCGGGTGCAACATGCGTCACACCCGCTGTCGCGTTACCTGCGCGTGCCTGCTCAGATGATGTCGAGGACAAGCCCGAGGTCGCGGGCTTCCTCTGCCTCAATGTACCAGTTGGAGGGGGCCTTCTTCTTCAATTCCTCGAGTGACACGTTCGAGCCCTCGACGATCGCGCGGAAGCCTTCTTCCTGGATGTTGATCGAGTCCTCGATCTCGTGAAGCTTGGCCTTGAGCGTGTAGGAGAGCGTGTTGAGCGGGCCGTTGAGTTCGATCGTGCTCTGCATCTGGCGCTCGTGGATCATGATGCGGCTGTTGCGGGTGAGGAAACGGCTGTCGACCGGGAACGCGGACATGAACGTCGCGCCGGCGGAATAGACCGCGACCTTGCCGAGGAAGAGCGTCTCGCGGCCAGTGTATTCGCGGAGCAGGCGGATGTTGTCGCCCATCGCGCGCGCGACTTCAGGGTCGCCGCCGAGCGTGGTGATCGAGACGACCAGCGGGCCTTCGGTGGGGGCGGCGACGAGTTGCGACTTGAAATTGTCGTACATCGCGTCGTCGACGGGGCCGTGGAGGTGGATGTGGGGGGCGGCCAGCAGCGGGTAGTTGCGGGCGTTCGAAGCGGGGGATGTGTCGGTCATGCCGCGGCAAACTTTTGCGGGGGCGGTGGGTTCCGGATCAGTTGCCGCATATCAGCACGGTGATTTGGTAAGACCTGTTCGACGTGCTATGAAACGGTCATGATCGAGACCATCCATGCCGGCGCGACCGTGAGTATTAGCGACCTGAAGAAGAACCCTTCCGGGGTCATTGAGGCTGCTGGCGGGTTTCCAGTGGCGGTGCTCAATCGCAATACGCCCGCCGCGTATCTCGTGCCGGCTGCGGCTTGGGAAGAGTTGATGGACCGTTTGGAGGACGTCGAACTGGCAGACGTGGTGCGGGCGCGTGCCGACGAGGTGCCGGTCGCAGTGTCGCTTGGCGACCTATAGTCTCGCTTTCCTGCCGAGCGCGCTGCGGGAGTGGGAGAAGCTTGGCGCCAATGTTCGCGAGCAGTTCAAGGCGAAGCTGACCGAGCGGTTGGGCGAGCCGCATATTGCGAGTGCGCGGCTGAGCGGGATGGCCGCGTGCTACAAGATCAAGCTGCGGGCCGCGGGGTATCGGTTGGTGTACCGGGTCGACGATGGCTTGGTGACGGTGATCGTCGTGGCGGTCGGACGTCGGGATCGGAATCTGGTGTACAAGATTGCGGCTGGGCGGATCGATTAGTCGTCGGCGTTGCCCCTGAAGCTTGTTTCCCCGCGAAGGCGGGGATCCAGACTGGGCTCCCGCCTTCGCGGGAGAACAAGGAAGAGGTCAGGCCTTTCCGGCCGTGCGCTTGTACTGGAGGATCCAGCCTACGAGGCCGCCTGGGACGCCGCCTACCAGCGAGAAGAGCGCGTAGAAGGTGATCGCTATCTTCTGGGGTTCTTCGCCGACACCGCGGGGTTCGATGCCGAAGACGTAGATCGCGGTCAGTAGCGCGACGACCACCGGCCACAGGAAGCCGGCGATCATCGGTTGGAAGCGCGTCAGGAGCCCCACCGCGACGGGCACGAGGAACCCGATCGCGATGATGGCCCACGTCATCGAAACATCCCGCTCATCAGTATACCCGCTTCTTGGGCTTGATGTAGTCGATGTCGTCGGTGAGCGTGTAGTCGTGGACCGGACGGAAATCGATCTTGGTCTCGCCGCCCTTGCCGCCCCAGCCGTTGAAGGTGGTGATGGTGTGCTTCATCCAGTTCGCGTCGTCGCGCTCGGGGAAATCCTCGTGCATGTGGGCGCCGCGCGACTCGGTGCGGTTGGCGGCCGAGTTCATCGTCACGACCGCCTGGCCGATCAGATTGTCGAGCTCCATCGTCTCGACCAGATCGGTGTTCCAGATCATGCTGCGATCCTTCACGGCGACGTCGGTCATCCGGCTGTAGATCCCGGCCATCTTCTCGACGCCCTGGTTCAGCAGCTCGGTGTCGCGGAACACCGCGCAATGCTTCTGCATGGTCTGCTGCATGTCGAGGCGGATCTGCGCGGTCGGCGAACCGCCGCTCGCGTTGCGGAAATGGTCGAGACGCGTGAGCGCGAGATCTTCCGACCCCTTGGGCAGCGGCGCGTGTGCCGTACCGGGCTTCAGCGTGTCCTTGATCCGCAGGCCGGTCGCGCGGCCGAACACCACGAGATCGATCAGGCTGTTCGAGCCGAGACGGTTGGCACCGTGGACCGAAACGCACGCTGCCTCGCCGACCGCGAACAGGCCGGGTACTACCGCGTCGGGGTTGCCGTCGACGAGGTTGACGACTTCGCCGTGGAAGTTGGTCGGGATGCCGCCCATGTTGTAATGCACGGTCGGCGTGACGGGCAGCGGCTGGCGCGTGAGATCGACGCCGGCGAAGACCTTGCCGGTCTCGGTGATGCCCGGCAGGCGCTCGGCGAGCACCTTGGGATCGATGTGATCGAGATGCAGGAAGATGTGGTCGCCGTTCTTGCCGACGCCACGACCTTCGCGCATTTCGAGCGCCATCGAGCGGCTGACGACGTCGCGCGAGGCGAGGTCCTTCGCCGACGGGGCATAGCGCTCCATGAAGCGCTCGCCCTCGGAGTTGGTCAGGTAACCGCCCTCACCGCGTGCGCCCTCGGTGATGAGCACGCCCGCGCCGTAGATGCCGGTCGGGTGGAACTGGACGAACTCCATATCCTGGAGCGGCAGGCCGGCACGGAGCACCATCGCGTTGCCGTCGCCGGTGCAGGTGTGCGCCGAGGTCGCCGAGAAATAGACGCGGCCGTAGCCACCGGTCGCGAGCACGGTCTGATGGCTGCGGAAGCGGTGGATCGAGCCGTCTTCCATGCACAGCGCGATGACGCCGCGGCAGACGCCGTTCTCCATGATCAGGTCGAGCGCGAAATACTCGACGAAAAAGTCCGTGTTGTACTTCAGGCTCTGCTGATACAGCGCGTGGAGCATGGCGTGGCCGGTGCGATCGGCGGCGGCGGCGGTGCGCTGGACCGGCGGCCCCTCACCCATGTTCTGCATATGGCCGCCGAACGGACGCTGATAGATCGTGCCGTTCTCGTTACGGCTGAACGGCATGCCGGCGTGTTCGAGTTCGTAGACCGCCTGCGGAGCCTCGCGGCAGAGATACTCGATCGCGTCCTGGTCGCCGAGCCAGTCGGAACCCTTGACGGTGTCGAACATGTGCCAGGTCCAGTGATCCGGCGAGTTGTTGCCAAGGCTGGCGGCGATGCCGCCTTGGGCTGCAACGGTATGCGAACGGGTCGGGAAGACCTTGGTGATGCACGCGGTCTTCAGGCCGCTCTCGGCGATGCCCATCGTCGCGCGCAGGCCGGACCCGCCGGCACCGACGACGACCGCATCATAGGTATGATCGATGATCTTGTAGGCAGACATCAGGCGGGGGCTCCGGAGAAGGCGACCTTCAGGATCGCGAACAGGGCGATGCCGCCCAGCGTGAAGGTGAACAGGTTGAGGAGGATCATCGTCACGACACGGCTTTCGTCGTGCATGTAATCCTCGATCACGACCTGAAGACCGAGACGGAAGTGATAGAAGACCGACAGGATCAGCAGCGCCATCGGCACCGCGACCCAAGCCGATTGCAGCCACAGATGGACCGCGGCGTAATCATAGCCGGGCATCCGCGCGACCGAGATCATCAGCCACAGCATGAGGAACAGGTTCGCGCCCGCCGTCAGGCGTTGCTGCCACCAGTGATGCGCGCCGTGTTTCGCGCTGCCGAGGCCGCGGACGCGACCGATTGCCGTACCCGAACCCATTACTTGATCCCCATGTAGAGCCAGAACACGATCGTCAGCGCGACCGAGGCGACCATCGTCGCGAGCGCACCCATCTTGTTCCGCTTCAATTCGTAGCCAGCACCAGTGTCGAGCACGAAGTGGCGGATGCCGGTCATCATGTGCTGGAACAGCGACAGCGTCAGCCCGACCGCGACGATGTAGCCGAGGATGTTGAGACGGCCGGTATCGGTCGTGAACACGTCGACGAAGGTCGCATAGGCCTGATCGCCCGATGCGATCGCGGCGAGCCACCAGACGAGCAGCAGGCTGCCGACGGTCGCCATCCCGCTGCCGGTCGCGCGGTGCAGGATCGAGACCAGCATGTGCGGGCCCCATTTATAGACCTGCAAATGGGGAGAAAGCGGGCGTGCCGGGTTGCGCGATGCCAAGGGCGGAGTCCTCGAACCAGAAGATGACGAACCAAAAATATCTTGGTCCACAATATATAGATCGGGCGACCTATTAGCCACCACGTGCTGCGATGCAACCCATTGGGGGCGGTCCGATAACCCATGACACCGCTGGCCCTCCACGCGACATCGGAGCGCCGATCCACTTCATTGCGGTTTCGAAATAATCCGCAACACGGTCGACGCGGCCCCCATCCCTAACCCGCTCTTAAGATATGCCGTGTAGCGCTGGACCGGTATTCCCGATCCGGAGCCCAGCATCTTGACCACCACCGACCTGCCGGTACCCGGCGCGATTGCCGCTTCCGTCGACCTGGCAGCCCGGCTGCGGGCGTTCGACTTCGACGGATCGCTGGCTGGCGCGAGTCGGGAAGTCTGGGCCGCGCTCGCTCCCGAAATCACGCACGTCTCGAAGGCGTATTGGGAGCAATGGCTGCGCTGTTTCTCCGACGAGCGGATCTGGGCGGCGCACGAAACCGAGCGGATGATCGAGGTCGGCTGCACCTTCCTGCGCAATCGCTTCCTCGAGACGAGCGGTCGCGCCTGGGTCGAGTCGGTCGAACGCTCGGTCGCCGCCGCCTATGTCGCAGACGTCTCGCCGATGGCGCTGCTGTCGATGATCAGCGCGAGCGACCGTGCCGCGCTCGAAGTCTTGATGCGCCGGGTCGACCGGTCGGATGCCAAGCTGCCGGTCTATATCGACACGCTGATGCGGCTGTCGGCGCTCGAAGGCGAGATCACCGTCGCGATCTACAACGCGTACCGGACGCATTCCGCGCAGAACGCACGCGATACGCTGGCGGCCGAGTTCCGCGACGGCATCGCGGCAATGGTCGAGACCGCGACCGACGAAGGGCATATGCTCCGCGAACAGGCGATGCGCAGCTCGGCGTCGACCCGCGCGGTGCTGGGCAAGGCGAGCGAAGTCGCCGCCGCCGCCGAGCAATCCGCAGTCGCCATGCGCGAAGCCGCACAGACCGCCGCCGGGCTGATCCGCGCGATCGAGGATGCGCGGACCGAGGTCGAGGCTGCGGCCGAGATCGCCAACCGGGCGTCGGTGCAGGCTGGCCAGGCGGTCGGCATGTCCGAGACGCTCAGCGATCATGCGAAGTCGATCGAGTCGATCCTCGGGCTGATCCGCGACATCGCCGGGCAGACCAACCTGCTCGCACTGAACGCGACGATCGAGGCGGCGCGCGCCGGTGATGCCGGGCGTGGCTTCGCGGTCGTGGCGCAGGAAGTGAAATCGCTCGCCAACCAGACCGCACGCGCAACCGACGACATCGCCGCGAAGATCGCCGCGATCCAGTCGGCGACGCGTTCGACGGTCGAGACCAACGCGTCGATCAAGTCGACCGTCGCCGAGGTGCAGGAGAGCGCCGACCGGATTCGCTATGCGATGGAGGCACAGGCGCAGACCGTGACCGCGATCACCGCCGCGGTCGACGAGACCGCGCTGGCAGCGGACTCGATGTCGACCACGATCGCCGCGATACGCGAGGATACCGAAACGGTCGCGACCGAGATCGACGGCGTCGGCCGCGGCTTCGACGTGCTCGACTCGCGGCTTGGCAATCTCAAGAACAGCGCCGGGGATTTCGTCGCGAAGGTCGCTGCATAAAGGACCCTCAGGAGGGGGCGATGATCGAACACCAGGAGAGGATGGCCTTTGCGGCCGGCGAGACCAAGACCCGGAACCCGGTGCGCAACTGGGGCGGCGATCAACGGCCGCTACGCAAGCGCGTGCATGATTACGACTGGGACGGGCTGATCGAACCCGCCTGCGCGACGCTCAGCGCGTTGCTAGAACCGGCCGATCGTCGCCGGATCGCCGAGACGTTCTGGCGGCACTATCTCTCGCTCGAGTCGGCACGGCACCTTCAGCGGCATTTCACCCCCGAACTGCTCGATCAGCGGATCGCCCTGAGCACCGAATATGTCGGCCTGAAATACGGTGCCCCCAACGACGATGCGTGGAAGGCGATGGCGATCAGTCATGCAGAGAATTCTCATCGCTCGGGCGTCCCCCTGCCCGCGCTGCTGTCATCGCTGGCATTTGCGCACAGCGTGACGCTCAACCTGCTCGCGGATCGGCTCGGCGGGGACCTGTCGGCGATGCGGACGCTGAGCGACGTGGTCCAGCGGCTCGCGCTGATCGAGGCGGATATCATGGCGTCGCATCTCGGCGCGAGCGATGCGGAGGCGGCACGGGTCGAACGCCAGACGCGCGCGACCGATTTTCGCAGCAGCATTGCCGCATCGATCGAGGATACCGCGGCGCTGGGCGCGCGGATTCGCGTGCAGGCGGCGGGGGCGTCGGCCTCGACCCGCGGCATGCTCGGTCGGGCAAGCGAGGTCGCGGCGGCGGCGGAACAGTCCGCGGTGGCAATGCGCGAGGCGGCATACACCACCGCCGGGCTGATCCGCGCGATCGAGGATGCGCGCGGTGAAGTTGAGGCCGCAGGCAAGATCGCCGACCGCGCCTCCGCCCAGACCGGCGAGGCCGTCGGCGTATCGGAGGCGCTGAGCGAACATGCCAAGTCGATCGAATCGATCCTCGGGCTGATCCGCACCATCGCCGGGCAGACCAATCTGCTGGCGCTGAACGCGACGATCGAGGCGGCGCGCGCGGGCGACGCCGGGCGCGGCTTCGCGGTGGTGGCGCAGGAGGTGAAATCGCTCGCCAACCAGACCGCGCGGGCGACCGACGACATCGCCGCGAAGATCGCCGCAATCCAGTCAGCGACCGCGGCGACGGTCGCGACCAACGCCGAGATCAAGTCGACCGTCGCCGAGGTCCAGCGTAGCGCCGCACGGATCCGTCACGCGATGGAGTCTCAGGCGCAGACCGTCAGCGCGATCACCGCCGCGGTCGACGAAACCGCGCTGGCGGCGGATTCGATGTCGCACACCATCGCCACGATCCGCGAGGACACCGAGGCGGTGGCCTCCGAGATCGACCAGCTCGGCCACGCGTTCGGCGAGGTCGACGATCAGCTGGGGGTGCTGCGGGGTGCGGCGGACGGGTTCTCGGCGAGCGTGGCGTGAGCGGCTCGGAGACACTGTTCGTCACCCGCGGCTCTGGCCGCTCCTGCGCCATAACCAGCCGAGCAGGCGTCCCGCCAGCGCCGGCAGTCCAGGGCGGAACAGCAGCCAGTCGCGGATCGGTGCGTCGACCGTCGCGCCGATGACCTGCTTGTAGCCACTATCGCCTGCGCCCCAATCGACCCGGCGGATCCCTCGCGCCTGGGCCGCGACCAGGTTGCGCCAGTAGAGCAGTTTGCCCGGCGAGTGCTTGGCGAAACGCGGGTCGTAGCTGTTGGCGACTGCGTACAGGAGTTCGCCGGTATCGATATCGAACGAGAAGGCGGCAGACGCACCGTCGACCGTCAGCAGCGCGGCGCGGAACATGCCCGCAAGCACCGGGTCGGCGACCGCAGCCTGCCAGAAGGCGAGATGACCGTCGGCGGTGAACTTCATGCCGGTGCGATCGGTAGCGTGCGCGATCCAGCTCGTCTGTTCGACCGCGCCGAGATCGGCGAATGCGGCGGGCCAGTCCGCGCCCGAGAGGAAGCGCCAGTCGGGCGTGCCATGCTCGGCGAGGTGCTTTTCGTGAAAGCGGTTCTTGCGCAGCGTCGAGGTGCGTGGCCAGGGCTCGCCTTCGCGCGCACGTGGCAGGTCGAGCGACCAGCTATCGCCGATCGCGCGATCGACCGTCGTCCAGCCTTGCGCGCGGGCCGTGGCGATCAACGCGGCGGCGGCGGGGTCGGTGTCGTAGACCGGGCCGATCCTGATGCCGTTGACGTGGCACGCCAGGGTCGACAGCGCGGCCTTTAGCGCAGGTTCACCGGCTTCGAGCGCGAGGCCGAAGCTGCGGAACGGCCAGTAGCAGCCGGGGATCGCCGCGATCCGGAGCAGGCGTGGCCCCAACGGCACGAACGGCAGCGTCAGCACCGCCGCGTCGTCCTGCTCGACCACCAGGGTCTTGGCTTGGCCACCATAGGCGGCGAGCGCGGCGGCGTACCAGCCGAAGCGCAGAAAGCGGTGGCTCTGCGCGCCTCGCTCCGCGACGCTGTCGATCGCCGCGGCAAGCCCCTCGACCACGTCGGCGCGGATCGTGGGGGGCAGCCGGACGAAGTCGGCCAGGAGCATCGGCTTGGACATTGCCCGCTAGATACCGCGCAGAAGGTTACGATTGCATGCTCTTTTGCAATCGCCCCCTTTTGCATTCGGCCATTCCCCATCATGGTGACGGTCATGCCGACGATCCCCGCCATTTCGACGATCGCTCAGACGATCCAGCTCTCGCTCGCGCCGGTGTTCATGCTCGCCGGCATCGGTCAGTTGCTCAATGTGCTGGCCGGACGCCTGTCGCGGGTGATCGACCGCGCGCGGAAGCTGGAACTGCTGCACGGCAGCATCGCCGGACCCGACCATCATCGCTATGTCTGGGAACTGCGCCTGCTCGACCGCCGGATGACGATCATCAACGCCGCGCTGTTCCTGGCGGTGTCGAGCGCGATCATGACCTGCGTGCTGATCGCACTGCTGTTCATCGCCGAGCTCGCCAAGCTGCATTTCGGCACGGCGGTGGCCTTGTGCTTCATCCTGGCGATGATCCTGCTGATCGCAGCACTCGTCTCGTTCATCGTCGAGGTGCGGATTTCGCTGCGCGCGTTCCGGATCCGGCCCGAACTGCTGAAAGACCTGTCGTGAACGAGAAGCGCGTGTTGCAGGCGGTGATCGCGGTCGCGTGCCTGTTGCCACTGATCGTCGGCGGCCAGGGCGTGCTGCACGGCCCCGCGCCGTTCGGCCATCTCGCCGAGGTACCGCGCGATCTGGACAGCCATTTCCGGTATATCTCCGGCATCTTCTTCGCGACCGGATTGGGGTTTCTGAGCTGCATCCCCGATATCGAGCGCAAGGGGCCGCGCTTCCGGCTGCTCGGCGGGTTGATCTTCGTCGGCGGCGTATCGCGCGGGATCTCGCTGCTAGCGGTAGGGGTGCCGTCGCAAGGACATGTGCTCGGGCTGGGTATGGAGACGGTGGTCGTGCCGTTGCTGATGCTCTGGCAGTGGAATTTCGCGAAGCGAGTGGGCTGACCCCTTTTCCCCCGGCCCCTCGACACCCACAGTCCCCCCACCCGTCATCCTGACGAAAGTCAGGATCCAGAGCCATTGGCGCCACGCTCTTTGCTCTGGGTCCTGACTTTCGTCAGGATGACGGCAGGTGTGGGAGGTCGTCCTGTTTTACCCAGCACGCCAATCACCCGGTCAGCGAGCAGCGTCCAAACCGGGGCCTATGTCGGCAGTCGGCAGATACCGTGGTGCCACGCGAGCCTTCGCTCTTTGCTCATACGCATAACCCGCGCCCAGCACCGCAGCGTCGCCGTACTTCGTCGCGATGAACGACAAGCCGACCGGCAGACCACGGACCAACCCCATCGGCACCGTCAGGTTCGGATACCCCGCGATCGCCGGCAAACCGCTCGAACTCGGCCCGCCATATTGATCGCCGTACACCGGTTCGCTGAGCCAAGCCGGGCCGTAAGTCGGCTCGACCAGGACGCTCGCGCCCGCCGTCTTGAGCATCGCATCGATCCCCTCCGCACCCGCCAGCCGAAGCGATTTCGCGCGCGCCGCCTTGTATGCAGGATCGCCCAACCCCTTGGTCTTCGCCGCAGCCTCGAACGTCTCCTGCGCGAAGAACGGCATTTCCGCGCCTGCGTTGGCGGTGTTGAACGCGATGACCTGATCGAGCGTCCGCGTGCGGACCGCGCCCGGCGTGGTCGCGAGATACGTGTCGAGGTCGGCTTTCAGCTCGGTCTGGAGCACCAGCAGTTCCGCCTCGCCAAGACCATCCAATTTAGGCTGCTTCACCTCGACCAGCACCGCCCCCGCAGCCTTCAGCACGTCGAGCGCCGCCTCATATCGCGCCGCGACGTCGTCGGTCATCTCCGGCCGGATCACGCCGACGCGCAGGCCCGACAGCGCGCTAGTCGACAGTGCCGCTGCGTAATCGCGCTTGTACGCCCCTGCCCCGGCGGTCGCCGCATCCGCTGCGTCGGCCGCAACCATCGCCGAAAACATCGTCGCCACGTCGCGCACGCTCCGCGCCATCGGCCCCGGCGTATCCTGGCTGTGGCTGATCGGCACGACATGCGTGCGGCTGACGAGGCCCAGCGTCGGCTTCAACCCGACCAGCCCGTTGATCGACGACGGACACACCACCGAGCCATCGGTCTCCGTCCCGATCGCCGCCGCCGCAAAGCTCGCCGCGATCGCCGCGCCCGACCCGCTCGACGATCCGCACGCGGTCCGGTCGAGCGCATAGGGGTTCTTGACCAGGCCACCGACCGCGCTCCAGCCGCTCATCGACCGGGTCGACCGGATGTTCGCCCATTCGCTGAGGTTGGTCTTCCCCAGGATCACCGCCCCCGCGGCGCGGAGTTGCGCCACAACGGGTGCGTCGCGACGCGTGAGATTGTCCTTCAGCGCGAGGCTGCCGGCCGTCGTCGGCATCGCATCCGCGGTCTCGACATTGTCCTTGATGAGCACCGGCACGCCGTGGAGCGGACCACGGATGCGCCCGGCCTGGCGTTCGGCGTCGAGTGCCTTGGCCTGCGCCAGCGCGTCGGGGTTCAGCGCGATGACGGCGCGGAGAGTGGGGCCCTTGCGGTCCATCGCCGCGATCCGCGCGAGATAGGTGCGGACGAGGTCGACGCTGCTCGCCTTGCCGGACGTCATAGCCGCCTGGAGCTGATCGATCGACTGTTCTTCGACCGCGACCGTCTTGGCGCTCGCCACGGCTGGAACGGCGGTTGCGAGCAATAGCCCGATGATAACCTTACGCATTTTGCGAATCCCCTTTGGCGCGAGGCTATCGGGGTTGCGCATCCACGCCAAGCGGTCTGAACGATGCTCGACACGAAGCGTTACGGACCAGCAACGGATAGGGGAATGGCGTGCGTCTCGTGTTGAAGATCGTCGGGGCCGTCGTGCTGCTGGCGATCGTGGTCGTCGCGCTGGCGGTGACGATCGTCCCACGCTTCCTCGACCGCCTCTACTATCGCGGACCGGCGAGCGGCCATTTCGACGGCGCGCACTTCGCCAATCCCGACAACGACGCCGACACGCAGCAGATCCAGCCCACCGGCGGTGGTCGCGCGAGCTTCTTCTGGCACTATTTTACGGGCAGCGATGGGCGGCCTGCGTGGCCCAAGTCGGTCGCGGTGAATCGCATCGCGCCGCCCGCCCGCGTCGAGGGCGAGCAGATGGTCGTGACGTGGATCGGCCATGCCAGCGTGCTGATCCAGACGCAGGGGCTCAACATCCTCACCGATCCGGTCTGGGCGGAGAAGGCCGGACCGCTTGGCACCGGGCCGCGTCGTGTCGCCGAGCCGGGGATCGCGTTCGACGCACTGCCGAAGATCGACGTCGTGCTGGTCAGCCACAATCACTACGATCATCTCGACAAAGCGACGCTGCAACGGCTGTGGCAGCGCGACCGGCCGCGGATCGTCACGAGTTTGGGCAACGACAGCGTGATCGGCCAGACCGGGGCGGAAGCGACCGCGCTCGACTGGGGACAGCGGGTGGCGATCAAGCCGGGCGTCGCGGTCGCCGTAACGCGCAACCATCATTGGGGCAGCCGCTGGTTCACCGATCGCAATCGCGCGCTGTGGTCGAGCTTCGTCGTGACGCTGCCGGGCGGGAACGTGTTCTTTGCGGGCGATACCGGGATGGGCGACGGGAAGTGGCCGGTCGAAGCGGCGGCACTCGGCCCGATCCGGCTGGCGCTGATCCCGATCGGCGCGTTCCGGTTCGTCGATGGGCAGATGGAATCAGGCAGCCATATCGGCCCGGTCGATGCGGTCGAGGTCTATCGCCGACTGGGCGCGGCGCACGCGATCCCGATCCACTGGGGGACCTTCCGGCTGTCGTTCGAAGGGTATGATACGCCGCCGAAACTGCTGGCGGCGGCGATGCGGTGTACGGGGCAGACCGGGTTCGCGCCGGTGGCGATCGGGCGGCCGGTGGCGGTTGCGGGGTATGCGAAGCCGGCGGCGGTCGCACCTATGCCGAGGAAGGCGTTGCTGCGGTGCCTTGATACACCAGACGTTCGCGCTTTGCGGTAGTCGGGATCGCTCCCCCATTACCTCCCCGGCGGAGGCCGGGGTCCAGTTGGAGGACGTTGCTAACGGGGCACGGCCCGCTGTTACTGCCACCTTTCCAACTGGGCCCCGGCCTCCGCCGGGGAGGTGTTAATAGGCAAGGGATTAGGACAAGACCGGGACATCGTGCCTGTCCCTCACCCCATCTTGAAAACGCAGAGCTTGTTGCCGTCCGGATCACGGAAATAGGCGCCATAGAAGCCCATCTGCTCGGGCCCCCGAGACCCAGGACCACCCTCGTCCGCGCCGCCCAGTTCGATCGCCTTGGCGTAAACCTGATCGACCTGCTCGCGCGAATCCGCCGCCAGCGCGACCATCGTGCCGTTGCCCGCGGTCGCGGCCGCGCCGTCATAGGGCTTGCCGATCACCAGCATCGGCTTGTCCGCACCCGCGCCGTAGAAGGTCAGCTTGCGCTCGTCGGGCATCTGCATGAGCCGCTTGCCGCCGACCGTCGCGAACAGCGCGTCGTAGAAGGTCAGCGCTGAGTCGATGTCGTTGGTGCCGAGCGTCGCATAACCGATCATGGGTCTCTCCTCTTATGATTGAGGCGAGTATCCGCGGGTTGAGCGAGGGACACAACTAGCCGTTCCCCCGCGTAGGCGGGGGTCCAGGCCCGAACCCTCCCGGCATTCGACGGTAATTTATCCCTAGGCCCCCGCGTTCGCGGGGGAGCCCAAAGCTTAAGGCCCTCAGCCGACGAAAGCGCGCTCGATCACGAACGTACCTGGCTTCGAATTCGCACCCTCCTCGAAACCCTGCGCCTCGAGCATCACCGCGAATTCCTTGATCATCTCGGTCGAGCCGCACAGCATCGCCCGGTCGGTCTCCGGGTTAAGCTTCTGCTCGCCGCGGACCGGGTGGCCGAACAGCGACGCGTCCTCGATCAGCGCACCGATCCGCCGCGTGGTGCGGAACGGCTCGCGCGTCACGGTCGGGATGTAGTGGAACTGCGTCTGCGCCTCGTCGGCGATCAGCGGATCCTCCGCCAGCAGCCCGACCATCTCGTCGTGATAGGCGAGATCGCTCACGCGGCGCACGCTGTGCACGACGATCACCTGCTCATACGCCGCATACACGTCGGGATCCCGCATCAGGCTAAGGAACGGCGCGAGGCCGGTGCCGGTCGAGAACATGAACAACCGCTTCCCCGGCAGCAGCGCGTCGAGCACCAGCGTGCCCGTCGGCTTCTTGCCGAGATATACTTCGTCGCCCGGCTGGATCAGCTGGAGCTTCGAAGTCAGCGGGCCGTCCTCGACCTTGATCGACAGGAACTCGAGCTCCTCCGAATAATGCGGGGACGCGATCGAATAGGCGCGCATGATCGGCTTGCCGCCTTCCTGCGGAAGACCGATCATCACGAACTCGCCCGAGCGGAAGCGGAACGTCGAGGGCCGCTCGATCGCGAAGCTGAACAGATGTTCGTTCCAGTGACGCACCCACAGCACCTTGGCGTTGAGGAACGCGGGGGTCTCGGGGATCAGCGCGGGCGCGCGGGTTGCTTCGACGGTCGGGGCGGTCATGCGTCTATTCCTTGGCCTACGCGCGGGCGCTGGCGGATCGATGGCTTGCGAAACGGTCGCATTATGGGCGTGAGCCGGACGGGTCAACAACAGCTAAACTTGGGCTGCCACAAACGGCCGCCTCGTATCTCCGCGTTCTCCTGCGAACGCAGGAGCCCAGGATCACGAACGGCGTCCCCCGTAACCCTGGACTCCTGCGTTCGCAGGAGAACGTAGATGGCTATCACGGTGATCACTGGCCGTTGCCGACTCAGGCCATGTTCCCCATATTCCCCCTCGATGGCCATTCAGATCCGCACCAGCCTCGCCGAGCCCGAAACCGGCGAAAGCTTCGTCCCGCACCGCCCGACCGCGCGCCCCGACAAGGTCGAGGGCGGCAAGCGGTTCAACCTCGTCAGCGAGTACGAACCCGCGGGCGACCAGCCCACTGCGATCGCCGAACTCGTCTCCGCGATCGGCGACGGCGAGAAGGACCAGGTGCTGCTCGGCGTCACCGGCTCGGGCAAGACCTTCACGATGGCCAGCGTCATCAACCGCGTCCAGCGGCCCGCGCTGATCCTTGCGCCGAACAAGATCCTGGCGGCGCAGCTCTACGGCGAGATGAAGTCGTTCTTCCCTGACAACGCGGTCGAATATTTCGTCAGCTATTACGATTATTACCAGCCCGAAGCGTATGTCGCGCGCTCCGACACGTACATCGAGAAGGAATCGTCGACCAACGAGTCGATCGACCGGATGCGGCATTCCGCCACCCGCGCGCTGCTCGAACGCGACGACGTGATCATCGTCGCATCGGTGTCGTGCCTGTACGGCATCGGCTCGGTCGAGACCTATTCGGCGATGATCTTCGACCTCAAGAAGGGCACGACGGTCGACCAGCGCGAGATCGTGCGAAAGCTCGTCGCGCTCCAGTACAAGCGCAACGACGCGGCGTTCCAGCGCGGCAATTTCCGCGTGAAGGGCGACACGCTGGAGATCTTCCCGTCGCATTACGAGGACAGCGCGTGGCGCATCTCGTTCTTCGGCGACGATATCGAGGAGATCATCGAGTTCGATCCGCTGACCGGCAAGAAGGTCGCGTCGCTGAACTCGGTGCGCGTCTATGCTAACTCGCATTACGTGACGCCCGGCCCGACGCTCAAGCAGGCGGGCGAGGCGATCAAGCACGAGCTGGCCGAGCGCCTGAAGGAGCTGGTGCTGGAGGGCAAGCTGTTGGAGGCGCAGCGGCTCGAGCAGCGCACCAACTTCGACCTGGAGATGATCGCCGCGACCGGCTCCTGCGCAGGGATCGAGAATTACTCGCGCTTCCTCACCGGGCGCATGCCGGGCGAGCCGCCACCCACGTTGTTCGAATATCTCCCCGACAACGCTCTGCTGTTCGTCGACGAGAGCCACGTCACGATCGGCCAGATCAACGGCATGTCGCGCGGCGATCACCGTCGCAAACTGACGCTTGCCGAATATGGCTTCCGCCTGCCGAGTGCGATCGACAACCGGCCGCTGCGCTTCAACGAATGGGACGCGATGCGGCCGCCGACGACCTATGTCTCGGCGACTCCCGGCAGCTGGGAGATGGAGCAGACCGGCGGCGTGTTCGCCGAACAGGTCATCCGCCCGACCGGGCTGATCGATCCGCCCGTCGAGATCAAGCCGGTCGAGGAACAGGTCCAGGACCTGATCGTCGAGGTCGGGAAGACGACGGCGCTCGGCTACCGCACGCTCGTCACCACGCTGACCAAGCGGATGGCGGAGGATCTGACCGAATATATGCACGAGGCGGGGATCAAGGTCCGCTACATGCACAGCGACGTCGAGACGTTGGAACGCATCGAACTGATCCGTGACCTCCGGCTCGGCGTGTACGACGTGCTGATCGGCATCAACCTGTTGCGCGAGGGGCTCGATATTCCCGAATGCGGACTGGTCGCGATCCTCGATGCGGACAAGGAGGGCTTCCTGCGCTCCGAGACCTCACTGATCCAGACGATTGGCCGCGCGGCGCGCAACGTCGACGGCCGCGTGATCCTGTACGCCGATCGCGTCACCGGATCGATGGAGCGCGCGATGAACGAGACGTCGCGCCGTCGCGAGAAACAGGTCGCGTATAACACCGAACACGGCATCACCCCGACGACGATCCGCCGCAACATCGGCGACATCATCGCGCATGTGGCGAGCCAGGATCAGGTGACGATCCCGATCGACGAGGACCGCCCGCACATGGTCGGCCACAACCTGCGTGCATATATCGAGGACCTCGAAAAGCAGATGCGCAAGGCTGCGTCCGATCTCGAGTTCGAGACCGCTGGGCGTCTACGCGACGAGATCCGCCAGCTGGAGAACGAGGAACTGGGCCTGCCAGTCGACCAGCAGAAAGCGCCGGTCATGGGACGATCGAACGAGGGCAAGCCGGGAACCCGAAAGACGCGCTACGGCAAAAGCCAGAAGATGCGGATGGGTGGCTCCCGGTCACGGTGAACGCTTGCATGCTTTACGCTGCCGCTGGACACTAAGGGATCGCCTATGCCTGTTTGATGGTGGCTTATGATCCGCAGTTTTTTAGATGATGAGACTGAAAGCGTTTCCGTCGGACGGCAAAGTCGCAGACTGCCACCTGATATTCAGCAGACTGCCCGGCGCAAACTTCGTCAGCTAGAAAATGCCGGTCGCTTGGACGACCTGCGCACCCCGCTGGGCAACCGCTTGGAGCAGTTGAAAGGGTTAACGCCTTTGCGATATAGCATCCGGATCAACGACCAGTGGCGGATTACGTTTGGTTGGTCGAACGGAGGCGCGGACGATGTCCGGATCGAGGATTACCATCGCGGATGACGACCGGTTGGACAACGTCCATCCGGGCGACATTCTGCGCGAAGATTTCCTAATAGGTGGCGACATCCCGCTTGAGGAAGTCGCAAACGGCACCGGGATCGAACTTGCCACTCTACGCGAAATAGTTGCCAGCAGGCGTGATATAGATCCGTCGGTGGACGCACGGTTGACCCGGTATCTACGGGTATCCGAAGGATTCTTCCTCCGGCTTCAGGTCAGTTACGATGTCGAGGAAATTCAGCGGAACGAAGCGGACGCACTGGCCCGCATCGTTCCGCGCGCGGCTTAGCCGACTACGAGGTCTTCGCTGCTCGACCCATAATAGCTTGCCACACGGTCGGCATACGCCTGGTCGAAGACCGGCGCGTTGTTCGCCCAGCTTGGTCCGCCTTCGAGGACGCGCTTGTCGATCGTGACGACGTACAGGTCGCGGACCGCGTCGAACTGGAGCAGCGCAAACGGCAGCGGGTAGAAGCTCTTGCCCATGCCAAGGAAGCCGCCGAGGCTGAGCACGGCGTGGGTGACACGGCCAGTGCCCTTGTGGACCATGAATGCGTGGACCGAGCCGACATTGTCGCCGTCGCGGCTCTCGACCTTCATCGTGCCGGAGATGTTCGACTGGACGAGCAGCTGGGTCGGCGTCTGGGCGGCGGTATCGGACATGGACGTTCTCCTGATTTCTTCCGTCGTTGAACCGGTATCACCGTGCGGCGGTTCCCGGCTAGCGAGCTTCGTCGTACTTGAGCGACCGCCGGGCGTGCCGCATAGCAATGCGATGCGCATTCCGTCCCCTTACCTCGTCGGCTTGCGATCGCTTGCCAGCCCCATCGCTCTGGCACGGCTTGCTGGTCTAGCGACGCTCGCCTCGATCGCCGGCTGCGTTGCGCCGCCGCGTGTTGAAGCGCCGCCGCCCCCGCGTGAGGTCCCCCCCGCTCCGGCGCCACGTCCGGTGCCGATCGCTGCGGACTGGCGCGACTGGCCGTATTCGCCAGGGACGTGGGTGTATCGCCGGGATGCGCGCGGTTCGATCGCGTTGTTCGGGCCAGCCAATGCCGACGCGTCGCTGACGGTGCGGTGCGACACTACGGCGCGCCAAGTCTATCTGTCGCGCGCGGGGAGCACGGCGACGCCGCTGACGATCCGCACATCAAGCGTTACGCGCGCCGTGTCCGTACAGCCGACCGGAGGCACGCCGCCCTATGTCGCGGCTGCGCTGATGCCGAACGATTCGTTGCTGGAGGCGATGGGGTTCAGTCGCGGGCGGTTCGTCGTCCAGCAGGCCGGACTGGCGCCGCTCGTCGTGCCCGCCTGGGCCGAGATCGAGCGCGTCACCGAGGATTGCCGCGGCTGACTTCGTTGAACCGACAGTCGCACAGGATTGACCGAAAACTTCCGTAAAACAAGGCTTGTATCGCAGGCGCGGTCGGCACACATTGGCGTTGCGGTCAGGCTTGGCCGCGTTGTTTCAACAAGCGAAAGGAGGTGATCCGATGTCTCATGGTTCAGCAGTGAGTTCGGTTCGGTTCGTTCGGGGGACGCACCGCTAACGCCGCCGACATGCGTGGGGAGTATCCTCTCCCAGTCAACACGTGGTCCATAGGATAGGCGGTACGCATGGTCCTCCGGGCTGGAGCTCTCCGGCCGCTGACCATGTCAGGGGGCTGTCGGTTCGTCGTAAGACGATCCGGCAGCCTCTTTTCGTTTCTGGGAACTACGAGCCGTGTTGGCATGCTGTGCGCGGGGTAAAACCATTGCCCGGCCCGCGCCGCCTAATGTGAGGCCAATTCCAGACTCCACCGCGCTACGTACTTGATCGGTTAAGGTTTGTGGCATCGTGGCCGAAACTATCCAGAGATTCTGGACGTATGGCACGCCGCCGTCCGTGACAGATCGAAGGGGCAGCGCACATCCTTGTTCTCCCGCAAAGGCGGGAGTCCAGTCTGGATCCCCGCCTTCGCGGGGAAGCATGCTGGTTCAGGTACATACGCTGTGCTTTGCCCCGTAGAGGCGCCGGCTGCCCAAGACCGCCGCCCTACAGGAACGACTTCGCCCGGTTGAGGACGATGCTGCACATCCGCGTCTTCACCTGCCCGCCGAGATCGTCCAGCGAATACGCCTGGCCGTTCGGCGCCTGCACTTCGCCTTCCTGTCCCGCGGCATAGCCTGGCGAAGTCTGCACACCCTGTCGCCCGGTCAGACGCTGAAGGATCGACTGCGCGCCGGTGGCCGGGGCCTTCGCGCTGCCCGCTCGTGACGCTGCATTCCGCCCGCCAGTTAAGGCGCCAAGTGCACCGCCTTGCCCGAGCAGATTGTTCTTCAGGCAATAACCGAGCAGGCCGGCAGCATTGCCCGCGCCGATCGACCCGACGTTCGGCAACGCGCCACCTAGTAGACCGCCGAGTCCCCCGAGGCTGCCCAGCCCACCCTGAGTCGACGCCGATTGTGGCGCGGTGGTCTGGGCCGAGGCCGTAGTCGCGAGGGCGAAGGCTGCAACGAGGGCGATTGCGGTCTTGGGCATGATACGGAGCTCCGGTAAGGTCGTATTACCAACAGGACTGGCCGGGGTGCGTTCCGAACTCGGCTTCGTTCAACCGCCCGCAAAGAACGCGTCGACCGATCCGCGCTTGGCGCTCAACGCCGTCGCGACCCGTTGTCGGGCATCATAATATACCAGTGCCGGCGCGGCCGGATCGGTCTTGCGGAGACGTGCGGCCTCCGCGTCCGTCAGGCTGCTCTCGCGCGCGATATGATCCGCATACCCCTCCTGCTGCCAGGTCGGGAGCATCTCGCTGCGCAGTTCGCCGAGACGTTTGGCGATCATGATGTGTGTCGTCTCGTGCGCGATCACGCCGGACAGCGTGCGGGTGCCGCCGATCGCGCGACCGTTCGTGATGCGGTCTTCGCCGACGTCGCTGCGATTGAACACGATCGCCGAACTGAACGGCCGGCGAAAGGCGAAAGCGCCCGGCGACTGGATCGCCAGGAACCGCCAGCGCCAGCCACCGTTCGTGAGGAACAGCGACCGATCGAGCGGACCGGTGTAGATCGGACTGGCGCGCAGCAACCCTTCCGCGCGCGCCAGTTCGCTGCCGATCCGCGGATCGATCGGACACTCGGCATAGACGGTGACGGCACCGATCCGCTGTTGGTACGGGAATGCGAGCAGTTGTGGCGCGTAGATAATAGTGACGGCAAGCAGAAGGAGGACGAACACGATCCATCGGACCGGCCCCTGCTCCCTTCTGCGAGCGCGCGTCGTCATGCGGGCGTCAGCAAACCCTCACGAGCGATCTTCTCGCGCCACACCAAAGGCGCGAGTTGGTGGACGTTCTCGCCCGCTGAATCGACGGCGACGGTGACTGGGAAGTCGCTGACCTCGAACTCGTAGATCGCTTCCATGCCGAGATCGGCGAAACCAACGACCTTCGATCCCTTGATCGCCCGCGCAACCAGATAGGCAGCACCACCGACCGCCATCAGGTACGCCGACTTGGCCTCGGCGATCGCCTTGGTCGCGTCCGCGCCGCGCTCCGCCTTGCCGACCATCGCCAGCAGGCCCTGGTCGAGCATCATCCGCGTGAACTTGTCCATCCGCGTCGCCGTGGTGGGGCCCGCAGGCCCGACGACTTCCTCTCCGACCGGATCAACCGGGCCGACATAATAGATCACGCGACCCTTGAAATCGACCGGTAGCGGCTCGCCCGCATCGAGCATGTCCTTGATCCGCTTGTGCGCCGCATCGCGCCCGGTCAGCATCTTGCCGTTGAGCAGCAGGCGGTCGCCGTGCTTCCAGGTCTGCACCACTTCCGGCGTCAGCGTGTCGAGATCGACGCGGATCGCGGCCTTGTCCGGCGTCCAGTTTACATCCGGCCATTCCTCGAGCTTCGGCGCCTCCAGATACACCGGGCCCGAGCCGTCGAGCACGAAATGCGCGTGGCGGGTGGCGGCGCAGTTCGGGATCATAGCGACCGGCTTCGACGCGGCGTGCGTCGGCCAGTCGAAGATCTTCACGTCGAGAATAGTCGAAAGTCCGCCCAGCCCCTGCGCACCGATGCCGAGCGCGTTGACCTTGTCGTAGATCTCGATCCGCAGCGCCTCGATGTCGTTCTTCGGGCCCCGCGCCTTCAGCTGCGCCATGTCGATCGACCCCATTAGCGACTGCTTGGCGAGGATCATCGACTTCTCGGCGGTGCCACCGATGCCGATCCCGAGCATGCCGGGCGGGCACCAGCCTGCGCCCATCTGCGGGATCATCTCGAGCACCCAGTCGACGATCGAGTCGCTCGGGTTCATCATCTTGAACTTGGACTTGTTCTCGCTGCCGCCGCCCTTCGCCGCGACGTCGATCGAGACGGTGTTGCCGGGCACCATCTCGACATGCATCACGCTCGGCGTGTTGTCCTTGGTATTGCGGCGGGTGAAGGCGGGGTCGGCGAGGATCGACGCACGCAGCTTGTTCTCCGGGTTGAGATACGCCTTCCGAACACCCTCATCGATCACTTCCTGCAGCGAGCGGGTCGACTCAAGACGGCAATCCTGGCCCCATTTGACGAAGATCGTGACGATCCCGGTGTCCTGGCAGATCGGGCGGTGGCCCTCCGCGCACATCCGGCTGTTGGTCAGGATCTGCGCGATCGCATCCTTGGCGGCGGGGCTCTGCTCGGCCTCGTACGCGACGCCCAGCGCGCGAATGTAATCCATCGGGTGGTAGTAGCTGATGAACTGGAGTGCGTCGGCGACGCTTTCGATCAGGTCGGCTTCGGTGATGACGGTCATGCAGCGCCTTTACGGATACAGGTTTGCAGACGTCTTAGCGGCGATCGTGCAATTTTTGAAGACGGGGTCACGTCACAGACCATGGCGAGCGCGATCACGCAGATCCAAGCGGTGAAGGTCGGCGTGTCGCGTCGATGCCAAACGAAAGGGGCTGGAACGACGATCCCGCCACTCCAGCCCCCTTGCTTTGATCACCGAGGTACCGGCCCGATGGCCGCGCGGTGATTACATCGGTGGCGTCAGGCCGTCCTTGCCCACTGCGACCGACCTGGCGCCCTTGGAGTCCGCCGAGATGATCGCGAACAGCTTCTGGCCCTTGGCGAGGACCGTGCGCTCGGCCGGCTCGAACCGGACGATCGGCGTGCCGACGGGGACGACGACCTGGGCCTTGCCGCCCTTGTACGAGATGCTCAGCTTGGTCTCGCCGGGCTTGCCTGCGCCACCTGTGACCGTGCCATTCGTCATGCCGCTCTGCTGCGCGACCGTGCCGTTCGTCATCGCGCTCTGGCCATCGACGGTGCCGTTGGTCATCGCGCTCTGCCCGTCGACGGTGCCGTTGGTCATTGCGCTGGACCCGTTCGAGCCGCCGCCAGCAGCCGCGACCGCGCCGGGGACGTCCCAGGGATAATGCCCCTCGCCGGTGCCGCGCATCGCCTCGGGGAAGATCACCAGTTCGACCGCGCGCAGCGCGTCGTCGGGACCGGTCGTCGCGGTGCCGATGAAGTCGCCGTCCTTGAGCGTCGACAGGTCGGACTTCACCACCCAGGCGAACTTTGTGTTGGCGTCGAGCGGTACGGTGGCCGACTTGCCGTCATAGGTCTGGACGGTCAGCGCATCGGTGCCGATCGCGGTGATGACGCCGCGGACACGGTTGACCGCCGGAGTCGCGCTCGCCGCGGCGCTGGTGTTGCCCATGGCGATGTTTGCTGTCGAGGTGTTCGAGTCGGTCGAAGTCGTCTGACCACAGCCGCCGAGGACCGCGACCACACCGCTCAGCAGCATCAGCTTTTTCGTCAACATCGCAGTAAATCCTTCACAATATCAAAGCGTAGCACCGAGACGGCACCGGCGATCGGTTCGCAGACGGCCATGATGATATGGTCGATGTACCTCAACGCCGGAAGGGACAATCGGTCGCATCGGATGGACAGGGCGGGCGGGCGACCGGAAGGTCATTTCGGCGGCGGCAGGGCGACTTCGGCTTTCCGCGCGGCCCTGCTCCGCCTAGAATGTGCCGATGCAGGATATCAGAAACATCGTCGTCCTGACGGGCGCGGGCATCTCGGCGGAGAGCGGGATCGCGACGTTCCGCGGGCCGGGCGGCTTGTGGGAGGGGCACCGGGTCGAAGACGTCTGCACGCCCGAGGCGCTCGCGGCGGATCCGGAACTGGTGCACCGATTCTACGATCTGCGGCGCGCAGCTCTATCGACGGTCCAGCCCAACGCGGCACACCATGCGCTGGCGCGGCTGGATGCGGCTTGGCAGGGGGAGCTGCTGATCGTCACACAGAATGTCGACGATTTGCACGAGCGGGCGGGGGCGACGCGGATGCTGCATATGCACGGGGAGTTGTTGTCGGCCTTGTGTGCCGTCTGCGGCGCGCGTGAGCCTTGGGCGGGGGCGTTACCGGAGGGGGCGGTGTGCGGCGCGTGCGGGGCGGCGGCGTTGCGGCCGGACATCGTGTTCTTTGGGGAGATGCCGTACCAGATGGAGCGGATCGAGGCGGCGCTGGCGAAGGCCGATCTATTTGTGTCTATCGGGACGTCGGGCGCGGTGTATCCGGCGGCGGGGTTCGTGCAGACCGCGGCGTATCATGGGGCGCGGACGCTGGAACTGAACCTCGATCCGTCGATGGGGAGCGTGTTCTTCGAGCAGACGCGGATCGGTGCGGCGGGCGTGCTGGTGCCGTCGTGGGTTGACGAAGTGCTGGGCCGATAGTCAGGCAGGCACGGGCGTGACGGACGATCGCGTACAGGACCGCGTCCAGAACCAGATACCCGCCACGATCATCGGTACGCTCAGCGTTTGCCCCATCGTCAGTCCCCACCACAGGTGATCGAGTCCGGCGTCGGGCTGGCGGACGAATTCGAGCAGGAAGCGCGCAGTGCCGTAGAGGATCAGTCCGGTGCCGAGCAGCCGTCCCGGGCGAAGCCGCGCGTCGGTGCGCCAGAACAGATATGCGAGCACGATCATGGTCACGCCCCCCTCGAGCGCGGCTTCGTATAGCTGGCTGGGGTGGCGGGGGATGCCGTCCTGCGTGCCGGGGAAGATCACCGCCCAGGGCAGCGAACTGGGCCGGCCCCACAACTCACCGTTCACGAAATTGGCGATCCGTACCAGCACGAGCCCAAACGGCGTCGCGCACGCAACATAGTCGCAGACGCGGAGCAGCGAGAGGCGATGGCGGCGGGTGAACACAACGAGGCTGACGATCACCCCGAGGAACCCGCCGTGTAGCGACATCCCGCCCTGCCAGAGTTTCAGCACGTCCAGCGGATCGCGCCAGATTTCGGGCCGATAGAACAGGCAATAGCCGAGGCGGCCGCCAAGTATGATGCCGAGCGTGAGGTAGAAGACGAGGTCGTCGACGTGGCGTTCCGCCATCGGCGCACCGGATCGCCGGAGCATCCTACGCAAATACCACCAGCCCAGAGCGATCATCGCGATGTAGCTGAGCGCGTACCATCTGAGCTGGAACAGGCCGAAATCCCAGGCGACCGGGGAAAGAGGAAGCTGGTCGTAGCGGATCGCGGACGTCGCATCGATCATCGTCGGCATCGTGTGGTCCTCGTCCGGCTGAGCGGGCGTGCGGACGATAGCATGCGCGGGCGAGAGGACGGCGCGGTTTCGACCGGGCGGTCAAGTAACGGTTTTACTATTGCGGGATCGGATCGCGAAATACTGACCCGAGATTGTTCCCCCGCGGAGGCGGGGGCCCAGACTGGACCCCCGCCTCCGCGGGGGAACATCCTTTGTTCGAACTCTACACCACCCCGGCGAAGGCCGGGGCCCAATTGGCAAGGTCGAAGTGACGGAACGCTGTCCGCGTTTACGAACGTCCCCCGATTGGGCCCCGGCCTTCACCGGGGGGGAATATTTTCGCGGGTTCAGTCGACCCAGTCTAGGCCCATGTCGCGGTAGACTTCGCGGTCTTCGTCCCAGCCTGGCTTTACCTTTACGTGCAAATACAAGTGGACGGGCTTGCCGGTGATCGAGGCGAGTTCGATGCGCGAGCGCGCGCCGATTTCCTTGATGCGGACGCCGCCCTTGCCAAGCACGATCGCGCGCTGCGTCGGGCGTTCGACGAGAATCTGCTGGTGGATCTCCAACGAGCCATCCTGGCGTTCGATATACTGCTCGGTCTCGATCGTGCTCGCATAGGGCAGTTCGGCGTGGAGCTGCAGGTACAGCTGCTCGCGCGTGACTTCGGACGCGAGCGCTCGCTCGGTCGAGTCGGAGACCTGGTCCTCGGGGTAGTGCCACGGACCTTCTGGCATCGCCTTGGCGAGCTGCGTCTTGAAGTGCGCGAGGCCGTCGCCGGTGCCGGCGCTGATGAAGAACGTCTCGGCGAACGGGAGCAGCGCGTTGAGTTTCTCGGCGTGGATCAGCAGCTTGGTCTTGTCGGCGAGATCGACCTTGTTGAGGATCAGCCAGATCGGCTCGGTGCGGCCGACCAGCGACTCGACGATCGTCGTGACCTTGCCGCCGATACCGCCCTTCGCATCGACCACAAGCGCGATGATGTCGGAGCCCTCCGCGCCACCCCAGGCGGCGGCGACCATCGCGCGGTCGAAGCGGCGCTTGGGCTCGAAGATGCCGGGGGTGTCGACGAGCAGGATCTGCGTGTCGCCCTCGATCGCGACGCCCATCAGCTTGGCGCGCGTCGTCTGCGCCTTGGGGCTGACGATCGCGACCTTCTGGCCGACGAGCGCGTTGACGAGCGTCGACTTGCCCGCGTTCGGCGCGCCGACGATGGCGACTAGGCCGCAATGCTTGGTATCGGGCTTGGTATTCGTTTCAGTCACATATGCTCTTTTCGAACTGGTGTTGCGTTCGGCTGTACAGGGAAAATGGCCGTCCGTCATCGCGTCGCGAGAAGGTCGAAGAAGGCAGTTTTGTTCGCGCAAAGGCGCAAAGGCGCGGAGGGGTTGCGAGCGGTAATCAGGTATCGCCCCAAACGGCTCCAAGATACTCGGCGGCGCATGATTGCGGCGCGCGCGAGCCCCATCCACACCACCTCCGCGCCTTTGCGCCTTTGCGCGAACAAAACTGCCTTCTCAGCCCAGCTTCTCCAGGAGCGCCTTGGCTGCCGCGGTTTCGGCTTCCTGTTTGCTGGAGCCGGTGGCGGTGGCTTCGGCGAGTTTGCCGACCGAGACGAGCATCGTGAACTTGGGTGCGTGGCCGGGGCCGGTGCGTTCGACGATGGTGTATTCGGGGGGCTTGCGGTTGTGCGCGGCGGCCCATTCCTGGAGGGCGGACTTGGGGTGCTGCGGGGCCTTGGCGCCAGCTTGCACCCTGTCGCCCCAGGCGCTGCGGACGAACTTGCGGGCGGCGTCCAGGCCGGCTTCCTGGTACCAGGCGCCGATCAGCGCCTCCATTACGTCGCCGAGTACGTTGTCGCTGTCGCTCGCGCCGTCGTCGCGGGCCTGCTTGCCGAGTTTGAGGTGCGCGCGGACGCCCAATTCGCGGGCGACGTCGGCACAGACGGGGCCGGTGACGAGCGCGTTGAGGCGTTTCGACAGCGAGCCTTCGGGGTCGGTCGCGAACAGTTCGTACAACCATTCGGCGATGATCAGGCCTAGGACGCGGTCGCCGAGGAACTCGAGTCGCTCGTAGTTCGCCGCGGCCTGACTGCCGTGCGTTAGCGCGCGCTCATAGGGGGCGAGGTTGGTCGGTGCGCGGCCGAAGAGCGTCTTCAGCCAGCCGGCTAGATCGCTCAAAAGCCTTCCCCGATACGGCTCCAGCGCGCGGCACTGACCCAGGTCCACGGCTTCAGCCATTCGGCATCGCCGTCGGTCGAGAAGAAATTGACGACCGCCTTGCCCTCGACGTTCTCGAGCGGGACGTAGCCCATGCCCTGCGGCGCGGGAAAACGGCTGTCGCCGCTGTCGTCGCGGTTGTCGCCCATCACGAAGATGTGGCCGGCGGGGATCGTGTAGAGCCCGGTGTCGTCGCGATCGGGGAGTTCGGCCTGGTCGAGCACTTCGTAGCTGCGGCCGTTCGGCAGCGTTTCGCGGAAGCGCGGGTAGCGGCAGATTTGGACGTTCGCGACGACGTCGACGTACGGCGCGCCGCATTTCTCGGCGTTGAAGTTCTCGGTGAGCGGGATCGTGAAGTCGGCGATGCGGAGCTTCGGGATCGCCTTGCCGTTGAGGTAGACGGTGCCCTGGCGCATCTGGACGGTCTCGCCGGGGAGGCCGATGACGCGCTTGATGACGTCGTGATCGAGCACTTCGGGTGCGCGGAAGACGACGACGTCGCCGCGGGTCGGGGTGCTGCCGAAGATACGGCCGGGGATCAGCGGGATACCGGCGGGGAGCGACCAGCGCGAATAGCCGTAGTTCCACTTCGAGACGAAGAGATAGTCGCCGATCAGCAGCCGGGGCAGCATCGATTCGGACGGGATGCTGAACGGCGCGAAGATGAAGCTGCGCAGGATCAGCACGACCAGAGCGAGCTTCAGCAGGAAGCGGAAGGTCTCGCTCGTTTCGGAGCGCTGGGGTTTGGTCTTCACGTCATTTGCCATGTGCGCGGGTTTGCGCAGACCGCGCCTATCGTCAAGCGTGTGCGGGATACGTGTCACCGAAAGAGCGTTGTCGCGGTCTCGCGCTTGCAGCATGACCGGCGCGCACGTCTATCCGGAGAAGTAGCATGACCGCCGACTGGTCCAAGATCGAAGCCCTGCCCGCCACCAAACTGACCGACCTGTTCACGGCAGACTCGGAGCGCCTCTCGAAGCTGAGCCTCGACGTCGCGGGCATCCATTTCGACTGGTCGAAGACGCACCTGACGACGGACATGGTCACCGCGTTCGAAGAGATGGCGAAGGCGCAGAACCTGTCGGGCAAGCGGCAGGCACTGTTTTCGGGCGAGATCGTCAACGTCACCGAGGGTCGCGCGGTCGAGCACACCGCCGAACGCGGCGAGGGCAAGCCCGAGAGCGTCGCGATCGCGCAGGCGAGCCACGCGCGGATGCGGACTCTGATCGACGCGATCGAGGCCGAGGCGCTCGGGCCGGTGCGGCATATCCTGCATGTCGGGATCGGTGGGTCGGCGCTGGGGCCGCAGTTGCTGGTCGATGCGCTGGGGCGTGACGACAAGCGATACGACGTGGCGATCGTCGCCAATGTCGACGGCGTGGCGCTGGAGGACGTGTTCGCGAAGTTCGATCCGGCGGCAACGTTGCTGGTGGTCGCGTCGAAGACGTTCACCACGACCGAAACGCTGATGAACGCAGAAAGCGTGCTGCAGTGGATGACCGAGCACAATGTCGAGGATCCGTATGGCCGCGTGATCGCGCTGACCGCGTCGCCCGAGAAGGCGATGGAATGGGGTGTCGACGAGACGCGTATCCTGCCGTTTTCGGAAAGCGTCGGCGGGAGGTATTCGCTGTGGTCGACGATCGGGTTTCCCGCGGCGATCGGGCTTGGCTGGGACCGGTTCGAGGAACTGCTGGAGGGTGCAGCCGAGATGGATCGCCACTTCCGGCTCGCCGCGCTGCACGAGAATGCGCCGGCGCTCGCGGCGTTCGCCGACCTGTATTACACGCAGATCCGCCATGCCGAGACGCGCGCGCCGTTCGCGTATGACGAGCGGCTGCGGTTGCTGCCGAGCTATCTCCAGCAGCTCGAGATGGAATCGAACGGCAAGTCGGTGACGGTCGACGGCCAGCCGCTCGGGCGTCCGTCGGCAGCGATCACCTGGGGTGGCGTCGGCACCGAGGCGCAGCATGCGGTGTTCCAGCTGCTCCACCAGGGCACGCATCTCGTGCCGGTCGAGTTCATCGCGGTGATCGAGCCGGGCGACACCTTGCCCGAGGAGCATCACCGCGCGCTGTTGCTGAATGCGTTTGCGCAGGGTGCGGCGCTGATGGCGGGCAAGCAGGTCGAGGATCCGGCACGGAGCTATTCGGGCGACCGGCCTTCGTCGACGCTGCTGCTGGACGATCTCGACGCGCACACGCTGGGCGCGCTGATCGCGTTTTACGAGCACCGGGTGTTCGTGAATGGGGTCCTGCTCGGAATCAATTCGTTCGATCAGTTCGGGGTGGAGCTGGGGAAGGAAATGGCGAAGGCTGCGGAGAAGGGCGGGCAGACGTTCGATCCTTCGACCGATGACCTGATCAAGCGCGCGTTCGGGTAAAGCCCCGTCGTCATCCCGGACTTGATCCGGGATCCAGAGCCAAGAGCGACAACGTCCGCGGCTCTGGATCCTGGGTCGAGCCCAGGATGACGGGAGCTTTGGTGAAGCGGGAGCGTTCCCGTTTCATGCCCATCATCCTCGCCGTAGCGCTCGCCGCTTCCCCGACTATCGCTCAGATGAGGTGGGAGCGGCGCGTGTTGATCGTTGCGGCGCCCTCCGCCGAAGACCCGGCACTTGCCGAGCAACGCCGCATCCTCGCCAACTGGAAGAACAACGCCGACGCGCGCGACCTCACCATCGTCGAAGTCGTCGGCGACACGGTCCGCGGCGCCACCAACACTGCCGCCGGCCTCCGCCGCAAATACCACCTCCCCGCCGCCTTCACCGCGCTCCTGATCGGCAAGGACGGCGGCGAAAAACTCCGCAGTGCGAAGCCCTTTCCTGCCGCCGCGCTGGAGGCGACGATCGATGCGATGCCGATGCGCAAAGCTGGCCAGCGATAGAGTCCGGCGATCAGCGTGATCGCCGCAGCGGGGTTGTGGCGTCGCGCGCCCTGCCCCAGATGACATGCAAAGCCGCTCGAAAGCGGTACGCGACGTACAAGGACTGCCCGTGACCGACACCAAATCCGCGACCGATACCCAATTCGACTATGACCTGTTCGTCATCGGCGCAGGCTCGGGCGGGACGCGTGCGTCGCGTGTCGCCGCCGCGCATGGCGCGCGCGTCGCAGTCGCCGAGGAATACCGGGTCGGCGGGACCTGCGTCATTCGTGGCTGCGTGCCGAAGAAGCTGCTGATCTACGGCGCGCATTTCGCCGAGGATCTGAAGGACGCCAAGCGGTTCGGCTGGCAGGTACCCGACGACTGTGCGTTCAGCTGGCCGACATTGCGTGACAACGTGATGGAGGAGGTCGACCGGATTAACGGCGCCTACACGACCACGCTCCAGAACAATCACGTCGACATCATCCACCAACGCGCGGTCGTCTCCGGCCCCAACGAAGTCACGCTCGCCGACGGCACCGTAAAAACGGCAGCCAAGATCCTGATCGCGGTCGGCGCGCATCCCTTGGTGCCTGAGTTTCCCGGTTCCGAGCACGGCATCACCTCGAACGAAGTGTTCCATCTCGACGACGTACCGAAGCGCGTGCTGATCGCCGGCGCAGGCTATATTGCCAACGAATTCGCCGGGATCTTCCACCAGTTCGGATCGCACGTCACGCTGGTCAACCGCACCGACGTGATCCTGCGCGGCTATGACGAATCGATCCGCGACCGCCTGCTCCAGATCTCGATGGGCAAGGGCATAGATTTCCGCTTCAACGCCGCGTTCGAGAGCATCGAGAAGGACGAGAACGGGTGTCTCACGGTCAGGATGAGCGGACACGAGCCGATCACCGTCGACCTCGTGATGTTCGCGACTGGCCGCCTGCCTAACACCAAGGGCCTCGGGCTCGAAAGCGCGGGCGTCGAGATGGACGCGGCGGGCGCGGTGATCGTCGACGAGGACAACCGGTCGAGCTGCGACTCGATCTTCGCGGTCGGCGACGTCACCAACCGGATCCAGCTGACCCCGGTCGCGATCCGCGAGGGGCAGGCGTTCGCGGACACCTTCTTCGGCAACAAGCCGACGCGGGTCGATTATGCCAACGTCCCAGCCGCGGTATTCAGCCACCCGCCGATGGCCGGCGTCGGCATGACCGAGTCGCAGGCGAAGGAGGCGCTCGGTTCGGTCAAGGTCTACACCTCCGACTTCCGGCCGATGAAGAACGTGCTGGCAGGCCGCAACGAGCGCTCGCTGTACAAGATGATCTGCGACGGCGAGACCGACCGGGTGGTCGGCATCCACATGATCGGCCCCGACTGCCCCGAAATTCTGCAATCCGCCGCGGTCGCGGTGAAGGCCGGGCTGACCAAGGCCGATTTCGATGCGACCGTCGCGTTGCATCCGACGATGGCCGAAGAGCTTGTCTTGATGAAGTGAGACCTTCGGGCTTTGCGTTGCGGGAACGACGCGGTAGATCGGGCGCATACCCGATCCTCGAAAGGTTCCAGCATGCGTGAAGCCGCCATCGTCTCGACCGCCCGTACCGCTATCGGCAAGGCGTATCGCGGCGCGTTCAATGCGACCGAGGCGCCGGTGCTGGCGGGGCATGTGATGAACGCGGTGGTCGAGCGCGCAGGGATCGATCCGGCGCGGATCGACGAGGTGTTCTGGGGCGTCGGCAACCAATGGGGGACGCAGGGCGGTAACGCCGGACGGATGGCGCTTTTTGCCGGCGGGCTGCCGGAGTCGGTCCCCGCCTTCACGCTCGACCGGAAATGCGGGTCGGGCCTGACCGCGGTGGCGCTCGCGGCGCGGACTATCATCTGCGACGAGGCGGATGTGGCACTGGCCGGCGGGATGGAGTCGATCAGCTACACCGTCACGAAGGATGCGCCGCGCTACGTCAATGCGAGCGTCGTGGCGAAGGAGCCGGCGGCGTATATCCCGATGATCGAGACCGCGGAGATCGTCGCGGAGAAATACGGCATCAGCCGCGAGGCGCAGGACGCCTATGCGGCGATGAGCCAGCAGCGTGCCGCCGCCGGGTTGGCGAACGGGGCGTTTGCCGAGGAGATCGTGCCGATCACGGTCGAGAAAGTGCTGTACGACAAGCAGGGCGCGCATGCCGGAATCGAGAGCGTCACGCTGTCGCAGGACGAGGGCATCCGCGCCGGCACGACGCTGGAGGGTCTGCGTGGACTGAAGACGGTGTGGCCGGGCGGCGAGTTTTCCGGGCCGGGGTCGAGTGTCACCGCGGGCAATGCGAGCCAGTTGTCGGACGGCGCGTCGGCGCAACTGCTGATGGATCGCAGGACTGCGGAGGCCGAGGGCAAGGACATCCTGGGGATCTATCGCGGCTTCCAGGCGGCGGGGTGCAGCCCGGCGGAGATGGGGATCGGACCGGTGTTCGCAATCCCGAAGCTGCTGGAGCGCGCTGGGTTGTCGGTGGGCGACATCGGGCTGTGGGAGCTTAACGAGGCGTTCGCATCGCAGTGCCTGTATTGTCGCGATTTCCTCGGGATCGATCCGGAGAAGTACAACGTCAACGGCGGGGCGATCGCGGTCGGGCATCCGTTCGGGATGACGGGGTCGCGGCTGGTGGGCCATGCGCTGATCGAGGGGCGCAAGCGCGGCGTGCGGTATGTGGTGGTGTCGATGTGCACCGCAGGCGGAATGGGCGCCGCGGGGTTGTTCGAGATCGTTTGATTTCTCCAATCGCCACCACCTCGATGTGCGGCCCCGTCATCCCAGCGAAAGCTGGGATCTCCCGGTTCGAGCCGACGCACTTACCAACCGGGATACCCCAGCCTTCGCTGGGGTGACGGCATTTGGTTAGGGCACAGGGGCCCTGACCTCCGCCGGGGTGGCAGTACACGAAATTTAGGGTGTTCGTCGTCGAGTCCTCACCCTTCCCACCCGGCTTTGCCGGGCGGGCCGCTTCCCCCTCCCCTGGGGGAGAGGGATACAAGATCAGTCGACCATCCCGGTTACGGTGATTTTGCCGCCGCGGTCGATAATCTCGCCGTCGACCATGCCGCTGATCAGCACCGTCGCGCCGGGTTCGACGATCAGCGTGCCATCGATCATCCCGGCGATCTCGGCGGTGGCGCCGGCCGGGACGATCGCGGTGCCGTCGAGCATCCCCTCGAATTTACCCTCGATCGTCAGGTCTCCGCGGTGCATGCCGTTCACGTGCGTTCAGTCGGCGAAGAGGAGAACGGGGGTTTCGAGGTATTTCTTGAGGCCCTGGACGAAGCTTGCCGCGTCCCAGCCGTCGACGACGCGGTGGTCGCAGCTGATCGACAGGTTCATCAGTTTCGCACGGACGACTTCGTCGCCCCCTCTTCCATCAGACCGGAAGACCGGGCGTTCGACGATCTTGTTGGGGCCGATGATCGCGACTTCGGGGCGGTTGATGACCGGCGTGGTCGCGATACCGCCGAGCGGGCCGAGCGACGTCACGGTGATCGTGCCGCCGCCCATTTCGTTGGGTGCGAGTTTTCCGGCGCGTGCGGCTTCGGCGAGGCGCGTGATCTCGGTGGCGAGCTGCCAGACGTTGCGGTCCTGTGCGTCGCGGATCACGGGGACGGTGAGCCCCGCGTCGGTCTGCGCGGCCATGCCGAGGTGGATGGCGCCGTGACGCGTAACCACGCCCGCCTCGTCATCGTAACGCGCGTTGAGCATCGGGAAGTCGGGGATCGTCTTGCAGATCGCGACGATCATCAGCGGCAGCATGGTGAGCTTCGGGCGGCCGCCGCGGTTGGCGTTGAGGTCGGCGCGCATCGCTTCCAAGGCGGTGACGTCGATCTCGTCGACATAGGTGAAGTGCGGGATCGCGCGCTTCGAGGCGGCCATGTTCTCGGCGATGCGGCGACGCATGCCGATGACCTTGATGGGCTGGTCCTTGCGGGCGCGCGACGCATGCGGGGGGTGGTAGCCTTCGCCCGAGCCGTAGCGGAGGTAGGCGTCGAGGTCGGCGTGGCGGACGCGGTCGGAGTCGGATTTGACCGAGGCGAGGTCGATGCCGAGATCTCGCGCGCGAGCGCGTACCGCTGGAGATGCGAGCGCGTGCGCCTTATCCTCCCCGGCACGGGGAGGGGGACCATCCGCAGGATGGTGGAGGGGGGCTTCCACGGGCGGAGCGGTCTGCGGGAACATGCCCACCGATGCAGTATCCGCCACCGGCGGGGTCGTTTGCGGCACGCCCCCTCCACCCCCGGCTTCGCCGGCGGTCCCCCTCCCCGTTTCGGGGAGGAGTTCGACGCCGGGGTTCTCGGCTTCGTATTGCTCCGCGGTCTCGGCCTGGGCCGACGTCAGCGGCGCGGCGACGACTTCGTCCGCGGCGTCCACCGCGTCCGTCTCGATCACGACCAGCGCGGCGCCGATCGACACCTGGTCGCCGACTTCGCCCGCCAGTTCGACGACGACGCCGGTCACCGGCGACTCCATTTCGACGGTGGCCTTGTCGGTCATCATGTCGGCGATCGGCGAATCCTCCTCGACGCGGTCGCCGATGGCGACGTGCCACGCGACGATCTCGGCCTCGGAGATGCCTTCGCCGATGTCCGGCAGCTTGAAGGTGAAGCGGGCCATTATGCGTCCTTCATGATCTTTTTCAGGGCTTCGCCGATGCGGACCGGCCCCGGGAAATACGCCCATTCGAGGCTGTGCGGGTACGGCGTGTCGAACCCGGTCACGCGCTCGATCGGCGCCTCGAGATGGTAGAAACAGCGTTCCTGCACGATCGCCGACAGCTCCGCGCCGAAGCCGCTCGTGCGGGTCGCCTCGTGGACGATCATGCAGCGTCCGGTCTTCTTCACCGACGCCTCGATCGTCTCGATGTCGAGCGGCACGAGCGTACGCAGGTCGACGATCTCGGCGTCGATCCCGGCTTCGGCAACAACGGCCGCGCAGACGTGGACCATCGTGCCGTAGGCGAGGATGGTGAGCGCCTCGCCTGCGCGGACGATCTTCGCCTTGCCGAGCTCGATCTTGTAATAGCCGGTCGGGACTTCGCCGGCCGGGTGCTTCGACCAGTTCTGCGACGGGCGATCCCAATAGCCGTCGAACGGGCCGTTATAGATGCGCTTGGGTTCGAAGAAGAGCGTCGGATCATTGTCCTCGATCGCGGCGATCAGCAGGCCCTTGGCGTCGTAGGGGGTCGACGGGATCACCGTCTTGATCCCCGACATGTGGGTGAAGAGCCCCTCCGGCGACTGGCTGTGCGTCTGGCCGCCGAAGATGCCGCCGCCGAACGGCGAGCGGACCGTGATCGGCGAAGTGAACTCGCCGGCGGAACGATAGCGCAGGCGTGCAGCTTCGGACACGAGCTGGTCGAGCGCGGGGTAGATGTAGTCCGCGAACTGGATCTCGGGGACGGGGCGCAGGCCGTAGGCGCCCATGCCGACCGCGACGCCGATGATGCCGCATTCGGTGATCGGGGTGTCGAACACGCGCGTCTTGCCGTGCTTGGCTTGCAGCCCTGCGGTCGCGCGAAAAACGCCGCCGAAATAGCCGACGTCCTCGCCCATGACGATCACGTCGGGGTCGCGCTCCATCATGATGTCCATGGCGGAGTTGATCGCCTGGATCATGTTCATGCGGGTGGTGGGTTCGGTACCTGCGTGGCTCGACGAGGCCGCAGCCGCTTCCGCTGCTTCGGTTGCGCCCGACCCACGTGCTTCAGTCACGTCGCTCATACAAACACCTTCGTCACCCCAGCGAAAGCTGGGGTCTCATGCCGCGAGGGCACGCTCGATAACCGGGATATCCCAGCTTTCGCTGGGATGACGGAGTTTGGTGGGGCCTGGTTGGGCTGGGCGCTCATGCCTTGATATCCCAAGGGCGGCCGCTCGCGGATTCCTCGTCGAGCATTTGCTGGCGCTGCTCCTTCAGATGCCACGGCATCTCCTCGAACACGCCGTCGAACAGCGACTCGAGCGGCTGGTGGAGGCCGTGGCCGAGGATGCCGTTCTTCTCGGCTTCCTTCTGCGCGGCCTTGACCTGCTCGGCGAGTTCCTTGTCCTGTGCCGCGTGGCGCTCCTCGTCCCATTCGCCGATCGCGATCAGGTGATCCTTGAGGCGCTTGATCGGGTCGCCGAGCGGCCAGGCATTGGGTTCGCCTTCGCTGCGATACTGGCCGGGGTCGTCGGAGGTCGAATGGCCTTCTGCGCGATAGGTGAAGTGCTCGATCAGCGTCGGGCCCTGGTTGGTGCGCGCGCGCTCGGCGGCCCATTCGGTCGCTGCGTAGACCGCGAGCGCGTCGTTGCCGTCGACGCGGAGTCCGGCAATCCCATAGCCGACCGCGCGCGCCGCGAACGTCGTCGCCTCGGCACCGGCGAACCCGGAGAAGCTGGAGATCGCCCACTGGTTGTTGACGACGTTGAAGATCACCGGTGCGCGGTAGACCGCGGCGAACGTGCAGGCCGAGTGGAAGTCGCCCTCCGCGGTCGAGCCTTCGCCGCACCAGGTGGCGGCGATCCGCGTGTCGCCCTTGGCGGCGGACGCCATCGCCCAGCCGACAGCCTGCGGATACTGCGTCGTGAGGTTGCCCGAGATCGAGAAGAAGCCGGCTTCCTTGACCGAATACATGATCGGCAGCTGCTTGCCGCCGAGCCGGTCCGCCGTGTTCGAATAAATCTGGTTCATCATGTCGACGAGGCTCCAGCCCCGCGCGATCAACAGGCCTTGTTGACGGTACGAGGGGAAGCACATGTCCTCGTAATCGAGCGCGTAGGCTGCCGCGACCGCGACCGCCTCCTCGCCAAGCGCCTTCATGTAGAAGCTGGTCTTGCCCTGACGCTGCGCACGGAACATGCGCTCGTCGAACGCGCGGAGCAAAGCCATGCTGCGCAACATGCGGCGCATCACGTCGGGCGAAAGCTTGGGGTCCCAGGGGCCGACCGCGTTGCCGTCGTCGTCGAGCACGCGGACCAGCGTATAGGCGAGATCGATGAAGTCGGACGCCTCGTCCGCGGTGTCGGGGCGGCGCGCTTCGCCGGCGGGCGGCACGTCGACTTCGGCGAAGTCCACCGCGTCGCCGGGGCGAAACTTCGGCTCGGGTATATGCAGCGTGAGCGGCTGCAAATTGGCGCGCGGATGCTCGCTTGCCATCGTCATTCCATCTCCATGAGGCCGCTGTGACCGCGGAACACTCTTACCGAGGCTTGTTATTAAATTTCAACGCAGATTGCGAGGGGGAGTTGCGCATTCACGATGTGCCGCGCGGATTTTTCTCCCCCTCCGCAGAATTCAGCCGCCGACAGTCTGTTCGATCACGCCGAAGATCGGATGGCGCTTGTCGTCCTCCGCCCAAATGCGGACGACGTCACCCTGCTTGAGGAACGGCGTGACGGGCTTGCCGCCCTGTATGGTTTCGATAGTCCGGACTTCGGCGAGGCAGGAATAGCCGACGCCACCCTCGGCAACCGACTTGCCGGGACCACCATCGGGGCCGCGGTTCGAGACGGTGCCCGAGCCGACGATCGTCCCCGCGCCGAGCTTGCGGGTCTTGGCGGCGTGCGCGACCAGCGTACCGAAATCGAACGTCATGTCCTCGCCGGCCTCGGCGCGACCGAGCGGCTGGCCGTTAAGGTCAACCATCAGTTTGCGGTGCAGCTTGCCGTCCCTCCACCAGTCGCCGAGCGAATCGGGCGTGACGAAAACGGGCGAAAACGCGCTGGCCGGCTTCGACTGGAAGAATCCGAAGCCCTTGCCGAGTTCGCCGGGGATCAGATTGCGCAGGCTTACGTCGTTGGTCAGCCCGACCAGCAGGATCGCCGCCAGCGCCTCGTCGCGACTCGCACCCATCGGCACGTCGCCGGTGACGACGACGACCTCGCCCTCTATGTCGCAGCCCCAGGATTCGTCGGCGAGCGGTATCGGATCGCGCGGCCCCAGGAACCCGTCCGAGCCGCCCTGGTACATCAGCGGATCGTGCCAGAAGCTGTCGGGCATCTCCGCCGCACGCGCCTGTCGCACGAGCGCAACATGATTCACGTAGGCCGAGCCATCCGCCCATTGATACGCACGCGGCAACGGCGACTCGGCGTCATGCTCGTGGAAGCGGCGCATCGGGATCATCTCGTGCTCGAGATCGGTCGACAGGTTCTTGAGGTCGATCGAAAGCCGGTCCCAGTCGTCGAGCGCGGCCTGCAGCGTCGGCGCGATATGGCTCGCATCAGCGTACCAGGCGAGGTCGTTGGAGACGACCACAAGCTTGCCGTCTCGTCCCCGAGTAGCGTCGGGATGCTTCAGGCTGGCCAGTTTCATGGGGCGGATCCTCTATTGTTTGCACGCATCCTACGCCCGCGACGCTGGTCAAGTCGAGCTTGCTGCGCGCATCGAAACTGATTTTGGTAAGAGCGCAGGGAGCGCCGGCCTGCTAGGAATTGGGCTTGCGTAACGGTTGAGGAAGTCGAGCATGCCCAGATACTTCTTCGACATCGACAACCATAAACACGTCAATGACGACGACGGCACCGATTTGGCCGACGACGAGGTGGCGCGTGTCCAGGCGGTCATTTTCGCGGGCGATTATCTTAGCGATCATCCCGCGATCGCGCGCCACGGCGCACATTTTCGTGTCGCGGTCCGCAACGACCAGGGGCATGTGCTGCTCGCCGTCGCGGTCACGATAGACGAACCGGGAAGCCCTCATGCGGGCGCCTCCGGTTCAATACATGCCTGACGCGGGAGTCGACCGGGCGCCGTGCCCTAAGGACATCGGAACACCCCGCAATAATATAACATGGGTTTTGTCAGTCCGCTCAATCCTGGGATAAGGTGCGACATCCGCCAACGCGCTATCCCAGTGAGGGTGACAGCGAGAAACGAGTGCTCCTGCCCTGATGCGGAGAGTGCACGTGGATATGTCCACCGTGACTGAACAGGTTACACGGAAGTTCGAGTCGCGGATGGCGCTGCGTGCGGATGACCGTGCTCAGATCGCTGCGCTGCCGTTCAAGGTGCGGACGATCGATGCGTCGACCTACATGCTGCGCGAAGGCCAACGTCCGACCCGGTGCGCCTTCATCCTTGCTGGTCTCGCTTATCGTCAAAAGCTGACGCCTAATGGCGAGCGCGAGATCGTGTCGATCCTGATGCCCGGCGAGTTCGTCGACCTGCAGAACCTGTTCCTCGATGAATCCGATCACGACATCCAGGCGTTGACCAGACTGACGTTGGCGGAGGTGCCGATCGTGGCGCTGCGTCAATTTATCGAGGCGTGCCCGACCGCGGGTCAGGCCTTGTGGATCGATGCGCTGGTCGAGGCCTCGATCCACCGCGAGTGGCTGCTCAACGTCGGTCGGCGCAACGCGCGCAGCCGGTTGGCGCATCTCCTCTGTGAATTTTCCGTGCGGTTCAAGAAATCGACGCTCGGGGATGCCATGGCCTACGAGTTGCCGATGACTCAGGAACAGCTTGGCGACGCGCTTGGTCTGACCCCCGTGCACGTAAACCGTGTCCTGAAATCGCTCGAGAACGACGGGCTGATCGCGCGCAAGAAGCGGCAGGTAAGCGTGACCGACTGGCCGCGACTGCGCGACGCCGCGGAGTTCAACGAGCGCTATCTGCATCTGGGCCAGATCCGGACCTGACGTCGCCAGGGGTGCAAAAAGGGGCCGAAGGTTGACTTTTCGGCTGTGGTTCGCCAAATGGTGGCCATCGAGGCGTAATGCAGCGTGATTGGACCTTAGGGTCTTAGCTCCGCCTCGGTCGTTTCCAACGGGCTTCCCTTTTCACGCGGGGTGTCAAAACACCACCGCCCCTCGCGCGTCCTTGTGTGGATTCGCGAGCCCGGCATCTATTGAGAGACTCTACATGTCATTTGCAAACCTCGGCCTTGCCGAGCCGCTCGTCCGTGCGCTCGAAGCCAAGGGCTATACCGAGCCGACGCCGATCCAGGCACAGTCGATCCCGATCCTGCTCGAAGGCGGCGATCTGCTCGGCATCGCGCAGACCGGCACCGGCAAGACCGCGGCGTTCGTGCTGCCGTCGATCCAGCGCCTGACCGAAAACCAGAAGCGCGTCCTGCCGACGCATTGCCGCATGCTGGTGCTCGCACCGACGCGCGAACTCGCCAGCCAGATCGCCGACAGCGCGCGCGCTTACGGCCAGTTCAGCAAGATGTCGGTGACGACCGTGTTCGGCGGCACCAGCATCAACAAGAACCGCCAGGACATGAGCCGCGGCGTCGACATCCTCGTCGCCACGCCGGGCCGTCTGATCGATCTGATCGAGCAGGGCTTCGTCAACCTCTCGATGATCGAGATCCTCGTGCTCGACGAAGCCGACCAGATGATGGACCTCGGCTTCATCCACGCGCTGAAGAAGATCGTCCGCATGCTGCCGAAGAAGCGCCAGACGCTGTTCTTCTCGGCAACGATGCCGGTCGCGATCCGCGAGCTCGCGTCGCAGTTCCTGCTCGACCCGAAGACGGTGTCGGTAAAGCCGGCTGCGACGACCGCCGAGCGCGTCGACCAGTATGTCACCTTCTGCAACCAGTCGGAAAAGCAGGCGCTGCTGACGATCACGCTGGCCGATCCTGCCATCGACCGCGCGCTCGTGTTCACGCGTACCAAGCATGGCGCCGACCGCGTCGTGAAGCTGCTCGCCGGCAACGGCATCGCGTCGAACGCGATCCACGGCAACAAGAGCCAGGGCCAGCGCGAGCGCGCACTCGGCGAGTTCAAGCAGGGCAAGGTCAAGGTCCTGATCGCGACCGACATCGCCGCGCGCGGCATCGACGTCTCGGGCGTTTCGCACGTCATCAACTTCGAGCTGCCGAACGTCGCCGAGCAGTATGTCCACCGCATCGGCCGTACCGCGCGTGCGGGCGCCAGCGGCATCGCCGTCGCGTTCTGCGCGGATGACGAGAAGGCCTACCTGCGCGACATCGAGCGGATCACCCGCCAGAAGGTCCAGGTCCGGTCGCTGCCGGACGATTTCGTCAACCTGTCGAACCAGATCAAGCAGACGCGCGTGAAGACGATGGGCGCCGATCCAGAAGTCCGGATTGATCGTCCGCGCGATCCGGCACGGCCGCGGGCGACGCATTCGCCGAGGGCGACCGGTACGACCGGCCGTAACTATGCGGGTGCGAGCCGTGGCGGCCAGGGTGGCGGCGGCGGCCAAGGTGGCGGCGGTCGTCCCCAGGGCGGTGGTCGTCCCGGCGGTCAGGGCGGCGGTCGTCCAGCCGGCGGCGGTGGCCGTGGTCCGAGCCGTGGCGCGGGTTCAGGCCCGGCACGCTAAGGAGCATTCGTTCGCCTCGCGGGTTTGGTGTAGACCGGTCCCGCGAGGAGAATGCTCATGGACGTTTCCACTACACCTGTTGCCGAACGCGTCGCACGCGTGCTGGCGGGACAGCGGATCAGCGCGAATGCCGGCGGCGATGCCGAGTCGGCGTCGCGGTTGATCGACGCGGCGTGGGCGGATTATCTGCCCGATGCGCTGGCGGTGCTGAAGACTCTGCGCGAGCCGGACAAGGCGATGGCTGCGGCGGGCGATCCGGCGGTGTGGGAGGCCATGATCCTTGCGGGGATCAAGGGCGCCAAGCCGGTGACGGTGGTTCTCTAAAAGTTTGTTTCCCCGCGAAGGCGGGGACCCAGTCTGGGCACCCGCCTTCGCGGGTGAACACGCTTGGCGTACGCACACTCAGCACAAGCACTCCACCCCGGCGGAGGCCGGGGCCCAGTTGGCAGGACCAGCGTAACGAAGCGCGTACATCCGTTACAATCGTTTCCCACCTGGGCCCCGGCCTTCGCCGGGGTGGGGTTTGGTTTGCAATAGCTGGAGGGCTGTCAGCGGATCGTCGTCAGCCATTCCGCTTCGTCCGCGCGCTCCGTGCGCAACGCGTTTACCCGAGCGCTCTTGTCCTCATAACCGATCGCCATGCCGCAGAAGAGCATGCGGTCTTCCCGTATCTCGAGAAACGTCCCGACCGTTTCCGGATACATCGCCCAACATTCCTGCGGACAGGTGGCGAGTCCAGCCTCGACCGCGAGCAGCATCAGGTTCTGCAGGTACATGCCGAGATCCGACCATTGCGGCGGCCCCATGCGGCGATCGACCGTGCAGAAATAGGCGGCGGGGGCGCCGAAGAATTCGAAATTGCGGGCGAACCAGTCCCGGCGGGCGGTCTTGTCGTCGCGGGGGATGGCGAGGTGGGCGTACATCGCTTCGCCGACCGCGTAGCGGCGGTCTCGGTAGGGGGCGGTCAGGTCTTTTGGGTAGATGTCGTAGGCTGGGGTTTCGGTGGCGCCGGCAGCGATCTTTTCGGCCATCGTCGCCTTGAGGCGGGCGAGGGGTTCGCCTTGGACGATGGCGATGTGCCAGGGTTGGAGGTTTCCGCCGGTTGCTGCTCGAGACGCTTTTATCGCGAGGTTGCGGAGGAGTGCGGAATCGACCGGGGTGCCTAGGAACCCGCGGACGGAGCGGCGAGCGTCTATCGCTTCGGTCACGTCCATGGTTTCTCCTCTCCAATTCTGTTCTCCTGCGAACGCAGGAGTCCAGGGTCACGAGCGTTTCGCCATGTTACCCTGGATTCCTGCGTTCGCAGGAAAACGGTTGGGCTTGGGCCTTACAGCACGAACCGGCTCAGGTCGGTGTTGCGGGCGATTTCCTTCAGCTGGCTGTCGACGTACGCGCCGTCGATGACGAGGTTCGAGCCGCCGCGGTCCTCGGCGTTGTAGCTTACCTCCTCGAGCAGCTTTTCCATCACCGTCTGCAAACGCCGCGCGCCGATGTTCTCGATCTCGGAGTTCACTTCGGCGGCGATGCGCGCGATTGCGGCAATGCCGTCTTCGGTGAACTCGATGCCGACGCCTTCGGTGGCGATCAGCGCCTTGTATTGCAGCGGCAGCGACGCCTTGGTGTCCGACAGGATCGCGACGAAATCGGCTTCGGTGAGGCCTTTCAGTTCGACGCGGATCGGCAGGCGGCCCTGTAATTCGGGGAGCAAGTCGCTCGGCTTGGCGACGTGGAACGCGCCCGAGGCGATGAAGAGGATGTGGTCGGTCTTCATCGGGCCGTATTTGGTGGCGACGGTGGTGCCTTCGATCAACGGCAGCAGGTCGCGCTGGACGCCCTCGCGGCTGATCGAACCACCGCGGCCGTCGGAGACGGCGATCTTGTCGATCTCGTCGAGGAAGACAATGCCGTTGGCTTCCGCGTCGGCGAGCGCCGCGCGGCTGACCTCGTCCTGGTCGAGGCGCTTGTCGGCCTCTTCCTCGACGAGTTTGTCCCAGGCCGCGTGGACGGTGAGCTTGCGACGCTTGAGTTGCTGGCCGCCGCCGAATGACTTCATCATCTCGCCGAGATTGATCATCTGCGGCGCACCACCGGGGATGTCGAACGGCATCGCCGGGGCCTGCTCGATCTCGATCTCGACTTCGGCATTGTTGAGGTGGCCGTCGAGGAAGCGCTGCTTGAAGCTCTCGCGCGTCGCCTCGCTGGCGTTCTTGCCGGTCAGCGCGTCGAGCAGGCGCGACATCGCCGCCTCTTCCGCCTTGTCCTTGACGGCAACGCGGCGGCGTTCCTTTTCGAGGCGGATGGCTTCCTCGACGAGGTCACGGGCGATCTGTTCGACGTCGCGGCCGACATAGCCGACCTCGGTGAACTTGGTCGCCTCGACCTTCACGAACGGCGCGTCGGCGAGTTTCGCCAGACGGCGGCTGATCTCGGTCTTGCCGCAGCCGGTCGGCCCGATCATCAGGATGTTCTTGGGCGTGACCTCGTCGCGGAGGTCCTCGCTGAGCTGCTGGCGGCGCCAACGATTGCGCATCGCGACGGCGACCGCGCGTTTCGCGGCGGCCTGGCCGATGATATGGGCGTCGAGCGCGGCGACGATGGCCTTGGGGGTGAGCTGGTCGTTCATGGCTTCCAATTCGTCATCCAAGCGAAAGCTGGGATCTCGTGCCGCGAGGGCACGCTCTGAAACGGGGAGACCCCAGCGTGCGCTGGGGTGACGGGATTTAGGCGGCGCGTTTTCGCATCAGGTCGTGCTGTCCATCGTTTCGACCGTGAGGCGGTCGTTGGTGTAGACACAGAGCTCGGACGCGATGTGCATCGCCTTGCGGCACAACACCTCGGCGTCGGTCTCGTATTCGACCAGCGCGCGGGCGGCGGCCAAGGCGTAGTTGCCGCCGGAGCCGATCGCCGCGACGCCGTTCTCGGGCTCGAGCACGTCGCCGTTGCCGGTGAGGATCAGCGTCACGTCCTTGTCGGCGACGATCATCATTGCCTCGAGGTTGCGGAGGAACTTGTCGGTGCGCCAGTCCTTGGCGAGTTCGACCGCGGCACGGAGCAGCTGGCCCTGATGCGCTTCGAGTTTCCGCTCGAGGCGTTCGAACAAGGTGAACGCATCGGCGGTCGCGCCGGCGAACCCACCGATGACGCTGCCGTCACCGAGCCGGCGGACTTTGCGCGCGTTGGGTTTCATGACGGTCTGGCCCATCGAGACCTGGCCGTCGCCGATGACGACGACCTTGCCGCCGCGGCGGACCGAGAGGATGGTGGTGCCGTGCCAGGTCGGCATGGCGTGGGGGTCGTTGCTCATAGCCGCGATGTAGGGTTTGGTTTTGGGGGTGCAACGGTCGGGAAGCGTCCGCCCTCTTCCTTCGTCCTGACTAATTTTCCGTCATCCTGACGAAAGTCAGGACCCAGGGTTTCAAACGGCTCGCCCATGGCTCTGGGTCCTGACTTTCGTCAGGATGACGTATCGGGGACTACCGCCCTTTCCCCCATTCCCGCGCCACCGTGTAGCCGAGATAGCCCGTGCCGAAGAGCGCGTAGAGCGGTTCGGGGATGGCGTTCAGATACGCCGCCATGCCGGCCGCGATCGCCTGCGCCGTTTGCGGGCGGACGGCGGCGAGCAGGCCTGCCGGGATCGCGCCGAGCAGCAATGTGTACATCACGTAGAGGAAGCTCGGGCGGGCACGGGTAATCCAGGGATCCGGCGCCGGATCAGGCGGTTGCGGGGCCATTGGCTGCCTCCAAAAAAAGTGAAGTATAGAAAGTGCAGACGCTGGGAGCGTTTCGCCGACGCGTCTCAGGTGCGGTTCGCGAGCCAGCCGTAGAGGAAGGCTTCGTTGGCCGGCCGGGTCTCGGCGAGCGCGACGTAGCGTTCGCCCTGGAGCGCCTCGATCGCTTTCAGGAGCACGGTTTCGCCGCCAGGTTTGCGGCGGGCGAGGAAGGCTTCGAGCGCGGTCAGCGTCGCGGGGCCGATGCGGCCGTCCAGGATCATGTCGGGGTATTCGGTGGCGCCTCGGTTGAGCGCGTTGAGCGCGCGTTGTAGGAAGGTGGCGGCGACTGCGGGGCCCATGTTGACGCCTGTGTCGAAGAGTTCTTCGGCGATTTTGGGGGCTCGGGGGGCGACCTGGTCGAAGGCTGGGCGGGTCCAGTAGAGGCGGCGGTAGATGTCTTCGGCCTGTGCGCGGGGGAAATTGCGCATGTCTCCGGGGTAGCCGTTGGTGCGGGCTACTTGTTGCGTGATGCCGTATCTGGTGGGGCCGCCTCGATCTGCAGGGTGGTTGGAGTAGCCGCCTTCGCGGTCGATGACGGCGTCGATTAGGTGGTCGATGATCATGAAGTGGGTCCCGCCCTGTTTGGGGGTAGAGCGAACCATATTGGTTCGCTGTAGGACAGGGGATTCTGTGGAGGTCAGGATCTTCGATCCTTCCCCGCCAGGGGGGGGGGGTGGCCGGCACTTGCCGGTCGGAGGGGGAGGACACCCAACGGACGTGATCGCTTGCCTCCCCCTCCGTCACCTTCGGCGCCACCTCCCCCTTGCGGGGAAGGATTACTAGGGCGCGCACCGCCCCGGCGGAGGCCGGGGTCCAATTGGGGGACGGTGCTGACTGAGGGCGGCGCTTCGTTATGTCCGACGTTCCAATTGGGCCCCGGCCTTCGCCGGGGTGGTGCTATGCCGGGGTGGTGCTGTGCTGTGGGGTACCGGGTGTGGTCGCCACCCACCCTCCCCATCCAAACCGACGCTACGTCCGTGCGGGGTTGGCGGATTGGTGCCCCTAAGGCTATGCGCTCCCTTGAACATTCGCCGCGGGCCTTGCCCGCGCCCACCCGGTCGCCGCCGCGGCCGACAGGTTAGGAAGACCATGGAAGACGATTTCCGCAAAGCCGCGCTCGATTATCACCGCTATCCCAAGCCCGGTAAGCTCTCGGTCGAGGCGACCAAGCGGATGGCGACGCAGCGCGATCTGGCGCTAGCTTATTCGCCGGGCGTTGCGGCCGCGTGCGAGGAAATCGCCGCCGATCCCGACAAGGCCCGCGATTACACCGCGCGGGGCAACCTGGTTGCGGTAATCACCAACGGGACCGCGGTGCTCGGGCTCGGCGCGATCGGTGCGCTCGCGTCGAAGCCGGTGATGGAGGGCAAGGCGGTGCTCTTCAAGAAATTCGCCGGGATCGACTGTTTCGACATCGAGATCGACCAGCTCGATCCACAGGCGTTCATCGAAGCGGTCCGCGTGCTCGAGCCGACGTTCGGCGGGATCAATCTCGAGGACATCAAGGCGCCGGAATGCTTCGAGATCGAGACGAAGCTGCGCGAGGTCATGAACATCCCAGTGTTCCACGACGACCAGCACGGCACCGCGATCGTGTGTGCCGCCGCGGTCCGCAACGTGCTCGAACTGCGCGGCAAGCGGCTCGACCAGATGAAGCTGGTGACGTCGGGCGCAGGTGCGGCGGCGCTCGCGACGGTCGACCTGCTGGTGTCGATGGGGCTTAACCCCGAGAACGTGACGCTGACCGATATCGCCGGCGTGGTGCATGCCGATCGCGGCGACGTGATGCCGCCGAACATGGCGCGGTATGCACGCAAGACGAACGCGCGGACCCTGCCGGACGTGCTGGAGGGGGCGGATATCTTCCTCGGGCTGTCGGCGCCGCGCGTGCTGAAGCAGGAATGGCTGCATCTGCTGGCGCCCGATCCGCTGATCCTGGCGCTGGCGAACCCGGAGCCCGAGATCCAGCCGGCGCTGGTGCATGCGACCCGCCCCGATGCGATCATCGCGACCGGGCGTTCGGATTTCCCTAACCAGGTCAACAACGTACTGTGCTTCCCGTTCATCTTCCGTGGCGCACTCGATGTCGGCGCGACCGAGATCAACGAGGCGATGAAGGTGGCGGCGGTCGACGCGATCGCGGCCCTCGCACGCGCGACCGCTTCGGATGTGGTGGTCACAGCATACGGCGGCGCGACGCCGGTGTTCGGGCCGACCTACATCATCCCGAAGCCGTTCGATCCGCGACTGATCCTGCATGTTGCGCCGGCGGTGGCGAAGGCGGCGATGGATTCCGGCGTGGCGACGCGGCCGATCGAGGATTTCGACGCGTATCTGCGCGACCTCGAAGTGTTCGTGTACCGCTCGGGCCAGCTGATGCGGCCGATCTTCGCGCGCGCCAAGCAGGCGGGGCGCTCGATCGCGTATGGCGAGGGCGAGGACCCGCGGACGTTGCGCGCGGTACAGACGGTGATCGACGAGGGCATCGGGCGGCCGGTGCTGATCGGGCGGCGCGAGGTGATCGCCGAGAAGATCGAATCGAGCGGTCTGCGCATGACGATCGGCACGGACGTCGAGGTGCTCGATCCGGCTACCGATCGCGAAGTCTTCGAGCCGCTGCTGGCGGGCTATAGCGCGCTGGTCGGCCGCCGCGGCACGCCGCCGGACAGTGCCGAGCGCGCGCTGCGGACGCGACCCAGCGTCGCCGCGGCGATGCTGCTGCGCGAGGGCCGCGTCGATGCGGCGCTGTGTGGCGGTATCGGCGATTGGTGGACGCAGATGACGTATGTCATGCCGCTGATCCCGCGGATGCCGGGCGTGTCGCGGCTGTATGCGATGTCGGCGGTGATCCTGCGCACCGGCAGCCTGTTCTTCTGCGATACGCACGTGACGGTCGATCCGACCGCCGAGCAGATCGCGGAGATGACGATGCTCGCGGCCGAAGCGGTACGCGCGTTCGCGATCGAGCCGAAGGCGGCGTTGCTGTCGCATTCGAGCTTCGGTGCGTCGCGGTCGCCGTCCGCGCAGAAGATGCGTGCAGGGCATGCGTTGCTGAAGGAGATGGCGCCGGAGTTCGAGTTCGACGGCGAGATGCACGGCGATGCCGCGCTGTCGGAGGCACTTCGGCGGCGGCTGGTCGACGATAGCCCGTTGACCGGCTCGGCGAACCTGCTGGTGATGCCGAACATCGATGCGGCGAACATCGCGGTGTCGTTGTTGTCGGCATCGACCGAATCGGCGCCGCTGGGGCCGATGCTGCTGGGGCTGGCGAAGCCGTTGCAGATGATGGTGCCGAGCGTGACCGCGCGCGGGATCGTGAATTTGAGCGCGATCGCGGTGGGTCATGCGGCAACGGTGAGCGAGACGGCGTAAGGGCGAACGCCATACCAAAGCTGTTCCCCCCGCGAAGGCGGGGGTCCAGGGTAACGGGCGGCAGCGTTCGTTATCCTGGGCTCCCGCGTTCGCGGGAGAACAAGATCCAGCAGATGGTCACCGTATCTCGTCGATGTAAGAAAATGGTCGGAGCGACAGGATTCGAACCTGCGACCCCCACACCCCCAGTGTGGTGCGCTACCAGGCTGCGCTACGCTCCGACCGAACGGGCCGCAAAACGACCCGAGGGGGGCGCACTACGCGGGGTCCGCGCCTGATGCAAGCCCGAACACCGCAGCGATTTCTGCGACGATGTCGGCAGCGGGGTCGGCCGCCATGTCGGATGCGCCCGGTCGCACGGTGCCCACGTCTCATCCTGTGGCGATCTGTTGCGCGCGGTTCCAAGCGATGATAGCGGGCGGACCAATGCGGGCGCGACGCGCGACGTCCGGCCCGACCCATCCTTGCGCCTTCCACGGCCCAGCCAGATACGGACCTTCATGTTCATCTCACCAGCTTTTGCCCAGGCCGCAGACGGCGCCACGACGGCGGGGGGCGGGATCGCCTCGTTCCTGAGCCTCGCGCCGCTCTTCCTCGTGTTCGTCGTGTTCTACTTCCTGATGATCCGCCCGCAGCAAAAGCGCATGAAGGCGCTGCAGGCGTCGGTCGCGGCGGTGAAGAAGAACGACAGCGTCGTCACCTCGGGCGGGATCCTGGGCAAGGTGACCAAGGTCGAGGATAACGTCGTCGAGGTCGAGATCGCGCCGAATGTCCGCGTCCGTGTCGTCAAGGCGACGCTGACCGACATCACCAGCCCGAACACGAAGCCGGCGAACGACTGATGCTCGACTTCCCGCGCTGGAAAATCGGGTCGATCATCGGATTGCTGGCGGCATTGTGCCTGCTGGCGATCCCGAGCTTCCTCCCCGAGAGCACCACGAGCACTTGGGGGCGGATTCCGCATTCCCGGGTGAACCTCGGCCTCGATCTCGCCGGCGGCAGTTATCTGCTGCTCGAGGCGGACACCGCCGACCTCGCCGCGACGCGGATCGAGGCGATGCGCGACAGCGTCGCGGGGACGATGCGCAACGGGACGCCGCGGATCGAGATCGGCGACATTTCGACGCGGGGCGGTCAGCTGAGCTTCCTGCTGCGCGATCCTTCGCAGGTCGATGCGGCCCGCGAGCGCCTGCTGGCGATCACCGGCGGTGGCGCCGGGATGAGCGGCCAGCGCGAATGGGACATCAACGTCGTCGACACGAGCCGGTTCGTGCTCAAGCCGACCGAGGCGGGCCTGACCCAGGCGGTCGACACGGCGATGAACGATGCGACCGAAGTCGTCCGCCGTCGTATCGACGAACTCGGCACCAGGGAGCCGACGATCGTCCGTCAGGGCGCGACCCGGATCGTCGTCCAGGTGCCGGGGCTGAAGAACCCGCAGGCGCTGAAGGACCTGCTCGGCAAGACTGCCAAGCTCGAATTCAAGCTGGTCGACGAGACCGCGAACCCCGCCGATCTGGTCAAGGGTATCGCGCCGATCGGCAGCCAGGTTCTCCCCTATCCCGGCAATCCGCGCGGCGTGCCGTTCATCGCGGTGAAGCGCTCGGTGATCATCTCGGGCGACCAGCTCGCGGATGCGCGCCAGGAGTTCGAGCCGCAGACCAACGCGCCGCAGGTGGCGATCACGTTCAATGCGGTCGGCGGCCGTCGCTTCGCCAAGGTCACGACGGACAATACGGGCAAGCCGTTCGCAATCATCCTCGACAACCAGGTAATCTCCGCACCGAACATCAACGAGCCGATCCTGGGTGGTCGCGCGTCGATCTCGGGCAACTTCACGGTCGAGTCGGCGAACGCGCTGGCGATCACGCTGCGGTCGGGCAAGCTGCCGGTCGCGCTGAAGACGATCGCCGAGAGCACCGTCAGCCCCGATCTCGGCAAGGATTCGATCCGCGCCGGCGTGCTGGCATCGATCGTCGCCGCATTGCTCGTGATCGTGTTCATGTTCGTGACCTATGGTCGGTTCGGCCTGTATGCGAACCTCGCAGTGGTCATCAACATCCTGGTCATCGTCGCGGTCATGGCGATGCTCAAGGCAACGCTGACGCTGCCCGGTATCGCCGGGTTCGTGCTGACGATCGGCACCGCGGTGGATGCCAACGTGCTGATCAACGAGCGTATTCGCGAGGAGCGGCGACGCGGGCGTAGCGTCGTCCAGTCGGTCGAACTCGGCTACAAGGAAGCTAGCCGAACGATCTTCGAGGCCAACGTGACCCACGCCATCACCGGCGTGATCATGCTGTTGCTCGGCTCGGGTCCGGTGAAGGGCTTCGCGGTCGTGCTGCTGATCGGGATCTGCACGTCGGTGTTCACCGCCGTCACGTTCACGCGGATGATGGTCGCGCTGTGGCTGCGGAAGAACCGCCCCACCACGATCAATATTTGAGGCGGGAGATAACCATGCGCCTGCTGAAACTCGTTCCCGACAATACGAACCTGAAGTTCGTCTCGCTCCGTAAATGGGCGTTCGGGCTGACCTTGCTGCTGTCGTTGCTGGCGATCGGACTCGTCGTCACGAAGGGCCTCAACATGGGAGTCGACTTCGTCGGCGGCGTCCTGATCGAGGAGAAGTTCGCGACCGCGCCGTCGATCGACGAAGTTCGGACCGAAGTCGACCGACTCGGCGTCGGCGAGGCCTCGATCCAGTCGTTCAGCGATCCGAAGACGCTGTCGATCCGCCTGCCCGTGCCCGCCGGCGACGAAGGTGCGACCAACCGCCTCGTCAAGAAGGTGTCGGACGACCTCGCGGTGAAGTTTCCCGGCGCGACCTTCTCTAAGTACGACACGATTTCGGGCAAGGTGTCGGACGAGCTGATCAACAAGGGCCTGCTCGCGGTCGGCCTCGCGATCCTCGGCATCGCGCTGTTCGCGGTGGTGCGGTTCGAGTGGCAGTTCGGCGTGTCGACCGTCGTCGCGATCGTCCACGATCTGTTGATGACGCTCGGCTTCTTCGCACTCACGCAGTTCGAGTTCGACCTCAACATCGTCGCGGCGGTGCTGACGATCATCTCGTACTCGATCAACGACAAGATCGTGATCGACGACCGTATCCGCGAGAACATGCGCCGCTACCGGAAGATGGACATGCGCGAGATCATCGACCTGTCGGTGAACGAGACGCTGCCGCGTACCGTGATGACCTCGGTGACGATCCTGCTCGCGCTGGTCGCCATGCTGGTGCTCGGCGGCCACGTGCTGCGCGGGTTCACCGCCGCGATGATCCTGGGTATCGTGGTGGGGACGTATTCGTCGATCTACGTGTCGTCGTCGCTGCTGATCACGCTGGGTCTGCGGGCCGATCCTGCGCCGCGCAAGGGCGGCGTGCAGGACGGTGCCGAGCGGGTTGGTCCCAAGGTCGAGCGTTGATCGCGTCATGAGGATGGACCGCGAGAAGACCGATGGGCCGATGATCTCGGCGATCGGTCGGGCCGGGTTCAAGGTCGACGACGGCTATTATACCGCGTTGTCGATCAGTCCCGAGCGCGCGGATGGCTGGGAGCCGCCGACGTTCGAGGCGCTTGCAGAGTCGGACGTCGCGGCGCTTCTCGCACTCGATCCGCCGCCTGAGTTCCTGTTGCTCGGCACCGGCTCCGCGCTGCGTCAGCCGCCGCTTGCGTTCAAGCGCGCGGTCGAGGCGCGGGGGTTCGGGATCGAGGCTATGGATAGCCGTGCTGCTGCTCGGGCTTGGGCGGTGTTGCGCGGTGAGGGTCGCTGGATCGTCGCGGCGCTGTACCCGCTCGAGGGGTAATCCAGAATTACAATCCTCCCCCACCAGGGGGAGGTGTCGCCGTAGGTGACGGAGGGGGTGGACACGGAACGGCCGTTTCCCCTTTCCTCCCCTCCGTCTGGCGAGGGCCAGCCACCTCTCCCTTTGCGGGAGAAGATCGTTTAGCGGCGTTCTGCGGCTAGCGTCGCAAGGTGATCGTAGAGCGCGGCGGTATTGGCCTCCCAGGTGAACGGCGCCGCGGCCTTGCGCGTTGCTTCGGGCGCCGGCGGGTCTGCGAGCAGCGTGTCGATCGCGGCGGCAAACGCCAGCCCGTCGCGGATCGTGACCCGACCGGCATCGGCGGATTTTACCACCTCATGCGCGCCGCCGGCATCGGTGATGACGATCGGGGTGCCGCAGGCGAGCGACTCGACCCAGGCGTTGGCGAGTCCTTCCGAACTGGAGGCAAGCGCGCTGACGTCGGCGGCGGCAATCAGCTTGGGCAATTCGGCGTGCGGAACGGCGCCGAGCAGTCGAACGCGGTCGGCGATGCCGTAGCGCGCGATCCGGGCATCGAGTGCGGCGCGTTCTGGCCCCTCCCCCGCGATCAGCAACGTGACTCCGGGGAGCGCCGACACCGCATCGATGACGATGTCGTGCCCCTTGCGCGGGATCAACGCGCCGACCGACACGACGAGCGGCCCCGCGATGCCGAGCGCGGTCTTGCCGGCGGTCCGGTCGAGGGGACGGAATCGGTCCTGATCGACACCGGTGTGGTGGACACGGATACGCTCGGCGGGGAGGCCCATCGCGACCATGTCGGCCTTCATCGCCGCGCTGACCGCGAGCATCCCGGCGGCGTCCCGCCCGGCGCTGCGAACGCGCGATGCAGTGGCGGGCGCGGTGCCCCAATGGTGGATATCGGCACCGCGCGCTTTGATCGAAACGGGAACGCCGTAGCGTTTGCCGAGCGCCACCGCAGCGGGTCCGTCCGGGAAGAAGAACGACGCATCGATCACGTCGAACGCAAAATCCTCGCGGATCGCGTCGAGCACCGGAGCAAGCGCGCGGACGAGTTCGGCGGGGTGGCGGCGCCCCTTGAGCAGCGGGCGCACCGCAAAGCGCGGACGATGGACGTCGATGCCTTTCCATCGTTCGCGCGCCGGCAGCGTTGCCAGCCTGGCATAATGACCGATGCGTTTCAGTATGCCGGGGGGGAGGCCGATCGGTGCGACCGCTTTCAGGCTGACGTCGGGATGCGCGGCGAGCCCTAACGTCTGACGCTCAACGAACACGCCGAAATTCGGGCGCGTGGCGTCGGGAAACAGCGTCGAGAGGGTAAGGATGCGGAGCATGTCGCCGCGAGTTTAGGTCCACGGGGGTTAACGGGGGGTGAGGCGATATGCCAACCTTCTCCGGTAACACGCTCCACCCCGGCGGAGGCCGGGGCCCAATTGGGAGGACGGGACTGACTGACCGCTGCCCATCTTTATTTCCACCTATCCAATCGGGCCCCGGCCTTCGCCGGGGTGGTCGCAGTCTGGGATGTGGTGCGCTTCATCGCCTTGTTTCCCCGCGAAGGCGGGGACCCAGACTGGGCTCCCGCCTTCGCGGGAGAACAAGGCAGCAAAGGATACCGCAAACCAAGAGGCGGCGATTAAATCCGCTTCGCCAAAGGATACGCGAACAACACGTCGGCATCCGCGCTCGTCGAGACCGTCTCGCTCCCCGTCATCGTCGCGCACTCGCCGGCCTTGAATGCCACACCCGCGACATCGCCCGAGCCGGTGATCGGGATCACCCAGCCGGTCGTACCCTCGGGCAGATTGACGACATGGTCGCCGCCCTTCCAGCGCTCGAGCACGAACTTCGGCCCCTCGACCATGATCGTCCGGCCGGTTTCGACCTCGATCGGCGGCGCGACGGGGACGTACGGGGTCGGATCGGCAACATCGATGCCGTCCTTCAGGTGCAGTTCGCGATCGCTGCCATAATCATAAAGGCGATATGTGGTCTCGGAATTCTGCTGGACCTCGATCACGGTCAGCCCGCCGCCGATCGCGTGGATCGTGTCCGACGCGCAATACATGAAGTCGCCCGGCTTGACCGGCTTCCAGTCGAGCTTCTCCTCGATCGTGCCGTCGATCGCCGACTGGCGCAGGTCGTCCTTCGAGATCGGCTGCTTCGTACCGACCGCGATGGTCGAGGTCGGCTCGGCGGCGAGAATCGTCCAGCACTCGTCCTTGCCCCGCGGCAGCCCGCGATCATGCGCCTGCTCGTCGTTGGGATGGACCTGCACGGACAGCTTTTCGCTGGTAAACAGATACTTGATCAGCAGATCGGGCGTGGTGTTGCCAGGCTCCTGGAACCAGACTTCGCCGATCGGCGGCGAACCTGGGGCCGGATCCTCGAAACCGGGCCAGAGCGTGTCGCGACCCCAGGGCTTCTCGACGCGGTGGGTGTGCAACAATGTGGCCGGCATGACATGATCCTCGACGTGAATGGCGCTTCGAATGGCGAGCACCAACGCACGACTATTGCCGTGCGATCCGGCTTCAGGAAAGGGGCAAGACCCGCCCGGCGAAAAGGATTGTTCGTGGCTATCCGCTTACGCTAAGGATCACGCCAATGCGTATCACCCAGTCTCGTGCCCTCGCGGTCACGCTCCTCGCCGCGCTTGCGCTCCCCATGGCCGGTTGTGCGGGTGGCCGCGCCGCCAAGGGCGATCTGCCCTATGTCGCGCGCGACGTCGGCACGCTGTATTCGACCGCCAAGGCACGGCTCGATCAGGGGCGTTACAAGGAAGCGGCGCAGCTGTTCGACGAGGTCGAGCGCCAGCATCCCTATTCGATCTGGGCGCGCCGTGCGCAGATCATGTCGGCATTCAGCTATTACCTCGCCAAGGACTATACCGCCTCGATCAGCTCGGCGCAGCGCTTCCTCGCTGTCCATCCCGGCAACCGCGACGCGCCTTACGCCTATTATCTGATCGCGCTCGGCTATTACGAGCAGATCACCGACGTCACGCGCGATCAGAAGATCACGCGCCAGGCGCTCGATTCGCTGGGCGAACTGATGCGCCGCTATCCGAACACGCGCTATGCGTCGGATGCCCGCCTCAAGATCGATTTGGTCAACGACCATCTCGCCGGCAAGGAGATGGAGATCGGGCGGTTCTACGAGACGCGCGGCCAGTGGCTCGCGGCGAACGGCCGGTTCCGCACGGTGGTCGACAAGTTCCAGCAGACCACGCACACGCCCGAGGCGCTGATGCGGCTGACCGAGACGTATCTGCAGCTCGGCGTGCCGATCGAGGCCGAGAAGGCTGCCGCGGTGCTTGGCCGCAACTATCCCGGCACCGACTGGTACGATCACGCCTACAAGCTGATGCAGGAGCATCCGGTCAAGCCGATCGCACCGCTGGCACCGGGCGAGGCAATCATTCCGACCGGGACCGCGGGGACGCCCGGTACCGGCGTGCTGGAGCTTCCCAAGGCGAACGGCAACACCGGTGGTACCGGTGCAGGCAGCGTTTCGAGCCCAGCACCGGTCGGTCCGGGCAGCGCGACGCGGACCGGCCCCGGCAACTGATCGCCGGACCGCCATGAGAACACGGACGTGAGAACAATAGGGGATCATTTTCGCGCGCTGATCGTCTAAGACGCGCACGATGCTGACCGACCTTTCCATTCGCGACGTGGTGCTGATCGAGGCGCTGGATCTAGGATTCGGCGAAGGACTCGGCGTGCTGACCGGCGAGACCGGCGCAGGCAAGTCGATACTGCTCGACGCACTGGGGCTTGCGCTCGGTGGACGCGGCGATAGCGGGCTCGTGCGGCACGGCGCGACGCAGGCCGTCGTCACCGCGACGTTCGACGCCCCTGCCCCCGAATCGCCGCTCGCATTGCTGTTCGACGAGAACGGTCTGGAGATCGAACGCGGCGAGCCGTTGATCGTGAAGCGGATCGTCAAGGCGGATGGCGGCAGTCGCGGGTTCGTCAACGACCAGCCGGCGTCGGCGGGTCTGCTGCGCGAGATGGCGCCACATCTGGTCGAGATTCACGGTCAGCATGACGAGCGTGGGCTGTTGAATGCCCGCGGACATCGCGCGCTTCTCGACATCTTCGGGCGGACCGAGCCAGGCGCTACGGGCAAGGCCTATGCCGGGTTCCGTGCCGCGGAGGCCGAACTGGCGGCGGCGCGCGCGGATATCGAGACCGCGGCGCGCGATCGCGAATGGCTCGAGCATACCGTCGCCGAACTGGATGCGCTGGCGCCGGTCGCTGGCGAGGAAGAGACGTTGGCGGATACCCGGCGGTCGATGCAACGCGCGGAAAAGATCGCCGACGATCTGGCGGCGATCGACGATTTTCTCGAGGGCAAGGACGGCGGGCTGGCGAAGCTGCGCCAGGCGGCGCGCGTGCTGGAGCGGATCGCGGAGGATCATGTCGCGCTGGGCGAGGCACTGGCAGCGGTCGACCGCGCGGTGATCGAAGCGTCGGTCGCCGAAGAACAGTTGCGCGATGCGCGCGCCGAACTCGCCTATGATCCGCGCGCGCTGGAGGATGACGAGGCGCGCCTGTTCGAGTTGCGGGCAATGGCGCGCAAACACCGTGTGCAGCCGGATGATCTTGCGGCGCTGGCGGACGAGATGCGCGCGCGGCTGGAGCGCCTCGATGCGGGCGAAGGCGGCATTGCCGTGCTGGAGGCTCGCGTTGCGTCCGCGCGCAAGGCGTATGACACGGCCTCGGACGCGCTGACAAAGCGGCGGCTGGCGGCGGCCAAGCGGCTCGACGTTGCGGTTGCGGGCGAACTGGCACCGTTGAAGCTCGACGCGGCGCGGTTCCAGACCGTGGTCGCGCCGCTTGGCGAAGAGGGCTGGTCGGCGGCGGGCAAGGACCGCGTCGAGTTCGAGATCTCGACCAATCCGGGTGCACCGTTCGCGGCGCTGACCAAGATCGCATCGGGCGGCGAATTGTCGCGCTTCATCCTCGCGCTGAAAGTGGCGCTGGCGGAAGAGGGCGGCGCGTCGACGATGGTGTTCGACGAGATTGACCGTGGCGTCGGTGGTGCGGTGGCCAGCGCGATCGGCGAACGCTTGGCGCGGCTCGCGCAGAGCACGCAGCTGCTGGTGGTGACGCACAGCCCGCAGGTCGCGGCACGCGGCGCCAAGCACCTGCTGATCGCGAAAAGCAGCGACGGCACGGTCACGCGAACGGGTGTACGCGCCTTGTCCGAAGACGAACGGCGCGAGGAAATCGCCCGGATGCTGTCCGGCGCGCAGATCACCGACGAGGCGCGGGCGCAGGCGGAGCGGTTGCTCGAGCGGGCCTGAGGTCTCGGGCCCTGGCCTGCCGGCTGCGTATCCACTTCGCGCGCCCCACTTGAACACCTCGACCAACGTTTGGAATTAGGGCGTGGCTTGCCGCGGATGCCCCAGATGAATCTTCAACACCGGCACGACGATGTAGTCACCACCCACCTTGCGGATGCCGTGCAGCGCGCGGCTGCCGAAGCCGCCGTCTTCGCGGATCGCGGCGCGGATGGGCGTCTGCTCGGTGTGGATCATGTCGTCGAGCCCCGCCGCGCTGGCGTCCGAGCGCGGCCACAGCGTCTGCTGGACGCGGTCGTCGGCCGACGAATCATCGTTCCAATCATAGCCGATCGCCGGGGCAGGCTTTGGCGAGACATGGGTTTGCTGCGCCATGGCGGGCGTGGCGAGACACAGCGCCGACAAAACAACGGACGCCGTTTTCACCACACGTATCTCTCCTTCCACCCCGGCGGAGGCCGGGGCCCAGCTGGGAAACAGTATTTGGCGAATGCTACGAACCGTTACAACGACCTTGCCTACTGGGCCCCGGGCCTCCGCCGGGGTGGCAGCCCCCAAGCAGCCCGCCCCTTACCTCAATCGCGATAGCTCGGGTCGATCCGGTCGAGTTTCCGCAACAGCGCCGGCCACGCCAGCCCGTCCGCCAGCATCCGCATCCCCGGACCGCTCGACTGGCCCTCGACCTTCTCCGCCACGCCCTGGTTCGGGGTGTTGAGATTCTCACGGCCCGCACTCAGCATCAGCACCTGCGCCTCGCACGCGCGCTCGAGGAAATACATCCGCAGGAACGCCTGCGGGATCGACTCGCCGACGGTCAGCGTGCCGTGGTTGCGCAGGATCATGCTGTGCTTGGTGCCGAGATCCTCGACCAGCCGCTCGCGCTCCTCGAGCTCGGTCGCGATCCCTTCGAAGTCGTGATACGCGACGTCGTGCCCGGCGATCATCGCGGTCTGCGTGTGCGGGAGCAGCCCCTCCGCCATCGCCGACACCGCCTGGCCGTGCGGCGTATGCAGATGCAGCACCGCGACCGCATCCTCGCGCGCGGCATGGACCGCCGAGTGTATCACGAACCCTGCACGGTTCACCGGCGCGGGCGTATCCATGACCTTGTCGCCGTTCACGTCGATCTTGACGAGCGACGACGCGGTGATCTCCTCGAACATGTGCGTATAGGGGTTGATCAGGAAATGATGCTCGGGCCCCGGCACGCGCGCGGACAGATGCGTGAAGATCAGATCGTCCCAGCCATAATGCGCCACCAGACGGTATGCGGCGGCAAGATCAACGCGCAGCGCCCATTCCTCGGGCGAAACGAGGTCGCGTACGGTCGGTTCGGTCCTGAGTGCGGTCGCCATCATCCATCTCCTGTTTTTATGGGCTTAGCATAGCATGGCGCAGGCCCCTGAAATGTCACCAGATTGACAATCCCGGCGATCGGCCGACACTTCTGCGATGTCGTCGATCGATCACGCGCAGCTCGAATCGGACTCCTGGTTCGGTGCGGTGCCGGCCGAGCGGCGCGCGCTGTTGCTGGCGCAGGCGAGCGTGCGTTCTGTCGCGGCGGGGACGCGGTTGTACGGCGTCGGCGACCCGCCCGATGGGCTGTGGGCGGTGCTCGACGGGCAGGTCCGGCTGATCGGCTATCCCGCGGTCGGTGCCGAACTGGTGGTGTTGATGATGGGGCCGGGCACGTGGTTCGGCGAGCTGTCGACGCTCGACGCGGGGCCGAGGCCGCATGATGCGGTCGCATTCGGGCCGGCGCGCGTGCTGCATATCGGGATCGACGCGTTCCGGCGGCTGGCGGGCGCCACGCCCGAACTGTGGTGGGACATCGCGCTGCTGGCGTGTGCGCACCAGCGTGCGTCGCTGGCGTTCATGATGAATACGCTGGCGCAGCCGATTCCGGTGCGATTGGCAAGGACGCTGGGGGGCCTCGCGCGCGCCGCGGGCGGGAGCAGCATCGAACTTCGCCAGGAGGATATCGCCACGATGATCGGCGTGTCGCGGCAGACGCTCAACAAAGCGCTGAAGGCGATGGAACGCGAAGAGGTGATTGCTGTCGAATATGCGCGGATCAGGGTCGTGGATGCGGAAGGGTTGCGTCGGTTGGGTGCGGGGTGAGTCGTCGCGCCTCATGAATAGCACCACCCCGGCGGAGGCCGGGGCCCAATTGGGGGACGGTGATAACGATGCGCATCGCTCCGTTACTGCGGCCTTTCCACTTGGGCCCCGGCCTTCGCCGGGGTGGAGTGAGGCTCTGCGGTCTCCGATCCTCCCCCGCCAGGGGGAGGTGGCTGGCCCTTGCCAGACGGAAGGGGGAGGCACGAGCAACCAGCGTTTTCGGTCCTCCCCCTCCGGCACCTTCGGTGCCCCCCCTTGCGGGGGAGGATCGTTGGCTCCCGTTACAGAACCCCGCTGCCACCCGTGGCCGCAAACGCGCTACCACTCGTAAAGCTGGTCCCCGTCTCCGCCAACGTTACGAACAGTGACGCTAGTTCCGCCGGCTGACCCGCGCGACCCAGCGGCGTGTCTTGCCCGAACTCGCCCATCTTGCCCGGCAGCTGTCCACCCGCGACCTGCAGCGGCGTCCACACCGGGCCCGGCGCGATCATGTTGACACGAATGCCCTTCTTGCCGAGCTGCTTCGCCAGTCCCTTGGTGAAGATCAAGATCGCACCCTTGGTGGTCGCATAGTCGAGCAGTTCTTCGCCCGGATCGACCGAGTTGACCGACCCCGTGTTGATGATCGACGCACCCGGCTTCATCAGCGGGATCGCCGCCTTGCAGAGGTGGAACATCGCATAGACGTTGGTCTTCATCGTGCGATCGAACTGTTCGAAGCTGATCTCTGCGATCGAGGCCTTCGACTGCTGGTACGCGGCGTTGTTGACGAGGATGTCGAGCCCGCCGAGTTCACGCGCGGCGCGTGCGATCAGGTCGTTGCAGAATTTCGCATCGGTCAGGTCGCCGGGGATCAGGACGACCTTCCGCCCCTCGGCACGGAGCAGCTTGGCGACATCCTGCGCATCGGGCTCCTCGGTGGGATAATAGTTGATCGCGACATCGGCACCTTCGCGCGAGAACGCGATGACCGCCGCGCGGCCGATCCCGGAATCGCCGCCGGTGACCAGCGCTTTCCGCCCGGCAAGACGCCCCGAACCGCGATAGCTCGCCTCGCCGCAATCGGGGACGGGGCGCATGTCGCGCTGAAGCGCGGGCCATTTCTGGCGCTGTTCGGGGAAGGGCGTGGAAACGAAGCGCGTCTGCGGATCGGCGAGTGGCGCCTGCCCTTGCGCAAAGGCCGGCGCGGCGGCGGCGGCGAGGCCGGTGACGGCGGCGCCCTTGAACAGGTCTCGGCGGCTGGTGTCTGTCATGATTGCGCTTCCCGGAAAAATTACCTTGCGATGTCAGCGTTTAAGTCACGCGAATGTTCACGCCATGTTGATCCAGGTCTTGTCGAAAGACGCCCCCCTCCCCTAACCCGTCGCAATGACCGACCTTCCCGCGACCGAGACCGAAGCCGCCGCCGAGCTGGAGACGCTCGCCGCGCAGATCGCGTATCATAACGCCCGCTATCATACCGACGACGCGCCCGAGATCAGCGACGCCGACTATGACGCGCTGGTACGGCGCAATTCGGCGATCGAGGCTGCGTTTCCGGGCGCCGTGCGGAGCGATTCCCCGAGCCGGACGGTGGGGGCGGCGCCGGCGGGGCATCTGGCGAAGGTCGCGCATGCCAAGGCGATGATGAGCCTCGACAACGCGTTCGCCGACGAGGAGGTCGAGGAGTTCGTCGCGCGCGTGCGCCGGTTCCTGAAGCTCGCGGACGACGCGACGGTCGCGCTGACCGCAGAGCCGAAGATCGACGGGCTGTCGTGTTCCCTGCGGTATGAAGAGGGGCGCCTCGTGCAGGCGTTGACGCGGGGCGACGGGCAGGTCGGCGAGGACGTGACGGCGAACGTCCGTACGATCGGCGACATCCCCCAACAGTTGAAAGGTGAAGCGCCCGCAATCTTCGAGGTTCGCGGCGAGGTGTATATGGCGAAGGACGATTTCGCTGCGCTCAACGCGCGCCTGCTCGCCGAGGCGGAGGAGACCGGCAAGGACGCGAGGCAGTTCGCCAATCCGCGCAATGCCGCCGCCGGATCGCTGCGCCAGAAGGACGCGAGCGTCACCGCGAGCCGGACGCTCCGGTTCCTCGCGCACGGCTGGGGCGAAGCCAGCGTTGTGCCGGGTGATACCCAGGCCGAGGTGGTCGACACCTTGCGCAACTGGGGCTTTCCGATCGCCGACGGGTTCGCACGGGTCGAAGGAGTGGCAGCGGCGCTCGACGTCTACCGGAAAATCGAAGCCGAGCGCGCCGACCTGCCGTTCGATATCGACGGCGTGGTCTACAAGGTCGACCGGCTCGACTGGCAGGCGCGGCTGGGTCAGGTCGCCAAAGCCCCACGCTGGGCGATCGCGCACAAATTCCCCGCCGAGCGTGCGCAGACCTTGCTCGAGCGGATCGACATCCAGGTCGGCCGCACCGGCGCGATGACCCCCGTTGCGCGCCTCTCTCCCGTGACGGTCGGCGGCGTCGTCGTAACTAACGCGACCCTCCACAATGCCGACGAGATCGAGCGACTCGGCGTTCGGCCTGGCGACCGCGTGCTCGTCCAGCGCGCCGGCGACGTCATCCCACAGATCGTCGAAAATTTGACGCCCGACGCCGAGCGCGAGGCGTATGTCTTCCCGCATGTCTGCCCAGAATGCGGGTCTGCCGCCGAGCGCGAGGAGGGCGAGGTCGTCTATCGCTGCACCGGCGGGCTGATCTGCCCGGCGCAGCGGGTCGAACGGCTTATCCACTTCGCCTCGCGCCATGCGTTCGACATCGGCGGGCTCGGCCAGACGCTGATCGAAGCGTTCTTCCGCGACGGCCTGATCGAATCGCCCGCCGACATCTTCCGCCTGACCGAGGAACAGCTAGCGGCGAGGAAGAAAGACGGGCGCGTGTGGGCGGCGAAGGTCATCGCGGCGATCGAGACCAAGCGGACGATCCCGCTCGACCGCTTCCTGTTCTCGCTCGGCATCCGCCATGTCGGCGAGATTACCGCGCGTGACCTCGCACGACGCTATGTGTCGGCGAAAGCACTCGGCGCGGTGCTGCGGCACGCGGTATTCCTGCGCAGCCAAATCGAGCCGGTGATCGGCGAACCCGAGCGGAAGTTCGTGCTCCGCCGCGATAAGCTGCTGGTCGGCGCGATCGAAACCGCCGGCATCGGCCCCGAGGTCGCGAGCGCGTTGGTCGGCTTCTGCGCCGAGCCGCATAATCGCCACGTGGTGTTCGACCTGTTGCGCGAAGTGAAGCCCGCAGACGTCGTCCACGAGACGCGCGAATCGCCGGTCACCGGCCAGATCCTGGTCTTCACCGGCAGCCTCGAGACGCTCAGTCGCGACGAGGCGAAGGCGCAGGCGGAAGCGCTCGGCGCGCGAGTCGCGGCGTCGGTGTCGAGCAAGACCGGCCTCGTGATCGCGGGTCCGGGGGCGGGCTCCAAGCTGAAGAAAGCCACAGACCTAGGCATCCGCGTCATCACAGAAGCCGAATGGGCGGAGATCGTCGCCGCCAGCTGAGGCGCGCGACACTGCTGGTCGGCGGTTCCATCCTGGCCGAAACGGTTCCACTGCGTGGCTTTTTTGCAACGCGGTATGACCGAGTGTGTCCATGACACTTCCCGACTCGCCAATGTCACATATCCGAAATATTCGAAGTGCAGGGCCGGATTAACACGACATGAAGTCGCGAAATTCGGAGCCGCGGGCTCTCAAAGGGGTAATTACTGATGCGGAACAACCTTTTCCTGGGTGTGGCAGTCGTTGCGCTCGTCGCACCTGCCGCCGCCATGGCGCAGGACACGACGGCGACGATCCGCGGTTCGGTCCAGTCTGCCGGCGTACCCGTCAACGGCGCCACGGTGGTCATCACCAACGTCCCGTCAGGCACGCGCTCGACCGCGACGACCGATGCGAGCGGGACGTTCATCGTCACCGGCCTGCGCGCCGGCGGCCCGTTCACCGTCGACATCGCGTCGGCGCAGGGCAGCACCAGCGTCACCGACATCTTCACCGTCATCGGCCAGCCGTTCGATTTGCCGATCGAACTGGCCGCAGGGGGCACCGCATCCAGTGACGAGATCGTCGTCACCGCATCGTCGATCCGTGGCGCCGGGACGTCGTCGGATGGCCCGCAGACCGTGCTGAGTGCACGCGACATCAGCAAGGTCGCCTCGGTCAACCGCGACATTCGCGACATCCAGCGCCGCGATCCGTTCGCCACGCTCGATCTGTCGAACAACCGCGCCGTGTCGTTCGCCGGCAGCAACCCGCGCTTCAACCGCTTCTCGATCAACGGCGTGTCGGTCAGCGACAATTTTGGCCTGAACCCCGATGCCAGCCCTACCGCGCGCGGTCCGATCCCCTTCGACGCCATCGCGCAGGTGTCGGTCTCGATCGCACCGTATGATTTCCGCCAGGGCAATTTCCAGGGCGGCGCGATCGACGCGACGCTTGCGTCGGGCACCAACGATTTCCACGGCACCGGCTTCTACTCGCAGAACACCGACGGCCTGTACGGCAAAAAGATCGGCTCGTTCACGCGCCCCGACACGAACTTCAAGTCGGAAACCTATGGCGCGACGTTGTCGGGCCCGATCATCAAGGACAAGCTGTTCTTCATGGTCTCGGCCGAGCGCAACACCGAAGCCCGCCCGCTGACGATCGCATCGCCGTCGCAGGTGCCGTTCGGCACGGGTAACTTCCTGACGACCGCCCAGGTCGACAACGTCGCCGCCATCGCTCAGTCGGTCTATGGCTATGACGCGGGCGAGATCCTCTCGATCGCGCAGCAGAAGGACGAGAAGATCGTCGGCAAGCTCGACTGGAACATCACCGATGGCCAGAAGCTCGCATTGTCCTACGTCAACGCGTTCGACTCGTTCGTCGTCAGCGGCAGCAACTCGCAGTCGGCCGCGTCGCCGGGCTTCTCGCTCGACTCCAACGGCTACAAGCTGGGTGAACTGCTCCGCGCCGGCATCGCACAGCTGAACTCGGATTGGTCCGACACGTTCTCGACCGAAGTCCGCGGCACGTACAAGAAGTACACCCGCACCCGCGATCCGCTGCGCGGCAACGATTTCGCCCAGTTCCGCGTCTGCCTCGATCCGACCTCGGTCGGCACCGGCGGCCAGGCTCAGTCGTGCAGCACCGGCACCCCGGTCATCGCATTCGGGCCGGACGCTTCCAGCCAGTCGAACACCTTCGCCACGGAAACGTTCGGCGGATCGGCGTTGGCCAACGTCACGGTCGGCGACCACAGCATTCGCCTGCTCGGCGAATTCTCGCGCGTGACGATCAAGAACCTGTTCCTTCAGAATTCCGCCGGCTCGTATTATTTCGACTCGCTTGCCGATTTCCAGGCGCGGCGCGCTAACCAGGTGACCTACCAGGACGCCGTCTCGCTCAACACGGACGATGCAGCGGCAGACTTTGGGTATCAGCAATATACCTTCGGCGCACAGGACAGCTGGCGCGTCAGCGATACGCTGAACCTGACCTACGGCGCACGCTACGACCTGTACGACATGCAGAGCCGCATCCCGTACAACGCCAACTTCCAGAACCGCGTCGGTTTTGCGAACACCAAGAACTTCAAGGGTCTGGGCGCGTTCCAGCCGCGCATCAGCTTCGACTTCAAGCCGCCGGTCGCGCGCCTGAAGCTGCGCGGCGGTGCCGGCATCTTCGCTGGCGGCGCACCCGACGTGTACCTGTCGAACAGCTTCTCGAACACCGGCGTGGTCACCAACTCGGTGACCGTCAACCGGATCACCAGCGGCGCGTCGGCCTATAACCAGCCGGTCGCCGTCGGCGATGCCGCGCTCAACAACGTCAATGGTGCCGCCATTCCGGCGGCACTCGCAAACTATCTGTCGACCAACACGGGCTCGCTCAGCACCGCGCCGGTCAATGCGATCGATCCGAGCTTCGACATCCCGTCGACGTTGAAGGCGACCTTCTCCGCCGATTATGACCTGTTCGGCATCGAGTTCGGCGCCGACTATATCTATTCCAAGGTCATCCAGCAGGTTCAGTTCAGCGACGCCCGCTCGGTGGTGATCGGACGCCTGCCCGATGGCCGCCCACGCTATGCCGCACGGACCAACGCCGGCGGCATCAGTGTTACCGATCCGAACACGGATATCGTGCTGGGGAATACCAACCGCGGCCGCGGTCATGTGTGGGATGTCCGTGCCTCCAAGACGTTCGACTGGGGTCTGTCGCTCGGCGGCAGCTACACGTGGCAGGACGTGAAGGATGCAACGCCGGCCACGTCGTCGACCGCACTGTCCAACTATGGCAACGCGGCGATGGTCGATCCGAACTTCGCGGCGTATGGCCGGTCGAACGACGAAACACGGTGGGCATTCAAGTACAACATCGGCTTCGATCATGCGTTCTTCGGCGACTATCGTACCGCGATCCAGCTGTTCGGCGAGACGCGCGCAGGCCGTAACTACAGCTTCACGATGATCGACCAGAGTGGCGGTACCAGCAACCGCAGCCCGGTGTTCGGCACGCTGTCGAACAACGGTCGCTACCTGCTGTACGTGCCGACCGGCGCAAACGATCCGCTCGTCAGCTACGACACGCCGGGAACGCAGACTGCGCTCGATAACCTGATCAACAAAACCGAGCTGAAGGACTATCGCGGCAAGATCGCAGGCCGCAACATCGCCCGCAGCCGTGCCTTCACGCGTATCGATCTCCATCTCGAACAGCAGGTTCCGACCTTCATCGGCGGATCGCGCGTGACGATCTTCGGCGATATCGAGAACCTTCCGAACCTGCTCAACAGCAAGTGGGGCGGTCTGCGTCAGCTCGCCTTCCCGTCGACCGCGTCGGTCGTTCAGGTTCAGTGCCTTGCTGTCGCAACCGCGACCGGCGCTCCGGGCGTCGTCAACACTGCCGCAAACCAGACGTGCACGCAGTATCGCTACTCGTCGTTCATTGAGCCGGCGACGGCTCGCGCGCCGGTATTCAACGGTTCGCTGTACCTGATCCGTATCGGCGCACGCTTTACCTTCTAAGCTACGCTTGACGTAATCGGTCGAACCGGGCCGCCGTTCCTCTAGGGGAGCGGCGGCCCTTTTCGTTACAGCATCACTAAAGATACGCGGCTCACGGGTTTTGCGTGTCCGTTGCGCCGCGTGTAAGACCGCGGGCCAATGGCTATTTCCTCCGCCCCGTCCCCCGGCCAAACCCGGCGGCTGCCCTTCACCGCGCGACCGTTCTTCGAGAACAAGGCGCGCGCGTTCTGGATCCTCCAGGCGGTTGGCTGGAGCGGGTATCTGTTGCTGCGCGGGGTGGTGTCGATCTCGAACGGGCTGTCGCTCGACGGGGTGATCCCGGTGATCGTCGAGGCGATCGTAGGCTACTGCATCACGCTGCTGCTCTCGACGATGTACGGCCAGTATCGGCAGATGAACCGGCTGGTCGGAATCTTCCTGACGATTGCGACGCTGGCCGCGGCGACGTTCCTGTATGCGGTGCTCGACGCGTTCACCTTCTCGTTCATCGCGACCGCGACGCCAGGCGTTACGCTGACGCGGCTGCTGGGCTCGGTGTACGTTACCTTCACGGTGTTGTTCGGCTGGTCGGCGCTGTATTTCGGGATCAATTTCTACCTGATCGTCGAGCAGCAAATCGACCAGATGGAGCATCTCGAGAACCAGGCATCGTCGGCGCAACTGGCGATGCTGCGGTATCAGCTCAACCCGCATTTCCTGTTCAACACGCTAAACTCGATCTCGACGCTGGTGCTGCTCAAGCAGACCGAGCGGGCGAACGCGATGCTCAGCCGGTTGTCGTCGTTCCTGCGCTATACGCTGGCGAACGAGCCGACCGCGCACGTCACCGTCGCGCAGGAGGTGGATCAGCTGAAGCTGTATCTGGAGATCGAGAAGATGCGCTTCGAGGATCGGATGCGGCCGAAATTCGACATCGATCCGCGCGCCGAACGGGCCCGTTTGCCGTCGCTGCTGCTGCAACCGCTGGTCGAAAACGCGATCAAATATGCCGTCACCCCGCAGGAGGAAGGCGCCGAAATCTGCGTCGAAGTGCGGCTCGCCGGGGAACGCGTGCAGATCGCCGTATCCGATACCGGTCCGGGCTTGATCGAGGGCCGGATCGGTTCAAGCCATTCGACAGGCGTGGGGCTCGCTAATATTAGAGACAGGTTGGCTCAGGCATATGGGCCCGACCACCGTTTCGAAACCCGCTCCACGCCCGCTGGCGGCTTCTCGGTCGAGATCGAGATTCCGTATCAGCTTGAAGACGTGAACAGAGAGGCCGCATGACCATCCGTACCATTCTCGTCGACGACGAGCCGCTGGCGATCCAGGGGCTGGAACTCCGACTCCAGGCCCATGAAGACGTCGAGATCATCGAAAAATGCTCGAACGGCCGCGAGGCGATTCGCGCGATCAAGACGCACAAGCCCGATCTGGTCTTCCTCGACATCCAGATGCCGGGGTTCGACGGGTTCTCCGTCGTGCAGGGGCTGATGGAGGTCGAGCCACCGCTGTTCGTGTTCGTCACTGCCTATTCCGATCACGCCTTGCGCGCGTTCGAGGCTCAAGCGGTCGATTACCTGATGAAGCCGGTCGAGGAATCGCGGCTGGCGGATACGATCGAGCGGGTTCGGCAGCGTCTGTCGGAGAAGCGCGGCGTCGAGGAGGTCGATCGGTTGCGCGAAGTGCTTGCCGATGTCGCGCCGGATGCGGCGGCGGACATGCCGGATGGGGACGCCGTGTCGGCGAACCGGTTCGAGAAGCTCATCAACATCAAGGATCGCGGGCAGATCTTCCGCGTCGATGTCGATACGATCGAGCGGATCGATGCGGCCGGCGATTACATGTGCATATATACCGGCGATAATACGCTGATTTTGCGCGAGACTATGAAGGATCTGGAGAAGCGGCTTGATCCGCGGCGATTCCAGCGGGTGCACCGGTCGACGATCGTGAATTTGGATCTGGTGAAGCAGGTCAAGCCGCATACCAATGGCGAGTGTTTCCTGGTGCTGAATTCAGGTGCGAGCGTGAAGGTTTCGCGGTCGTATCGTGATGTTGTGGCGCGGTTCGTCCACTGAGGTAGGGGACCCTTCCCCTTATTCTCGCGCCCTCCCCGTCATCCTGACGAAAGTCAGGATCCAGAGTCATTGAGGGCAACGCTTGTTACCCTGGATCCTGACTTTCGTCAGGATGACGGACGCGGGGGGGGGTGTGGTTGGGGCGAGCTTTCGGGGGCGTGCTCTTCCACATCCGTCCTTGCCGATCGAGGTCCCGACTTTCGTCAGGATGACGGGGTGCGCTCCGTTAGCGAGCGCTTCCCTCGTTCCCGCACCCCATTAACCAGTCCCTAAACCCCGCGGCCTAGAGCGGGGGGATGAAGACGTCGGGTTACGGCCTTTATCCGCATGCGCTGATCAGCCTGCCCGCGTTGGTGATGGCGACGTCGTGCGTGCCGGCGGATCGGCCGGCGGCGATCGCCCGGGTCCAGCCGGAGCGGAACTCGCGCGCCTTGCTGAGCCGGATGGCGTTGCATGTGCCCGACGACATTTCGGCGAAGATCGCGATGGCCGCACCAGATGCGCCGTTTGCGGCTGCGGCGCCGTTCGTTGCTCCGCCGTTTCTGACTTCGAACTCCGTTGATGATGCTAGCCGAGCCGCCGACTGCCTAACGGCGGCAGTGTATTACGAAGCACGGTCGCAGTCGGAGGATGGGCAGCGGGCCGTGGCGCAGGTGGTGTTGAACCGTGTGCGCGATCGGGCCTTTCCGAACAGTGTTTGCGGGGTCGTGTACCAGGGGGCCGAGCGGCGGACCGGGTGCCAGTTCAGCTTTACCTGCGACGGCTCGATGAACCGGGCGCGCGAGCCGGGGGCTTGGGATCGCGCGCGGGAGGTTGCGACGGCGGCGCTTGGGGGGAGCGTATATGCGCCGGTCGGGGCGGCTACATCGTTTCATACGACGAGCATTTTGCCGTGGTGGGCGTCGAGCCTTGCCCGGATCACGACGGTTGGGGCGCATGTGTTCTATCGTTGGCAGGGGGCGTTGGAACGGGCGCTGACGTTTCGGCAGACTTATGCTGGGGTGGAGCCTGGAGTTCGGGGTGTTGGTTTGGCGAGCGGTGGTGGCGTGGCGGCGGTGGCGGCGCAGGTTGCTGGCGTTTCGGTGCATTATGGCAATCGGGACGACGTTGCGGACTCGGGTGCGGAGCCGGCCGATGCGCCGCATGGGGTGACGGTGCACCGGGGGGTGTTGCGTTCTAGTTCGACGATTGCGGGTGCGGCGATTGTGCAGACGCGGTTGGTTTCTGGGGTGCGGGTTCACGTTGGTGGGCGGGCGGCTGCGATGATCGGCAGCGGCAACGCGGCCGACGCGGTAGTGTCGGACGAAACCTGATAGCTCCCTCCCCTTCAGGGGAGAATTGGGGTGGGGCACTGCCCCAAGCGACACGTTCGCGGACGAGCCCCACCCCAGCCCTCCCCTGAAGGGGAGGGAGTTTTAGAGACTCCCTGTTCCAATACCTGCACCACCCCGGCGAAGGCCGGGGCCCAGTTGGGGGACGATATTGACTGCGAACCGCGCTTCGTTACGACCACCTTTCCAACTGGGCCCCGGCCTTCGCCGGGGTGGTGGCCTATATCGAGGACGGATCGGCAATCTGATCCTCCCCCGCAAGGGGGAGGTGGCTGGCGCTTGCCAGACGGAGGGGGAGGCATGCGAAACGTCTGTTGCGTGGTCCTCCCCCTCCGTCGCCTTCGGCGCCACCTGCCCCTGGCGGAGGAGGATCGAGAGCGCATCGACTAGGGACCGGGCGGCAAACTCCCCCCTTCCCCCTCCCCTCGCAAAACCATGCTGCATCTGCTAACGGCACGCGCATGCTGAACCTGAACAATATCACGGTGCGCCTGGGCGGACGCGTTATCCTCGATGGCGCCACCGCCGCGTTGCCGCCGGGCTCGCGCGTCGGGCTGATCGGGCGCAACGGCGCGGGCAAGTCGACGATGGTGCGCGTGATCGCAGGACAGCTCGAGCCGGACGACGGTTCGGCCGACATGCCGAAGGGCGCCCGCATCGGCTACCTCGCGCAGGAAGCGCCGCACGGCGTGAAGACCCCGTTCGAGACCGTGCTCGAAGCCGATCTGGAGCGCGCCGCGCTGATGATCGAGAGCGAGACGAGTGAGGATCCCGACCGGCTCGGGGACGTGTACGAGCGGCTGATCGCGATCGACGCCTATACCGCGCCCGCCCGCGCCGCGCAGATCCTGCTCGGGCTCGGGTTCGACGAGGACATGCAGGCGCGCACGCTCGACAGCTTTTCGGGTGGCTGGAAGATGCGCGTGGCACTCGCCGCTCTGCTGTTCTCGCAGCCGGACCTGCTGCTGCTCGACGAGCCTTCGAACCATCTCGATCTGGAAGCGGTGATGTGGCTGGAGGACTTCCTCAAGGGCTACAAGGCGACGATCGTGGTGGTCAGCCACGAGCGCGATTTCCTCAACAACGTGGTCGATCACATCCTGCATCTGCAGGGCGGCAAGATCACGCTGTATCCGGGCGGCTACGACGCGTTCGAGCGCCAGCGTGCGGAGCGGCTCGCGCAGATCGAGGCGGCGCGCGCCAACCAGGCGGTGCAGCGCGAGAAGCTGCAGGAATATATCGCGAAGAACTCCGCGCGCGCCTCGACCGCGAAGCAGGCGCAGTCGCGACAGAAGATGCTGTCGAAGATGCAGCCGATCGCCGAGAGCTACAACGATCCGACGCTGTCGTTCGGCTTTCCCAGCCCGACCGAGCTGCGCCCGCCTTTGATCACGCTCGACATGGCTACCGTGGGCTATGCCGACGTGCCGATCCTGAAGCGGCTCAACATGCGGCTCGATCCCGACGACCGGGTCGCGCTGCTCGGGCGCAACGGCAACGGCAAGACCACGCTCGCGCGGCTGCTGGCGGCGCAGCTGACGCCGATGGACGGCGAGATGTCGTCGTCGGGCAAGATGAAGGTGGGATACTTCACCCAGTATCAGGTCGAGGAACTCGATCCGACCGATTCGCCGATCGAGCATATGTCGCATCTGATGAAGGGCGCAACGCCGGCGGCCGTGCGGGCTCAGTTGGGGCGGTTCGGCTTCTCGGGCGACAAGGCGACGACCCGCGTCGGCAAGCTGTCGGGTGGCGAGCGGGCGCGTCTGGCGCTGGCGCTGATCACGCGCGATGCGCCGCATCTGCTGATCCTCGATGAGCCTACCAACCATCTGGACGTCGATGCGCGTGAGGCGCTGGTGCAGGCACTCAACGCGTATACCGGCGCCGTGGTGCTGGTCAGCCATGATCGGCACATGCTCGAGCTGACCGCGGATCGCCTGGTGCTGGTCGACGACGGGACCGCGAAGGAGTTCGACGGCAGCCTCGACGACTATATCGCGTTCGTCCTGAAGGGCGATGGCGGCAAGGGCGATGCCGCGTCGAAGGCCGACAAGAAGGCGGGCAAGAAGGCTGCGGCCGAGGCGAAGAGCAACGACGCGGCTCTGCGGAAGGCCTTGCGCGAGATCGAGGAGCAGACCGCGAAGTTCACCAAGGAGCGGAATGCTCTGGATCGCGCGATGGTGGATCCGGCGAACGCGGAGCCGCGGTTCTCGCGGATGTCGATGGGGGATCTAAGCAAGCGTCGCGCCGAGGTGCATGCGAAGCTTGAGGCTAGCGAGGCGAAGTGGCTGGAGGCTAGTGAGGCGCTGGAGGGCGTGGAGGCTTAAGGCCCCCCGCCCCGCGTAACGTCCCTCGCCCCTCGCGGTCTTCCCAGCGAAAGCCGGGATCTCCCGGTTCGGGTTACAGCATCCGCCAAGCGGGATACCCCAGCTTTCGCTGGGGTGACGGACTTTGGGTTGCGGCTGTCTTGCAGCAATGGTCCGCGCTTCCATGTTCTCCCGCGAAGGCGGGAGCCCAGTCTGGGTCCCCGCCTTCGCGGGGAAACATTCTTCTTTCCGCTCAGAGAATAGGCTCCGAGCTCTTCAGGCTTAGCCCTCGTCGGTGTCCGCGCCCGCCGCTGGACGTTCAAACCAGGCCTCGACCGGGCCGACCAGCTTCAGCGTCAGCGCGTTGCCGTTGCGGTCGACCTTCTTGCCGAGCGCGACTCGGATCCAGCCTTCCGAGATGCAATATTCCTCGACGTCGTGGCGCACCTTGTCCTTGAAGCGGATGCCGATGCCGCGTTCGAGCAGGTCCTGCTGGAAGAACGGGCTGCGCTGGTTGATCGACAGGCGATCGGGGGGCGTGTCGCCGGTTGCGGCCGGGGTGGCGGCGGCTTCGGTCTCGGGGGTGTGGGGCGTATCGGTCATGGTCGCGCGTCTAGCGGCAAGCACCGGGCGCGCGCCAGAAAAAAGGCACCGGACGCAAAAGAGGCGCCGGGATTGCTCCCGACGCCTCCATGCAATCATTCGATCAAGTCAGCTGCAGACCTGCACCGAGACCCGGTCGCCGTAATAGGGGTCGACGCGCCACTCGTTCCAGCACCGCGGGCGGTAATCCTCGCGGTAGTAGGTACGGACCGGCGGGCTGTAATAGGCCACCGGTGGCTGTGCGTAATAGCCGCCGTTGTAGTAGCCGCGGTCATAGTACCGATTGCGGTTGTTGCTGCTGGCGATCGCTGCGCCGACGCCGAGGCCGAGGATGCCGCCAAGCACCGCTGCGCCGGCCGCATTGCCGCCGCCACGATGACCGTGCCAGCCGCCGCCGTAGCCGCGCCCATAGCCGCCGCGTCCCCAACGCTGCGCGTCGGCTGGTGCTGCTGCCGTCAGAGCCGTTGCGGCGAGTGTTACGCCGAGGCCTGCTTTCTTGAAAAATCCGTTCATCTCTTCCGAACTCCGTTACTAGTTACGCCCGGTCCGCTTGGGACAAACGCATAAGTGTCCGACCGTGTTTCAGGATTTAGGCGATTCGGCCTGAACTGGTTCGGAACGGCTTGTTAACCCACGGTATAGCTGCCCGCTTCTGCTGCAGTCGGTCCCGCGAGGGGACTCGGCGTTGTGCCGCGACGCTGGGCTTCGTTTACGAATATGCGATAGGGTGGCGGAATGCGTACGATCATGCCGATGCAAGCGATAGCCTTTGCCGTTTTGGGTGGCAGTGCCGTGCTGATCGGCGGGCTAGCGTTATCCGGATCGCCCGTTCGCGTGCGCGCAACAGAACCGACGCCGGTCGCCAAACCCGTGGCCGTAGCGTCGAAGCCCGTACCAGCGCCGCCGCTGGCGAGCGCAGCGCCGGACTCTGCCGAGGGGTATGTCGTCAAGCGCGTACTGGACGTGCCTGAGCCGCTCCGTCACGGCGCCTATTACTGGGATACTGAGGGCGTGCCCGAGGGACCTATCGTGATTACCGTCGACCTCGTCGCGCAAACCTTGTCGATTTTTCGCGCGGGATACGAGATCGGGACGGCTGCGGTGATTTATGGTGCTGACGAGAAACCGACACCGCTAGGCGTGTTCAAGATCACGCAGAAGGACGCGCATCATGTGTCGAACCTTTACGGGGCGCCGATGCCGTACATGCTGCGGCTGACCAACGACGGCGTCTCGATCCACGGCAGTAAGCTGATGGATGGGAAATATGCCACGCACGGGTGCGTGGGGGTGCCGACTGCGTTTGCGAAGCTGATCTTCGAGCAGGTTAAGCTTGGCGATCGGGTGATCGTTACGAGTGGCGAGATGTTGGCGCGGGGCGGGCGGATTACTGCTGCCTGAGGGTGGGCGGTTTCGGACGGTAGCGCACCGTGCCCTCACCTTCGCCGCCTTCGTCTCTTCCTCTCCCTTTGGGAGGGGATTTGGGAACAGCCTAAAGTCCTAGCAGCAGGAACCTCCCCGGCGGAGGCCGGGGTCCAGTTGGGGGACCTCGCTGAAGAAGGGCAGCGCCGAGTTACTGTGACCTTTCCACCTGGGCCCCGGCCTTCGCCGGGGAGGTGCGTCGGTTTGGTCCTGCCCGCTCGCGTTGCCGCCAGCGTGAATGCTGCCTTTCGGCTTTCTCGCACAAACAAAAAGGGCCGGAGGTTTCCCCCCGACCCTTCTGCATTTCTGGTCCAGCGCGACACGGCAAAGCCGCGTCGTCGGACCTCGCCTGAGCGAGGCCGGCCGAGCTTGTAAGCTTGGCCGGCTTCGCCGTGCCAGGCTTACGCGCTCTGCTTAGCCCGGCTAGCCCGCTTGCGCTCGTTGGCGTCCAGGAAGCGCTTGCGCAGGCGGATCGACTTCGGTGTGACTTCGACCATCTCGTCGTCGTCGATGTACGCGATCGCCTGCTCCAGCGTCGCGCGCTTCGGCGGGGACAGGCGGACCTGGTCGTCCTTGCCACCCGAGGCGCGGAAGTTGGTCAGCGCCTTGGTCTTCATCGGGTTGACCTCGAGGTCGTCCGGCTTGGCGTTCTCGCCGACGATCATGCCCTCATAGAGCGCCTCGCCGTGGCCCACGAACAGGATGCCGCGCTCTTCGAGCGGGCCCAGTGCGTAGTTGTTCGCCTCGCCCGAACCGTTCGAGATCAGCACGCCGTTCTTGCGGCCCTCGATCGCGCCCTTGTGCGGCCCGTACTTCTCGAACAGCCGGTTCATGATCCCCGTGCCGCGCGTGTCGGACAGGAATTCGCCATGATAGCCGATCATCCCACGGCTCGGTGCCGAGAAGGTGATGCGGGTCTTGCCGCCGGTCGACGGACGCATGTCGGTCAGCTCGGCCTTACGCGTGTTCATCTTCTCGACGACGGTGCCCGAATGCTCCTCGTCGACGTCGATGATGACGGTCTCGTACGGCTCGGTCTTCTTGCCGTTCTCGTCCTCGCCGAACAGCACGCGCGGACGCGAAATGCCCAGCTCGAAGCCTTCGCGGCGCATCGTCTCGATCAGCACGCCCAGCTGAAGCTCGCCGCGGCCGGCGACTTCGAAGCTGTCCTTGTCAGCCGCCTCGGTCACCTTCACGGCGACGTTCGACTCGGCTTCGCGGAACAGGCGCTCGCGGATCATGCGGCTCGTCACCTTGCTGCCCTCGCGGCCCGCCATCGGCGAATCGTTGACGGCAAAACGCATCGACAGCGTGGGGGGATCGATCGGCTGCGCGTGCAGCGGCTCGGTCACCGTGATGTCGGCGATCGTGTCGGCAACCGTGGCGACCGAGAGACCTGCCAGCGAGATGATGTCGCCAGCCTTGGCTTCGTCAACGGGAACGCGCTCGAGACCACGGAACGACATGATCTTGGACGCACGACCGGTCTCGATGATCTTGCCGTCGTTATCGAGCGCGTGGATCGCCTGGTTGGTCTTCACGGTACCCGAATTGACGCGACCGGTGAGGACGCGGCCGAGGAACGGATCGCGGTCGAGCAGCGTGACGAGGAAGGTGAACGGCACGCCGGCGACTTCCACGGCGGGCGGGGGCACATGCTTCACGATCGTCTCGAACATCGGAATCAGCGTGCCTTCGCGCGCGTCCATGTCGGTCGAGGCATAGCCGTTGCGACCCGATGCGTAGAGCACGGGGAAGTCGAGCTGGTCGTCGTTCGCGTCGAGCGACACGAACAGGTCGAACACTTCGTCGAGCACTTCCTGGATGCGCGCGTCGTTGCGATCGACCTTGTTGACGACGACGATCGGCTTCAGGCCGAGCGCCAGCGCCTTGCCGGTGACGAACTTGGTCTGCGGCATCGCGCCTTCCGACGAATCGACCAGCAGGACGACGCCGTCGACCATCGACAGGATGCGCTCGACTTCGCCGCCGAAATCGGCGTGGCCGGGCGTGTCGACGATGTTGATGCGGATGCTCTCGGACTCGCCGGGAGGGGTCCAGTCGACCGAGGTCGGCTTGGCGAGAATGGTGATGCCACGCTCTTTTTCGAGGTCGTTCGAATCCATTGCGCGCTCTTCGACGCGCTGGTTGTCGCGGAAGGTGCCGGACTGGCGGAAGAGCTGGTCGACCAGCGTCGTCTTGCCGTGATCGACGTGCGCAATGATCGCCACGTTGCGGAGGCTCATGAATGTATTCTCTTGATCGAGGAACGGGGTTGGCGCGCGCCATAGCGTAATTGTTGCGCCGCGGGAAGACCGGGCGGTATTTGGGGACTCACGAGCGTTGCCGTCATCCTGACGAAAGTCAGGATCCAGAGCCATGAAGGACAGCATCTTGTTACTCTGGATCCTGACTTTCGTCAGGATGACGGAGCACGGCGCTTGTATGTTCCGGCGGCGAGAATAGCACGGGGATCGCGGACCGCCAGCATTGCCCTCAGCGCGGCGTGCTTGTCAGGCGCGGCCGCGTAGTAACGCTGCCAGATCCGCAGCCCCATCCAATAGCCGAGTTCGGGCGGCCAGCCGGCGGGCGGCGTGGAGTAGTTGCCGATCCAGCGCGCGTACGCCTTGGCCTCGGGCGAGCCCTCCTCGGGATCGTCCTTGTCGGTGAGCTTGTGGGTGAGCGCGACGTCGGCCTGCATCTGGCGCCAGAGTTCGGCCTCGCGCGGCGTGGCCCAGGCGGCGCGGGCGGCGTCGGGCTCCTCGCCGGTGACGAGCCCAGCGATGAAGTCGGCGGCGCCCTCGACCAGGATCGCGGTGAGCAGCGGGTCGCGGGCGAGCGTCATGCCGGCGTCCTGCTGGAAGGAATGCACCGTCTCGTGTGCGAAGAAATGGCGGAGCGTCTGGCGCAGTTTCTCGGGCGTCGGCGACATGCGGCACAGTACTTCGAGCCCGAGTACCTGCGCGCCGGGCTTGGCGGTGCCGCCGGACGTGTTCGCGCCGAAGACTATATAGACCTGCGGGAGCTTCACGTCGGGGAGTGCGCCGTGAAGGCCGAGATAGATCGCGCGGAGATCGGCGGTCGCGGCCTTGGCGGCGGGGAGGCAGGTCTTGATCGCCTGCGCGTAGCGGGTGGGGTTGGCGGCGATGGCGTGCGCTAGCGTGTCCGCGTCGACAATCCGGCCGGGGGTGAAGACGCCGATCCCGAAACTGCCCTTGTCGAGATACTCGCGCTTGAGTTGCGCGGCGGTGGGCTTACCTTTGGTCTTGGCGAAGAGCGCGGCGAAGCGGTCGGCGTCTTCGGTGTGGATGGTCGCGGTGAGTGGATCGGCTGGTGGGGGGCGGTTCGTGGCTGTCGCTGGGAGGAGGGCGAGCGCGAGGATCAGCGGGCGGAGCATGGTGCGCAGCGTATCGTGTGTTTGCCGGGGCGCCAGAGCGGATATTGCAATCCTCCCCCGCCAGGGGGAGGTGTCGCCGAAGGGGACGGAGGGGGAGGACACGAATCCGGCGTGGTCGCCTACCTCCCCCTCCGTCAGGCTGACGCCTGCCACCTCCCCCTTGCGGGGGAGGATCGTGAGGTGGCGGCGACCTGAAGCGTCCCATCCTCCACTATCCACCCCGGCGAAGGCCGGGGCCCAGTTGGAAAGGTGGCAATAACGACGTGCCGCGATCCGTTAGCAACGTCCCCCAACTGGGCCCCGGCCTTCGCCGGGGTGGGGGCTTGAACGTAGGTGGCGATCATCGCCGAGTGGAATGGTTCAGAACCCTTCCAGCACGATCTTCCCCTTCGCCGTATGGCTCTCGATCCGCTCGTGCGCCCGCCGCAAATTCGCCGCGTCGATCGTCCCGAAATTCTCCGCCAGCGTCGTCCGGATCGTCCCCGCATCGACCAGCCGCGCGACCTCGTCGAGCAACTTGCCCTGCTCGCCCATGTCCGCCGTCTGGAACAGCGAGCGCGTGTACATCAGCTCCCAGTGCACCGAGATCGACTTCTGCTTGAGCGGCACGATGTCGAGCGTCTTCGGATCGTCGATCAGCGCCAGCCGGCCCTGCGGCGCCAGCAGTTCGCCGATCTCGGCGATATGCTCGTCGGTATGCGTCGTCGAGAACACGAACCCCGGCGCGCCGAGCCCGAGCGCCTCGACCTGCGCGGCGAGCGGCTTGCGGTGGTCGATCACGTGATGCGCGCCGAGCTCCTCGACCCAGCCGCGCGTCTCGTCGCGCGACGCGGTGGCGATCACGGTCAGGTCGGTGAGCTGCCGCGCGAGCTGGATCGTGATCGAGCCGACCCCGCCTGCCCCGCCGATGATCAGGATCGCGTTCGCCGCGCCGGGGACGGGCTTGCGCACGTCGAGCCGGTCGAACAGCGTCTCCCACGCGGTGACCGAGGTCAGCGGCAGCGCCGCCGCCTGCGCCCAGTCGAGCGATGTCGGCTTGTGCCCAACGATGCGCTCGTCGACGATGTGATACTCCGAATTGGTACCCGGTCGGTCGATCGCGCCTGCGTAGAAAACCTCGTCGCCGATCTTGAACCCGGTCACGTCCGGGCCGACCGCGACGACGACGCCCGATGCGTCCCAACCCAGCACCTGCGGCTTGCCGTCCGGATCTTCACGACGCTGGCGGATCTTGGTGTCGACCGGATTGACCGACACCGCCTTCACCTCGACCAGCAGGTCGCGCCCCGCCGCTTCGGGCTTGGGGAGGTCGAATTCGACGAGCGACTGCGGATCGTCGATCGGGAGCGACTTGGTATAGCCGATGGCGCGCATGCTGGAACTCCTGTGATGTCGCGACCAAGCTGTCCACGCGGCCGCCCGGTTTCAAGGAGAGCGGTTGGCAAGCCTGAGTGTATTATCTATATACGCCACTTGAACGCGGGGCGGGTTGCAGCCACGATGCCCCACCGAACGGAGAGACAAGCATGGCGACGACCCCGAACACGCTGACGGAAGAGCCGGGCCTGGTGCTGACCCCGCCCGATCCGGTGCCCACGGTCGCGGCTGCGAAGGCGTCCGGCCTCGTGCCCGTCGATGCCGGCGTGAAGTCGCAGCTGGAGGAGCGCGTGTCGGGCTTCGTGACCGATCTCGTCGCGCAGGACGTCAACTCGCCCGAGTTCGGCAAGCGGGTCGATGCGATCACCGCGATGGGCGCGAAGGAAATTCGCGACGCCGCCGGCCAGTCGAACCGCTTCCTCGATCGCCCGGTCAAGGCGATGGATCAGGAGACCGGCGTCGGCAAGGACCTCGCCGAGCTGCGCCGCGTCGTCGAGGATCTCGATCCCGGCAAGAAGGGTAATCTCACCGCGCCGCAGAAGCTGTTCGGGATCATCCCGTTCGGTGGCAAGATGCGCAATTATTTCGACGGCTATAAGTCCTCGCAGACGCACATCGCGCAGATCCTGAAGAGCCTCGGCTCGGGCAAGGACGAGCTGCTGATGGACAATGCCGCGATCGATACCGAGCGTGCCAATTTGTGGGCGGCGATGGGCCGGCTCGAGCAGATGATCCATCTGTCGAAGACGATGGACGCCAAGCTGGAGGACGTCGCCAACGACCTCGACCACAGCGATCCCGCCAAGGCGAAGGCGATCCGCGAGACGGCGTTGTTCTACACGCGCCAGCGGACGCAGGACCTGCTGACTCAGATGGCGGTGACCGTGCAGGGCTATCTCGCGCTCGATCTGGTCAAGAAGAACAACGTCGAGCTGGTGAAGGGCGTCGATCGCGCGTCGACCACGACCGTCTCCGCACTGCGGACCGCGGTGACGGTGGCGCAGGCGCTGACCAACCAGAAGCTCGTGCTGGAGCAGATCACCGCGCTCAACACCACGACCGCGAACATCATCGATTCGACCGGCAAGCTGCTGAAATCGCAGACCGCGCAGATCCATGAACAGGCCGCGTCGGCGACGATCCCGCTGGAGACGCTGCAACGCGCGTTCCAGAATATCTACGACACGATGGATGCGATCGACGTGTTCAAGCTGAAGGCGCTCGATTCGATGAAGGTCACCGTCGGCGCGCTGTCGAACGAAGTCGACAAGTCGCGCGGCTATATCGCGCGCGCTGAAGGCGCGACGCAGGGGCAGTTGGGCGGACCTTCCGCCAGCCCGTTCAAGCTGGAGGCGATGTAACCCTCGTGAGCGAAGTCGACGACGCCATCGCCAGCGCCCGCGCCTCCTGGTCGCGCATTTCCGACGACCGCACCGGCACGGTGATCGGGCGCGTGCCGACGCGGGGGCGGGCGAGGCAGACGCAGGCGATCGGCAAGCGGCTGACCCGGATCGCGGTCGCCGACGTCGCGATCCTGATCGCCGCGATGGTGAGCGGCTGGATCGTGCCGCTCGGGATCGGCGGCGCGATGCTGGTGATGGCGCTGCTGGTCGCCGCGACGGTGCTGTTCGCGGTCTGGCCGGCGGAACGCGCGCCGACGCCCGAGCGGCTCGCGGCGGTCGATATCCGCGCGCTGCCGGCCCAGACCGAACGCTGGCTGGAGGCGCAGCGCCCCGCCCTCCCCGCACCCGCGATGACGCTGGTCGACCGGATCGGCCTGCGTCTCGAAACGCTGACCCCGCAGCTCGCCACGCTCGACGCGAACACGCAGGAAGCGGTCGACGTGCGCAAGCTGATCGGCGAACAACTCCCCGCCTTCGTCAAGGATTACGAGAAGGTGCCAACGTCGTTGCGCACCACCCCGCGCAACGGTCGCTCGCCCGACGCCGAACTGGTCGACGGGCTGAAGCTGATCGAACAGGAAATCGGCGAGATGACCGCGCGCCTGGCACAGAGCGACCTCGACAACCTCTCCACCCGCGGCCGCTTCCTGGAGATGAAGTACAAGGACTGAGAGAGTGAAGCGCACCCGCCTCAGCGTCTGCCGCCGCAAGGCGCGCTTCGTGTCGGAGGTCGACGCGCTGGTGGTGGCGCAGACCGGCCGCGTGCCGCTCAGGGCCTATCGCTGCAACCGGTGCCTGCAGTTTCACCTAACCAGTCGAACAAAGGGCAAGCAGGTGGTTCGAGGTTGAAAAATCCTGAAACAAAGCGTCATCATTGGTGGCCGGAATGACTGTCTCGCTATTGGGCAGGCGCTGACGGAGGTGTGACTAGACTACGCCCATCTGGCGATACTTTTCGCGGAAAACCGGAAGGGTTTGGTCTCATCGGTCACGGCCATTCAATAAAGCTCGGGGCTTCCGGCGAAACCACTCCTTGGGACCACAACTTTGAAGGCGAATTTCAACTAGCTGACGATAGTTTCCCAAGTCTGATCCAGTGGCTCGACAGCCTTGAGCGACCAGGACCACCGTTCGAGGTCGAGCGCAAAACCAAAATTCAAGCAGAGACGGTCGATAATGCCCGCTTAAAAATGCTAATTGACTGCATAGTGTCCCTGGCTGTGCGTAGCCCCATGCACCGTGAACGTGTTGTTGCGCTTGCAGAGAGTCTGCGCGGTCCGCTCCCCGAGCGAGAACGCAATGTTCTAATTGGTGCAAATATGCAACGTATGCAGCGCAGCGTAGTCCGATCAATTAGCGGCCGAGGCAAAGTACTGGTGCTTTTTTCACCCGAACATGAGTTCGTGTTTGGCAACGGGTTTTCACAATATTTACCCGCCGGGTGAGCATCTGACGTCTCCCAAAATTCTGGTACCTATCACGCCTTGGATGAGCGTATTATTTTGTCGCCCAACTAGCTATCGGTCCGATCCCGCACTCGTCACGACCAGTGTCACAATCGGGGAAGCAGATGCGCTCAATGAGGTCATACAAATTTACGCCAAGGATGAGATATTTTATCGCAATGAAAAACCTCGAATCGTCGAGGCTTACAAGCAGAACGCTCATTTAGTATTTAAAAATGATCGCAATTCAGTTGAGGACTGGATTCATTCTACTCCAGGTATTTCACCTCGCGATACCTCGCTCGATTTTTTACAGGAAATGATCGAGCGTCAGTAGATATCGGCACATTAATCGATATTGGAATCATTCAGCTCCTATTGCCTCGTCCAGGGAGGGAAGAATGTTTGATATCCAGATCGAACCTCAAGCAAGTATAGCACGTGCTCGCTCGGCCAGTCGCTCAACCGCTGAAGCGTGTATACCCGGCACCGACGTCAACACACCAAACGCCTGCGGCCGTGGCTTGTTGAACACCAACGGCGCGCCGAGCGCGTCGCTCACCACTGCCCCCGCTTCGCTTGCAACCAGCACTGCGGCGGCGATGTCCCACTCGTTGCCCCAGCGCAGCGTCGCGACGAGGTCGGCTTCGTCGGCGGCGACCATCGCGATGCGGAGCGCGATCGAGTTGGGTTTGTGGACCATGACGAGGTCTCGGTCGGCTTTGGGGAGGGCGTCCACCGGGGTTCGGCTACCGGGGAAGTCGGTTCGGTCGCCAGCCTTCAGCGGGATGCCGTTGCGGGTGGCGCCCTGCCCTGTGACCGCATGCCAGCGTTCGTCGCGGGACGGCGCTTCGAGGATGCCGATCACCGGCTTGCCACGGTCGACCAGCGCGACCGAGACGCACCAGCCGGGTCTGGCGCGGATATAATCGCGCGTACCGTCGATCGGGTCGACCACCCAGAGCAGGTCGTGCGCGAGGCGGTCGGCGTTGTCGGCGGTTTCCTCGGACAGCCAGCCGGCCTCGGGGAGCAGGGTCGACAACCGCGCCTTGAGCATCCGGTCGATCGCGATGTCGAGCTCGCAGACCGGGCTGCCGGGGGTCTTTTCCCAGCGCTGGAAATCGGTGTCGAAGCGGTCGTGCGCCATCGCGCCGGCCTCCATGGCAATCTTCGCGACGGCGTCGGCCATCGCGCGCAGCCATTCCGGCGACCGTTCCGGCCCGCGGCGGTGCGGATCAGCCACTCGCCACCGTCATGCCCTCCACGCGCAACGTCGGCACGTTGACGCCGTAGCGGAATTCGAGGTCGTTGGCGGGCGTCATCGCGAGGAACATATCCTTGACGTTGCCCGCGATCGTGAACTCGGCGACCGGCGTGGTGATCTGGCCGTTCTCGATCCGGAAACCCGCCGCGCCACGGCTGTAATCGCCGGTCACGCCGTTCGCGCCGCCGCCCATCAGTTCGGTGATGTAGACGCCCGACTCGATGTCGGCGATCAGCGTTTCGAGGGGGATGTGGCCCGGCTCCATGAAGACGTTGCTCGTCGATACGCCGGGCCCGCCGCCGACACCGCGCGCGGCATGGCCGGTCGGCTCGAGGCCGAGCTGGCGTGCCGAGGCGGAGTCGAGCAGCCAACGTTCGAGCATGCCGTCCTCGATGATGTCGCTCGGCGAGACGGGAAGTCCCTCGCCGTCGAACGGTCGCGATCGCAGGCCGTGCGGGCGGTGCGGATCGTCGCGGATGGTGATGCCGTGCGCGAACACCTGGCTGCCGAGCGAATCGAGCAGGAAGCTGGTCTTCCGGGTGATCGCCTGACCGGAGATCGCGCCGAGCATGTGGCCGACCAGCGATCCGCCGACGCGACGGTCGTAGACGATCGTGGTGGGCCCGCTGACGAGGCGACCGGGGTTGAGGCGTGCGACCGCCTGTTCGCCGGCGCGGCGGCCGATCGCTTCGGGCGATTCGAGATGTGCGCGGAGACGGGCGCTGCTGTGCGCGTAATCGCGTTGCATGCCGCCGCCCTCGCCTGCCAAGACGCTGGCCGATACCCCGTAGCCGGTCGCGGCATAGGCGCCAGCGAAGCCGTGGCTGGTGGCGAGCGCCCAGACGCTGCGCGAAGCGCTAGCGCCGCCGCCTTCGCTGTTCGAGACGCCGGGGACGGCGCGGGCGGCGTCTTCGGCTTCGAGTGCGGCGTCGCGGAGTTGCTCGGGGCTGGCTTCGCCGCCGTCGTCGAGGCCGAGCATCGGGATGATGCCGTGGAGCAGGCGATTGGCAGGGGCGAGACCGGCCCAGGGATCCTCGGGCGCCTCGCGCGCCATCGCGACCGCGCGTTCGACGAGCGCATCCATCGCGGCGGTCGACAGGTCGGAGGTGGAAACGCTGGCGGAACGCTGACCGACGAACACGCGCAGGCCGAGGTCCTCGCTTTCGGAGCGGCCGATATCCTCCAGCTTGCCGAGGCGGATCGACACGTCGAGCGCGGCGTCGGCGGCGAAGACCGCGTCGGCGGCGTCGGCGCCTGCCGCCCTCGCGCGCTGGACGATGTCGTGGGCGCGGTCGCGGGCTTGGTCTGGGGTCAGCATATCAGCGACTTAAGGATGCAGGCTCGTGCCGACAACCACGCAGGCGAGGAACATCAGCAGTCCGGCGAACCGGTTCGCGCGAAAGCGGGCGAGTGCTGCGGTGCCGGCGCCCTCGTGCGTGTCGGGTTTGAGCGTGACGACCTGCCACGCGAGGTGGAGCGCGACGGGGACGAGCGCGACGATCGCGAGCGGGTCGGGGCGGACTTGCCAGAAGGCTGCGGCCCATAGAGCGACGGCGGCGATGTAGAAGACGCCGACGCCCGCCTTTACGTGGCTGCCCATGCGAAGCGCGGACGAGCGGATGCCGATCATCGCGTCGTCCTCGCGGTCCTGCAGCGCGTAGATCGTGTCGTAGCCGATCACCCAAGCGATCGAGCCGGCGTAGAGCAGCCACATCGGCGTATCGAGTGCGCCGGCGATGTCACTCCAGCCGACCAGCAAAGCCCAGGAGAATACGATGCCGAGCCACGCCTGCGGCCACCAGGTGATGCGCTTCATGAAGGGGTAGGCGGCGACCGGCGCGAGGCTGGCGAGCGCGACGATCGCGGCGAAGAAGGTGAGTTGCAGGAGGACCGCAAAGCCGATCAGGCACAGCGCGACGAGCCAGACCCAGGCGAGCTTGATCGAAACGAGCCCGCTGGGGATCGGGCGGGCGCGGGTACGCGCGACCTGCGCGTCGAGATCGCGGTCGATGATGTCGTTGAAGACGCAGCCGGCGCCGCGCATCGCGATGCTGCCGAGGAGGAGCCATAGGATCAGGTCCCAGCGCTCGACTGCGCCACCGGCGAGCGCGACGCCCCACGCGCCGGGCCAGAACAGCAGCCACCAGCCGATCGGGCGGTCGAAGCGGGCCAGTAGGGCCAAGCCGCGGAGCGTGGGCGGGAGGCGGCCGACCAGTCCTCGGTGTTCGCTGTCGGGGACGATTTCCGCGTGGCTCGGCTTGGTCTGCATGGCGGAGGCGTAGGAAGACGGGGTTTGGCGCGCAAGCCTTTGCCGGGTACCGGTGGGGCGTGACGCGTTCGGACCCTCCAGCATGATCGGCCTTTCGGTCGCGGTCGGCCGCTTCGTCGAGGCGTTGTTCTGGGGTATTTTCCGCGTCGCCGGCGCGGTTGCGGGGGTGTTGATCCTTGGCGTCGTAGTTTTGGTTGTTGCGTGGGTGGTTGCGCGGAAGATGTGGGCGCGGCGGAAACGCTGAACGCCGCTTCCCGAAGAGGCCCCTCCTAAATTCTCCCCGGCACGGGGAGGGGGACCGTTCGCCTTGGCGAAGGGTGGAGGGGGATCACCGCGACCGTTCCGCTGGTAGCGGAGAGCCTCGCAAGTGCCGCTTCTATTAACGCCCCGGACGCCGCCGTTACTTCCGCGGAAGCCCCCCTCCACCAGCTGCGCTGGTCCCCCTCCCCGTGCCGGGGAGGATTTGCTAGAGGCGAGTTATGCCCGCAACTCCCGCCTGGCCGCCGCAATCCACGCCGCGCCTTTTCGTCGATCGCCTCCTCGCGCCCGGGCCGCTCCACATCGACGGCCCCGCCGCGCATTATCTCGCCGGCGTGATGCGGATGAAGATCGGCGATCCGGTGAAGCTGTTCGACGATCGCACCGGTGAATGGCTCGGCGTCGCGTCGAGCGTCGGCAAGCGCGACCTCGTGCTCGACGTCACCGAATTGCTGCGACCGCGCGAGGACGTGCCCGACCTATGGCTCTGTGCCGCGCCGCTCAAGAAGGGCCGGGTGGACTGGATGGCGGAGAAGGCATGCGAGCTCGGCGTCGCGCGGTTGCAGCCCGTCGTCACCAGGCGGACGATCGTCGACAAGCCCAATACCGAACGCCTCCGCACGCAGATGATCGAGGCGGCCGAGCAATGCGGGCGCACTGCGCTGCCCGAGGTGACCGAGCCGGTGAAGCTGCCCGCGCTGCTCCGCGACTGGCCCGAGGACCGCGCGCTGTTCTTCGCCGACGAGACCGGCGGCGCGCCCGCTCTGGAGGCGATGCGGGCGCGGCCCGGCCCGGCGGCGATCCTGATCGGGCCTGAGGGTGGCTTCGATTCCGACGAGCGCGAGGCGATCCGCGCGCATCCGCAAGCGGTTGGAATCGGTTTGGGGCCGCGCATCCTGCGGGCGGAAACCGCGGCGGGCGCTGCGGTCGCGTTGTGGATGGCGGCGGCGGGCGATTGGCGCGGCAACGAGGCGGGCGGCGAGGATAGATAACGGGACCGGGGCGCAATACCTACCGATTGGTCCGAATCCCCTCTAGCACCCTCGTTCATCGGCGCGTAAGGCGCGGCGATGACGACGATTCCCGCTCCGAAAAAGACCAGCCCGACGATCGAGTCGCGCGACCAGTTGATCGCCAGCTTCGCGGGCGGCGAAAAGCCGAAGGACGCGTGGCGGATCGGCACCGAGCACGAGAAGTTCGTCTATGCGAACGGCGACCACCACGCGCCGTCCTATGACGAGCCGAGCGGTATCCGCGCGCTGCTCGGCGAGTTGGAGCAATATGGCTGGAAGCCGGTCATGGAGGGCGGCAACGCGATCGCCATGTCGGGACCGGACGGCAGCATCAGCCTGGAGCCCGCCGGCCAGTTCGAACTGTCGGGCGCGCCGCTCGATTCGCTCCACGAGACCTGCGCCGAAACCGGGCGTCATCTGGAGCAGGTGAAGGCCGCGGGCGAGAAGCTCGGGATAGGCTTTCTCGGGCTTGGCATGTGGCCGGACAAGACGCGCGCGGAACTGCCGATCATGCCCAAGGGGCGCTATGCGATCATGCTGCGGCACATGCCGCGCGTCGGCAGCATGGGCCTCGACATGATGCTGCGGACCTGCACGATCCAGGTGAATCTGGATTACGCATCCGAGGCGGACATGGTGAAGAAGTTCCGCGTCGGGCTGGCGCTTCAGCCGCTGGCTACCGCGCTGTTCGCGAACTCGCCGTTCACCGAAGGCAAGCCCAACGGCATGCTGTCGTATCGCAGCCATATCTGGTCCGACACCGATCCGCACCGCACCGGCATGCTGCCGTTCGTGTTCGAGGATGGCTTCGGCTACGAGCGTTACGCCGAGTATGCGCTCGATGTGCCGATGTACTTCGTCTACCGCGAGGGCAAGTATATCGATGCCGCCGGGCTGTCGTTCCGCGACTTCCTGAAGGGCGAACTGAGCATTTTGCCGGGCGAGAAGCCGACGCTCGACGACTGGACCGATCATCTGTCGACCGCTTTCCCCGAGGTCCGGTTGAAGACCTTCCTCGAGATGCGTGGTGCCGATGGCGGGCCGTGGAACCGGATCTGTGCGCTGCCGGCGCTGTGGGTCGGGTTGCTGTACGATCAGGGTGCGCTCGATGCGGCGTGGGATCTGGTCAAGGACTGGACGATCGACGAACGCCAGGCGTTGCGCGATGCGGTGCCGAAGCTCGGGCTGAACGCGCCGATCGCGGGTGGCGGCAAGCTGCGCGATATCGCGGGACAGGTGCTCGACATCGCCGGCGCCGGCCTGTCGGCACGCGCGCGGTTCAACCGGGCAGGTGACAACGAGACGGGCTTCCTCGACCCGCTGCGCGAGATCGTCCGCAGCGGCAAGGTGCCCGCCGAAGTCCTGCTGGAGCGCTATAACGGCGTGTGGAACGGTGACGTCTCGAAGGTCTACGACGAAGCCAGTTTCTAACTCCTCCCCTCCCGCTTGCGGGAGGGGTCGGGGGAGGGCTTGTCCGCTGGCGTTGCGCTTAGAGGTATAGGTCGGCCCCTCCCCTAACCCCTCCCGTAAACGGGAGAGGAATTAGCCGCGCAGTTTCTTGAACAGCCGCGGCACCAAGCCGTTGCGCGTCATCCAGTCGAAATACGCGCGATAGTCCGGATCGAGCTTCAGGTGCCGCTCTTCGGTCTTGGCGCGCCAGTAATACACCCCGCTGACCGCCGCCATCAGCAGTGTCGCGCGCGCCGCGTCGACGACGCTGCCTAGCGTCAGCACGGGGATCGTCGAGATCCACCAGAAGACGTTCTTCGACAGATACGCAGGATGCCGCGACACCGCGTAGGGCCCATGCGTCAGGATCCCGCGGTTGGTGAGGTTGGAGAAGCGAAAGCCGAACGCCATCGTCGCCCAGGCGTAGATCGCGGTCAGCCCGACCAGCACCGCGCCGATCAGCGCGAGCAGGATTGGATGCCCCTGGAACCAGTAGGCCCAGTCCGACGTGCCCGGATGATAGTCGAGCGGTCCGCCGGGGGTCATCAGGATGAACGGCGGGTAGCACATCAGCGCGGGCATCCATGCTGCTGCGAACGGGTTGGCGCTGCGGATGTGCGAATCGAGCGGGCGGAAGGTCAGCAGATAGCCGACCGTCGCGAACGCCACGTCGATCAGGAACATCAGCGTTACCAGCCAGCTCGCCAACGCGACCGGATCGCGGAGAACGATCGAGACGTCGCCGCGAACGAAATCGCCGAACCCCGGCGGCACGATCGCCAGCATGAAGGCGAGGAAGAACGTCTTCACCCCCCAGGCGCGGAGATGGCCGTAAATCGCCTCGCGGTCGACACCCGCCTGCCCGGTCATCCAGGCGCCGAGATGCCAGGCACCGTCGCGCGGCTCGACCAGATAGCGGTCGATCCAAAGCACATAGGGGATCGAGACCACAAACAGGATCGGCGCGGCATTGGTGAAGCACCACATCGCAAACGCGAAATTACCCTGCCAATAGAAGCGCCCGGCGCCATAGATCACCGCGATCGCGGCCCAGGTCGCCCATAGCCCGGCCAGCTTGGTGAGACTCGTGTCGAGCATCTCGCGCCACGACTTGCCAGCCGTCCAGTCGACTCCCGTGCTCGGGCTCAAATGCACCTTGTCGACCAGTAGCGACCAGGCGATCATCGGTAGACCGCAGGCTGCGACGTTGATCAGCGCCGAATACGGCCCGTCCATGCCGTAATGGCGGGCGACGGCAATCCAGACGAGTACGCCCACCAGTCCCGACAGCCCAGCGCCGTGGCTGACCGCCGATTTCGGCCGGGGATCGATGGTGGCGGGAACGGTAATCGCTGGGTCGTGGTCCATCCCGTCGGCCTAGCGCAATATGGTAATCAAGGCGTGAAGCATGTTCGGCAGCACCTATACGGACGCTTGCGCCGAGCGCATCGCGACGCTAGTCCAACCGCTCGCTCAGGCGTCGGGCGGGTATAGTACAATGGTAGTACAGCAGCCTTCCAAGCTGAATACACGGGTTCGATTCCCGTTACCCGCTCCAAAAAATGGCGCGCCCTTCGCCCCGCGACCATTGCCACGACGTGTCAGCCACCGCCCTGGTCGAGCCTCCAGTCGTTATTTTGCGACCAGCTGCCCCAATAGGTTCGCCATCCGTCGCCGTCCGAGCACGGTCAGTTGGACGTGCGAGCGGCGCCCATCGCGCTCATCGCGCGTCCGTTCGACCAGATTGGCGTCCTGCAACATTGCCAAATAGCGCAGCGCGGTGGCCGAAGGCGCACGCGCACCGATACAGACGGCGGAGACGCTGAGTTGGCGACGCTCGTGATCCGAAATGAACAGATCCAGCAGGATGTCCCATGCGGGTTCCGAAAACAGCGTTTCGCCGAGCAGGTCGTCGCGAACCTTTCTCATGGTATACAAGCGCTTGGCCACCTCCACCAGCGCCGGCGAAGAGACCCCACCGGGCGCCGGATCGGCAATGGACACGCCGACCGGTAGAAAGGCCACGCGCTTGGCGGCCGTGATGGGCACCACAGCAATTGCGTAAGTCATAAACGTCTTCCGAATATGCTTCAGCGGAGGGTCGGGTCCTGGCGACTCCAGTCGAGATCCCAGCCACGTGCCCGGATCCTGCGCGAGTGCCTGACTGTCCCGATCACGAGAAGCAGGACGATGGGATAGCTCCAGGCCGCGGAGAGGACAGCGTAGACGAGCCGGATGACGTCAGGGCTAATCGCTCGAGCCAGATGAGCCCCCGTCCCCAACGCGTGGAGCGCGGTTGCCCAGGCCGGCCAGAACCGATCGGCCTTGAGCGTGATCGCGATCATCACCGCCAGCAGGACGAGGTCGACGATCATCACGCCCCCCTCCAGTCCTACGAACAGGACCGGAATATCCCGCTGGACAAGGCCGGTCGATACCGCTGCGAGCAGCAGCGCCAACCCCGTCAATCGCTCCGGCGCCCCGCCCCGCAGGAGGGCATAGCCGGACGCGGCCACCTGTATCGCGTAGAACAACCAGACCCGATCCAACTCTTACCTCCAAAGCAGGACCGAAACCGGCCGTTCAGGCCACTGCCGCGAGGCGAACCGGCGTCTCGGCGCGCAACGCACCTTCGTTCGGCGGACATTCCGCGGTGTCGCCATACCCGTAGAACTGCCCGAGGCCGATTTCGGCGCGCACGTCGACCAGCGCACGATGCGCCTCGACGAAGCGCTGGCGGGCGTTAATGATATCGAGCGAGGCTTGCGATACCATCTGCAACGCCGCGACGCCGGTGCCGACAGGCAGGTTGGCGGCGACACGCTGCTGCAACAACGTCGATACGCACGATGCCGCGAGCATCGCCGCGTGATCGACGGCCGCCTCGGCCTTCAGAAAATCGATCGTGACCTTGTCGGTCGCGTCGCGTCGTTGTTTCAGCATCGTCGTTCTCCCCGTTGGCACCGTCGTTGCGGTGCCGTGTACGGGAGCGCCGCGATCTCGGTTCGATCGCAACAGGCTGGTCATCGTCATCGCCATGTTCACAAGAGCCATCGAGGTGACGGCGATCAGGCCCATGAGAGCGAGAAGTCTGATTATCCTGTCGCCAACCGAAAATCGATTGCGGGCCACTCCCGTCGATCCGCTTTCCCCGGAGATTCCGAAGAAGCGGCGAACAAGCCCCCACGGCTCGATCTGAGCTCTGTCTGGGGTGTTGGAGGGGGGATTGGGAACGTCGAATGGTTCGGATGGTAGCCGTTCGTATGTGAGCGCAGGCTCTTCCACCTCGGTTGGTTCACGAACCAGCACGGTGTCGCCGGTCACGCCCTGCTCGTGCTCCTGCAGGCGCCGCGCGGCTTCGAACCGCGTGCCGACGCCGAGAATCTGGATGGCGCGCTCGATCCGCTTGTCGATCGCCGACGGCGACACGCCGAAGATCGCAGCGATCTCCTTTGAGTTATGGTGGGTCAACACCAATCGCAGGCAGGCGCGCTGGGCTTCGGTCAACTGCTCGATGCGTCCTGCGGTCATGCCGTGATGGTAGCGCGAACGCGGCGCGGTTGCACCCTTCACTTACATCAGGATGGCGTTCCAGCCGCACGACGGCGCAACGTGTTGGAACTGGCAGAAACTGCCGGCGCTGGATGGGCCAGCCTTTGCCGATCTCTTGCCTGCATTCGGCAGTCGTGGGACGTCGAGCGCCTCAATCGCGGGCGAAGATCTCGTCATGCGGGATGGTCAGGTCGAGCGATGGGATGTGGAGATCGGTACGATCACGCAGCCAGTCGTCGGTCCATCCGCCGCTCGGCGTGCGCCGGACAAGGCGGATGCGTTCGTCGGTCGGGTCGACGAGGATGATCTCGTGGGTGCCTTCCAGCTCGCGATACTCCTCGAGCTTGACCTTCTGGTCGTAGGAGGAGGTCGATGGCGAGAGTACCTCGAACACGACCTGTGGGTCGCCGAGAAGCTTCTTGCGGTCGTTGCCGGGGGCGGACGGGTTGTTGCAATATATGCTGAGGTCGGGAAATCGCACGGACCGCTCGCCGGTGCGGGTGGCGAAGTCGGAGCCGTAGGGGCGGCAGCCGGTGCCGCGCAACTTGGGGCCGATATACATCAAGAGATTGGCGGCGATGCGGGCATGCGCTTCGTTGCCGCCGGCCATCATGTAGATCAGGCCATCTTCGAGCTCGGCCTTCGCGCCGCCGAAATCCATGGCGAGGAACTCGTCGACTTCGACTCGGCGGTAGGCGGGATCGAGGCGGAGGGCGGTCATGGGCTGACGGTATACCGTTCGCGGGGACAAACAAAGGGCCGGGGATTGCTCCCCGGCCCTTTGCTTTGGTCGGTGTGTTCGGAACGGAGGACCGGCAAAGCCGGCCCTTTTCGTCGGACGGGCCTGGGGGCTTCGCCGCCCAGCCCGCCGGCCGTTCTGATCTTCTGTCCGGGGCAGGTTGCCCTGCCCCGGTCGAAAATCAGAAGTCCATGCCGCCCATGCCGCCCATGCCGCCGCCGCCCATGGGCATGGCGGGCTTGTCTTCGGCCATTTCGCTCACGGCCGCTTCGGTCGTGATCAGGAGGCCTGCGACCGATGCTGCGTTCTGCAGCGCGGTGCGGACGACCTTGGTCGGATCGATCACGCCGGCTTCCACCAGGTTCTCGTAGGTGTCGGTCGCGGCGTTGAAGCCGATCGACGTGTCGTTGCCGTCGAGCAGCTTGCCCGAAACCACCGCACCGTCATGACCGGCGTTCTGAGCGATCTGGCGAACCAGAGCCGTCAGCGACTTGCGCACGATATCGATACCGCGCGTCTGGTCGTCGTTCGCACCCTCGAGGCCGTCGAGAGCCTTGGTTGCGTACAGCAGAGCCGTACCGCCGCCGGGGACGATGCCTTCTTCGACGGCTGCGCGGGTTGCGTGCAGCGCGTCGTCGACGCGGTCCTTGCGCTCCTTGACCTCAACCTCGGAAGACCCACCGACCTTGATCACGGCAACGCCACCGGCAAGCTTGGCGAGACGCTCCTGGAGCTTCTCCTTGTCGTAGTCGCTGGTCGTGTTCTCGATCTGCTGGCGGATCGCTTCGGTGCGGCCCTTGATCGTGTCGTGATCGCCGGCGCCGTCGACGATGACAGTGTTGTCCTTGTCGATCGTGACGCGCTTGGCGGTGCCGAGCATGCCGAGCGTGACGGTCTCGAGCTTGATGCCGAGGTCTTCCGAGATCATCTCGCCCTTGGTCAGGATCGCGATGTCCTCGAGCATCGCCTTGCGACGATCGCCGAAGCCCGGTGCCTTGACCGCTGCGACCTTCAGGCCGCCGCGCAGCTTGTTGACGACGAGCGTGGCCAGAGCCTCACCCTCGATGTCTTCTGCGATGATCAGGAGCGGACGACCCGACTGGACGACGGCTTCCAGGATCGGGAGCATCGCCTGCAGGTTCGACAGCTTCTTCTCGTGGATCAGGATGTAGGGATCCTGAAGCTCGACGGTCATCTTCTCGGGGTTGGTGATGAAGTACGGCGACAGATAGCCGCGGTCGAACTGCATGCCCTCGACGACGTCGAGCTCGAATTCGAGACCCTTCGCTTCCTCGACGGTGATCACGCCTTCCTTGCCGACCTTCTCCATGGCTTCGGCGATCTTCTCGCCGACTTCACGGTCGCCATTGGCCGAGATGATGCCGACCTGCGCCACTTCCTTCGAACCCGAAACCGGCTTCGAACGCGCCTTGACGTCCTCGACGACCTTGATGACGGCGAGATCGATGCCGCGCTTCAGGTCCATCGGGTTCATGCCCGCTGCGACCGACTTCATGCCCTCGCGAACGATGGCCTGCGCCAGAACCGTCGCGGTGGTGGTGCCGTCGCCAGCGATGTCGTTGGTCTTCGAGGCGACTTCGCGCAGCATCTGCGCACCCATGTTCTCGAACTTGTCCTTGAGCTCGATCTCCTTGGCGACGGTGACGCCGTCCTTGGTGATGCGCGGTGCGCCGAAGCTCTTGTCGATGACGACGTTGCGGCCCTTGGGGCCCAAGGTCACCTTGACCGCGTCGGCGAGGATGTCGACGCCGCGAAGGATGCGCTCACGCGCGTCACGACCGAATTTTACGTCCTTGGAAGCCATGTCAGCTGCCCTTTCAAAAAGTGGAAGTTCACGAAGTTCACGCTACGCAGGGGTCGAAAACCGCTCCCGCGCGAGTGACTTGGGTTAGCCGACGATCCCGAGGATGTCGGATTCCTTCATGATCAACAGGTCTTCACCGTCGACCTTGACCTCGGTGCCCGACCATTTGCCGAACAGGATCTTGTCGCCGGTCTTGACGTCGAGCGGGGTGATCGTGCCGTTCTCGGCGCGGGTGCCGGTGCCGATGGCGACGACTTCGCCTTCCTGCGGCTTTTCCTTGGCGGTGTCGGGGATGATGATGCCGCCAGCCGTCTTCTCTTCGGCTTCGAGGCGCTTCACCAGCACGCGATCATGCAACGGACGAAAGTTCATGGGGTCCATGTCCTTTTGGATTGTGACAGATTTCTGGCACTCGAGGTTATCGAGTGCCAACGGACGGCATATGTGCCTCGGGGTGCGGCATGTCAAAGGTTCCGGAGGCGAAATTTTTTCGGGCGGGCGTGGGTTTCGGGCACCTGCGCTCGTTTGCCCGAACCTCCACCCCAGCGGAGGCCGGGGCCCAGGTGGCAAGGTCGGCGTAACGGAACGCACCGCTCGGTTGACGACGTTCCCCAACTGGGCCCCGGCCTTCGCCGGGGTGGTGGAATTGGGATGCGTCTGGGCGCTTGCATTCGCAGGAGAACAAGGCTGGGCGAACTTTCCCTTCTGCTCCCCTTCCGCTTGCGGGAGGGGTCGGGGGAGGGGTTTCTCGGGCGGGCTTGTGGGACTCCCCTCCCCTAACCCCTCCCGCAAGCGGGAAGGGAACTGCGTAGTGATTGCGGCCGATGTGCGGGCTAGAACGCTTCCTGTGTTGGACGCGTAATACAGGGCATTTACCTGTGCGCCCCGTTGCTCTAGCTCTCCTCCCATGACCGATACCGCTGTGCCGTCCTACGCCCCCTCCTATAACGACCCTGCCCGCCCGCCGCGGAAGAAATGGCGGCTCGTGCGGGGCGTGTGGAAGTTTCTCGTGGCGATCAAGGACGCGCTCGTCCTGATCGCGATGCTGTTGTTCTTCGGGCTGATCTTCGCGGCACTCAACGCGCGGCAGAGCACGACGGCGATCAAGGACGGCGCGCTGGTGCTCGACCTCAACGGCTCGATCGTCGAGCAGCCCGAGGAACAGGCCGCGTTCGCCGCACTTTCGGGGCAGAGCCGGACGCGGCAGTTTCGCCTGCGCGACGTGGTTCGCTCGATCGACACCGCACGCACCGATGCGCGCGTGAAGGTCGTCGTGCTCGATCTCGACAGCTTCGCCGGCGCGTATCCCGCGGCACTCGGCGAGGTCGGCGACGCGCTGGCGCGGGTGCGCGCGAGCGGCAAGCCGGTGCTGGCTTACGCGACCGCGTACACCGATGGCGGCTATCGCCTCGCAGCGAATGCTAGCGAGATCTGGGTCAACCCGCTGGGTGGCACGATCTTCATGGGGCCGGGCGGCAACCAGCTCTATTACAAGGGCCTGATCGACAAGCTCGGCGTCAACGCGCACGTCTACCGCGTCGGCCGCTACAAGTCGTTCGTCGAGCCCTACACGCGGGCGGACCAGAGCGAGGACGCGAAGGCGGCGAGCACCGCGCTGTACGGCACGCTGTTCGCGCAGTGGCGCGAGGCCGTCGCGAAAGCACGCCCCAAGGCGCAGATCGCGCAGTTCATGAGCGCACCCGACAAGGTGATCCTCGCGGCGAACGGCAACATCGCCGAGGCAAACCTGCGCGCAGGCATCGTCGACAAGCTCGGCGATCGAATCAGTTTCGGGCGGCGCGTGGCGGAGATCGCCGGCAGCGACGCGAACAAGCCGGCGGGCAACTACACCGCGATCAAGTACGACGCGTGGGTGAAGGCGAACCCCCTCCCCACCGCGGGCGACGCGATCGGCGTGCTGACGATCGCCGGCGAGATCGTCGACGGCGAGAGCGGCCCCGGCAAGGCGGCGGGCAAGACGATCGAGAAGGCGGTGCTCGACGGGCTCGCCAAGAAGACGTTGAAGGCGCTCGTCGTGCGCGTCGATTCGCCGGGCGGATCGGTGATGGCGTCGGAGCAGATCCGGCTCGCGATCCTCGAGGCCAAGCGGCAGAAGCTGCCCGTGGTCGTGTCGATGGGCGGGCTGGCCGCGAGCGGCGGTTACTGGGTGTCGACGCCGGCCGACGTGATCTTTGCCGAGCCCGGCACGATCACCGGCTCGATCGGTATCTTCGGCGTGATCCCGACGTTCGAGAACGCGCTCGCCAAGATCGGCGTGACCAGCGACGGCGTGAAGACCACGCCGCTGTCGGGCCAGCCCGATATCACCGGCGGCACCACGCCGATGTTCGACGCGATCGCGCAGGCGGGGATCGAGAACGGCTATCGCCAGTTCGTCTCGCGCGTGGCGGCATCGCGGAAGATGACGCCGGCCCGGGTCGACGAGATCGGCCAGGGCCGCGTCTGGGATGGTGGCACCGCGCGCCAGATCGGGTTGGTCGACCGGTTCGGTACGTTGCAGGACGCGATCGACGAGGCGGCCAAGCGCGCCAAGCTCGATCCGGCGAAGGTCCATGCCGAGTATCTGGAGAAGAAGCCGGGCTTCCTCGCGACGATCGCGCAGGATTTCGGCAATGATGGCGATGATGATGCGGGTGGCGGCGATGCATTCGCGCACGTCGCGGCGGACCGGCGCCAGATGCTTGCGCGCGCCGTGGGTGACATGAAGCGGCTGGCGACCTCGGGGTCGATCCAGGCGCGCTGCCTCGAGTGTGGCGGGATGGGGCCGACGGCCGCGGGGATCGGCGATGCCAAGCTGCTCGATATGCTGCTGGCGCGGATCGGATTCTGATGGCGATCCCCGCTTCGGGCAATGGGGGCGGGATCGTCATTCGGGCGGCGGTCCCCGAGGACGCGGCGTCGATCGCGGCGATTTACGCGCCGCACGTGCTGGTCGGGACAGTGTCGTTCGAGACCGAGGCGCCCGATGCGCGGCAGATGCGCGCGCGGATGGCCGCGTCGGACGGGCTGTATCCGTGGCTGGTCGCCACGATCGGCTCCGAGGGAGGGGTGCTGGCGTACGCCTATGCCTCGGCCTTCCACAAGCGTGAGGCGTACCGGTTCGCGTGTGAGACCACGGTGTATGTCGCGGATGCGGCGCAGCGCCAGGGGGCTGGGCGGCTGTTGTACGAGGCGCTGATCGATACGCTGCGGGCTCAGGGGTTTACGCAGGCGATCGGGGCGATCGCGTTGCCGAATGATTCGTCGATCAAGCTGCACGAGGCGGTCGGGTTTCGACGCGCGGGGGTGTACCGCGAGGTCGGGTACAAGAACGGGCAATGGATCGATGTCGGGCATTGGCAGTGCGAGCTGAACGAGCCTGCAGTGCCGCCGGTGGAGCCGCGTAGGTTTGCGGAGGTCGGGGTTGTACGGGGGTAATCGGACGATTGTACAGCGGATGAACTTCGAGCTCAACGTAGCGTTGAATGATCAGACGACTGGGATGAATGTGATGATTAAGTCGATCGTGATACCCGCACTGATGATATCCTCAAGTGCTTTTGCGCAGACATATCAGACGACTGCCAGAACGCCGGGTGGAACTACACATTCGGTACTTTCTACGCGAAACGTGGGCCTCTCCACGCGGATGACATCGTCTCTTCATGAACCGCGAGAATGTTTGGTTCGCAATTCAACCAAGGTGACGGAATGCCATACACGTGCCGAATGGGCCCGGATTGCACGAAAAGACTATAAGCGACCACGGGGTTAAGGTCAGCGCCGGCCGCCGTATGCCGGAAGCGCTAGATGAAAGCGGATCGCGGCAGCTCTGAGTGTAAAGCCGGCGCTCGCCGCAATGACCGCCGACAACCCGAGCGGCACGCCCAGCAGCACCAGCCCGACATAACTCGCTGCCGCCAGCGCCGCCGCGGTCACGTACAACTCCGGCCGCATCAGGATCGACGGCTCCCCCGCCAACACATCGCGGATGATACCGCCGACGCACGCGGTCATCACCCCCATCAGCGCCGCAGGTACCGGCGGTACGCCGTAGCCGAGTGCCTTGGCCGCGCCGTAGACCGCGTACGCCGCAAGCCCGACCGCATCGAACCAGCCGAGCGCCTCGTCTTTCCACCACCGCTCGGGCGTCACCCAGATCAGCAGCGCAACCCCGAGGCACACGCTGGCAGCGCGCGCGTCATGTACCCAGAACACCGGCGCGCCGATCAGCAAGTCGCGCACGGTACCGCCGCCGACGCCGGTGATCAGCCCAAAGAAGACGAGCGTCACGAACGTCTGGCCACGCTTGGCCGCCGCGAGCGCACCCGAGGCGGCGAACACCGCCAGGCCCGCGAGGTCGAACCAGGGCGCGGCGACGGGCAGGATCTCGACGGGCAAGGGCACGGGCAACATCGCGGCGGCGTAACCGGCCTGCCATCCAGCGTAAAGCGGGACCACGGAATGATGTCGCCCGTGCCGCAAACGCAGTGGCCCAACGCCTGCTGCAAAGATGAACGCCAGCATGAACGCGGTGTTGTTTTTGGTTCATGCAACTGGCGCTATAGTCACTTCGTTACACCAGCAGATCAATTCACTAGGGAGTTACATCATGCGTAAGTTCGTTCTGGCCATGGGCCTCAGCGCAATGGTCCTGCCGACCATGCTCGTCCCCGTCTCGGCGGCAGACGCGCGCGATCGTCGCGAATGGCGTGGTCGCGATGGCCGCGTCTACTGCAAGAAGAGCAACGGCACGACCGGCACGATCATCGGCGGCGTCGGTGGCGCACTGCTCGGCCGCACGGTCGACACCCGCGGCGACCGGACGGTCGGCACGCTGGGCGGCGCCGTTCTCGGTGGCCTCGCCGGTCGCGCGATCGACAAGGGCACGAGCAACAACAACCGTCGTTGCCGCTGACACTGATCGGCTAAATCAATGCCGCTATTTCGATAGTTGCGCGTTGTGGAAGGGCGTCGTGGGAAACCGCGACGCCTTTTTTCTTGTCCGACGAAGGATCAAAACGATGACCACACGCAGCGGTTCGGCAAAGTATGAAGGCCTCGGCAAGGACGGCAAGGGTCATGTCTCGACGCAGTCGGGCGTGTTGTCGAACAACCCCTACGGCTTCAACACGCGGTTCGAGAACGAGCCCGGCACCAACCCCGAGGAGCTGATCGCGGCGGCGCACGCGTCGTGCTTCACGATGGCGCTGAGCTTCGCGCTTGCGGGCAAGGGCTATGAGGTCGGCACGCTCGAGACGTCGGCGAAGGTCACGCTCGACAAGGATGGCGACGGGTTCAAAATCACCAAGTCGGCGCTGACGCTGAATGCGAAGGTCGACGGCATTTCGAAGGAAGAGTTCGAGGCGATCGCCGCGGACGCCAAGGCGAACTGCCCGGTATCGAAGGTGCTCAACGCCGAGATCACGCTCGAGCATAACCTCGCCTGATATCAATGACCTAAGTCTGTCGGCCGGCTGAATGCGACGTAGTTTGCGGTTCACGCAACTCGCGCTTCGGCCGGCCGTTGTTTGCGTATTCAGTCAGGAGACCAAACATGCGTATCGCCATTCTCTCGGCGGCCCTCGCCGCCACCGCGTTCGGCGCGATCCCCGTCGGCGCGCAATCGACCGTTCGTGGCGCCAACCAGGAATATAACGACCAGGTGCGCGACGCACGGCGCGACTATCGCCGCGATCTCCGCAACGCCGACTCACGTGGCGACGTCCGCGATGCGCGCCGCGATTACCGTGACGAGGTGCGCGACGCACGCCAGGACCGCCGTGGCGACATTCGCGACATCCGCCAGGATCGTCGCAATGACGGGCGCAACTGGCAGCAGTATCGCGGCTATGACTACAACCGCTACGAACCCGGCCAGCGTGGCTATCTCGCCGACCGCTATTACCGCGATGGCCGCTATTATCAGGAGCGCCGCCTTGGTCGTAACGACCGCATCTATCGCGGCGGCAACGGGCGCTATTACTGCCGTCGCAACGACGGGACGACCGGGCTGATCGTCGGCGGGCTTGCCGGTGGTGCGCTCGGCAACGTGATCGCGGGCGGTGGTTCGCGGCTGCTCGGTACGCTGATCGGGGCGGGCGGTGGCGCGGTACTCGGGTCGTCGATCGATCGCGGCAACGTGCGCTGCCGATAAGACGCGGTTGGCGTGAGACGATAGGGCCCGGTGGAAACACCGGGCCCTATCTGCGTCAGATGATACCGCCGCCCAAGCTCAGGCGGAGCGCGAAGATGATGATCAGGACGATGTTGAGGTTGCGCCCGCCGGTGCTCGACGACAGCGCGCCGACGGCGGCGCCGACGATCCCGATCGGGATGACCAGCCAGTTCATCCAGCCGAGCAGCGGAATGAACGCGACGAGGCCGAGCACCAGAGTGACGAGGCCGATGAGGATCGAGACGATGTTCAGCATGAGGTGAACATGGCGAGTCGCGGGGGTTCGGGCAAGACTTGGGCGGATCCGTACGATCCTCCCCCGCCAGGGGGAGGTGTCGCCGTAGGTGACGGAGGGGGAGGACACGGAACATACGTTGCCCTTTCCACCCCCTCCGTCTGGCAAACGCCAGCCACCTCCCCCTGGCGGGGGAGGACCGAGCGTGTGTGGAAAACGCTTTCTTCACCGTCTTTCGCGCATAGGATGCGGGTGATGACTTTTTCCCTGCGCTCCGCACTTCTCCTCCCGCTGGCGCTGGCCGCCTGCAACCGGTCGTCGACCGACCAGCAGGATCTCAACAGCCTCGATGCCGAGCTGACCAACGGCGCGGTGCGCGATCCCGCCGTTGCCGAGTCGCTTGGGAGCCAGATCATGGTCGATCCGCGGCTGGCGCAGTCGTCGAACACCGACGCGGTGCGCCCGCCGCCCCGCCCGGATAGCGGCGCGGTACCGCCCGAAGGCCCGCTCAACGCCGATCCGGTCGATGCCAAGACCTTACACCGCGCGCCGGCTCCATCGAACGACTGCCCCGAGTGCAAGACCGCGAACGGCGCGCTCACGCTGGGGGCGCTGGCGGAACGGCAGAAGACGCCGGATGCAGGGGCGTGTGCGCGCCAGATCGGCTATTCGGCCGGGTGGGCGAACCGGTTGCCGGCGGATCTGCCGCTATATCCGGGCGCGCGGTTGACCGAGGCTGCGGGGGCGGATCGGGACGGCTGTCGGCTACGCGTGGTAAGTTTCGCGAGTGCGGCGCCGATGCAGAAGATGCTCGATTATTATTTCACGAAGGCGCAGGCGGCAGGGTATTCGGCCGGGCATAGCACCGATGGCAAACAGCATGTGCTGGGCGGGGTTCGGGGGAACGACGCGTATGTGGTGTACGTGACGGCGCGGGCTGGTGGCGGGAGCGATGTTGATATGGTGTCCAACGCTGGGCGGTGAGGTGCGGTTTGGCGCTACTGGAAGCCTCCCGACAATCTTCGCTTGAGATTCACCTCCCCGGCGGAGGCCGGGGTCCAGTTGGGGAACGTGGCTAACTGAGCGCAATCCTTCGTTATTGCCACCTTTCCACCTGGGCCCCGGCCTTCGCCGGGGTGGTGGTACGCGGGGTGGCGTGTTGGGGGGCGACGCCTCCCACTTCTTGTTCTCCCGCGAAGGCGGGAGTCCAGTCTAGGTCCCCGCCTTCGCGGGGAAACAATAGGGCAAGGGTGAACCGAGACATTTGCGCGCTTGCGGCCCCACCTTTCCGTTCGCCCCGATTCGCGCTAGGGCGCGAGAATGCTTCCCCTTCTCTACGTCATGGTCGGTGGTGCGGTCGGTTCCGGCGCGCGCTATCTGGCGGGTAGCGCGACGACCGCGCTGCTCGGGCCGGACTATCCCTTCGGGACGCTGGCGGTGAACATCGTCGGCGGGTTGCTGATGGGCGTGCTCGTCGGCGTGCTGGCGCGGAACGACGCGTCGGAGCACTGGCGCCTGCTGCTAGCGGTCGGCGTGCTTGGGGGATTCACGACGTTTTCGGCGTTCTCGCTGGACGTCGTCACGATGATCGAACGCGGCGCGATCGGCGTCGCGTTCGGGTATGTTTTGGTGTCGGTGATCGGTTCGGTCGCCGCGTTGTTCGCGGGTCTCTCCGCAGTAAGGGCCGTCGCATGACTGCGGGCAAAAGCGATAGCGATTCCGGCTTTCGGGAATTCAACGTCGGGTTCGACGATGACGGCATCCGGCTCGACCGGTGGTTCAAGCGGCATCTGCCCGAGACGAGCTTCACGACGGTGGCGATGTGGGCGCGCACCGGGCAGCTCCGCGTCGATGGCGCGCGCGCGACTCCGGGCGACCGGATCGCGGCAGGCCAGATGCTCCGCGTGCCGCCGCCCGAAGCCGACAAGGCCGCCGCCGACGTCGACAAGCCCCGGCGCGTCCGCGAACGCGTGATCCTGTCGGACGAGGAGACCGAACTCGCGCAGTCCATGGTCATCCACAAGGATTTCCAGGCGTTCGTTCTGAACAAGCCGCCGGGTCTCGCGACGCAGGGCGGGACCAAGACGACGCAGCATGTCGACGGGCTGCTCGACGGGTTGCAGTACGACAATGAGGGTCGGCCGAAGCTGGTCCACCGGCTCGACAAGGATACGTCCGGCGCCTTGCTGGTGGCGCGAACGTCGCGCGCGGCAGCGTTCTTTGCGAAGGCATTCTCGGGGCGGACGGCGCGAAAAGTCTATTGGGCGCTGGTGGTCGACGTGCCGTCGATCGAGGACGGCATGATCGAGCTGCCGATCGCGAAGCAGCCGGGCACCGGCGGCGAGAAGATGCACGTCGACGAGGCCGAGGGTGCACCGGCGCGGACGCGGTACCGGGTGATCGAGCGGGCGGGCAACCGTGCGGCGTGGGTGGAGTTGCAGCCGTTTACCGGGCGGACGCACCAGTTGCGCGTGCACATGGCGGCGATCGGGCATCCGATCGTTGGTGATGGCAAGTACGGCGGGGCTGCGGCGTTTTTGACCGGCGGGATCTCGCGGAAGATGCATTTGCACGCGCGGCGGATCAAGGTGGATCATCCGGATGGCGGGTCGATCGACGTGACCGCCGAGCTGCCGACGCATTTCGCCGAGAGCCTCAAGCAATTGGGTTTCGAGGAGAAGCTGGGCGACGACCTGGTACTCGACGAGAAGACCGCGCCAACGCGCGAGCAGATGAAGTCGCGGGCCAAGGCGCATGCGAAGTCGGTGCGGAAAGACCGTAAGGGTGAGCGGCGTGGGCGTGGGGTTGTCGAGGAGAAGGCGACGGGCAAGCCTGCGCCGAAGACGGGTGGGCCTCGGACCGGGGCTGGGTCGAAGTTCGGCGCGCCTCGGAGTGGGCCTCGGGTTGAGGGGCCCAAGCCGGCTGGGCGCGGGCGTCCGGGTGGAGCTGGGAAGCCTGGACCTCGGAGTGGGCCTGCGACTCGGTAATTGATGTTTGCCGCCTAACGTGCCCTCACCCTTCCCACGGCCAAGCGGCCGCGGGCCCCTTCCCTCTCCCCCGAGGGGGAGAGGGAGAGCTAGGCAAGCTGACAGCCTCCTCACCTCCCACACCACCCCGGCGAAGGCCGGGGCCCAATTGGAAAGGTTGAAGTAACGGAGCGATGAATTCCGTTAGCGACGTCCCCCAATTGGGCCCCGGCCTTCGCCGGGGTGGCGTGATTTGTTTGGAGGCTTCCGCGAACTTTTGTTCCCCCGCGAAGGCGGGGGGGCCAGAGGCCACGATCGTAACGCTGCTTGATTCCTGGGCCCCCGCCTTCGCGGGGGAACGAGGTGAGCGCAGGTAGCGCCCTACTTCAGCCAGCCCAGCAGCAACCGCCGCACACCCTCCGTCACCGTCCCGAACACGATGTGCGACGCCGCGCCATACAGATGCGTCGTCGGCGCCGTGTTCCACGGCGCATCGCCAAGCCCCGCCGCCGGCACCGCCGCCTCGTCGAGCAACGCCGTCGTCGCCGCAGCGAACGCGGTACCATAGCCTGCGGTCACCGATGGCCGGTATTCCGCCGCCACCGCATAGGCGATCCCCAGCCCTGCGCCGAGCGCATAGTGCACGACCTGCCCGGCAAGCGGCTTGCGATCGTCGGGTATGTCGTGGCCGACCACCACTTGCGACACCTTGTCCGCCGCCTTCTCCGTCGCAGGCTCGGCATCGCTTTCCGAAGAAGACAGCGCGGCGACGCCGGCCTGGAAGCGGTCCATGACGAACGAGGCCGCGAGCCCTGCCACGAGTCCCGCAGCGGCGGCGGCCCAGATGTTCGGGGTGTCGGTCTGTGCGTGCGCCATCGTTGAGTCTCCAGAGGTATCCGACACGAACCGTTCGCAGGCGCGCGCGTTCCGGTTTGGCGTTCCCTCGCGTGCACGCGTGATCTACGAGGCGGCGATGCGTTGGAAAATCTCATGACCCGTCTTGCCGTGTTCGATTGCGACGGGACGCTCGTCGACAGCCAGGCGAATATCTGCGTCGCGTGCGAGCGGGCGTTCGAGGGCGCCGGACTGATCCCGCCGCCGCGCGCCGATATTCGGCGGATCGTCGGGTTGAGTCTTGTCGAGGCGATGCAGGTGTTGCTGCCGGAGGCGGACGATGCGCGGCACCGGTCGCTCGCTACCGACTACAAGAACGCGTTCCATGCGATGCGCGCGAGTGGCGAGCTTGCCGACGAACCGTTGTTCGAAGGGATTGCCGAAGTGATCGAGACCCTCGCGGCAGACGGCTGGCTGCTCGGCGTGGCGACGGGGAAGTCCGATCGCGGGCTCGCGCATATCCTCGCCGCGCACGGAATCACGGAGCGGTTCGTGACGTTGCAGACTGCGGACCGACATCCGTCGAAGCCCGATCCGGCGATGCTGCTGGCGGCAATCGCGGAGGCCGGTGCTGCCGTGGAGACGACCGCGATGATCGGCGATACGAGCTTCGACATGGCAATGGCGCGGGCGGCGCGAGTGCGGGCCGTCGGGGTCGCGTGGGGGTATCACGACGTGCACGAGCTTTCAGACGCGGGGGCGGATGTCGTTGCGGCTGCCGTGCCGGACCTGCTGCATATGGTGGCGCGGCCATGACCGATGCGGACAAGGTGGCGCAGCGGCGCTGGTCCGTGCTGGTCGTCGTCCGGATGGCGGGGGTGGCAGGTGCGCTGCTCGGATTGATCCTGATCGCGCGCGCGCATGACTGGGCGCCGAAGATCCTCGGGACGGCGATCGTGCTGTCGGCGATGGCGATGATCGCGATCGTGCCGCGTAGTCTCGCGCATCGCTGGCGGAGCACGCCTGAATGAACGGAATGGGCGCATGAAGCGGTTCTGGAAAGACGTCGCGATCGATGCCGACCGGGTGGTGACACTCGATGGCAAACCGGTGCGGACGCCCGGGCGGCGACCGCTGGCGTTGCCGACCGATGCACTCGCCGAGGCGGTCGCGGCGGAATGGCGTGCGGTCGGCGAAACGATCGATCCGCGAACGATGCCGCTGACGGGGTTGGCGAACGCGGCGACCGATCCGATCGCGAACGATCCTGCGCAGTTCGCCGCGCGGCTGGCGGCGTATGGCGAGAGCGACCTGCTCTGCTACCGCGCGGAGGGGCCGCCGTTGTTGGTCGAGCGGCAGGCGGCGTCCTGGGATCCGCTGCTGGCGTGGGCGCGGGGGCGGTATGACGTGACTTTCGCGGTGACGACGGGGGTGATGCACGTCGCACAGCCCGACGCGACGATCGCGCGGCTTTATGAAGCGGTGGCGGCGTATGACGATTTTCGGCTGGCGGGGTTGTCGCCGGTGGTGACGCTGACCGGGTCGCTGGTGATCGGGCTGGCGCTGATCGAGGGCGAGATCGATGCCGATGCGGCTTGGGCGGCGGCGGGGATCGATGAGGACTGGTCTGTCGAGATGTGGGGCGAGGACTGGCAGGCGACTCAGTTGCGCGAGCTGAAGCGCCAGGAGTTTGGGGTCGGGGTAGAGTTTCTGGGGCTGCTCTAGCCTTAGGAGTTTACCCACCCCCTCCAAGTCCGTCACCCCAGCGAAAGCTGGGGTATTCCGATTGGCGAATGCCGCGACCCGGAACGGGGAGATCCCAGCTTTCGCTGGAATGACGGTTGGGATGGGTTAGCGCGTCAGCCTGCGGATGAAACCGATCAGCCCGGTCTGGCGCGAGCGCTTGAGGCGCTCCGCGGCCAGGATCGTCTTCACGCCGCGGATACAGCTGTCGACGTCGTCGTTGACCAGCACGTAATCATAGCCGTCCCAGTGGCTGACCTCGTTCGCCGCGCGCGACATGCGGGCTTCGATCACTTCTTCCGAATCGGTGCCGCGGCTGGTGAGGCGGCGGTGGAGTTCTTCCATCGACGGCGGGAAGATGAAGACGCGGACGACGTCGCCGCCGGCGATCTGGAACAGCTGTTGCGCGCCCTGCCAGTCGATGTCGAACAGCACGTCCTTGCCGGCCGCGAGCAGTTCCTCGACCTGCGCGCGGGGGGTGCCGTAGCGGTGGTTGAAGACGTGCGCCCATTCGAGGAACTCGTCCTTCGCGACCATGTCGCGAAAGCCCTCGAGGTCAGTGAAATGATAATCCTTGCCGTCGACTTCACCGGGTCGCATCGACCGGGTCGTGACCGAGACCGACATTTCGAGTTCGTGCTCGTCCGCGAGCAATCTGCGCGCGATGGTCGACTTGCCGGCGCCGGACGGCGAGGACAGTACGAACAGAACTCCGCGACGACGGAAACCATGCGGGTCGGACGGAAGTGTGTGGGGCATGCGCGCCCTTGCCGCGGACTGCGCATGGGCGTCAAGCCGACTTAGGGTGTGCCGAGTTGATTACGCGGCTGCATCAGTAATCTGCAAACGCTCGCAGTCCGTCATGCCGGGCTTGTTCCGGCATCCACCGTTCCGCACCCTCCTCAGACTTGGGTCTGCGGAACCGTGGACCCCGGAACTAGTCCGGGGTGACAGAGGAGATTGGCACGAGCCGGATCAGATCGATTTACGAGCCTTGTTGCGGTCGTACGCCTTCTTGGCCGCGTAGCCGCCGCCGAGGATCATGCCGAGCGGGCCCATGCGGCGCATCAGACCCATCGCGACGACGCCCTTTACGGCGCCAGCCGTCCCGCCGCTGCCGTTGCGACGGCCCATCTCGCGGCCTACCAATGCACTGATAATACGTCCGATCATGCTTCTGACTCCCCGAAAACCTGGTCTTTGAGTTCCGCTGCACCGCGCAGCACTGCCCAGCCGATCGCGTAGGTCACGGCTAGCGGCACGACGACCTTGAGTACGTTGGCGGTGATCGCACCGATGATCGCGCCGTCCGCGTTGCCGTCGTCGCCACTGAGCGAGTCGATGCCTGCGCCGATCAGCGCGCCTATGGTCGTTGCGCCCACGTAATTTCTCCTGTCCGTGTGGCGGGTTAGCGTTTGGCGGAGGATTGGGTTCCCGCGCGCCCGCGTTCTCCTGCGTGCGCAGGAGAACGGGAGGTTAGCGGCCGAGCATCGATTCGGGTTTGACGACGCGGTCGAAGGTTTCGGCGTCGACGAGGCCTAGCGCGAGGCCGGCTTCCTTCAGCGTCAACCCTTCGGCGTGCGCGTATTTGGCGATCTTCGCCGCAGCGTCGTAGCCGATCTCGGGGGCGAGTGCGGTGACCAGCATCAGCGAGCGGTCGAGCAGTTCGGCGATGCGGCCGCGGTTCGGTTCGATGCCGTCGACGCAGCGTTCCGCGAATCCTTCCATCGCGGTGGCGAGCAGGTCGATCGAGCGCAGCACGTTGGCGCCGATCAGTGGCTTGAACACGTTCAGCTCGAGATGGCCCTGCATCCCGCCGACGGTGACCGCGACGTGGTTGCCCATCACCTGCCCCGCGACCATCGTCAGCATCTCGCACTGGGTGGGGTTGACCTTGCCCGGCATGATCGAGCTGCCGGGCTCGTTGGCGGGCAAGTCGATCTCGCCGAAGCCGCAACGCGGGCCCGACCCGAGCAGGCGGATGTCGTTGGCGATTTTGGTCAGCGCGACCGCCAGCGTGTTGAGCGTGCCGGACAAATGGACGAGCGGGTCGTTCGACGCGAGCGCCTCGAACTTGTTGCGCGCGCTGACGAACGGCAGGCCGGTGATCGCCGCCAGTTCGTGCGCGATCGCGTCGCCGAACCCGGCTGGCGCATTGAGGCCGGTGCCGACCGCGGTGCCGCCCTGCGCGAGGATCACCATGCCGTGGCTGATCGCGGGCTCGATACGGGCACGGCAGCGGTAGAGCTGGTTCGCGTAGCCTGAGAATTCCTGGCCGAGCGTTAGCGGCGTCGCGTCCTGCAGGTGCGTGCGGCCGATCTTGACGATGTCGTCCCAGGCGTTGGCCTTCGCGTCGAGCGCAGCGTGCAATTTGTCGAGCGCGGGGATCAGGCGGTGTGTCGTGGCGATCGCGGCGGCGATGTGAAGCGCGGTCGGGAAGCTGTCGTTGGACGACTGGCTCATGTTGACGTGGTCGTTGGGATGGACCGGCGACTTACCGCCGCGGGTGCCGGTGAGGACTTCGTTGGCGCGGCCGGCGATGACTTCGTTGGCGTTCATGTTCGACTGCGTGCCGCTGCCAGTCTGCCAGATGACGAGCGGGAACTGGTCGTCGAGCTTGCCGTCGACGACTTCCTGCGCGGCGGAGTCGATCGCGGTGGCGATTTTCTCGTCGAGGCCGTGGGCGCGGTTTACGCGGGCGGCGGCTTGTTTAACGAGCGCGAGAGCGTGGACGATCTCGATCGGCATGCGTTCGCGGGTGGCGAAGGGGAAGTTCTCGATCGAGCGTTCGGTTTGGGCGCCCCAATAGGCGGTGGCGGGGACTTCGATGGGGCCGATCGTGTCGGTTTCTGTGCGGGTTTGGGTCATGCGGAGTCAACCTTCTGGGCCTTGCGTGGGTCCCTCGCCCCTATGGGGAGAGGGAGGGAGGAGCGCTTGCGACGGAAGGGAGAGGGGCCGTTGGGATGAACCGTCCCGAGCCTCACTCCCCTCTCCCTTCCCACGACAAGTGTCGCGGGCCCCTTCCCTCTCCCCGTAGGGGCGAGGGAGTTTGGGTCACTTCTTCCGCTTGAAATCCACCGCGACGACGTTCGAGCCGTCTTCGATCGGCACCGCGGTCGGGCCGTCGTTTTCGGCTTCGTCGTGGTCGCCGAGTGCGTCTTCCGCACCCTCCTGCGCCTGGAAGCGGAGCTCGAAGCTTACCGCCGGGTCCTGGAACGCGGTGATCGCCGAATAGGGGATGACCAGCTTCGACGGGACCTGATTGAACGAAAGCCCGATCGAGAAGCGCTCGTCGTCGACGATGAGGTCCCAGTAGCGGTTCTGCATGACGATCGTCATCTCGTCCGGGAAACGCTCGATCAGGCGCTTGGGGATGTCGACTCCCGGCGCCTGCGTCTTGAAGGTGATGTAGAAATGATGCTCGCCGGGAAGCCCGCCGGCCTCCGCGACCGAGCCGAGTACGCGGCCGACCACGGCACGCAGGGCTTCTTGTACGATCTCGTCGTACGGAATCAGGCTATCGGGCAGTCCATCGGTCATATCCCTTGGGTAGCGCCATTCGGATGCCGGTCAAGATTGCATGCGTCGTGGCGCACGTTATGGGAGGTGGCATGCGCACCGCCACGATCACCCGCTCCACCGCCGAGACGGCGATCGACGTCACCGTGAATCTCGATGGGACCGGCGTGTACGACGTCGAGACCGGGGTCGGTTTCTTCGATCACATGCTCGAACAATTGTCGCGCCACTCGCTGATCGACATCCGCGTGCGGACCAAGGGCGACCTGCATATCGACGAGCACCACACGGTGGAGGACACCGGCATCGCGATCGGGCAGGCGTTCGCGCAGGCGCTCGGCGATAAACGCGGCATCGCGCGGTACGGCGATGCGCTTTCCCCGATGGACGAGACGCTGACTCGCGTTGCGCTGGATATTTCCGGGCGGCCTTGGCTGGTGTGGAAGGACCTGTTCTCTCAGAAACGCCTGGGCGGGATGGATACCGAGATGTTCGAGCATTTCTTCCACAGCTTCGCGCAGGCGGCCGGCATCACACTGCACGTCGAGACGCTGTACGGGACCAACAACCATCACATCGCCGAGGCGGCGTTCAAGGGCGTCGCGCGTGCGCTGCGGACCGCGATCGAGATCGATCCGCGCAAGGCCGACGCGATTCCGTCGACCAAGGGGATGCTGTGAGCGCGTTGACTCCGTCAGCTCAAAAGCCCGTCACCCCAGCGAAAGCTGGGGTATCCCCGTTACGACGAGACCCCGGCTTCCGCTGGGGTGACGGACTTCTTGTACCGGGTCGCGGGGATACAGCATGACGCTCGCGCTCATCGATTACGGCGCAGGGAACCTGCATTCGGTCGAGAACGCGTTGCGGACGGCTGGGTGTGTCGATCTGATTGTAACATCGGATGCGGACGTCGTGGCGAAGGCCGAGCGGATCGTGCTGCCGGGCGTTGGCGCATATGGTGCTTGCGCGGCGGCGTTGCGCGCGGTCCCGGGGATGGTCGAGGCCTTGAATCGGCGGGTTCGCGACGAGGGTACGCCGTTTCTCGGGATCTGCGTCGGCATGCAGTTGATGGCCGATGCGGGCGAGGAGATGGGGACTCATGCCGGGCTCGGCTGGGTTTCGGGGCGCGTGCGCCGGTTGGAGCCGGGGACGATGGAGGCGAAGGTGCCGCATATGGGGTGGAACGATGTCGTTCCCTCCGTGGCGCATCCGCTGATCGAGCCGGGCGAGGCGTATTTCCTGCATAGCTTTGCGTTCGAGGGCGCCGACGTGCTCGCGACCACCGACCACGCCGGTGCAGTCACCGCGGCGATCGGTCGCGACACGATGATCGGCGTGCAGTTTCACCCTGAGAAGAGCCAGCGCTACGGCTTGGCCTTGCTCGAACGATTCCTGGAGTGGCGGCCATAAATACCCCTGCGAGCCTTATCATTTTCCCCGCGATCGACCTCAAGGCGGGTCAGGTCGTGCGTCTCGCCGAGGGCGATATGGACCGGGCGACCGTCTATGGCGACGATCCGGCGGCGCAGGCGATGCTGTTCGCGAACGCTGGCGCGGAGCATCTGCACGTGGTCGATCTCGACGGCGCGTTCGCGGGGGCTTCGGTCAATGGCGACGCGGTGCGGTCGATCGTCGCGCAGTTTCCGGGGCACGTGCAGCTTGGCGGCGGCATCCGGACGCGGGCTAGCGTCGAAGGCTGGTTCGACCTGGGCGTATCCCGTGTCGTGATCGGAACGGCGGCGCTTGAGGACCCCGAGTTCGTCCGCGGCGTGGCGAAGGATTTCCCCGGCGGCATCGTCGTCGCGGTCGACGCGAAGGACGGCATGGTCGCGACCAAGGGCTGGGCGGATGTGTCGACCACGAGCGCGGTCGATCTCGCACGGCGGTTCGAGGATGCGGGGGTGGCGTCTTTGCTGTTTACCGACGTCGGGCGCGACGGGATGCTGAAGGGGTGCAACGTCGACGCGACTGTCGATTTGGCGCGGTCGGTGGACATTCCGGTGATCGCCAGCGGCGGGGTGAAGGGGATTGCCGAGATCCACGTGCTGGCGCTGCATGTGCGCGACGGGGTCGAGGGAGTCATCACCGGGCGGGCGTTGTACGACGGTCGGCTCGATCTTGCTGCGGCATTGAGTGTGGCGAAGGCTGCATGATGGTTCATGCGGAGACGCGGAGACGCGGAGATAGTAGTTTCGCGCAAAGGCGCGGAGCATCGCTTGGCGCCGCAGGCAAAAATATGTTCACGCAAAGGCGCAAAGGCGCGAAGAGTAAGCAGAAGGGAAGGCCTGTTCTTCTTTTCACTCTTCGCGCCTTTGCGCCTTTGCGTGAATCATTCTTAGCGGCTTTGCCGCGTCTCCGCGTCTCCGCGTCTCCGTGTGAACAAAACCTGCGGCACAGCGCATGACGGTCCGCGCGCGCGTCATTCCGTGCCTCGACGTTGCCGATGGGCGCGTGGTGAAGGGCGTGAACTTCGTCGAACTGCGCGACGCCGGCGATCCGGTCGAGCAGGCGCGGGCCTATGATGCGGCCGGGGCGGACGAGCTGTGTTTCCTCGATATCGGCGCATCCCATGAAGGCCGGGGTACGATCCTCGACGTGGTGCGACGGACCGCAGCAGTGTGCTTCATGCCGTTGACGGTCGGCGGCGGCGTGCGGACGGCGGACGATGCGCGCGCGCTTTTGCTGGCAGGTGCCGACAAGGTGGCGGTCAATTCGGCGGCGGTCGAGCGGCCGGAACTGGTCGCCGACATCGCCGAGCGCTTCGGCAGCCAGTGCTGCGTCGCGAGCGTCGATGCGCGCAGGTCCGGCGAAGGTTGGGAAGTATTCACGCATGGCGGCCGCCGCGCGACCGGGATCGATGCGATCGCGCATGCCTTGAAGCTCGCCGAGCTGGGCGCTGGCGAGTTGCTGGTCACGTCGATGGACCGCGACGGCACGCGCAGCGGCTACGATCTCGAGCTAATCCGCGCGATCTCGGACCGCGTCAGCGTACCGGTGGTGGCGAGCGGCGGGGTCGGCGGGCTCGACGACCTGGTGGCGGGCATCCGCGACGGGCATGCGAGCGCGGTGCTGGCCGCGTCGATCTTCCATTTCGGGCAGGCGTCGATCGGCGATGCGCATGCCGCGCTGGCGGCGGCGGGGATCCCGGTGCGGACGCTGGTCAGCTCGGCCTGATCCGATGATCGCGCTACCCCTCCTCGCGGTGCAGTCGGGGCATAGCGGCATCGTCCATCCGCGTACCGGGCCCGAACTCTCAGACATCGCGCTGTTCGTGGTAGCAGCGCTAGGCGTATGGCTGGTGCGGCGCGCGCTGCGGAAGCGGTTCGCCAAGACCAAACCGCCCGCGAAGGCCCACCCGAAGAGGGATTGACCCGCCTGCTCGGCTACGTCAGCACGCGAGCCATGGACCCCGTATTCGACCGCCTCGAAGCAACCATCCGCGCCCGTCGCGATGCGCCCGCCGACACCTCCTATACTGCGAGCCTGTTCGCGAAGGGGCGTCCCAAGATCGCGCAAAAGCTCGGCGAGGAAGCCGTCGAGACGGTGATCGCAGCGTGCTCGGGCGACGAAGCCAGCATCGTGCCGGAAGCGGCGGACCTAATGTTCCATCTGGCGGTGCTGCTGGCGGATGCGGGGTTGAGCCTGGACGATGTGCGGGCGGAATTGGAACGGCGCGAGGGAGTCGGTGGCCTAGTCGAAAAGGCCGGCCGGGCGGGGTAATCTGCCCCCCTCCCGCTTGCGGGAGGGGTCGGGGGAGGGCATGGTCTACGCGCTCCGCCGGGACCGGGAAGGCACGCCCCTCCCCTAACCCCTCCCGCAAGCGGAAGGGGGATTTATGCCGATCGACGCCACCCAGCCTTATGACGACCAGAACATCTTCGCGAAGATCCTCCGCGGCGAGATCCCGTCGAAGCGCGTCTATGAGGACGACTTCGCGATCGCGTTCCACGACATCAACCCGCAGGCACCGACGCACCTGCTCGTGATCCCCAAGGGCGCGTACGTGTCTTGGGACGATTTCTCCGCGCGGGCGCCCGATGCCGAGATCGCCGGTTTCATCCGCGCGGTCGGTGCCGTGGCGCGCGCGGCGGGGCTGGTCGAACCGGGCTATCGCCTGCTCGCGAACATCGGCCAGGATGGGCACCAGGAGGTGCCGCATCTGCACGTTCATGTCTTTGGCGGGCGTCCGCTGGGGCCGATGCTGGCGCGATAGGCCAGCTTTGCCGCACTAAAGGATTGCACGTAATAAAATTGCCATTAGGCTCTGGGGATTGAGCAAGGGGGCCTTCTGACCGGGCCCCTGCAATCCCCGGGGGGTACCGAATTGATTTTTGGTCGCGTAAAATCACTGGACGCCATCCTGGCGACGGCGGAGAAGAAATCGCTCCACCGATCGCTCGGTGCGTTCCAGCTTACCATGCTCGGCATCGGCTGCGTGATCGGCACGGGCATCTTCGTGCTGACCTCCGCCGCCGCGCAGAAGGCCGGGCCGGGCATGATCCTGAGCTTTATCGTCGCCGGCGCAGTCTGCGTAGTCGCGGCGCTCTGCTATGCCGAGATCGCGGCGATGGCACCGGTCGCCGGGTCCGCCTACACCTATACCTATTCGGTGATGGGCGAGCTGCTCGCCTGGACCGTCGGCTGGGCGCTGATCCTCGAATATGCCGTCGCCGCGAGCGCCGTGTCGGTCGGGTGGTCCGGCTATTTCTCGGGCTCGATCCTGCGAGAAACGTTCGGGATAGACCTGCCCCTCTGGCTGGCCGCCGGGCCGTACGTGCCGGGCGGGTTCATCAACCTGCCGGCGGTCGTCATCTCGCTGCTCGTCACCTGGCTGCTGATGATCGGCACGACTGAGAGCGCGCGCGTCAACGCGGTGCTGGTGACGATCAAGGTGGTCGCGCTGACCGCGTTCGTCGCGCTGACGCTGCCCAAGACGCATGGCGGCAATTTCGAGCCATTCCTCCCGACCGGCATCCTCGGCAGCAACGGCCTTGGCGTGGTCGGCGCGGCGGCGACGATCTTCTTCGCCTATGTCGGCTTCGACGCGGTCTCGACCGCCGCGGAGGAGACCAAGGATCCGCAGCGCAACGTGCCGATCGGCCTGATCGCGTCGCTCGGCATCTGCACCGTGTTCTACATGCTGGTCGCAGCGGGCGCGATCGGGACGATCGGTGGCCAGCCGCTGTTCGGGGCGGACGGCGTGCCGTTCACGACGGGCTCGCCCGAACTGGCGCGTGCCTGCCTGATACCGGCCAATGCGCAGGCACTGGTGTGTTCGAACGAGGCGCTCGCGCACGTGCTGCGCCAGATCGGCTATGCCAATGTGGGCAACTGGATGGGCTATGCGGCGGGGCTCGCGCTGCCGTCGGTGATCCTGATCCTGATGTTCGGCCAGACCCGAATCTTCTTCGTGATGAGCCGTGACGGCCTGTTGCCGGAAGTGCTGAGCCGCGTGCATCCGAAGTGGAAGACGCCCTATATCGTAACCGCAATCACCGGCGTGTTCGTGGCGTTTGCCGCGGCGTTCCTGCCGGTCGGCCAGCTCGCGGACATCGCCAATGCGGGCACGCTGTACGCGTTCATGATGGTGGCGATCGCGCTGCTGATCCTGCGCAAGCGCGAGCCGAACCGGCATCGTCCGTTCCGCACGCCGGCCGCCTGGATCGTCGCACCGCTGACGATCGTCGGCTGCATCGGACTGTATTTCTCGCTGCCGTACGAGGCGATGGCGGTGTTGCCGATCTGGGGCGCCGTCGGGCTCGTGATCTACTTCCTGTACGGCTACCGGAAGAGCTATCTGGGTCGCGGGATGGCCGATGGTGGCGAGACCGACATCGACCTGACGCCGGGCCACTGAGACCGGACGCAAAAAGGGCCGCGGGAGGAAACTCCCGCGGCCCTTTTTTTGTGCTTCATAGCCAACGCGTCATCCCCGCGGAGGCGGGAATGACGGTGCGGCGGGCCACGTTCAGCCGATATGCTTGGCGGCGAGCGCCTTCATATCGACCATCGGACGCGCGCCGACATGGCTGATGATCTCGGCCGCGCAGACCGCGCCGAGCTTCAGCGATGCCTGCAGGTCGTAGCCCTGTGCCTGGCCGTGGAGGAAGCCGGCCGCGAACAGGTCGCCGGCGCCGGTGGTGTCGACGACCTTGGCGATCGGCTCGGCCTTCACCTCGGCGCGCGTGCCGCTCTGGAGCGCGCAGGCTCCGTGCTCGCCGCGGGTAACGACCAAAGTCGGGACTTGCGCGGAGATCTTGGCGACCGCTGCGTCGAAGTCTTCGGTCTCGGCGAGTGCTGCGAGTTCGCTCTCGTTCGCGAACAGGATGTCGATCAGGCCGTCGCTGAGCAACTGGCGGAAATCGCCGCCGTGGCGCGAGATGCAGAACACGTCGCTGAGCGTGAACGCGACCTTCCGGCCCGCATCGCGTGCGCAATCGATCGCGGCACGCATCGCGGCGCGCGGCTCCTCGGGGTCCCAGAGATAGCCTTCGAGATACAGGATCGCGCTGTCGGCGATCATCGCGGTGTCGATCGCGGCGGCGGGGAGGAACTGGCCGGCGCCGAGGAACGTGTTCATCGTGCGCTGGCCGTCCGGCGTCACGAAGATCAGGCAGCGGCCGGTGGTCGGGTCGCCGGCGCGGACGGGGGTGGCGAACTCGATGCCGATGCTGCGGACGTCATGCGCGAAGACCTGGCCGAGCTGGTCGTCGGCAACCTGGCCGATGAACCCGCACTTGCCGCCGAGCGCGGCGATGCCGGCGACCGTATTGGCGGCCGACCCGCCCGAGACTTCCATGCCCGGGCCCATCTTGGCGTAGAGCGCGTCGGCTTCTTCCGACGAGAACATGAGCTGCATCGAGCCCTTGGCGACGCCGATCTCGGCGATGAACGCGTCGTCTGCGGTGGCGAGGATGTCGACGATGGCATTGCCGATCGCGACGACGTCGTAGGTTGGGTTGGGCAAGGCGGGACTCCGGGGGTGCGGGAAAACGCTTGCCGTAAATGCCGGTTGGGATTGGTGCAACTGGTGTGCGCGGCGCGGCTATAGGCATGGCGCTGTGGTCGAACGTGAATAGGCCACCACCCCGGCGAAGGCCGGGGTCCAATCGGGAAACGTTGCTAACGGCGGGCAGCGCGCAATTGCGACGACCTTTCCATTTGGGCCCCGGCCTCCGCCGGGGTGGTAGTTGATGACGGGGTTGCGTGCGGCAAGCACAGGTCTCGACGCCGAGGCCGTGGCGGACGGTGGCGGTTACCGCGCGCCCCCCACTCACCTGTTCCCTCGCGAACGCGGGGGTCCAGAGTCTCGGGCGGTGTGCGTGGTTGCGCTGGCCCGCCGCGTCCGCGGGGGAACGTAATGCTTCAGGGGGAACGTCGTAGCCACCATCAGCGTCAAAGCTTCGTTGACCTCGCCACCACCGCGCGTCATCCCGAACCGATGCTCCGCGCCCTCCTCCTCTCGCTCGGCCAACTCACCGATCCGCCGGTCCTCCGCGTGTTCGTGAAGTCGATGCTCGTCACGCTGCTCGTCTTCGCACTGCTCGGCGTCGGGACGTGGTGGGGCACGCAGGCCGCACTGGCCGCGTGGCTCGGCTGGCATGCCGACGGGCTCGCCGCGGCGTTCGCGCTGTTCGTCACGATCCTCGCATTATGGCTGTTGTTCCGCGCCGTCGCGATCGCGGTCGTCGGGATCTTTGCGGACGAGGTCGTCGAGGCCGTCGAAGCGCGTCATTATCCCCAGGCGCTGAAAACCGCCCGCCCCGTGCCCCTCGCCCGCAGCCTCGCGATGGGCCTCCGCTCCGCCGCCCGCGTCGTGCTCGTCAACCTGCTGATGCTGCCGGTCTATATCGCGCTGCTCGTTACCGGTGTCGGCACCGCGGCCGCGTTCTTCGTCGTCAATGGCTGGCTGCTCGGGCGCGATCTCGGCGACATGGTGGCAGCGCGACATATGGACGCAGCGGCGATGCGGGGCTGGCGTGCGACGACCAAGAGCGGGCGGTTCGTGCTGGGGCTTGCGAACACCGGGCTGTTCGTGGTTCCGATCGTCAACATCGCTGCGCCGGTTCTGGGTGCCGCGATGGCGACGCATTACTTCCACACCCAGTATTACCGTAAGGCCCGATCATGACGCGATTGACGACGATAGGGATCGCGCTGGCGCTCGGCGGCGGGCTCGCGGGTTGCGCCGCACCGGTGGCCAAGCCCGCGGTCGGGCGTCCGGCCATCCCCTATACGAGCGTCGGGCTCGAACGCGTCCTCGGCCAGGACGCCGCCGGCCTAACCAAGCTGTTCGGCCAGCCCGACGCCGACGTCCGCGAAGGCAGCGCGCGGAAACTCCAGTTCCAGAGCGGGATCTGCGTGCTCGACGCGTATCTCTACCCCAAGGGATCCGACGCCCCCCGCGTCACCTATCTCGACGCGCGCGAACCCGACGGCAGCACGATCGACCGCGCCAGCTGCGTCGCCGCACTGACCCGGCGCGAGGGTGGACGGTAGCGGGCGAGATCGTCCACTTTCCGACAGTCACTCTGCATAGTAGCATCTCCAAAAGGAGACGTTCGTTGCCCGCAACTGCTCGCCCTTTATGGATTTTGACAGCATTTCTAATTGCTGCATTTCCAATTCTAAGTTTTGTGTACTGGCCTCAGCTACTCCGCTCGGGCCGGTTGCAGCCGGACGGCGATAGTATTGGCGTACCGATGTATGGCAGCGCTCTGATCGCGATTATCGCGTCACCGTTCGTAATTGGCATCGCCGGTCTTTGCCTACGAAGATACAATCAGCCAGTTCGCCTGACCGCCTACAGGCGCGACCGACCTTTCCGAAGCGCTCTTGCGACGATCTTTTTTGGTGGTGCGGGATTCGTCCTGATGCTCGGTTCGATCGCCCAGCTTGTACACCCGCTTCCATGGTACGAATATCTATGGCCAGCGTACACGGCGCTTTGGGTCCCATGGATGTTCGGCTTGCGTGCCGCCTTCATTGAGCAAGACACCGTTGTTGTCGGTTAGGCGGCTGGGCTCAACCACGTTTTATCCCTGGCAAAAGCGGCCAGTCCGCTCTCCTCCTCAAGCCGGACGTGCCGAAAACTAGGCTTGATAGTCGGCGGCGACGCTGGCGGCCCATTCCGCGGTGACGTCCGGGTCGTGCTCCGAGGTCGAGAACCAGTTGCGTTCGCTGTGACAGCGCACGGCATCCAGTCGCCGGAGTGCCCAGATTGCGGCACCGCGCACCACCGGGGCTTCGTCGGCCAGCAGCTTTACGACAGGCTCGACCAGCTCCAGATCACCGCTGTTGCCCGCTGCGATGAGCGCGTTGCGGACCATCCGGTCGCGGCCGATGCGTTTGATCGGGGAGCCAGCGAAGACCTGGCGGAAGCTCGCGTCGTCCAGCGCGAGGATGTCCCCCAGTTCCGGCGCGACCAGTTCCGCGCGGGGGTGAAACGCGAGGTTCGCGTTGGCCGAGGCGGCGAATTTGTTCCAGGGGCACACCGCCAGGCAGTCGTCGCAGCCATAGATGCGGTTCCCGATTGCGGCGCGGAACTCGTGCGGGATCGGGGCGGCATGCTCGATCGTCAAATAGGAGATGCAGCGGCGGGCATCGAGCTGGAACGGCTTCGGGAAGGCGTCGGTCGGACAAGCGCTCTGGCATGCGTCGCAACTGCCGCAGGTGTCGACGCCACCGCGGTCCGGCGCCAGGTCGAGCGTCGTGTAGATCGCGCCGAGGAACAGCCAGCTGCCATGCTCGCGGCTGACGAGGTTGGTGTGCTTGCCCTGCCAGCCGAGGCCAGCGGCTTCGGCGAGCGGCTTCTCCATCACCGGCGCGGTGTCGACGAACACTTTCAGGTCGAACGGCGGCAGGTCGCGCCCCGCTTCTGCCGCCAGCCACCGGCCGAGCGCCTTCAACTGCCGCTTCACGACATCGTGATAATCCGGCCCCTGCGCATAGACCGAGATGCGCCCAACCCCACCCTCGTCCGCGAGCCGCAGCGGATCGTCCTTCGGCGCATAGCTCATGCCGAGCGCGATGACGCTGCGCACCTCGGGCCACAGGCCAGCGGGGCTTTCGCGGTGGTGCTTGCGCTCCTCCATCCAGATCATGTCGCCGTGGCGGCCGTCCGCAAGCCACTGATGCAGGCGTTCGCCCGCGCGCGGCGCCGCGTCGGCGTGCGCGATTCCGCAGGCGGCAAAACCCAATTCGGCCGCTTTGGCCTTAAGTCGGTGTTCCAGCTTGTCTTGCGCCACGTACGCCCGCTACCACGACGTCACCCTCGGGAGGAAGATTGCGCGTGAACGATGAATGGGCGGTCACCGCGAGCGGGATCGTGAAGCGGTTCGGCGATCGGCGCGTGGTCGACGGGGTGGACATCATGGTGCCGCGCGGCTCGGTGTACGGCGTGCTCGGGCCCAACGGCGCGGGCAAGACGACGACGCTGCGCATGCTGCTCGGGATCATCGAGCCCGACGAGGGATCGCGCACATTGCTCGGTTACGACAATCCACGCGATGCGAGCGACCAGGTGGGCTATCTGCCCGAGGAGCGCGGACTGTATCCGGCGATGAAGGCGCGCGAGGCGATCGCGTTCCTGGGGGCGTTGCGCGGGCTCGACTGGAAGACCGGGCGCGAGCGTGCGGTGGTGCTGATGGAGGCCGCCGGACTCGGACATGCGGTCGACGAGAAGATCCGCAAGCTTTCGAAGGGCATGGCGCAACTGGTGCAGTTGCTCGGCTCGGTGGTCCACCAGCCCGACTTGCTCGTGCTCGACGAGCCGTTTTCGGGCCTCGATCCGGTCAACCAGGAGCGGCTCGAGAAGCTGATCCTCGCCGAACGCGACCGCGGCGCGACGATCCTGTTCTCGACGCATATCATGAGCCATGCCGAGCGACTGTGCGATCGGCTGGCGATCATCGCCGGCGGCAAACGCCGGTTCGAAGGCACAGTCGCGGACGCACGGGGTATATTGCCGCAACGCGTCCACTACACGCCGCATCGCCCCGATCCGGCGATCCGCGGCGTGCTGCCATCGGATGCGGTTGCGGACGGGGATAGCTGGCGGTTCGAATTGCCGAATGAAGGGATCGAAAGCTTGCTCGTGAGGCTGATCGACGCGGGATACGGGATCTCGGGATTGTCGATCGAGCGCCCCGGGTTGCACGAGGCGTTTGTCCGGATCGTCGGGCAGCACGGCGATGTCGCGAAGGAGGACGCCGCATGACCCGCTTCCGTCGGACCTTGCGGCAGACCTTCACGATCGCGCGGCGCGATTTCATCGCCACGGTGTTCACGCCGATCTTCCTGTTGTTCCTGTTCGCACCGGTCATCATGGGATCGTTTGGCGCGATCGGCGGGCTGGGGGCGGCGAGCGTCAGCGGCGGCGCGCAGGACAAGACGCGGATCATCGCGATCGTCCCCGCCGCGACGTCGCGGCCAATCGCGGAGGCCGATACACGGCTGCGCGGCATGTTCCGCGACGACGAAGCGCCCCCAGGGCTGACCACCGTCGCGCCCTCGGCCGACCCGGCGGCACAGGCGCGCGCGGCGTTCGAGACGAAGGATATCGACGCGTCCGCAGTTCTCTACGGCCCGCTCAACGCGCCGCAGATCCTGTACGGGCCGCGCGGCGCGAGGTCGGCGGACTATCTGGGAATGCTCGCGCAGACGACTCTGGCGGCGCAGAAGCTCGGCGGCACGCTGCCGACGATCGCCGCGACCAAGACGCAGATCACCCGCTCGACCACCTCGGTCGGCGGCCAGCACCAATCCGCCTTCTTCGCGGTGTTCGGGATCTTCTTCCTTACGCTGTTCCTCTCGGGGCAGGTCGTCGGCACGATGGCCGAGGAACGCAACAACAAGGTGATCGAGGTGCTCGCCGCCGCGGTGCCGCTCGAGTCGGTATTCTTCGGCAAGCTGATCGGCATGTTCGGCGTGGCCGTGCTGTTCGTCGCGTTCTGGGGCACCGTCGTGACGCAGATCACGTCTCTGATGCCCGCCGCCGCTGCGGTGGCGCTGGGCGACCTGACGCCCGCGGTCGGCGCGCCGATGTTCGCGCTGCTGTTCGCCGCGTATTTCAGCATGGCGTATCTGCTGCTGGGCTCGGTGTTCCTCGGCGTCGGTGCGCAAGCGTCGACGATGCGTGAAATCCAGATGCTGTCGCTGCCGATCACGATCCTGCAGGTCGCGATGTTCGGGCTGTCCTCGGCGGCGGTCTCGCACCCCGGAAGTTGGATCGCCACCGCCGCCGAGCTTTTCCCGCTGTCGTCGCCATTCGCGATGGCGGGTCGCGCGGCGAACTCGCCCGAACTTTGGCCGCACGTGGCGGCGCTCGCGTGGCAGGCCTTGTGGGTGACGATCTTTATTTCGGTCGGGGCTCGGCTGTTCCGAAGGGGCGTGCTGCAATCGGGCAGCGCGCGGCCGTTCTGGCGGCGGAAGGTTAAGGCGGCGGCATAGCCGTTCTCCTGCGAACGCAGGAGCCCAGTGTAACGAACGCCATCCCCCGCGGTCCTGGGCTCCTGCGTTCGCAGGAGAACATGAGACTAACTACTGAGCGACCCTATTGACATGGGTGTCAGCTAGGCCTTTTCTATGGTAAAACACGGGAGAGAGACGATGGCGACTCTGGTAAGAGACGTGGCGCAACAGACGGTCGATCCGCTCGACGTGAGCCGCGCCGAACTCTACCGCGACGATCTCTGGCAGGCGCCGTTCGCCCAGCTCCGCGCCGAGTCCCCCGTCCATTACGTCGAGCATTCCGACTACGGCCCCTACTGGTCCGTCTCGACCTACAAGGGCATCGTCGAGGTCGAATCGCTCCCCGATCTCTATTCTTCCGAAGCCGGCGGGATCACGATCGCCGATTTCGTCGCCGAGCGCGACGTCCGCATGCCGATGTTCATCGCGCGCGACCGCCCCGTGCACACCGGTCAGCGCCGCACCGTCGCGCCCGCCTTTACGCCTAGCGAGATGACGCGGATGTCGAGCGATATCCGCAGGCGTACTGCCGCGATGCTCGACAGCCTGCCGTGGAACACGCCGTTCGACTGGGTCGACACGGTCGCGATCGAACTCACCACGCAGATGCTCGCGATCCTGTTCGACTTTCCGTGGGCGGACCGACGCAAGCTGACCCTGTGGTCGGATTGGGCGGGCGATATCGAGATCGTCAAGAACGAGGAGCTGCGCGGTCAGCGGCTCGCGCACATGTTCGAATGCGGCTCGTATTTCAAAAACCTCTGGGACGCGAAGATCGACAAGGCGCCGACGCCCGACCTGATCTCGATGATGATCCATTCGGACGCGATGAGCCACATGGATCACAACGAGTTCATCGGGAACCTCATCCTGCTGATCGTCGGCGGCAACGACACAACGCGCAATTCGATGTCGGCGCTCGCCTACGGCCTCGACAAGTTCCCCGAGTCGCGCACGAAGCTGGAGGCGGATCCCGGGCTGATCCCCAACGCGGTGAGCGAGATCCTGCGCTGGCAGACGCCGCTCGCGCATATGCGCCGCACCGCGACCGCCGATGCGGAATTGATGGGGCAGCAGATCAAGGCGGGCGACAAGCTCGCGCTCTGGTACATCTCGGCGAACCGCGACGAGAGCATGTTCGGCGACGATGCGGACTCGATCGTCGTCGATCGCCCGAACGCGCGGCGGCATCTGGCGTTCGGCCACGGCATCCACCGCTGCGTCGGCGCACGGTTAGCCGAAATGCAGATTGCGATCCTGCTGGAGGAGATGGCCGCGCGGCGGATGCGGATCAACGTGCTCGCCGAACCGACGCGGGTCGCGGCGTGCTTCGTCCACGGCTATCGCACGCTGCCGGTGGAAATCAGTAAATACTGAGGCTCGGCGTAACCTTATCGGGTGGTTCGACCGTACCTATATCCGAACCATGGAGACGAACATGACCCAGGACCGCCGCGCTTTCCTCACGCTCGCCGGAGCAGGCGTCGCCGGCTTTGCGCTCTGGGGATGCTCATCGCAGCCCGCGCAGGCCGCCGAGCGGTTCGAGGTGACGCTGACCGACGCGCAGTGGCGCAAGAAGCTGTCGCCCGACGCGTATAACGTGCTCCGCAAGGATGGTACCGAAGTCCCGTATTCGAGCCCGCTCAACGCGGAGCATCGCGCGGGAATCTTCTCCTGCGCCGGGTGTGCATTGCCCAACTATTCGTCGAAGACCAAGTTCGAGAGCGGTACCGGCTGGCCGAGCTTCTGGCAGCCACTGCCGAACGCCGTGCGGACGCGGGTGGATTCGACGATGGGGATGGCGCGGACCGAGGTCCATTGTCGGCGGTGCGGCAGTCATCTCGGCCACGTGTTCGATGATGGGCCGAAGCCGACGGGGAAGCGTTACTGCATGAACGGCGATGCGCTGACGTTCAAGGCCGCTTGAGGGCGTTCATTTGAACGTGCGCGGCGCGTAGCGGAACTGAGCAGGTAGCGTGTTCCCCCGCGAAGGCGGGGGTCCAGACTGGGCTCCCGCCTTCGCGGAAGAACAAGAAGCTAAGCAGAGCAGTGATCTGCCCTAAAGCGCCGCCCCGGCAAGGCCGGGGTCCAGTTGGGGGACGTCGCTAATGGAGGTAGCGGTCTGTTACCGCGACCTTTCCAACTGGGCCCCGGCCTTCGCCGGGGTGGTGTCGTTAGGATAAGGTTGGCGCGCTGAACCGTTGAAGTGTGATCGGCAGCGGGACTTCGAGTGTAGAACGTGGACTGTCGCGAACGTCAGGCATCACGCGGAGGTAAGAACCTCAGTTCGCCTCGTTCACCAGCGTGAAGATCCCGCGCGGATCGGTCGGGCCGTGCTGGATCGTCGCAAGCTGAGCGGCATTGGCGCGCTGCGTTGCAGACACGGTGTGGTTCGCACTCGCCATCTGGAACGAACGCTGCACCGGCGCATCAAGCGTATCGCCAGCAGGCGCGTGGCCCGAATAGATGAAGCCCTTGGTCGGATAGGCCGAGGTGCCGAGGTCGCCCTGCGGGCCGTACCACACCTTGACCATGCTCCAATCGCCAGCGGCAGAAACGTCGACTGCGCGGACGTTGGTCTCGATCGCGCCGGGGCGCGACCAGTTGGCATGCGTAAGGAGGACTTCGCGGTCGCTGACGACCTTCGAGACCATTGCGACATGGCCGACGCGCATCCGCGAGGTCGGCGAGAAGGCGAGGACCGACCCGGCCTTCGGGGTGTGGCCACGCTCGTAGCGACCCTCGGCCTGGCTCCACCAGGTGTTGGCGTTGCCGCGGATTTCGATCCCCGAAACCGAGCGAGCGAACGTCACGCACTGCCAGAACTGAGCCGCAGCAGGGGTGGCCGTCATCAGGCCGCACGATACCACCAGCGCAAAACGCGCTGCTAACGCCTTGAAATTCATCGAGACCCCCCGGCCAAAACCCGTTTGTCGCATTCTGGCTACGGGAGGTTCGATTTAATTGGAACCCGTGCGGGAACCATATCCGACGAAGCGTGTTACCGCGCCGACCAACGCCCCGAATGGGCGCTCAGGGCGGCTCAGTTCATGAGTTTCCAACCGGTTATGCGGTCCACGGTGACCTGCGTGACCGCGTGATAGCCCGGCCGCGCCTTGCCGTAGATGTCCATCGCCAGCTTGTGGCCCCAGTCGCCCGAGTCCATCATCTGCTGGAACAGCGGCGCGACGAATTTCCGCCGGCCCTGCGACGTCAGGAACTGCTCGGCCGAGGCATCGGCCGGCTCATAGTGATTGGCGAGCGCGAGTTGCAGCCAGGCGAAACGAATCTCGGCGTTGCCCGTCGTGTTCCAGCCGAACGCGGTATCGAGCGTCTTCAACCGCTCGATCGGGAGTTTGCGCGGCAATTGCGTGATGAAGCGCGTGATCTCCTGCGTTGTAGCCTTGCCGGGCACGCCCGAGACGGGACCGCCAGCCGCATACGCCTTTGCCGCCGCGTCGACCGCGGGGAACGCCGCGGACGTCACATGCACCGCGTTCGCCGGGATACCGGGTTGGTAGACCCAGGCATCGACGCCGATCGTCTTGGCTTCGGCGGGGGTGAGCAGCTTCGATTTGAGGTCGGCGAGGAAGCCGGCGCTGGTCTGCGGTTGGAAGGCGTGGCGGTCGAAATAGCTGCGCAAATACGCGTCCCACCGCGCACGGCCGACCTGCTTCTCGATCGTGCGGAGGAAGGCTGCGCCCTTGTCGTAAGCGATCTGAGTCATGCCGTCGTCGGGATCGCGCGACGCGTCGAGATCGAGGTGGAGCTGCGTATCCTTCGCGGCGGGGCCACCGGCGTCCTTCACCGCGGCGAGCATGTCGGTCCAGGCGAGGTCGGCCTCCATGTCGGCGCGGCGCTTGCCGTAGAGCGCCTCCATGATCCGGTTCTCGAAATAGCTGGTGAAGCCTTCGTTGAGCCAGAAATCGTCCCACGTCGCGTTCGTCACGAGATTGCCCGACCAGCTGTGCGCGAGTTCGTGCGCGATCAGCGAGACGAGGCTGCGGTCGCCGGCGATCGCGGTCGGCGTGGCGAAGGTGAGCGTCGGGTTCTCCATGCCGCCGAACGGGAACGACGGCGGCAGGACCAGCACGTCGTAGCGGCCCCAGCGATACGGGCCGTACAGCCCTTCAGCGGCGGCGACGAACTTCTCGAGCTCGCCGAATTCATACGCGGCCTTGGGCAGGGTCGCGGGTTCGGCCCAGATCCCGGTGCGCGGCCCGGTCGACTTGAACGCGATGTCGCCGACCGCGAGCGCGATCAGGTACGGCGCGACGGGCTTGTCCATCTTGTACTGGAACGTGCAGCGATCCGCGACGCAGGTCGGCTTGCCGGTCGCGAGCCCGCTCATCACCGCGGTGAGTTGCTTGGGGACGGCGATCTTGGCCTCCCAGGTCTGGCGGATGCCGGGGGAATCCTGTGTCGGAATCCAGCTGCGGTTGAGGATCGCCTCGCCCTGGCTGAACAGGAAGGGCTGCGTCTTGCCCGCGGTCTGCGCAGGGGTCAGCCACTGCAGCGCCTTCGCGTCAGGCGACGAGGCGTAGGCGATGCGGATTTTCCTGGCGCCGTTAAGCGTGACCGTCAGCGGCGCGCCGTGGATCTTGTCGACCGCGCCGACCTGATAGGGGAGCGGCTTGCCGGTCGCGTCGGTGATGTTGACGATCTTCAGCCCGTTGTCGTCGAGCACAAGTTTCGCGCCCGGTTTCGCCAGGATGTCGAGCGTGGCGATCCCGCGGATGACGTGCGTGTCGAAGTCGGCGGCGAGATCGAGCGCGACATGCGTGACGCGCGCCTCGGCGGGGCGGGCATAGCTATGCGGGTCGTGCGCGTCGGGGGTGGTGAGGACGGGGGCGATCGTCTGCGCGACGGCGGGGGATGCGAGGACGAGCGTCAGGGCGGTGGCTAGTGCGGGGATGCGCATGGGAACTCCGATGTCGCCGTTCCTCGATATCGGGAAGGCCAGGCCTCGGTCCTACCGTGGTGTCTCTGGCGCTGGAAGGGACCTGATTACGGCGGGCGCGTTTACAGGCTGCACCAAACAAATCCCGTCATCCTGACGAAAGTCAGGATCCAGAGCCGTAAAGGACAGCCGTTCGTCACTCTGGATCCTGACTTTCGTCAGGATGACGGAGGAAATTGCGCCGATGTCGTTGCCAGTCGCGCCAACCGCGCCTCATGCTCCACCCGCCCGAATGGAAAGCGCGAGAAGAAGAACGCAGAGACGCACGCCAGCACGATATAAAGGCCGGCGTAGATCAACGTCAGCCGGTCGATCGTTCCCACCGGGACCGTCCCCGGCATAGCCTTGGCCGGGAACCCCGCCACCGCGAGAATCATCCCCGCGAAGAATATCCCGATCCCGCTGGTGCATTTCTGGACGAAGAACGACCCCGCGAAGAACACCCCTTCCGATCGCCGCCCCGTCTTCGCCTCCGAATCCTCGACCACGTCGGCCATCATCGAGGCGCCGAGGATGAACCCGGTGACGTTCGACGCAGTGCCGAGGATGAAGAACCCGAACAGCATCGGCAGCAGCGATGGATCGCCGACCTCCGGAAACACGCCGAGCATCCGCAGCCAGTACGGCGACGTGTTGAGCGCCGCGCCGAGCAGCACCGCGCCCATCGCCGCCTTGGGTTTGCTCCCCGTCCTGCCGAGCCGGGGCGCGGCGAGGAACGCGAGGAACACGCCCGAGAACAGCGCGATCGTCAGATAGACGAACACCGGCCCCTTGAAGCCCCACACATAGGTGTAGAGGTAGTTCGACATCGCATAGCTGATGCCCTGGATCGTGTACGCGCACACGCCCGCCGCCATCAGGATCGCGAACGCGCGGTTCTTCACGGTCTGGCGCAGTTCGGCGAAGGACTCGCGCAGGGTCTGCTTGACGATCGGCGGGTTGGGTAGATGTTTGATCTCATGGTGCGTGCCGAGCGCGGAAACGAGGATCGCGACGCCGATGAACAGCGCCCCCGCCAATGCGAAGCCGCCATAGCCGGCACGGTTGAGCAGGCCGTTCGGGAACGCCGCGGTCGGTGCAAGAAAATACTGGTACGCCGACAACAGCATCAGCAGCCCGCCGACCCAGCCGAACAGGTAGCGATATGCCATGATCCGCGTCCGCTCGTCATAGCCCGACGTGAGTTCGGGGGTCAGCGCGACCGACGGCACCTCGTAGCAACTCACCGCGCTGCGCACGATCACCGCCATGACGAACAGCCAGATCAGCGTCTGCGGCTCTGACATGATCGCGGGCGGATTCCAGAGCAGCAGCCATCCGATCATGATGGGTAGCGCGGACGCGTACATCCACGGATGCCGCCGGCCCCATTTCGTCCGCGTACGATCGGAGAAGAAGCCCACCGCCGGATCGACGAACGCATCGATCAGCAGCGCCATCATGATGACGAGGCCGACGGTGGCGGACGGCAGCCCCACCACCTGGTTGTAGAACAGCAGCAGGAACGTACCGAACCCGGCGTCCTTCACCCCGTACGCGACCGCGCCGAAGCCGTAGCTCGCCATCGTGCCGTTGGAGAGGCGGCGGGCGGGTGCCGTCACTTCAGTTTGTCGAGCAGCGCGAACAGCGAAGGTTGCGCGGGGTCCCAGCTTGGCCGCGTGCCGATCGTCATGCCGCCATCGACGAGGATGTGCGTGCCGGTGATGAAGCTCGCGTCGTCGCTGGCAAGGAACGCGACCGCGGCGGCGATGTCCTCGCTGGTGCCGGGGCGGCGGATCGGCTGTGCGTCGGCGGCGATATGCGCGATCATCGCGTCGGCCTGCGACGTCTTGGCGGCGTCGAGTTCGAGCGTGCGCGTGAAGATGTTGGTGACGATGAAGCCGGGCACGACCGCGTTCACGCGGATCTTGTGCTGCGCGAGATCGGCGGCGGCCTGCTTGGTGAGGTGGAGCACGCCGGCCTTGGCGGTGGAATAGGCGGTCGGCGCGTAGCCGGTGCCTAGCGCGGACACCGACGAGGTGTTGACGATCGCGCCGCCGCCTCGCTTGGCCATCCGCGGTGCTGCGTAGCGGATGCCGAGCGCGACCGAGCGGAGGAGGAGTGCCTGGGTGCGGTCCCAGTCCTCAGGCGAAATCTCGCCGATCGGGTCGCGCGAGCCGCCTGCGCCGGCGTTGTTGAACAGGATATCGAGCCCGCCTGCGTCGTCGGCGGTCTGCATCAGCGCCTCGATATCGCCCGCCTGAAGCACGTCGGTACGCTGGAACAGGATACGGCCGCCGGACGCGTCGGCGATCGCGTGGCCGCCTGCCTCGTCGATGTCGCCGATCAGGACGGTGGCGCCTTCGTCAGCGAGTCGGAGTGCGGTCGCCCGGCCGATGCCGGACGCACCGCCGGTCACGACGGCACGCTTGCCTGAAAACCTCACACGCTCTCTCCTAGTTTTTGGCGAGCATAGTACGGGCTTTGCACTCGTCAATGATGGCTGGTTCGAAAAACGGGTTTGCGGCGGGCGGCGCTCGGCGATACCAAGCGGGCAAACATTCGGAGGATGCGTGATGGATACGACCAACCTGTTCCGGCTCGACGGCCGCGTCGCGCTGATCACCGGCGGCAGCCGCGGGATCGGCAAGATGATCGCCGCCGGCTTCATCGCGCAGGGGGCGAAGGTGTATATCTCGTCGCGCAAGACCGATGTGTGCGAGGCGGCTGCGGCGGAACTCGGGCCGAACTGCATCGCGTTGCCGCAGGACGTCTCGACCGTGGCGGGGTGCAAGGCGCTCGCCGCTCAGTTCGCCGAGCATGAGTCGAAGCTCGATATCCTCGTGAACAATGCGGGGGCGGCGTGGGGCGTGCCGTTCGAGGAATTTTCCGAGGTCGGCTGGGACAAGGTCATGGACCTGAACGTGAAGTCGCCGTTCTTCCTGACGCAGGCGCTGCATGCGGCGTTGAAGGCGTCGGGCTCGCGCGAGAAGCCGGCGAAGGTGATCAACATCACGTCGATCGACGGCCAGCGGCTGAACCCGTGGGAGACGTACAGCTATCATGCGTCGAAGTCGGCGCTGATTTATCTAACCAAGCGGATGGCGGCGCGGCTGGTGACGGACTCGATCAACGTGACCTCGATCGCGCCGGGGGCGTTCGCGAGCGACATGAACAAGGCGGCGCGCGATCATGGGGACGCGGTGGCGCAGGGGATCCCGGCGAAGCGGGTTGGGGTGGACGAAGATATGGCTGGGGCGGCGATTTACCTGGCCAGCCGCGCGGGGGATTATGTGATTGGGGAGACGATTACGGTAGATGGCGGCTTGGTGCACGCGTCGCTGGGGACGAGCATCGACGCCTGAGCTAATTCCCTCGCCCCTCCGGGGAGAGGGAGGGAGCAGCCGCTTGGCTGCGGAAGGGAGAGGGGCTTTGGGACGAACCGTCCCGAGCCTCACGCCCCTCTCCCTTCCCACGGCAAGTGCCGCGGGCCCCTTCCCTCTCCCCGTAGGGGCGAGGGAGTTTAACGCGCGATGCCGCCTGCCGCGAGCACTGCCAGGGTTACCAGTTCGCTGGCGGTCGACGTCATCGGCGCGACCTGCACAGGCTTTTCCATCCCGATCAGCATCGGGCCGATGACCGAGTCGCCGCCGAGTTCGCGCAGCAACTTTGCCGAGATATGCGCCGACTGGAGCCCCGGCATGATCAGGACGTTCGCCGGGCCGGAAAGCCGCGCGAACGGGTAGTTTGCGAGCTGCTTCGGATTCAGCGCAACATCCGGCGCCATCTCGCCCTCATACTCGAACCCGACCTTCCGGCCATCCAGCACCGTCACCGCGTCACGGATATTGTCGAGCCACTCCCCCTTCGGATTACCGAAGTTCGAATAACTCAGGAACGCCACGCGAGGCTCATGCCCCATGCGACGCGCGACCGCCGCAGTCTGCTCGGCGAAGTCGGCCAGCTGCTCGGCGGTCGGACGCTCGTTGACCGTGGTATCGGCGATGAACACCGTGTGGCTCTGGCCGACGAGCAGATGGATGCCGAACGGCGTCTTCCCCGCGGCGGGATCGATCACGCGATAAATCTGGCGCATCGTCTCGCCGTAGGTGCGGGTGATGCCGGTGATCATCGCGTCGCCTTCGCCGAGCTGGAGCAGCAGCGCGCCGAAAATGTTGCGGTCCTGGTTGACCATCCGTTCGCAATCGCGGCGCAGATACCCGCGACGCTGGAGCCGCGAATACAGGAAGTCGACCATCCGCGGCACGAGCGGCGAGACGCGGCTGTTGTGGAGCTCGAAGCTCTCCGGATCGGTGACGCCGAGCGCGCGCAACCGGTCGGGCACGTCGTCGCGGCCGACCAGCACCGGCGTGCCGTAGCCGCCTTCCTTGAACGCGATCGCCGCGCGCAGCACGACTTCCTCCTCGCCCTCAGCGAAGATCACGCGCTTGGGATGCGCGCGCGCGCCTTCGTACGCCATCGACAGGACCGAGGTGGTCGGGTTGAGGCGCGCGCGCAACGAATGGCGATACGCTTCGATATCGAGGATCGGCTTGGTCGCAACGCCCGAGGCCATCGCCGCCTTGGCGACCGCGACGGGGACGACTTCCATCAGGCGCGGATCGAACGGTGCCGGGATGATGTACGCCGGACCAAAGCTATGGCTGACGCCGTACGCGGCCGCGACTTCCTCAGGTACGCGTTCGCGTGCCAACTCCGCAATCGCGTTGGCCGCAGCGATCTTCATCGCGTCGTTGATGCCGGTCGCGCGGACGTCCAATGCACCGCGAAAGATGAACGGGAAGCCGAGCACGTTGTTGACCTGGTTCGGATAATCCGAGCGGCCGGTCGCGACGATCGCATCGGGGCGCGCGGCCATCGCGAGTTCGGGGCGAATCTCCGGCTCGGGGTTGGCCATCGCGAAGATGATCGGCGCGGGGGCCATGTCCTTGACCATCTCCGGCGTCAGCGAGCCCGCCGCGGAGAGGCCGAGGAACACGTCGGCGCCGACCAGCGCCTCGGTCAGCGTGCGCGTTTCGGTCACTGCGGCATGTGCCGACTTCCACTGGTCGACGCCCTCGCGGCCCTGGTAGATCACGCCCTTGCGATCGCACAGGATGACGTTGTCGCCGCGCACGCCCATCGCCTTGACGAGTTCGGTGCAGGCGATCGCCGCCGCGCCCGCGCCGTTGACGACGATCTTGACCTCGGAGAGTTTGCGCCCGGTCAGCAGGCACGCGTTGATCAGCCCGGCGGCGGTGATGATCGCAGTGCCATGCTGGTCGTCATGGAAAACGGGGATGTTCATCCGCTCGCGCAGGGCCTGCTCGATGATGAAGCATTCGGGCGCCTTGATGTCCTCGAGGTTGATCCCGCCGAAGGTCGGCTCCATCAGCTCGACCGCGTCGATAAAGCGGTTCACGTCCTCGGTCTTCAGCTCGATGTCGATCGCGTCGACGTCGGCGAAGCGCTTGAAGAGCACCGCCTTGCCTTCCATCACCGGCTTGCTCGCGAGCGGCCCGAGATTGCCCATGCCGAGGATCGCGGTGCCGTTCGAGATCACCGCGACGAGGTTACCCTTCGCGGTATAGTCATAGACGGTCGCGGGATCGTCGTAGATCGCCTGCACCGGCACCGCGACGCCGGGCGAGTACGCGAGCGCGAGATCGCGCTGCGTCGCCATCGGCTTCGACGCGATGATCTCGATCTTTCCCGGACGGCCTTCCGAATGGAAGAGCAAGGCTTCGCGTTCGGAGAATTGCAGCGTTTCGTCGGACATGGGCGGGGCCTCGCGCGGTCGTTAGGTTTGGAAGACCTTCTAGGCAGGTGGTCGCCGTTCGTCACCCCGGACACTTCGCCCATGCCGGTACCGTCGCGAAAACTGCACCACCCCGGCGAAGGCCGGGGCCCAGTTGGGGGACGGACTTAGCGAAGGGTGGTCCATCGTTACTCCGACCTTTCCAACTGGGCCCCGGCCTCCGCCGGGGTGGTGATGGTGCGGAGGCAGTAACAACTCCTTCTCCCCCTCGGGGACAAGGTGGCGCGCCTGCGCCGGATGAGGGGTGGTTGGGGTGCGGACCCGAGCCTCACTCCCCCTCACCCTCCCACGCTGCGCGCGGGTCCCTCCCTCTCCCCGAGGGGAGAGGGGTTTTACGGGGCGTGGCTTTTCGCTACCCGCACCGTGATGTCGCACCCCGCCCCTACCCCCATGATGACGCAGTATCTCGGCCTGAAGGCGGAGGCGCAGGATTGCTTGCTGTTCTACCGGATGGGCGATTTCTTCGAACTGTTCATGGACGATGCGCGGATCGCGGCGGGGGTGCTCGACATCGCGCTGACCGCGCGCGGCGAACATGAGGGCAAGCCGATCCCGATGTGCGGCGTACCCGTGCACGCGGCGACGGTGTACCTCCAACGCCTGATCAAGGCGGGGCACCGGGTGGCGATCGCCGAGCAGGTCGAAAGCCCGGCAGAGGCGAAGGCGCGCGGCGGATCGAAGGCGCTCGTCGCGCGGGCGATCGTGCGGGTGGTGACGGCGGGAACGCTGACCGAGGAGGCATTGCTCGACGCTCGGAGCGACAATTGGTGCGTGGCGATCGGCGAGGCTGGCGGATCTGTGGCGATCGCCGCGGCGGACGTTTCGACCGGGCGGTTCGAGATCATCGAGGTTGCGGGCGACGCGGTCGAGGCGGAACTCGCGCGGCTCGGTGCGGCGGAAGTGGTGGCTTCGGAGGCTAGCGCCTTCGAGGAGGCGGCTACCACGCTGCGACCGAAGATCGACTTCGACAGCGGCGCGGGCGAGGCGCGGCTGAAGCGGGTATACGGCGTGGCGACGCTCGACGGCTTCGGGCAGTTCGGGCGCGCGGGGCTGGCTGCAGCCGGAGGGCTGGTCGCGTATCTGGAGCATAATGCGAAGGGCGCGATGCCCTTCCTCCGCCCCCCGCGGATCGGCCGAGCGGCGGAGACGATGGCGATCGACGCCGCCACGCGCGAGAGCCTGGAGCTGACCTGCACCACCGGCGGCGTTCGGAAGGGCAGTCTGCTCGACTCGGTCGACCGGACCGTGACGGGCGCCGGCGCGCGGTTGCTCGGCGCGGACCTCGGTGCGCCATTGATGGACAAGGCGGCGATCGACGCGCGGCTCGACTTGGTGCGGCTGTTCCACGACGACCAGGCGGCGCGCGAGCGGTTGCGCTCGACCTTGCGCGCACTGCCGGACATCGGCCGCGCGCTCGGGCGGCTGGCGGCAGGACGTGGCGGCCCACGCGATCTGGGGCAGTTGCGCGACGGGCTGGACGGGGCGTGGAGCCTTGGCGAGCGGATGGATGCGATCGTCGACCCGCCGGTGCTGCTCCGGGACATCGCGCCAAGATTGCGTGGACACGGCGCGCTGATCGACCTGCTCAAGCGCGCGCTGGTGCCGTCGCCATCGATCGAGGCATCGGACGGCGGGTATATCGCGGCGGGCTATGACGCGGCGCTCGACGACCTGCGCGATGCGGGCGCTGGCGGGCGGCGGGCGATCGCCGCGCTGGAGGCGGAGTTCCGCACCGCGACCGGCGTCACCGCGCTGAAGATCCGGCATAACGGCGTGCTGGGCTATCATGTCGAGGTGCCGGCGCGGGCGGCGGATCCTTTGATGAAGCCCGAGAGCGGTTTCACGCATCGGCAGACTCTCGCGGGCGTGGTCCGCTTCAATACCCCTGCGCTGCACGAAGTCGCGGCGAAGGTGTCGCAGGCCGGCGCGCATGCACTGGCGGCGGAGGCGGCGCATCTCGAGGAACTGACCGCGCAGGCTCTGGCCGGGCGCGAGGCGATTGCGGCGACCGCAGATGCGCTTGCACGGCTCGACGTCGCGGGGGGGCTGGCGGAGCGCGCCGCAGAAGGCGCCTGGGCGCGGCCGTCGCTGGTCGATCACGCGTGTTTCGAGATCGAGGGCGGCCGGCATCCGGTGGTCGAGGCGGCCGTGGCGAAGTCGGGCGACCGGTTCGTCGCCAACGACTGCAATCTGTCGGAGAGTTCGCGACTGTGGCTCGTCACCGGCCCAAACATGGGCGGTAAGTCGACCTTCCTCCGCCAGAATGCGCTGATCGCCGTCCTCGCGCAGGCCGGTTCGTACGTGCCCGCGACCAAGGCCACCCTGGGGCTGGTCGACCGCCTGTTCAGCCGCGTCGGTGCGTCGGACAACCTTGCGCGCGGCCGCTCCACGTTCATGGTCGAGATGGTCGAGACCGCGGCGATCCTCGCGCAGGCGACGCCGCGGTCGTTCGTGATCCTTGATGAGGTCGGCCGCGGCACTTCCACCTATGACGGCCTCGCGATCGCTTGGGCGGTGGTCGAGGCGATCCATGAGGACAATCGCTGCCGCTGCCTGTTCGCGACGCATTACCACGAGCTGACGCGGTTGGCGGAGCGCTGCGAGGCGCTGTCGCTGCACCACGTCCGCGCGCGCGAGTGGAAGGGCGAGCTGGTGCTGCTCCACGAACTCGCCGACGGCCCGGCGGATCGTAGTTACGGACTGGCCGTCGCGCGGTTGGCGGGGATGTCGCCGGTGACGGTGGCGCGTGCGAAAGCCGTGCTGGCGAAGCTCGAGGCCGGACGCGCGAAGACTGGCGGGATCGCGGCGGGGCTGGACGACTTGCCGTTGTTCGCGGCGGCGGCGCAGGTCGAAGAGGTGGCGTGCGATGTGTTGCGCGAGGATCTGGCGAAACTCGATATCGATGCGATGAGTCCGCGCGATGCGCTGGAGGCGCTCTATCGGTTGAAGGCCCTCGCGAACGAGGGGTGATCCTTTCCCCGTGCCGGGCCCTTCGGCTTCGCTCACGGGAGCCTCGTTCCGGCATCCACTGTTCCGCACATCCGAAACAGGTAAGTATGCGGTACGGTGGGCCCCGGCCTCCGCCGGGGTGACGGAGTGGGAGGGGACAGGGCGCAACCGACTAAGAATGCGCGCGTCCTAGTATCTCATGATACCTCGATGCTAGGCGGCGGCCGGATTTAGCGGAGCGCGGGCCTTGGGCGGACATCATCACGGGCATTCACACGATCACGGCCACGCGCACGCGGGCCACGGCGGAGGCCATTCCCACGGCGGCCATAGCCACGCCCCAGCCTCGTTCGACCGCGCGTTCGCGATCGGGATCGGGCTCAACATCGTGTTCGTCGCGGTCGAGGCGATCGTCGGTCTGCGGATCGACTCGGTCGCGCTGCTCGCCGACGCCGGGCACAATTTGTCCGACGTGCTCGGGCTCGTCGTCGCCTGGGGTGGGACGATGCTGGCGCGCACTGCGCCGACCAAGCGCTTCACCTACGGGCTGAAGGGCTCGACGATCCTCGCCGCGCTGACCAACGCGCTGCTACTTCTGGTCGCACTCGGCGCGATCGTGCTGGAGGCGTCGCAGCGTTTCTCCGATCCTGCCCCCACCGCCGGCCTGACCGTCTCGATGGTCGCCGGCGTCGGCATCGCGGTCAACGCGATCACCGCCTGGATGTTCGCGCGCGGACGCAAAGGCGACGTCAACATCCGCGGCGCGTATCTCCACATGGCCGCCGACGCGCTGGTCTCGGCGGGCGTGGTGATCGCGGGTATCGTGATCTGGCGTACCGGCTTCACCTGGATCGATCCGGCGGTCAGCATCGTCATCGCCATTCTCATTTTCTGGCAGACCTGGGGCCTGCTCCGCGAGACCGTCGAGATGTCGCTGTCTGCCGTCCCCCGGGGAATCGAGTTCGATCATGTCGACGAGGCATTGTGCGGCCTGCCCGGCGTCACCGAGATCCACGATCTCCATATCTGGCCGATGAGCACCACCGAGCCCGTCCTCACCGCGCATCTGGTCATGCCGGGCGGGCATCCAGGCGATCAGTTCCTCAGCGATGCGCGGACGATGCTCCACGACACATTCGGGATCGGCCATGCGACGTTGCAGGTCGAGACGGGCAGCGGCCATGATTGCTCGATGGCGAACGCGGCGACCGTCTGAGTCTGGCGGTTTGAACTTTTCCGGTGCGGCACGGGTTACCCTGTCACGCATCAGGAGCAAAGTTCATGAAAAAGCATCTTATAGCAGCGTTGATGTCGGTCGCCGTCGCAGCGCCGGCGATGCTGCCGACCGCCGCGACCGCCCAGCGGTACGATGACCGCCGCGACAACAACGACCGTCGCGACCGTGATCATCGCGACCGTGACGACCGTCGCGGTGGCGATCGCAACTGGCGTGGCGACGACCGCAACTGGGATCCGTCGAACAGCTACCGCGACGGCAAGTACCGCGAGCGCCGCCTCGGCCGTAACGACCGGATCTATCGTGGTCGCGATGGTCGCGCTTATTGCAAGCGCAACGACGGCACGACCGGTCTGGTGATCGGTGCACTCGGCGGCGGCGCACTGGCGAACCTGATCGGTGGCGGCACGCTCGGCACGCTGGCAGGTGCCGGTGGCGGCGCACTGCTCGGCCGCTCGGTCGACCGCGGCAACGTGAAGTGCCGCTGAGCCCTAACCGGTTCTAGAAACAACGGCGGCCGAGCGATCGGCCGCCGTTTTTGTATCTACGAAATATGCCGTTCGTGCTGAGCGAAGTCGAAGCACCATCGCTCAGAGCGAACGAAAGGGTCTAGTAGGCGCGGGCGACCGCAAATTCGACCGCTTTGATCATCGCATCCTTGGCGTCGCCGTTTGCAAAACCGGCGATCGAGTCGATCGCGCGCTGGCCGTAATGCCGGGCTCTCGCAAAGGTGTCGTCGACCGCGCGGGTCGAGCGGATCAGGCGGATCGCGTGCTGGAGGTCGGCGTCACTGTCGCGGCGACCCTCGACCGCGTCCTTCCAGAACGCGCGATCCTCGGCCGAGCCGCGCGCATAGGCCAGGATCACCGGAAGCGTCATCTTCCCCTCGCGGAAATCGTCGCCCGCGTCCTTGCCCATCGTGTCCGCATCCGAGACGTAATCGATCGCATCGTCGACCAGCTGGAAGGCGATACCGAGGTTGCGGCCATAGGCATCGAGCGCGGCCTCTTCGGCTTCGGGGCGTTCGGCGACGACCGCGGAAATCCGGCAGGCGGCGGCGAACAGCGCGGCGGTCTTCGCGCCGATGATGTCGAGATACCGCTCTTCGCCGAGTTCGACGCGGCGGGCGGCGGTCAGCTGGTTGACCTCGCCCTCGGCGATCACCGCGCTGGTCGACGACAGGATCTTCAACGCCTTGAGGCTGCCCGCCTCGACCATCAGTTCGAAGCTGCGGCTGAACAGGAAATCGCCGACCAGCACGCTGGCGGGGTTGCCCCAGATGATGTTGGCGGTGCGCTTGCCACGACGCAGGTCCGAGCCGTCGACGACGTCGTCGTGGAGCAAGGTCGCGGTGTGGATGAACTCGACCGCGGCGGCGAGCAGGTGATGCTGCGTCCCCGAATAGCCGATCAGCTGCGCACTCGCGAGCGTCAGCATCGGCCGCATCCGCTTGCCGCCGCCCGCGATCAGATGACCGGCGAGTTCGGGGATCAGCGGAATCTCGGACTCCATCCGGCCGCGGATCACCGCGTTCACCTGGTCCATATCGCCCGAGACGAGCTTGACCATCGGGTCCAGCGACGGCTGGGACTCGGGATTGGGACGTACGGTTTCGAGGCGGTGGACGGTGGCGCTCATCTTCCCGAGCCTCTGCCGCCTATGCCCCGGCAAAGCAACCCTTGGTGCCCCTTGCCGTTCGTCGTCCGCGCCCGCAAAAGGCGCGGCGAACCAATGAAAGGGTGCTTCGCGTGGCTGACGAACTGCTGAACGGATACCGCCAGAGCATCGACAATATCGACGCGGCGCTGATCCACATGCTCGCCGAGCGCTTCAAGGTGACGCAGGCGGTCGGCCGCCACAAGGCGACGCACGGCCTGCCGCCCGCCGATCCGGGTCGCGAGGAACGCCAGATCGCCCGGCTGCGGCAGTTGGCGACCGACGCGCAACTCGATCCCGAATTCTCGGAAAAATTCCTGCGCTTCATCATCGACGAGGTGATCCGCCATCACGAGCGCCTCGCGCACGATCCGGGGTGAGGCGGGAGACCACGACCAAAACGTGTCCAAATGCCTCGCCTTCAAACTACCGCGTCGGCGAAATTCACGCTCCACCGAAACCTACCACCCCGGCGAAGGCCGGGGCCCAATTGGGGGACGGTAATAACGAGGCGCGGCGCGCCGTTACGACCACCCTGCCAGTTGGGCCCCTGCCTTCGCCGGGTGGAGCTTCTCAAACAGGCATTTTGGCGCGCGGACAGAGTGCGATACGGCCAAAATGCGTGACGAAAACGTCATGTCTGCTCCACGTGCCGATCATCCGGTCGGGCGCAATCGGTTGCAAATGATGTGGTTTCGCCGATCCTTGCTCGCTTTTGCCGTATTCGGGCTCGCCGCAGTCGGCTTCATGGCCTGGCTCGGCTATTTCGGTGGACCTGTGTTCGCCGACATCACGCCGACCAAAGCCCAGCGCCGCTATGCGGTCGTGTTGCTGAGTGGCGACCTCGGGCTGAAGATCGGCATGGCGCCGGAGATCGCGCGGCGGCTGGCCACAGACGGCGTGCCGGTGGTCGCGGTCAACACGCTGACCTATCTACGCAAAACCCGGACACCCGCGGACATCACCACGCTGATCGCGCGTGCCGAACAGCGCGCGTTGCGGCTCGGCCATACCGACCAGGTCATCCTGATCGGCCAGTCGTTCGGCGCAGACATGCTCCATGTCGGGCTGGTCGGACTCCCTCAGCCATTGCGCGCGAAAATCGCCCGCGTCGCGCTGATCGTGCCCGAGGACAACGTCCAGTTCCGCGCCTCGCCCAGCGAGGTGTTCGATCTCTGGACGCCGACCACGCCGGCGCTGCCGACTGCGCGCCACCTCACCTGGGCGCCTCTGCTGTGCGTCCAGGGCGTCGTCGAGACGAATAGTCTTTGCCCGCTGTTAACGCAGGCCAATGCAAGACGCGTCGCGCTGCCCGGTGGGCATCCGCTTCACCGCGACGCCTATGCGCTCTACGACGTGATATGGCGGTTCGTCTCCGCAGCTTGAGGATCGATTGATGGTTGCTGCACTGTTGGCGCTCGCGATGATCGCGGGAAGCCCCGCTTCCCCGTCTCCCGCCCCCGCGTCTCCCGCTCCCCCGTCTGCCGCTCCCGCGTCTGCAGTCGAGGGAATCTGGCACAATCCGAAGAATAGCGTGGCCGTGAAGACGGGCGCGTGTGGCGACAAACTCTGCGGCTGGGTCGTCCGCGCCAATGACGAGGCGCAGGCCGATGCCCGCGACGGTGGCACGCCGAAACTGATCGGTACCGCCTTGCTCCGCGAGTATCGCCCCAGTGGACGCGACACATGGTCGGGGCAGATTTTCGTCCCCGACATGGGACGCACATTCGGATCGACGCTGAAGCTGGTCGACACGAACACGATCACGGTGAAGGGCTGTCTGATCGGCGGCTTCTTCTGCAAGACACAGACGTGGCACCGCGGTTGACGCACATGACCGGTATCCGCGACTGGATCGCGCATCGTCGCGGCACGCTGATCGCGCTTGCGGTGCTGGTCGTCGCCGTGCTGGGCTTCGCCGCGATCCACAAGCTGACCGCGGAGATCCGTCTTTCTGAGGTGCGCGCGGCCTTCGCGGCGCTCGGCTGGCCCGAATTGTCCGCGTCGATCGCGCTCACCGTCGTCAGCTATATCGCGCTCACCTTCTACGACACCATCGCGCTGAAGGTGATCGGTCACCCCTTGCGATGGCGCACTGCGGCGGTCGCTTCGTTCACCAGCTACACGATCAGCCACAATCTCGGTCTGGCGATGCTGACCGGGGGCTCCGCGCGCTACCGCGTCTATAGCCGCGCCGGTCTCGACGAGGCGGCGGTGGCTCGGGTCGTGCTGATTGCAGGTGTCACCTTCTGGGCAGGAGTGATCGCCGTTGCGAGCCTGTCGATGGCGATCCATCCGGGGATGCTGCCGATCGTCCACTGGACGATGCCACCGCTGCTTGAGCGGACGATCGGGATCGCGATCCCGCTGGCGATGCTGGGGATCGTCCTGCGCTATCGGCATGGCGGCGCGCTCGGACTGTTCGGCTGGCGGCTGCCCTTGCCGAACTGGCGACAGGCGATCGCCCTCCTGCTGGTGTCCACCGTCGACCTCGCGGCGGCGAGCGCCGCGTTGTTCGTGCTGCTGCCGAACGCATCGCCAGACCTCTATCCAGTGCTGTTCCTCGGCTATGCCGTCGCGATCGTCGTCGCGTTGATCAGCCATGTCCCCGGCGGGCTCGGCGTGTTCGAGGCGGTGATCATCGCGACGATGCCGCAGGACAACGCCACGGTTCTCGCCGCGCTGCTCGCCTACCGGATCATCTATTATGTCGCGCCGCTGATCCTGGCGGCGATGCTGATGGCGTTTCACGAGGGGCGGCAATGGCGCAATCGGGATCGGGGCAAGGGTCGCGGCACCGATCCGCTGACGATCGCGCTGCCGCTTGCGCCGCTGCTGCTCGGCGTGCTGGTGTTCCTGAGCGGGGCGATGCTGCTCGTGTCAGGTGCGCTGCCCGCCGCGCCCGGCCGGATGGACACGCTGGCGACGATCCTGCCGCTGCCGATCAGCGAGATGGCGCACGTCGCTGCCAGCCTTGTCGGGGTGATGCTGCTGTTCGTTGCGCTTGGCCTGTACCGGCGGCTCGACGGTGCGTTCTGGGCGGCGCGCACCCTGCTCGTCGCGGGCACGCTGCTGTCGATCGCCAAGGGCCTCGATTACGAGGAGGCGACGATCCTGCTGCTCACCGCCGTCGCGCTGCAATGGACGCGCGCGGCCTTTTATCGGCGAACGCGACTGACCGCCGAGCCGCTGTCGCCCGAATGGCTGGTCGGCGTCGGCGCGGCGATCGGGCTGTCGGTGCTGATCGGGTTCTTCGCGTACCGCCGGGTCGGCTATTCGAGCGACCTGTGGTGGCAGTTCGAGACCAATGCCAATGCGTCGCGGTTCCTGCGCACCAGTCTCGCGGTCGGGCTCCTGTTGATCGGTGCGGCGATCTGGCGGATGTTTGCGGCGGCGCCGGTGCCGGTCGTCCACGACACGCTGCCCGACGACGTGGCTCAGGCAGCACTCGCACACGCCGACCGCACCGACGCGATGCTCGCCTTCACCGGCGACAAGCGCTTCCTGGTATCGGACAGCGGCGATGCGTTCCTGATGTACCAGGTCAAGGGCGCGAGCTGGATCGTGCTTGGTGACCCGGTCGGCCCAAGCGAGGCGTGGTCCGAACTGCTCTGGGCGATCCGCGCGCGCGCCGATGCCGCACAGGGCCGGCTGCTGCTCTACCAGATCGGCCTCAGGATCGTGCCGATCGCGATCGAGATGGGGTTGAAGCTCGTCAAATACGGCGAAGAGGCAACCATCGAACTCGAGGGCTTCACGCTGGAGACTCCCGAGATGCGCAGCGTCCGTAAGGCGGCGCGGGTCGCGGAACGCGCGGGCGCGCAGTTCGCGGTCGTCCCCGCCGCCGAGATGCCCGCGATCATCCCCGAGTTGCAGCAGATCTCCGACTGGTGGCTGGCCGACAAGGATCATGCCGAGAAAAGCTTCAGCGTAGGCCGGTTCGAGCCAGGCTATATGGCCAAGTTCGACTGCGCGGTGGTGCGGATCGAGGGCAAGGTCGTCGCCTTCGCCAACGTCTGGGGCACGCCCAATAGGCAGGAGCTGTCGGTCGACCTGATGCGCCATTCGAAGGACATGCCACAGGGCGGGATGGACTTTCTGTTCACGCGGCTGATGCTGTGGGGGCATGAGAACGGCTATCGCCATTTCTCGCTCGGGATGGCGCCGCTGTCGGGGATCGAGGCGCGGCGACTGTCGCCGACCTGGTCGAAGGTGGCGGCGTTCCTGTTCCGCCACGGCGAGCGCTTCTACGGATTCGCTGGCCTGCGCGCGTACAAGGAGAAATTCCGCCCGAACTGGACGCCGCGCTACATCGCGTCGCCGGGCGGCACGTCGCTGCTGCGGGGCCTCATCGATTTGCAGGCTTTGGTGAGCCGGTAAGGCTTGCTAGGGCTCCCCTATGAGCTTCCTAATGGCAATCGAAGGCGCCGACGGCGCGGGCAAGGCCACCGCCTCGGCGTTGGTGGTCGAGCAGCTACGCGCCGCCGGCCGCACCGCCGAAATCATGTCGTTCCCACGCTATACCGAAACGGTCGGCGGCTGGGCGCTCGGCGCGATGCTGGCGGGCACGCTCCCGCGCGGTACGACGCCGAAAGCGGCTGCGGTGCTGTATGCGCTCGATCGTATGGAATCGCGCGAGCACCTGCTGGCGACGATGGCGGCGAACGAGGTGGTGGTGTTCGATCGCTATATCGCCTCGAACATGGCGTATCAGGCGGCGCAGGTTCCTCGGCACGAGGCGGACGCGATGATGACCTGGATCGCCGACCTCGAGACGGGCTCGTTCGCGCTGCCGAAGCCCGACCTGTCGGTGTATCTCGACACCCCCGCCGACATCGCCCGTGGGCTGATCCTCAAGAAGCGCAAGCGGTCCTACACCGACGATGCGTTCGATGCGTACGAGGCGGATACCGGACTGCAGGACCGCGTGCGGACCAACTATGCGGCGATGGCCGAGGCCGGTCTGCTCGGACGCTGGGCGACGGTGTCGACCGTGACGGACGGCGCGTCGCGGTTACCCGCGGAGATCGCGGCGGAGATCGTAGCGCTCCTCGCCTGACCTGCCGTCATCCTCGCCACGCCGAGCCACGCGCGCACGATCGGGCTTACCTTCCCCATTCGCCAGTGAGTATGGAGGTCGGATGACGGACCCCGCCCTCCATGCCACGATCCTGCTCGCCAAGGATCAGACCGGTCGCGTCGGCGCCGACCGGATTGCGCTGCTCCGCGCGATCCGCGACGGCGGCTCTATCACCAGCGCGGCCAAGGTCGTCGGACTGAGTTACAAGGCGGCGTGGGACGCGGTGCAGGTCATGAACAACCTGTTCGACCGCCCGCTCGTGCTCCCTGCAGCGGGCGGCAAGGACGGCGGCGCGAGCCCGATCACCGAGGCGGGCGTGGCGGTGCTCGATGGCTATGCGGTCGCCGAAGCCGAGCTCGCCAGCGCGATGGCACGGATCGAGGCGAGCGTGTCGAACGGGTTGTCGTTGAAGCCTTTGCTATGGGGAATCGGGATGAAGACGAGCGCGCGTAACGTCTTGCGGGGGACCGTATCGCAGGTGACGCCGGGAACGATCGATGCCGAGGTAACGCTGGCCGTCGCCGAGGGAGTGGAGATCGTCGCCACGATCACGCGCGGCAGTGCGAAGGATCTCGGGCTGGTGCCCGGCGCAACCGCGCTGGCACTGATCAAGTCGAGCTTCGTCATCCTGGCGCGGGGCGACGAGAACCTACGGACGTCGGCGCGCAACACGCTGGCGGGGACGGTCATCGCGCGCGAGGACGGCGCGATCTCCAGCGAAGTGACGCTCGAACTCACGCTCGGCAAGACGCTGACCGCAACGTTGACCAAGGAGAGTGCGGACGCGCTCGACCTACAGATCGGCACGCGCGCGCTGGCCTTGGTCAAGGCGAGCCATGTGATCGTGGCGGTCGAGTAACACCGCTCGCTCTACCCGATACCACCCCGGCGAAGGCCGGGGCCCAATTGGGTAACGTTGCTAACTGAGTTCGGCCTTCCGTTACTGCAACCTTTCCACTTGGGCCCCGGCCTCGGCCGGAGTGGTTCCTATCAGTCCGCGGACGTTTCTAACTTTTTCGTCACAAACCGATTCCGCATTGCAGCATAAGTAAACGGCATTACTTAGCACGCTAATGACTTCCCCCCGTGCCGCCCTCGAATCCGCCTACGCGCGCACGCTGCTCCCGCTCGCGAAGATGTGGCGGCAGGCAGCGGATCGTGCGCTGCGCGATATGAACGTCTCCGCATCCACCGGCTGGGCGCTCGTCCAAGTCGGGCGGCTCGGCGACGACGTTCGTCAGACCGATCTCGCAAGCCAGCTCGACGTGACGCAGGCCTCGCTGGTCCGCTCGATCGACCAGATGACCGCGGCGGGCCTGGTCGAGCGTCGGCGCGACCCCGCCGACGCCCGCGTCAGCCGTATCCGCCTGACCGCACACGGCCGCGCACTCGTGACCACCATCGAAGCGAAATTCGCAACCTTGCGCGCCGCAATGCTCGACGACGTGTCCGACACCGATCTCGCCACCGCCTTGCGCGTCGCAGAGCAACTCGGCGCGCGTTTCACGGCGGATCGCGCGCGATGACCCTTACCCGTTTCGGGGGGAAGGAAGCGCTCTTCTCCGTCAAATGCTTCGTCGCCGCGATCCTCGCCTACTACATCGCGCTGAGGATCGGGCTGACGCGCCCCTATTGGGCCGTGACGACCTCGTACATCGTCGCGCAGCCACTCGCGGGCGCAGTCCTGTCGAAGGCGGTGTTCCGCGTCGCCGGCACCGTACTCGGCGCGGTCGCTGCGGTGGTGCTAGTACCCAATTTGGTCAACGCGCCCGAGTTGCTGTCGCTCGGCCTCGCGCTGTGGCTCGGGCTGTGCCTCTATATCTCGCTGCTCGACCGGACGCCCCGCGCGTACCTGTTCCTGCTCGCGGGCTATACGGCCAGCATCATCGGCTTTCCCGCTGTAACGACGCCGGGCGCGGTGTTCACGATCGCCGCGTTGCGCGTGCAGGAGATCACGATCGGCATCCTCTGCGGCAGCCTGATCCACGGCTTCGTCTTTCCGCAGACCGTTACCGCGACTCTGCTCGCCCGGATCGACGCGATCCTGGCGGATGCGGAACGCTGGTCGCGCGATTCGCTGGCCGGCGCGTCCGACGCCACGCTCGACCGCGATCGGCGGCGGCTGGCGCTCGACATCAACGAGCTTCACCAGCTCTCGATCCACCTGCCGTTCGACACCGCGCGGCTGCTGCCCCGCACGCGAACGCTCCACGCGTTGCAGGCGGAGTTGTCGATGCTGCTCCCCTTGGCCAGCGCGGTCGACGACCGCATCGTCGAGCTGAAGCGCGGCGCCGACGCGCCCCGTCCCGAAGCGCTCGCGCTGATCGAGGACGTCCGCGAGTGGCTGCGTGACCCTCCGCCTGTAGCGGACCGCGGCTCGACCGCGGACGCACTGATCGAACGCGCCCGCGCGCTCGAGCCGCCGGTCGGTGAGACGCTGATCTGGCGCGACGCGTTGCGGCTCAGCCTGCTGGCCCGGCTCGGCGAGCTGGTCGATGCGCACCGCAACGCACGCGACCTGCGCGACCAGATGCGCTCGCCGTCGCGCGCGCCGGTCACCCCCGCGGTCGCGCGCCTACTCGCCCGAATCGCCAGGCGACCGCTCCACCGCGACCGCGGCATCGCACTGCGCGCCGCCGCGGGCACGGTCGCAACGATCCTGCTAGGCTGCGTCTTCTGGATCGGCACCGGCTGGGCGGACGGCGCCGGCGCGGTGCTGATCGCGGGCGTGTGCTGCGCGCTGTTCGGCAACAGCGACGATCCCGCGCCGGCGATCAAGGCGTTCTTCTACGGCACCATCCTCGGCCTCGTCATATCCGCGATCTACGCCTTCGCGATCCTGCCACGCGTGACCGATTTCGTGACTCTGGTCGCGGTCCTCGCGCCGCCGATGCTGATCGGCGGGATGTACCTCGCGCGCCCGACGACTCTGCTCGTAACGCTAGGCGCACTGCTCGGCGGCCTCAACACGGTCGGGCTGAACGACCGCTTCGGCACCGATTTCAACAGCTTCATCAACGGCGGCATCGCCCAGCTGGTCGGCACGTTGTTCGCGGTGGTCACGGTCGGCCTGTTCCAGACGATCGGCGCGGACACCAGCGCGCGGCGGCTGATCCGCGCAGGCTGGCGCGAACTGGCGGCGCGCAGCGACTCGATGAGCCGCCCCGATGCGGCCGGCTGGATCGCACGGATGCTCGACCGGATCGGCCTGCTCGCGCCGCGGCTCGCCTCGCAGGGCGAGGATCCGGGCAAGCCGCTGCTCGACGCGCTGACCGATCTGCGCGTCGGCGTTGCGGTCGGCGAACTCAAGCAGTTGCGGCTCGACGGCACGCCCGACGAGGCCGCGACGATCACGCCGGTGCTGCGCGGGATCGGCGCACATTATCGCGCCCTGCGCCCCAACCAGCCTGCGCCTCCGGAGCCCGATCTGCTCGCCGGGATCGACACCGCGATGGCGGCGATGGCCACATCCACGCCTGATCGCCACCGCACGAGCGTCCTCGCGCTGACCTCGCTGCGGCGCAACCTGTTCCCGTCGGCGCCCCCTTATCTGGCACCAGCGTACGGAGTGGCCGCATGACCGGCGAAATCTCGATCGGCGGCGTCTATCTGCCGAGCATCCTGCTGCTCGCGGTTGCAGCCGTCATCCTCACCGGCATCGCCACGCGGTTGCTCGCCTTCGCCGGCGCCTATCGCGCGGTCACCTATCGACCGCTCGTCGACCTCGCCTTGTTCATCCTCATCCTCGGGCTGCTCGCCCTGCTGACCGGACCTTCCGCATGAATACCCGCCTGAAATCGCTGCTCGCCCCACTCGGTCGTTCCGCCGTCACGCTGATCATCGTCGCGCTCGCGGTGCTGGTCGCGCTGTGGTTGTGGCAGCGCTACGAGACCGATCCGTGGACGCGCGACGGGCATATCCGTGCCGATATCGTCCGCGTGACGCCAGACGTCGCAGGGCTGGTCACGCAGGTCGCGGTGCACGACAATCAGGCGGTGAAGCCCGGCGACGTGCTGTTCGTGGTCGATCGCCCGCGCTTTCAGCTGACGCTGGCGCAGTCGGATGCTTCTATCGCAAGCGCCCGCGCGACGCTGTTGCAGGCGCGCCGCGAGGCACAGCGCGACCTGGCGCTCGGCGATCTGGTCGCGAAGGAAACCCACGAGCAGAACGTTGCGCGCGTTGCCACCGCCTCGGCCGCACTCGCTCAAGCACAAAGCGCCCGCTCCACGGCGGCGCTCAACCTCGCCCGCACCACGGTCCGCGCGACGGTGCACGGCATCGTCACCAACCTCGATCTCCACCCCGGCGATTACATCGCGACGGGCGCGCAGGCGATGGCGCTGGTCGACACCGATTCGCTCCGCGTCGAGGGCTATTTCGAGGAGACCAAGCTCGGCAGCATCCACCTCGGCGACCCGGTGATCGTCCACCTGATGGGCGAGCCGCAGGCGCTGCACGGCCGCGTCGACAGCATCGCCGCGGGGATCAACGACAGCGAGCGGACGAACACGACGAACCTGCTGCCGAACGTCAACCCGACCTTCAACTGGGTGCGCCTGGCGCAGCGCATTCCGGTGCGCGTGAAGCTGACCCATGTGCCGAAGGGAACGCAGCTGATCGTCGGCCGCACCGCAACGGTGACGGTCGAGCCGAGGGTCGCTCCGGGGACGACGGCATGAAGCGCGCGACCAGCCCCCTTCCCGTCCGTCATCCTGACGAAAGTCAGGACCCAGGATCACAAGCGCCGCCCTTCGTGGCTCTGGGTCCTGACTTTCGTCAGGATGACGGAAGCAGAGGTAACCGTCCGGCGCATGCCCGCTGCCAAGGCCTCGCCCCGGCGATACTCGCACTCACCCTCGCCGCCTGCACCACCGCCGGCCCGAACTACGCCCTCCCCGACCGCGCCGCCGTCAACAACCCCTCCGCCCAGGGCCAGTTCGACAGCGGCCGCGAAAAGGCGTTCGTCGACACCCCGCTCCCCGACCATTGGTGGCAGCTCTATGGCGACCCCCGCCTCGACGGCTTCGTCACCGAAGCGCTCGCCGCCAACACCGACCTGCGCGCCGCCGACGCGAACCTGCGCCGCGCCGATGCGGTCGTCGCCGAAGTCGCCGCGGGCCGTACGCTGTCGACCGTGCTCGGCGGCGGCACCTCGCTCGACCGACCCTACACGACCGGCGGCAACCTTCCCGGCACGCTCGACTACAACCTCGGCATCACGCTAGCCTATCCGCTCGACCTCTCCGGCCGCATCCGCCGCGGGATCGAGGCCGCGCAAGGCGATGCCGAGGCGGTCGCCGCCGCACGCGACAATGTCCGCGTGACGGTCGCTGCCGAAACCGCGCGGAGCTATGCCGCCGCGTGCACCGCCAATTCGGTTCTTGCTGCAAACAACCGCATCCTCGCCTTACAACGCCAGACTCTCAACGTAACGCAACGCCTGCAACGCGGCGGCCGCGGGACAGCCTTCGACGTGACGCGCGCCAGAACCGCGGTAGACCAGAGCGAGGCGCTGATCCCCGCGCAGGTCGCGACCCGCACCGCCGCGCTGTACCGGCTGGCGACGCTGATGGGTCGCGCACCTGCCGATTACCCGAAGGACGTCGCCACCTGCGCAAAGCCGCCCGCACTCAATCGTCCGCTCCCGATCGGTGACGGTGCAGCGCTGATCCGCCGGCGCCCCGATATCCGCGGCGCCGAACGCACGCTCGCCGCCGCCACCGCGCGGATCGGTGTGGCGACCGCGAACCTCTATCCGCAGGTCAGCCTCGGCGGATCTGCAGGCTTCACCGGCCCCGTCTCGTCGCTAGGCTCGACCAACGCGTTCCACCTCGGGCTCGGGCCACTGATAAGCTGGAGCTTCCCCAACCGCCCGGTCGTTCGCGCCCAGATCGCGCAGGCTGGCGCAACTGCGGACCAGGCACTCGCCCAATTCGATTCGACCACGCTCGAAGCCCTCCGCCAGACCGAGACCGCGCTCTCAGCCTATGCGCGCGAAGGCGACCGCAACGCAGCCCTCCGCCGCGCGCAGTCCAGCGCCGCGCGCGCCGCGGACCAGGCCGGCACGCTCTACCGCTTCGGTCGCACCGACTTCCTGTCGCTGCTCACCGCGCAGGCCGCGCTGACCACTGCACAGGCAAACCTCGCCGCATCCGACGCGCTGCTCGTCGATCGCCAGGTCGACGTGTTCAAGGCGCTCGGCGGAGGGTGGCAGACGTGAGGCTCCGCAGACGCGGGCTCGCCTCGATTAACAGCGAGATCCGCGACGGCATCATGCCCGCCGCCGACACCATCGCGCGCGTCGCCAAGGACCCGGACGCGCTGCCGCATACGCCGAGCAACTACCGCATCACCGCGCTGATCATCGCGTGTGCACTGTTCATGGAACAGATGGACTCGACCGTGCTGGCCACCGCGCTGCCGACGATGGCACGCGATTTCGGCGTGCCGGCGACCAGCATGAGTTCGGCGCTGACCTCATACCTGCTCGCGCTCGCAATCTTTATCCCCGCCAGCGGGCGGCTCGCGGATCGGTTCGGCTCGCGCACCATTTTCCGCGCGGCGATCCTGATTTTCGTCGGCGGATCGATGCTGTGCGGCCAGGCCACCAGCCTGCCCTTCATGATGGTCGCCCGCTTTCTGCAAGGGCTCGGCGGCGCGATGATGATCCCGATCGGTCGCCTCGTCCTGCTCCGCAGCGTCGCCAAGGAGGACATGGTCCAGGCGATGTCATGGCTGATCATGCCCGCGCTGATCGGCCCGATCCTGGGCCCACCCGTCGGCGGCGCGATCGTGACGTATCTCGATTGGCGCTGGATCTTCTACCTGAACGTGCCGATCGGCCTGCTCGGCGTGGTGCTGGTGACGCGCTTCATCGGCGAGGTGCGCGAAGACAAACCAGCGCGGTTCGACGTCCCCGGCTTCATCCTGTCGGGTGTATCGCTCGGCTGCCTGCTGTTCGGGTTCGAGATGACCAGCCGCACCGGCGAACTGACACGCGCGATCGTTCTGATCGCGGTCGGACTGATTGCCGGCGTCGCCTACATCCGCCACGCGAAACACCGCAGCGACCCGATCCTCGACCTGTCGCTGATGCGGATCCCCACCTTCCGCCTGTCGGTGATCGGCGGATCGCTGACTCGCATCACGCAAGGCGCGCAGCCGTTCCTGCTGCCGATGATGCTCCAACTGGGCTTCGGCATGACCGCAGCGGCGAGCGGCGCGATCACGATCGCCGGCGCCATCGGCTCGCTGGGAATGAAGGGGCTCGCCCCGCGCGTGCTCCGGCGCTTCGGGTTCCGCAACAGCCTGATCGTCGGTGGCCTCTGCGCAAGCTCGGGCTATGCGGTCGCCGGCCTCTTCCGCCCCGACTGGCCGATCCCGGCGATCTTTGCGGTATTGTTGGTGTCAGGCTTCTTCATGTCCTTCCAATTCTCGGCGTACAACACGATCGCGTATGACGAGATTCCCTCGTCGCGGATGAGCAGCGCGACCAGCTTCTACGCGACGTTCCAGCAACTAATGCTGTCGCTCGGCATCTGCGTCGGCGCGGCATCGCTGCACGTCGGGATGCTCGGCACGGGCGCGACACGGCCGGCGCTGACGGACTTCACGCTGGCGTTCCTCGTGGTGACCGCGGTGTCGGCGTCGGCGACGATCTGGAACCGCCGGTTCGAGGTGGATGCCGGGGCGGAGCTGAGCGGACACCACGCCTAGTCGGCCGTCCTGACACCCCTATCGTCATCCTGACGAAAGTCAGGACCCAGAGCCACGAATAGCACCGCTTGTGACCCTGGGTCCTGACTTTCGTCAGAATGACGGAGGGCGCGCGGGGCTACCCGCTGTGCGCCGGCAGCGACGGCCGCGAGAGAACCGACACATGCTCGCCGGGCTCGACGAACATACCGTGACCGGTTGCCCACTTCCCTGCCTTCTCGCTCGCCGTCAGCATCGTCAGGAATGGACTGAGCAACAGCCCCAACGTCACCGGCGCGAGCCACGCCGCGGTCACCGGCGCGAACGGCGTCACCGCTAGCAGCGCGACGCCCACCCCGACATGCCAGCGATAGCGCGGCATCACGTCCGCCAGCGACAACTCTTGCGCATCGCGGTTCTGCGGCGCCCAGCCGGACTTGCGCCCCATCAATATCCCGGCGAGGTCCATCGTCTGCGTCAACGCGATCACCGGCGCGGACAACATCGAGAACGGCACGTCGACCAGCACCGACCGCACGATCCCGCGCCGCCCGCCAAACCCCGCGCGACGCTCGGCATTCGAGAACGCCCAGATCACGCTCAACAGTTTCGGCCAAAACAGCAGCAGCAGCGTCACGAACAGCACCTGCAACGAGGTCTGCGCCTCGACGATATTACGCTCGCCGAGCAGCGCCTGGACGACGCTGGTGGCAATCATGAGCAGCCACACCGGCGAAGTGATGAACGCCGACGCGCCCATCAGCAGTTGCAGCCGGCTGACCCAGTGAAACCCCGACGAGGTCAGCAGGCTGAGATGCTGGATATTTCCCTGCGCCCAGCGCCGATCGCGCACCGCCGCGTCGATCAGCGTCGGCGGATATTCCTCGAACGTCTCCTCGGTCATCAGCATGTGCACGCGCCAGCCGCGCCTGCGCAGCAGCGCGGCCTCGACCATGTCATGGCTCATGATGACCCCACCGAACGGCGCGCGGCCGGGAAGGTCCGGTAGCCCGCAACTCGACGCGAACGCCTCGATCCGGATCAGCGCGTTGTGGCCCCAGAAGGTCGCCTCCGAGCCCGACCACCAGACGAGCCCCGCGGTCGAGATCGGACCGTACAACCGGCTGGCGAACTGCATCCAGCGCTGGAAGAACGTCACGCCGTTGATCACCGCGGGCACGGTCTGGAGCAGCGCCACCGCGGGCCGCCGTTCGAGCACCTGCGCCATGCCGATGATCGTGTTGCCGCCCATCAGGCTGTCCGCGTCGAGCATCAGCATATAGCGATAGCCGCCGCCGAACCGCCGGATCCACTCGGCGACGTTGCCGGGTTTCCGCCCCACGTTCAGGGTCCGGCGACGGTAATAGAGCGCACAGTCGAGAGTCGGCGCGAGACGCTCCCACGCCGCGACCTCGGCCGCCTCCGCCGCTTCGCCGGAATCGCTCAGGATGAAGATGTCGAACCGGTCGGCGACACCGCCCGCGGCGATCGCGCGCGCCATCCACGCGATCCGCTCGAACACGGCGTCGATGTCTTCGTTATGAACCGGCATAAGGATCGCGGTGCGCCCCTCGAGCCGTTCGGACTGGCGCGGTGTCGGCACGAAGCCCGGATGGCCGCCGGTCATCAACAGCACGAAGCCGATCGCGGCGTTCATGAAACCGAACGCGATCCACGCGAACAACGGGAAGAACAGCGCCAGCAACACCGCGTCCCACAGGCTCAATCCGTCGGCGAGCAGAGATTCCTGCACCGCGGACGACGCCGCGGTGGCGAGCAGTCCGGTCATCAGGATGAGGATGATCCGGCGCGCGAGCATATCGTCGTTCGAGACGACCATGCCCGGCCCCGGCTCGGGCGCGGACCAGGGCGGCGGCGGCCCGTCGAAACGCTGCGGAAGCATCTCGATCGGCGACTCGCCCGGCATCATGGCGGGAAGGTCGGGCATCAGAAGATCGGCGTCAGCACGGTTTCGCTGAGCGCGCGACCGCCGCGCGTGAGGAACAACCTGACGTCGGCCGGGCCCTGCGCATCGGGCGCGATGTCGGCGGTCACGCGCCAGTGGTTTTTCTGGCCGACCACCGGATACGCCGCGTTGGCGAGAACTTTGCCGCGGACGACGTCGATCTTCGCGGTCACGCCGCTCTGCCGGTCGAGTCCGGCAAGACCGTCGCCGATGAAATCGACCACCAGCTTCCGCGCGCCCTTGACCGGCTCGGAACCCGGTCGGCCGGCGACGCCCTGCCAGCAATCGACGACATGCGCCGCACTGGCGACCGCGGTCGGGTCGCTCGATTGCCACGAAAGCGTGTAATCGAACTGCAACCGCTGGCCGGCTTTGGCAGGCGCAGCCGGCGTCCAGAACGAGACGACGTTATCGACCGTCTCGCTGTTGGTCGGGAACGCATAGAGCATCACCGCACCCTTGCCCCAATCGCCCTGCGGCTGAACCCATAGGTTCGGCCGGCGATCGTAGAACGCCCCGTCGTCCTGATAATGATCGAAATTGCGGTCGCGCTGGATCAGACCGAAGCCCTTGGGCGCCTGATCCGCAAAGCTGTCGAGCGTATCGTGCGGCGGATTGTTGAGCGGTCGCCAGATGCGCTCGCCCGCGCCGGTGAGCAACGCGAGGCCGTCGGAGTCGTGGATCTCGGGCCGCCAATCGACCGCGGCGGCGCGGTTGCCTTCGCCGTACCAGAACATGCTGGTCGCGGGCGCGACGCCGAGCCGCTCGATGTCGCGGCGGATGTTCAGTACGGATGAAACCTGCTGTTCGACGCCCGCGCCCGCGACATGCCGCGACTGGAACCGGTACGCCCCCGTGACGCTGGCTCCATCCATCAGCGCGTAGATCGTGTACGCGTCGGCGCCGGTCCGCTCGATCCAGAATTCGGTGAAGTCGGGAAATTCCTCGCGACCCGGCAGCCCCGTGTTGATCGCGAGCCCACGCGCGGACAGGCCATATTGATCCTGCGCGCCGGCGGTGCGGAAATAGGATGCGCCCTGGAACGCCACCCAGTCGCTGGTCCCGCCCGGCGCCATCGCGCGGAAACCCGCGATGCCGAGCGCGGCGGCATGCCCCTCTTCGGCCTCGAACAGGTCACGCGAAAACTCGATACGGCGCGCCTGCCCGCCCTCGACGACGTTGATCGCGACCGGCATCGGCGCATAGCGACCGAGCGGGAACAGCCGGATGCCGCCGGCCAGTGTCTTGTCGGCGCGGAAGCGGATGCTGCCGACCTTGTCGTAATCGATCGCGGCGGCGGCGGCGACCTTGGCGGGGGCTTGGTACGGCTTCGTTGCAAGAATTGCGGCGCGTTGCTGAAGCGTTTCCCACGAAAACGGCTCCGCCTTGCCGGGCGCTGCGCGCATCGCTGCGGCGGCCTGTGGCAGGACACCCAACAAACCCAGCGCGGTCATTACTTCGCGTCGACCGATCATGCAGAGCGCTCCCTCGTCATTATGCTGCAACGCGGTAGCATAAGGACATCGGGCGCGCGCGTCGACAGGTCCCGCCCCCGGCGCGGCCTATCGCGCCACGCGTCGCCAGCGAGCGCTGACCTTAACCCGGTCGTGGATGTGGTGGCCGACGATCACCAGCATCGCGCCGGCACTCGCGCAGAGGAAGCCGATCATGCCGAGCAGCAACGCGAGCGCACCGGTTGGTGGGTGGAGGCGGACGAGCGTGCGGATCGCGGTCGCCGCGATCGCGAGCGACAGGATACCGCTAGCGCGGAGGCTGAGGTCGGTGCGGAGGCGGCGGGCGTCGGTCATGCCACACTTCAGCTATCGCTCGCCGCATAAGCGTTCGAGATCGATTTTGCGGGGGAGCCATAGTGTTCGCGTAGTGCGCAACCCCGTCATCCCGGCGAAAGCCGGGACCTCGCGCGGCAGGGGCGACCTATGACAGGGAGACCCCAGCTTTCGCTGGGGTGACGGTTGGGTTGGGTAGCGTGACGGCTGGTTGCGCGGAATAAAGAGCAGACCGCCCGTTTCCTTGTTATCCCGCGAAGGCGGGAGCCCAGTCTGGATCCCCGCCTTCGCGGGGAAACAAGCTTTCTGCCTATGAACTCGTTCAGGCGTCGACCAACAGCCGGTATCCGATCCCGAGCTCGTTCGCGATCACCGTGCCAACGCCCCCCGTCCCCTCCAGCTTCTGCCGCAGGTTGCGCACTACAATGCGGAGATATTCGATCCGCCGGTCATGATCGGTCGGCCACGCCGCTTCCAATATCCGCTGGTGCGTCACGACCCGCCCAGGATGCGCCGCCAGCGCCGACAACACGTCGAACTCCTTGCGCGTCAGATGCGCCTCCTCGTTCCCGCGGCGGACCAACCGATTCTCGAAATCGATCTCCACCCCATGCGCGCGCAATACCGTCGGCCGCGATGTCGCCTCGCCGCGCCCCCGCAAAGCCACCCGCAACCGTGCGAGCAACTCCTCCGTATCGAACGGCTTGGTCACATAATCCTCGGCCCCCAAATCGAGCGCCGCCACCTTCTGGTCGGTCGCCTCGCGCGCGGAGACGACGAGGATGATCGGATCACCGAGCTTCTTCAGCAGCGGCACCAGTTCCAGCCCGTCCCGATCGGGCAACCCCAGGTCGAGCAACACCGCCGTCAACGGCCGGCTCGCCGCGATCCGCAACGCCTCACGCGCGTCGACCGCCTCCTCGACGCCGTACCCTGCCCGCTCCAGCGTGTTCTTCAACAGCCGCCGGATATGCAGTTCGTCGTCGACGATCAGGACCGTCTGCGCACTCATAAATTCGCTCCATCGGTATCGCGAACGAGCAAGGCCACGGGGAAGCACAGGCTGAACCGTGCGCCGGTCAGGTCTTCGCGATTGCTGGCTTCGACACTCATCCCCATCGCTTCGGCGAACGCCTTCACAATCGCAAGCCCGAGCCCCGTCCCGCCGATCGCGCGGTCGGAGCCTTCGAGGCGGCGGAACGTCTCGAACACCTCCTTTTCGCGACCCGGCGGCAGGCCCGGCCCCTGGTCGATCACCGACAGCCGCAGCATCCCGAACCGGTGTTCCGCACGGACCACGATCGGCGTCCCCGGATCGGCATAGCGACCGGCATTGTCGAGCAGGTTGAGCAGGCAATGATGGAGCAACTGCGGATCGACACGGACCAAAGGCAGGTTTGGCGCGACGTCGAGTTCGATCGCATGACCTTCGAGCACGCGCTTGGTATCGTGTACCGCGCCCGCCACTGCGTCGGTGAGGTCGGTCGGTTCGAGCCGCAACCGCAACGCACCCGCCTCGACCCGCGCCATGTCGAGCAGATTGCCGACGAAGCGGTTGAGCCGCGCCGCCTCGCTCTCGATCGTCGCGATCAGCTCGGGCGTGACGCCGCGGTGCAATTCCGCCGCCGCCGCCATCACCGATGTCAGCGGCGTACGCAGGTCGTGGCTGACCGACGACAGCAGCGCGGCGCGCAACCGATCGCGCTCGCGCACCGCGTCGACGTCACGCATCTCGACCTCGAGCCGCGCGCGTTCGAGCACCAGCGACGCCTGATCGACCAGGCTCATCAGCAGCGGCAACTGGTCCGATCGCACGGGATCGCCCCCCGCCTCACGCGCGAGCCCTAGCACCGCCAGCGTTCGTTCGCCCGATCGCAACGGCTGGAAAAACCACTCCGACGCAGCCAGCGTGCTCGACCCGCGCCCCGCCGGCACGCCACTGTCATAGGCCCATTGCGCGGCCGCCATCTCCATCGTCTCGAGCCGGTAATCCGCGCCGTTCGCGGCCTGCACCGCAAGGCCGGTATCTTCCGCGACGAGGATCACCGCGCGGACGCCGAACAACCGCCCGATTTCCTCGCAGATTGCACGCGCCAGTGCGACCGGCTCGTTGAGCGAGGTCAGTTGGCGCAGGAACCCCGCGAGCGCGGCGTTGGTGCGGGCGCTCGCGGCGGCGATATCGGCCTGAGCGCGAACCCGCGACGTGAGCTGGCTCGTCACGAACGCGATGCCGAGCAGGACGAGGATCGAGATGACGTTCTCGGGATTGTTGATCGTCAGCGTGCCGGTCGGCGGCAGGAAGAAGAAATTATACGCGATCGACGAAACCACACCTGCGAACAGCCCGGTGCGCAGGCCGAACAGGCTCGCCGCGGCCATCACCGGCAACAGGTACAGCAGCGCGACGTTGCCGAGGTTGAGGATGTGGAACAGCGCGCTCGCCACGCCGGTAACGCCCGCGACCATCGCCGTCGTCCAGGCATAGCCTGCCTTGCTGCCCCAATCGCCGGTGCGTTTTCTCCCGGTCGGCGCCGCAGTGCCCGCCTCCATCGGCAGGACGTGGACGGCGATGCCCGGCGTCTCGCGGACCATCTGGTCGACGACCGAACCGTGGCGGAGTTCGAACCAGCGCGAGCGGCTCGACTTGCCGACCACGAGCTGCGTCGCGCGGGCCTCGGTGGTGAAGGTCTTCAAGCCATCGACCACCGACGTCGCGGGGACGGTCGCGACATCGCCGCCGAGTTGGGTCGCGAGATTGAAGACGGCGGCAAGCTGGCGGTGCTCGGGCTCGCCGAAAGTCTGCGCGCGCGGCGTCTCGATATATACCGCGGTCCACGGCGCGTGCATCGCGTCGGCGATCCGCTTGGTCGCGCGGACGAGGCCGAGCGCGCCGGGCAGTTCGCTGATCGCAACGACGATCCGCTCGCCGCCTGCCCATGTCCCGCCGACGCCAAGCGCGCGGACATGTTCGAGCATCTGCGCGTCGACCGCCTGCGCGGCGCGGCGGAGTGCCAGTTCGCGTAATGCAGAGAGATTAGACTTGGAAAAGAAATGCGCGAGTGCCCGCGTTGCTTCGTGCGGCAGATAGACCTTGCCCGCCTTCAACCGCTCGATCAGTTCGTCGGGCGGAATGTCGACGACTTCGATCTCGGCAGCCTCCACGATGCTGTCGGGAACCGTCTCGCGGACGCGGACGCGCGTGAACGAGGCGACGACGTCGTTGAGGCTCTCGATATGCTGGATGTTGATCGTCGAATAGACGTCGATGCCGGCGGCGAGCAGTTCCTCGACGTCCTGGTAGCGTTTCGGGTGGCGGCTTCCGGGGGCGTTGGTGTGGGCGAGCTCATCGACGAGGACCAGCGTCGGCGCGCGTTCGAGGATCGCGTCGAGGTCCATCTCGTCGAGCGTGCGGCCCTCGTACGGGATCGCTTTGCGCGGGACGATCTCGTGGCCCCGCGTGAGCGCTTCGGTTTCTACGCGGCCGTGCGTCTCGACCACTCCGATGACGACATCGACGCCGGCGCGGCGGCGTTCGGCGCCTTCGGAGAGCATCTCGTAGGTTTTGCCGACACCGGGCGCGGCGCCGAGGAAGATCTTCAGACGACCGCGGCCCTCCTGCGACGCTTGTCGCAGAAGGGCCTCGGGGGATGGTCGTCCGTCGTCGTTCAACGCGCGCCCGTCGCGTCCAGCGCGCGGTTGAGGGCGAGGACGTTGACGCGCGGCTCGCCGAGGATGCCGAACAGCGGGCCGTCGACGTTGGCCGTGACGAGTGCGCGGACCTTGTCGACGGGCAGACTGCGGGTGCGAGCGACGCGATCGACCTGAGCAAAGGCGGAGGCTGGCGACAGATCGGGGTCGAGACCCGAACCCGATGCGGTGGCGAGGTCGGCCGGGAGCGGCCCGGTCACGCCTTCCGCGCGGCGTTTCGCGACGTCGGCTTTGGTGCGATCGACTAGTGCCTGGCTGGTTGGACCGAGGTTGGAGCCCGACGAGGCAAGGCCGTCATAGCCCTTGCCGGCGGCCGATGGGCGCGTCTGGAAATAGCGGTCGGTGGTGAAGGCTTGGCCGACGACGGTCGAGCCGATCGCCTTGCCGTTGGCCATGACGAGGCTGCCGTTCGCTTGCGCGGGGAAGATGGCCTGTCCGATCCCGGTCATGGCGAGGGGATAGACGATCCCGAGCAGCAGCGCGAACAGGATCGTCATGACGAACGCCGGGCGGAGGGCGGAGGTAAAATCGGAGGTCATTCTATCGTCTCCATGTGTCCCCGCGAAGGCGGAGACCCAGTCTGGGCACCCGCCTTCGCGGGTGAACAATTGTTGTGGGCTAGGTCGACGGAGGTTGCGCCCCGCGCCTTCCCACCTGGCTCCTCCCCGGCGAAGGCCGGGGTCCAGTTGGGTGACGTCGCCCACTGGAGTTGCGCTTCGTTACCTCGACCTTTCCACTTGGGCCCCGGCCTTCGCCGGGGTGGCGGTGGGTCGCGGTGCGATGGCACGCGAGCGCAGGACACGCTGATGTTGGTCATCATGCCAGCCCCAGCGCACCGACGAGGATGTCGATCAGCTTGATCCCGACGAACGGCGCGATCAGCCCACCCAGCCCGTACACCGCCAGGTTCCGCGCGAGCAGTGGCCCCGCCGCCATCGGCTTGTACGCCACGCCCTTGAGCGCAAGCGGCACCAGCATCGGGATGATGATCGCGTTGAAGATGATCGCCGACAGGATCGCGCTTTCGGGTGAGCCGAGCCGCATCACGTTGAGCACGCCCAGCCCCGGATAGAGCGCGACGAACATCGCTGGAATGATCGCGAAATACTTCGCGACGTCGTTCGCGACCGAGAAAGTCGTCAGCGCACCGCGGGTCATCAGCAGCTGTTTGCCCAGGCCGACGATCTCGATCAGCTTGGTCGGATCGCTGTCGAGGTCGACCATGTTGCCGGCCTCGCGCGCAGCCTGCGTCCCGGTGTTCATCGCCACGCCGACGTCGGCTTGGGCCAAAGCCGGCGCGTCGTTGGTGCCGTCGCCGCACATCGCGACCAGCCGCCCGCCCTGCTGTTCCTTGCGGATCAGGTCGAGCTTGTCCTCCGGTGTCGCCTGCGCGAGGAAATCGTCCACGCCTGCTTCGGCCGCGATCGCGGCGGCGGTGAGCGGGTTGTCGCCGGTGATCATCACCGTGCGGATGCCCATCGCCCGCAGCTCGCCGAAGCGCTCGCGGATGCCCGCCTTGACGACGTCCTTGAGGAAGATCGCGCCGAGCAGCCGCCCGTCCATCGCCACCGCCAGCGGGGTGCCGCCAGCGCGCGCGATCTCGTCGGTGATCCGGCGCAGTTCGGTGGCGGCGGCGGTCGCCCCCGCCCCCGGATTGGCCTTCAGGATCGAGTCGACCGCGCCCTTCTGGATCAGCGATCCGCCGACGATCACGCCCGAGATGCGAGTCTGCGCGGTGAACGGAATGACCTCCGCATCGACCGGCAGTGCGCTGGTCGTCACGCCGAACTTTTCGCGTGCGAGCACGACGATCGAGCGGCCCTCGGGCGTTTCGTCGGCGAGACTCGCGAGCAACGCTGCCTCGGCCAGATCCTCGTCACGCGTGCCGCCGACCGAGCGGAACTCGCTCGCCTGACGATCGCCGATCGTGATCGTGCCGGTCTTGTCGAGCAGCAGCACGTCGATATCGCCAGCCGCCTCGACCGCACGGCCGGACTTGGCGAGCACGTTGAAGCGCACCAGACGGTCCATCCCCGCGATCCCGATCGCCGACAGCAACGCCGCGATCGTCGTTGGGATCAGCGTGATGAGTAGCGCCGCCAGGATCGCGACCGGCACGCGGCCGCCCGCATAGCTGGCGAAACCAGGGATCGTGCCGACCGCGATCAGGAAGATGATGGTCAGCCCGACGAGCAGCAACGTCAGCGCGATCTCGTTCGGCGTCTTCTGCCGCTCGGCGCCTTCGACGAGTGCGATCATCCGGTCCAGAAAGCCTTCGCCGGGGTTGGCGGTCACCTTCACCCGGATCTCGTCAGAGATGACGCGCGTGCCCGCGGTCACCGCCGAGCGATCGCCGCCCGCCTCGCGGATCACCGGCGCGCTCTCGCCGGTGATCGCCGCTTCGTTGACCGAGGCGACGCCCCAGACGACTTCGCCGTCCGCCGGGATCAGGTCGCCCATCGTCACCAGGACGATGTCGCCCGCGCGGAGCATGCTCGCGGGGACGGACTCGACCTGGTCTCCCTTCATGCGGCGAGCGGTCAGTTCCGCTTTAGTCGCGCGCAACGACGCGGCCTGCGCCTTGCCGCGGCCTTCGGCGAGCGCTTCGGCAAAGGTGCCGAACAACACCGTCAGCCACAGCCAGATCACCAGCTGTATCTTGAAGCCGACCGACAGGCCGTCGCCGCCGACGTTGACGAGGATCGTCAACAGCGTGGCGACGACCGCGGTGACGAACATTACCGGGTTGCGGATCAGCTGCCTGGGGTCGAGTTTCCGGAAAGCGTCGCCGATCGCGGGAACGATCAAGTCGGCCGTGAACAGCGACTTGGTAGGGGTGCGTGCCATTTTGGCTTGTCCCGTCAGAAGGTTTTGCCGCTGATCATCGCGAGATGATCGGCGATGGGACCGAGCGCGAGGCTCGGCAGGAAGGTCAGGCCACCGACGATCAGGATGATCCCGACCAGCAGGCCGACCCACAGTGCGCCCGTCGTCGGGAACGAGCCTGAGCTCTCCGGCGTGTATTTCTTGGCCGCGAGACCACCGGCGATGGCGAGCATCGGCACGATGATGAAGAAGCGGCCGAGCCACATCGCGACGCCCAGCAAGCCGTTGTAATACGGCGTGTTGGCGGTGAGTCCGGCGAACGCCGACCCGTTGTTACCGACCGCGCTGGTGAAGGCGTAGAGGATCTCGCTGAACCCGTGCGGACCCTTGTTGAGCGGCCCCGCAAGCCCGTCCGGCAACACGGCGCTCAGCGCGGTGAAGCCAAGGATGACGAGCGGCAGGATTGCGATCGCCAGCACCGCCAGTTTCACTTCGCGCGCCTCGATCTTCTTGCCGACATATTCGGGCGTGCGGCCGACCATCAGGCCTGCGACGAACACGGCCAGGATGGCGAACAGCAGGAAGCCGTAGATGCCCGCGCCGACGCCGCCGATCACGACTTCGCCGAGCTGCATGTTGAGCAGCGGGATCATGCCGCCCAAGGCCGTGAAGCTGTCGTGCATCGCGTTGACCGCGCCGCACGATGCCGCCGTCGTGACGACCGAGAACAAGGCGGACGCGGCGATCCCGAAGCGGACCTCCTTGCCTTCCATGTTGCCGCCCGCGACGCCGATGCTGTGGAGGATCGGGTTGCCCGCGGCCTCCTGGGCATAGGTGATGGTGACGCCGGCGAGGAACAGCACGAGCATCGCCGAGAGGATCGCCCAGCCCTGCCTGGTGTTGCCGACGGCCTTGCCGAAGGTCCAGGTCAGCCCGAAGCCGATGACGAAGATCGACAGCATCTGCACGAGGTTGACGAGCGCGGTCGGGTTCTCGAATGGATGCGCCGAGTTCGCGTTGAAGAAGCCGCCACCATTGGTGCCGAGCATCTTGATCGCTTCCTGGCTCGCCACGGGGCCGAGCGTCAGCGTCTGCTTGAGCCCTTCGAGCGTCGTGATGTCGACGGTGCCGGCAAGCGTCTGCGGCACGCCGCTGGCGATGTAGAAGATCGTCACGACGACGCAGATCGGCAGCAGCACGTACAGCGTGACGCGCGTCATGTCGGCCCAGAAATTGCCGATCGTCGCACTCGATCGCCGCGCGAACCCGCGGAACAGCGCGAATGCCAGCGCGATGCCCGTTGCCGCCGACAGGAAGTTGTGGATCGTCAGCCCGAACATCTGGCTGAAGTTCGACATGGTCGATTCACCGGCATAGCTTTGCCAGTTGGTGTTCGCGGTGAAGCTGATCGCGGTATTGAACGCGAGGTGGGGGCTGAGCCCTGGGAGCCCCTGCGGATTACCCGGCAACACGCCCTGCAGACGCAGCACCGCGTAGGTCAGCGCCATCAGCACGGCATTGAAAACGATCATGTGCAGGGCATAGCGGCGCCAGCCCTGCTCCGCCTTCGGATCAATGCCGCTGAGCTTGTAGAAGCCGGTCTCGACCGGGCCGAGGATCGCATGGATCGGCGTGCGGCGGCCTTCGTACAAGGCGAACAGCCACAGGCCGACGGGTTTGGTCAACGCCAGCAATATGCCGACGAAGCCCAGGATGAGAATCCATCCTTCGAATGTCATGAGGACGCGCTCCTAAAAGCGTTCGGGACGGATAAGCACCGCCACGAGGTAAAACAGCAGCCCGAGCGCGACGATCGCGGCGAGCCAGAGGTCGAGGGTCATGATGGTGTCCTCATGGGCTCAGGCGTTGTCGCACAGGCGGACATAGGCGAGCGTCGCCGCCACCAGTCCGATCATGATCGCGATCCAGAGTAGGTCCTGCATAGCTCGGGTCCTTTCAGAACGCGGCGGTGAGCGAGGCAACCACGGTGCCGTCGGCGATCGATCTGGTGCCGTCCTGTCCGCGGGAGAAGCTCGGCTGGAGATACGCTGCACTGCGACGCGTGATGTCGGTGTCGATGTAACTCACATTCAGCGTCAGATTTTTATACGTAGTGTCCGCACCCAGCGACCAATCCCAGTAGCTGCCGGTCGGCGCCGCGCTGGTGGCATTCGGGCCGAGCCCGTCATTGCCCCAGCTATGGCCGATATGCGCCTTGGCGGTGATCGGCGTACCGGGAATCGCGAACGCACCGTCGCCGGTCAGGTAGAGGTTGTCCTCCTTGTCACCCGCGTCGGTGTAGACGCCCGCCGCCGCGTCGGCGCCGGTGCGATACCATTTGCCGAGCGCCTGCTGCTTCGGTGCGTAGAAGGCGCTCGCGGTCAGCGTCGCCGGACCAGTCGTACCGCTGAGCTTCACATAGGGTTCGGCATAATCGGTCTTCGACGCGCCGCCCGGATACATGTACCAGGTCAGGCCGACGTCGAGCGTCGCGTTGTCCGCGAGCTTGTGCTTGTAGCCGCCGATCAGGTCGAGCTCCATGTTCGAGCCGCCGAACGTGCCCCAGCCCGACAGGTTCGAGCCCCAGGCGCCGACATACACGCCGCTCTCGTGCGCGATCGTCAGCCCGCCCTGGATCGCGCCGTCCTTGTCCGACTGCGACACGCCGCGCAGGCGGTAATCGGTCGCGAGCGTGACGGAACCGGTGACGGTGACCGGCGCGGGCGGCGCGGTATCCTGCGCGAACGCGGGCGTGGCGATACCGGCGAGAAGTCCGGCGGCGGCGGTGAAACGAAGAATGTGCATTGCGGTCCCCATGCGCGCGCCGCCGGAAGGATGGCGGTTCGCGAGGACTGGCAATTAGGCTCCGGCGACGTAGCAATTCGAGATCGATTGCCGGGCTTACGCGTATGTTTCGCGTAGTATTGTCGGAATTATGGTGCGGTGCGGCGAAGGATCAGCCAACCGGCGATGCCCGACAGGATCGAGCCCGCGAACACGCCGATCTTGACCGAGTCCAGCGCGTGCGGCGCGTCCGCGAACGCCAGGCCACCGATGAACAAGCTCATCGTGAAACCGATCCCGCACAGCACCGCCATGCCGTAAACCTGCGCCCAGGTCGCGTTCCGGGGCGCTTCGGCCAACCGGACCGTCACGAGTCCGCGGATCGTCGCGAAGATGCCGATCTGCTTGCCGAGGAACAGACCGAGCATGATCCCGACCGGCAACGGCGAAATCACGTCCGCCGCCACCATCCCGCCGAACGCGATGCCCGCATTGGCGAACCCGAACGCCGGCACGATCAGGAAACTCGACCAGGGCTGGAGCGCGTGTTCGAGGCGTTTCAGCGGCGGCTGCCCCTCCCCCGTCCGCAGCGGGATCGTCAACGCGACCGCGACGCCGGCGAGCGTCGCATGGACGCCCGACAGCAAGACACCGTACCAGATGCCGACGCCGATCAGCAGATACGGCACCAGCGACCGCACCCCCAACAGGTTCAGGACGACCAGCACGCCGAGCCCCACGCCCGCGCTAAGCAACGGCAACAGCGCGATATGGCCGGTGTAGAACAGCGCGATGACGAGGATCGCGAGCAGGTCGTCAATCACCGCGATCGCCGTCAGCAGCACTTTCAGCGAAGTCGGCACGCGCGAACCCAGCAAGGCCAGGATGCCAAGCGCGAACGCGATGTCGGTCGCCGCCGGGATCGCCCAGCCGCGCAGATTGGCGGGCGTCCCCATGTTGACGAGCAGATAGAGGCACGCCGGCACCACCATGCCCGCGAGCGCTGCCGCGCCGGGCAGGATGCGCTCCCCCCAAGTCGAGAGATGCCCCGAGATGAACTCGCTTTTCACCTCCAGCCCGATCAGCAGGAAGAACAGCGCCATCGCACCATCGTCGATCCAGTGATGAACGCTCAGACCGGCGACTTCATGGTGGAGCGTCGCGAAATAGGCCGGCGCGAGCGGTGAATTGGCGACGAGCAATGCCGCGATCGTCGCGGCGAGCAGCACGATGGCCCCTGCCGCCTCGCCGGCGAAAAACCGCCTCACCGCGGTCAAAGCCCTTCGCCGCCAACCCATTGCGCGTTGGACAGGCGGCGCGCGAGATCCCAGCTCTGGACGCGGATATCGGGCACCGCGACGACCTCCCACAGCCCGCCGCGGGTCATCGGCCCGATACAGTGGATGCGGTCGTCGGGCGTGCCGTCAGCGCGGATCGCCCGCGACTGAGCATCGACGTCGACGCCGAGCCGCAACGGATCGGGCCGGATCGCACCGGCCGCGAGCAGATGCTTCACGAGCGGCTCCTCGGAGCGCAACAGATCGCCCTGCGGCCCCGTGCAATTGACGATCCGCGCCGCGCGCGTGACGACCGGATCAGTCTCGCCCCGTGGTCGCCACGTCAGCCTTGCCTGCGTACCGTCGGCTTCGGCGGACACGATCTTACCCGCCGCGAAGCTCAGCCGCCCGGTCGCGACGAGCGCCTCGACACGGTCCGCAACGGCTGGAGCAAGCCGGTGGCGGTGGACGTCCCAATACGGGCGTAGATGGCGAAGGAAGCGCCCGCGCACTTCCTGCGACGCCGCTGCCCACAGCATCTGCGTGACCGGACGAAGTTCGTCGACGGCGCAGCGCCAGCCTTCCTGCGCAGCGCGTGCACGAACATGGCGGACGAGATCGGTCAGCCCACCCTGCGGTTTGTCCGAAACCCCGCGATGCGCCGGCGCGCCATCGACATGCCGTCGCGGCGACAACCCGCGTCGCGACATCGCCAGGATATTTCCGGCGAACCCCTGCGCATCGAGCAGCAACGCCGCGTCGATCGCGGTCAGCCCGGTTCCGACCAGCACGACGGTATCGTCCGCGCTCAGCCCCTCGGCGAGGTCGGCCGCCCACGGGTCCGCGTAATAGACACCGGCCGGCAGCGCGTCCGGCTTCAACCCCGGCGGCGTGTGCGGGGGCAGATTGCCGAGCGCGAGCACCGCGGTATCGGCCGCGATCTTGCGCCCATCCGCCATCGTCAGCGTCACGCCGTCGCCTTCGACCGGATCGATCGCGCAGACCTCGCCCTCGACATGCACCAGCCGGCCATCCGATTCCGCGATCGCCGCATCGAGCAGTTCGCGAAGATATGCGCCATAGGTGGTACGCGGGACGAAGGTCTTGCGGTCGCCCTTGCCATGCGCCTGCAGCCAGCGGACGAAGTGGTCGGGATCGTCGGGCAGCGCGCTCATGTTCCCCGCACGGACGTTGAGCAGGTGATCGGGATGCGCCGCACTATACGCGACGCCCCGCGCAAGCTGCCGATCGCGCCGCTCGATCAACGTCACGCGCGGCCCCTCGTGCCGCATCAGATTGACCGCGAACAGCGCGCCCGAAAACCCGCCCCCGACGACCACCACATGATCCTCAGGCCCCGCGATCCGCGGCATAGTTGCTGATTGGTCCATCTGTACGCTCACCCGCAGTGTCGCGGGAGGCCATGCCCGATCGGAGCCGGCTAGCCCAGCCCCGGTGCCAAAAGGCCCGTCCTCTGCAACCCCCGTCATCCTGACGAAAGTCAGGGCCCAGAGCCACAAGCGTGCCGTCCGTTACTCTGGATCCTGACTTTCGTCAGGATGACGGGGTTGAGAGAGACCCAATCCCCCCGTCATGCCGGACTTGTTCCGGCATCCACCGCTCCGCTTGATCACGCTTATCGAGCCTGCGGAACGGTGGACCCCGGAACCAGTCCGGGGTGACGGAGATAGCGGTGACGTGGTGCCGCCTGCTCCTACCCTTACGGTCGGAACGCACCGATCCCCGCGATCGCCATCTTCGGCTGCGCGGTCGCCACCGTCGTGAACCCCAGCATCAGGTACCGCGCCTGCCGAGCCTTCGCGAAGGTGATGCGCTGCGTGGCGCGCGCATAGGCGATGTTGCCGAACTCGCCCTCGTCCGCCGGCGTCCAGGTCTTGCCGTCCTCGCTCGTCTCGACGCGGTAGCGCCCCGGCGGGCCGGCATCGGGCAACGCCTGACGGGTCGGCGTCAGGCTGAACCCGGCGACCTGCTCCGCCTTGCCCATGTCGATCATCAGCATCACCACACTCGTCGGCGTCGGCGCAGGCGTCGTCCAGACGGTCGCGAGATCATCGTCGAGCACCGCCTCCGCACCCGGCAGCCCCGGTTTGACCACCCCGGCCAGCGACATCTCGCCCGCGAAATCCGGCTTGCCCGCCTTCATCGCCAGACTGTGCTGGATCGCGCTGACGATCGTCCACCCGGACTTGGCGACGATCTTGTTCCCCGCCGCCTGCGATGCTGCAACCGCGACCGGCGCCACACTCAGGAACAGCGACAGCTCGGTGATCGCCGGGCACGCCGGCGCCTCGACGATCCGCAACCGCACGCGTCGCGCGGTCACCGGCTCGGGCAGGCGGATGATCCGCTGCGCGCCGATGCACTCGTGCATCGCAACCTCGCGCCACGCGCCCTTGGCATCCGCCACGTCGATCGCGAACTTCGTCACGCGCACGCCGAGGTCGAGCGCCTCGCGGATCCGGATGAGGTCGAACCGGCGCCCCGGCGGCAGGTCGAGCACTAGCGACGGCGTCTTCACCGCATCGGGCGTGCTCCAATAGTTGTCACGATTGCCGTCGAGCACGTTGGCCGGCGCGAACCGGCTCCCGCGCGATGGACCGCTCGCCACCGCGCCCTTCGCCAGATCGGTCTTGAAGCTGCCACGCAACGCATCACCGAACGACTTCAACGACGCGAGATCGGGCTCGGCGATCAGTCCGCGGCGATCGGGTGGCAGGTTGAGCATCATGTTGGTGCCGCGCCCGACCGACTCGTCGTGGAACTGCATCAGCCGCTGCGGCGACTTCACCTGCAGATCCTCGTCGGCATGATAGAACCAGCCCGGACGAATCGATGTGTTCGTCTCAGCCGGCCACCAGAGCGGCGCGCCGCGCACGCCCGAATTACCCTCGCTCTGCACATACGGATGGTTCGGCATCGTCGGCCAGCACGGATCGCCCGCGCGCCCGTCCTCGTTGCCGACCCAGCGGATATCCGCGCCGAGCGGATCGAAGGTGCACGCCATCGGCTGCAATTTATGGACCAGCGCGATGATCGACGGCCAGTTATAATATTTCGGCGCATCGATCTTCCGCGCCTCGCGCGCGCCGCCATAATAGCCGTCGCCGCCGTTCGCGCCGTCGAACCACACCTCGAACAATTCGCCGTAATTCGTACAAAGATCGGTCAGCTGCGCAAGGAAATACTCGACGTACGCGGGGGTGCCATAGTCGGCGCGGTTGCGATCCCAGGGCGACAGATACAGGCCGTAGGAAATCCCGCCGCGCCGGCACGCATCGCCCAGTTCGCGGACGATGTCGCCCTTGCCGCCCTTGTACGGGCTGTTGCGGATGCAGTGCTCGGTGAGCCTGGTCGGCCAGAGGCAAAAGCCGTCATGATGCTTGGCGGTCAGGACGAGCCCGGTCAGCCCGGCGCTTTTCGCCGCCGCGACGATTTGATCCGGGTCGAACGCGGTCGGGTCGAACAGCTTGGGGTCTTCGTCGCCATAGCCCCATTCCTTGTCGGTCCAGGTGTTCAGCGTGAAGTGGACGAAGCCGTAGCGCTCGCGTTTGTGCCAAGCGAGCTGGCGGACGCTGGGCGTCGCGCCCCACGGGGCGGGTGCACCGACCGGGCCGGCGGCGTTCACGCGGCCTGCCGCGGCGGTAGCGAGCGTACCGGCGATCAACGCGCGGCGGTTCAAGTCGAAGGTCATCGCGAAACTCCGGTGGTTGCTGGCGGCCGATCGGCAGTCGCGCGGCCAAAATCACGGTTGGGCGTGTCGCCCATTTCGAACACGAGCCGCCCGCCGCGGACGATGTCGGCATGCGCGATCCAGCTCTTCGTCCAGGGCTTGCCGTTCCACGTCACCGACTGAACGTAAGGCCGGTCCGCCGCATTGCCGCGCGCCTCGACGACCAAGGTCTTGCCGCTCCCAACGCGCATCTCCGCCCGATCGAACAGCGGCGAGCCGAGCACATAGTTCGCGCTCACCGGATCGACCGGATACAGCCCGAGCGCGCTCAGCACGAACCACGCGCTCATCTGCCCGCAATCGTCGTTGCCGATGATGCCGTCGGGATCGTCCTTGTACATCTCGGTCAGCAGCCGCCGGACCATCGCCTGCGTCTTCCACGCCGCGCCGCAATACGTATACATATAGGCGACGTGGTGGCTCGGCTCGTTGCCGTGCGCATATTGCCCGACCAGCCCGCTGATGTCGGGCGGCGCGTCCTTCGGCAGGATCGACGGCGCGTTGAACAAGCCATCGAGCTTGGCCTCGAACTGCGCATCGCCGCCCATCGCCGCGATCAGGCCGTAGACGTCGTGCTGGTTGAGGAACGTCGCCTGCCAGCCATTGCTCTCGGTATAATCGCGCCATTTGCTCGAATGGCCGAGCGCGATTGGATCGTATGGCGTCGTCCAGGTCCCGTTAGCGAGCTTGGGCCGCGCGAACCCGATCGATGCATCGAACACGTTGCGCCAATTCCCGCTCCGCTTGCGCAACCGCGCGGCATCCGCACTCGCGCCCGCCGCATCGGCCAGATGCGCAGACGCGTAATCGTCATATGCATATTCGAGCGTGCGCGAGACGGACTCGAACACCGTGTCCGCGGGAATATAGCCCATCGTGTCGTACGGCTTGATCCCGAGGCTGTTGTCCATCGTAGGCATCGCGAAATCGAACGACCGGCGGCGCACGTTCGGCCACGCGGCGGCATAGTTCGCGGGCACGCCTTTCGCGCGCGCCTCCGCCATCACCGACACCGAATGCCAGCCGATCATGCAGCCCGTCTCGACACCCTGCAAAGGCCAGACCGGCGGGCCGTACGGGCTCTGCTGCGTCTGCCGGATCAGGTCGCCGACGAGCTCCGCGGTACGCTCGGGCTCGATCAGCGTGAGCAGCGGATGCAGCGCGCGGTACGTGTCCCACATCGAATAGGTGCTGTACGCGCGGTCCTTGCCGGTCACCGTATGCACCTGCCGGTCGAGCCCGACATAACGCCCGTCGACATCGGAGAAGAGCGTCGGCGCAAGCTGCGCATGGTACAGCGCGCTCGCCATGATCGTACGTTGCGCGGGTGTGCCGCCCTCGACGCTGACCGCGGCGAGCGCAGGCGCCCAGCGCTTGGACGCATCAGCACGGTAGCGATCGAAATCCCAATGCCGCGCCTCGGCCGCAAGGTTCGCGCGTGCGCCCGCGACGTCGACCGCGGAGATGCCGGTGCGGATCACGATCGGCGCCGCACCCGCGTCGTCATAGTGCAACACGGCCTTGACGCGCTTGCCCGCGACGCCCTTCGCACCCGCTGGCTGCGCGACGTCGCCATCGCCGTAGAACACGATCCGGTCGGGCGTGCGCGAAACCTGCATCGCGAAATGGATCCGCCGCCCCTTCGCCCAGCGGAACACGCGCCGGCTGCCAGTCAGCATGCCGGTCTCGTCGATGTTCAGCGAGGCGTCGTCGATCAGCACGCCCTGGTCGGACTTGTCGAGGATCAGGTGCGACAGGTTGACGAGGATATGCCCCGCGCCCGCCGGAAAAACGTGGCGCTGGATGCCGGTCCGCTCGGTCGCGGTCAGTTCCGCGCGGACGCCCGACTCCAGCGTCACGCGGTAATAGCCAGGCTCCGCATGCTCGGCCGAGAACCGCTGGCGATACCCGGCGTCAGGATCGGCAAGCGTGCCCGGCGTAAGCTGCACCTTTCCCCGCGCGGGCACCACCAGCACGTCGAGCATGTCGCCGATCCCGGTGCCCGAAAGGTGCGTATGGCTGAACCCCATGATCGACGTGTCGGTGCGGTGATACCCCGAGCACGCATCCCAGCGCTCGACATCGGTATCCGGGCTGAGCTGCACCATGCCGAAGGGCAACGTCGCACCCGGATAGGTGTGGCCGTGACCACCGGTTCCGACGAACAGATCGGACGCCGTGGTGGTGCGCGGCGTAGCGGCAAACGTTCCGCGCGCGGTCAGCGCAAGCGCGCCACTACCGGCAAGAAGCATACGGCGGGAGATCATGCGCGGACTCCGAGAAGGGCGGAATTTTTGGCGGCGATGTCGACGATCATTTCGCCGAACAATCCGTTGGCCCAGGCGAACCAGGCGCGGGTAAATTTCGCGCCGTCGTCTTGGTTGAAAGATTCGTGCATGAACCCGGTACCGCCATGCGTCGATTTGAGCGCGGCGAGCGACCGCGCGACGGTCGCGTCATCGCCCGTCTCGAGCGCGTTCAGCGCGTGCATCACGATCGACATCGGCCAGATCTCGCGCAAGCCCGTATGCGGACTGCCGATCCCCTCCGCCGCCTTGCCGGTGAAGAAATACGCGTTGTCCTTACTCCACGCGCGCGCCGCGGTGCGCCGCCAGAGCGGATCGTCGGCCTTCACCGCCCCCAGATACGCCAGCCCCGACAGGCTCGGCACGTTAGCGTCGTCCATGAAGATCGCGTTGCCATAGCCATCGACCTCATACGCCCAGACCGGCTGGCCATCCGGCCCCTTGGTCATGCCATGCAGCCGCAACGCCGCCTCGACCTCGTCGGCCAGCGCGCTCGCATCCGCTGCCAGCACCGCATCGGGCCGGGCGCGCGTCGCGAGTTCCGCCAACTGGCGCAGCGCGCGGACCGCGAAGATGTTCGACGGGATCAGGAACGGGAGCACGCACGCATCGTCCGACGGCCGGAACCCGCAATGGATCAGCCCGACCGGGCGCGACGGCGGACCATAGCCGTCGAGCGCCATGCTTTCCCCGACGATCGGCGACGACCGGCGGAAGCGATACGGCCCCGGCCCGTCCTTGCGCTGCTGCTCGCGAAACGTCCGGATCGACGCGCGCGCGCCATCCGCCCACAGCGCGTCGAACGGCGCGGTATCGCCGGTCGCCTGCCAATAGGCGTGCGCAATCCACATCGGGTAGCAGAGCGAATCCACCTCCCACTTCCGCTCGCCGACGCCCGGCTTCATCACCGTGTCGTCGCCCAGCGACCAGCTCAGATTGGTCTTCGCCGAGGGGTCGTGCATGAACGCGTTGGCGTACGGATCGATCAGGATGCACCGCGCCTGCCGCGCGATCAGCCCGCGGAACAACGTCCGCAACGCCGGATCGCGCTTGGCCAGCGGGAGGTACGGATGGACCTGTGCCGAGCTGTCGCGCAGCCACATGCAATCGATGTCGCCGGTGATGACAAACGCATCGGGCTTGCCGTCGACCGCGCCCATGAACACCGTCGTGTCGAGCGTGTTCGGATAGCAATTGCCGAACATCCAAGCGAGTTCGGGATCGGCGATCTTTGCCGAAACGCGCGCGATCTCCGCCTCGACCGCGCGGCTGGTGTAGCGACGATCGTCAAGCTTCGGGCGCTTGCTGACGAACGACGGTGCGGCCGCCCGCAGCGGTCGCGCAAGCCCCAGTGCCGCAGCACCGGCAATCAGCATGCGCCGGTCTATCATCCTGGGGTCGATCATTTCGGCAAATCCTGCGTTCCCGTCACGGTGAAGACGGTATCGACACCCGGTCCGTCGCCGGGCTGGCCGCCACCGATATGCAGCCGGTATTCGCCCGGTACGACGCGACGCGTTCCCGCCGCATCGACGCTGCTCATGCCGCGAGGATCGATCGTAAATGCCACGCGTGCCGTCTGGCCCGGCTTCACTGTCTGGCGCCTGAACCCGACGAGCTGGCGCTGGAGGACGGGATCGTTGAAGCGCGGCTTTACCGCCGGCTCGGGCGGCACGAGATACGCCTGCACCACCTCGTCGCCCGCAACCTTGCCGGCATTGCGCACCGGTACTTCGATCGTGACGCTCTCGCCTGCCGCGATCGTGGTGCGCGCGAGTTTCGGCGCGGCATAAGCGAACTGCGTATAGCTCAGCCCATGCCCGAAGCCCCAGAGCGGCGTGCCCGTGAAGTATCGATAGGTCCGCTCACGCATGTTGTAGTCGATGAACGCCGGGAGATCGCGCGTCTTCGCGTAGAACGTCACCGGCAGTCGCCCGCCCGGATTGCTCTTGCCAACCAGCGTATCGGCGATCGCCTGCCCGCCAGCCTGCCCCGGATACCAGCCGACCAGGATCGCGTCGGCATGTGCCTTCGCCCAAGTCATCGCGACCGCGCTGCCGGTCATCAGCACGACGACCAGCGGCTTGCCGGTCGCCTTCGCCGCTTCGAGCAACCGCACCTGCGCGGCGGGGAGCCCGATATCGGTCCGATCGCCGCCCGAGAACCCGGCCACCTCGATCTGCAACGCCTCGCCCTCAACCGCAGGCGACAGCCCGACGAACGCGACGATCGCATCGGCATCCTTCGCCGCGGCAACCGCCTCCGCAACCTGCGCCTCCGCCGGCGCGGTCCAGGTCAGCCGCAGCCCCTGATCCTCACCGCTATGCGCGAGCTCGACGCGGATCGCATGTGGGCCCGCCGCCAGCGTTACAGCCGCCTCGACGTTCTTGCCGCTGCCATCGTCGTCGGCGATCGGCTTCCCGTCGATCCATAACCGCGCAGGATCATGCCCCTTGCAGTCGAAACAGCGCGGCACGTCGAGCCGGAACACATACTCGCCCGCCGCCGGCGCGGTGATCGTGCCGGTCCAGCGCACCGAGAACGCCGCCGGATCGATCCCGGGCGCGGGCGCGGTGCGATCCCAGTCGAAGTCGATCAGCCGGTCGGCGCGCACCACCGACGTCCCGGTGAAATCGCTCGACCGGAAATATTCGCCGCGCAGCGATAGCGCTGTGTCGGGCACCGGCACGGGCACGCCCTCGGCGATGCTCGACCCTTGCGCGTACCGCACGCCCGCAAATGACGTCCGCAGCGCCGCCAGTGGCGTGATCGGCGCCGCAGCGGTACCGTGGTAATTCGCCTCCAGCACGTCGACGCTGTCCGCATTCGGCCCGATCACCGCGATCTTCGCCGATGGTTTGAGCGGCAGCACACCGTTGTTCTGGACCAGCACCATCGCCTTCCGCGCCGCCTCCAGCGCCAGCGCGCGGTGCGCAGGCGTGTCGAACTCGGTCGGCTTGATCCTGTCCCACGGGCTCGTCGCCCCGAACGCGCCGCCGAGCATCTGTCGCACCGCGAAGGTCCGCGTCAGGCTCGCGTCGAGCGTCGCCTCGGGCACCAGTCCCCGCCGCACCGCGTCGCCGAGCGCCGCGTAGGTCTTCCCGCAGTTGAAATCCATGCCAGCGGAAATCGCTGCCGCCGATCCGCTCGCATTATCGGGCCGGTAATAATGATAATTCGCGATGTTGCCGACCGCATCGCAGTCCGACACGATCAGTCCTTTGAAGCCCCATTCCTTGCGCACCGTCTGGTCGAGCAACGGCGCCGACGCGCACACGGGAACCCCGTGGATCGAATTATACGCGCACATCGTCGACAGCGCCTTGCCCTCGGTGAGCGCCATCCGGAACGCGGGCAGGAACGTCGCCTCGCGGTCGTGCGGCGAGATGTCGACATCGAACCCATCCCGCCCCGCCTCGGGCCCGCTATGCGCGGCGAGATGCTTGGGCGTGGCGATGACCTTGGGGTGCGCGAGGTCCGGCCCCTGCAACCCGCCGATGAACGCGACGCCGAGCCGCCCCGTCAGATACGGATCCTCGCCATAGGTCTCCTGCCCACGACCCCAGCGCGGATCGCGGAAGATGTTGATGTTGGGCGACCAGATCGTCAGCCCCTGATAGCGTTCGCGGTTCCCCGCCGGCAGCGCGTTGGACTTCGCGCGCGCCTCGGTCGACACGACATCGCCGACGCGCCGGAGCAGCGCCTCGTCCCACGTCGCGGCGAGGCCGATCGACTGCGGAAACACCGTCGCGACGCCGTTGCGCGCGAGCCCGTGCAGCCCCTCGTTCCAGTAATCATACGCGGGCAGGTTCAGCCGCGGGATCGCCGGCGCGACGCTCTGCAGCTGCGCCGCCTTCTCGTCGAGCGTCATGCTGCGCACCGCCGGATCGACAGTTTGGGCAAGCGCTGACGACGCGAGCAAAAGGCCCGGGGCAAATGCGAGCCGGGCAAACCTGGTCGAGAGGCGCCCCCTCCCCCCATCCGTCATCCTGGGCTCGACCCAGGATCCAGAGCCACGGGCGGCGGCGTCCGTAACTCTGGATCCCAGCGTTCGCTGGGATGACGGCGGGGTGGTATGCTCGCGCACTCTCTGGGCCGACGAGGCGGTGGTGGCGTGATCGCGCATCACGACTTCACCGCCGCGACACCGGCCAGTGTCCGGACCGACAAGGCACGCCGCAGCGCCACAGCCGACGCCTTCGAAGCAACAGTCACCGTAACGCTCTCCCCCGGCAGCAGATCGAACGCATTGTCCGATGGCGTCGCCTCGACCTTCCCAAAATCGAGCCACACCGCGCGCGCCAGCTTGGTCGCGGTCAGCGTCAGTCGATCACCGTCCCATGTCGCGGCGAGTCCCGGATCGGGGAGCGTCATCGTCTTGGGGGCCGCCGACACCAGCACGCGCGACGTTACGCGGTCACCCACAAGCAACTCCGCCACCGCGATCGTCCGCGCCGGATCGCCGCCCGCGAACAGCGTCGCATCCGACAAAGTGGCAACCGCCGTTGCGGACAGAGGCGCCAACGTCGCAGCCTCCTCGCGCGTCGCGACGACCTTGCCGTCGACGTCGAGCGTCCGCACGCGCCACTTCGCCTCGGTCGACACCGTCGCGTCCGAAATCAAGCTCACCTTCATCGACCCGTCCTTGCGCTCCGCGGCGATCGCCAGCGGCGCATAGAAATGCCGAGCGCGAAACTGCAGCGCCTTCCAGCGGCCGTAATAATCGATGCTGGCCCATGACGCGCCCGGCCAGACGTCGTTGATCTGCCAGAACAGCGACCCCATCGTCACCGGCCGGCACGCGCGGTGGTGCAGTGCGGCGAGTTCGATCCCCTCGGCCTGCATCACCTGGCTCAGATACACGAACTCGGCGAAGTCGCGCGGCTCGGGGTATTTCTCGCGGATGTAGAACAGCAACCGGTCGTTGCCCTCGCCCTTCAAAAACTTCTGGTGCGCCTTCATCACCGGCGAGGTCGGCGAGAAGTCGGCGTCGGTCGCGAACGTCCGGATCGTCTTCATCTCGGGCATCGACTGCAGGCCGTATTCGGACATGAACCGCGGGCAGCTGTCGAGATACGCCTCGACCGGCTTCTTGCCGCCCCAGACGTCCCAGTAATGCCGGTCGCCATCGCCATCGATGTCGGGCTTGTCCTCGTAATTGTTGCTCGGCGAACCCGGCCAATAGACCGCATCGGGATCGCGGCGTTCGGCGGCATCGCGCAGCACGCGGTCGAAGATCACCGCCATGCCGACGCCGATCCGCTCCTGCTCGTCCGCGCCGACTGCCTTCTTGAAGGCGATCCGGTCGGACCAGTTCGCCCAGCCGCTGAGCACTTCGTTGTTGCCCGACCACAGCACGATCGAGGGATGCGCCTGGAGCCGGTCGACCTGTTCCTCCGCCTCGATGCGGACGGTCTCGCGGAAGTCGCGGTCGGGCGGCGTGACGGCGCCGCCGAACATGAAGTCCTGCCACACCATCAAGCCCATCTGGTCGGCGAGATCGTAGAACGCGTCGTCGAGATAGTAGCCACCGCCCCACACGCGGATCATGTTCATGTTGGCATCGCGCGCGCCGGCCATGACGGTGCGGATCTGGCTCTCGGGCACACGCGCGGGAAACATGTCGAACGGGATCAGGTTCGCGCCCTTGGCGAACACCGGGATGCCGTTGACGACGAACGCGAACCCACGTCCCTGCGCATCCTTCTCGCGACGCAACTCGACGGTGCGCAGGCCGGTGCGGCGCTGCGCGGTGTCGATCGTCGTGGTGCCGTCGGTCAGCGTCGCCTTCACGGTGTAGAGCGGTTGCGCGCCATAGCCCGCGGGGAACCAGCGCTGCGGATTGGCGACGCTCACCGGCACCGCGACATGGCTCGCGCCCGCCGCGACGGTGACGGTCCGCGCTGCCTGCGTCACGCGACCGTCCGGCCCCGTGACCGCCACCTGCACGGTAACCGGCCGCTCTTCGCCCGCGACCACGTCGAGTTCGGCCGACAACCGCGCTTCGGACTTCGTCAGCCCTTCCTGCGTAACCCGAAACGCCTCGATCCGCGCGTCGTCCCACGCCTCGATCCGCGCCGGACGCCAGATCCCCTGCGTGACGATCCGAGGGCCCCAGTCCCAGCCATACTGGTATTTCGGCTTGCGGATATAGGGTGAGGTCTGCTTGCCCATCGGCTCGTCGCCGTAGATCGAATCATATTCGCCGGGCAGCGGGTTCTTCGCCTGCAGCACCATCGGCTGCAACGTCCGGATCGGCGAGCGGAACGTGATCAGCAGGTCGTTCGCGCCAGGCTTCAGCACCGCCTTGACCGGCACGCGCCAGCGCCGATGCGCATTGTCCGCCGCCAGCAACCGCGTGCCGTTCAGCCGCACCTCGGCAAAGGTGTCGAGCCCGTCGAACACCAGGTCGATATGATCGCGCGCCAGCAGTTCGGGCGTTGCACGGACAACGGTGTGATATTGCCAGTCGGTCAGCCCGACCCACTGGATCTTCGCCTCGTTCAGGCCCTTGTACGGATCGGGGACGATCTTCGCCGCCATCAGGTCGGTCTGTGCGCTGCCCGGCACGGTCGCGCGCAGCCAGCGTGCCGCCTTCGGATGCGCCTTGGCCGCAGCGGTATCAGCGGGATCGATCCGCATCGACCAGCCCTTGTCGAGCACGACGCTCGTGCGTGGTGCCGCCCAGGCGGGCGTCGCGACGATCGCGGCGAGCAGCAGAACAGCCGTGCGCCGCATCACTTCTTCTCCGACAGCTGCATCGATTCGACCGCGTAGAACGGCGACTCCATCGACGCGGTGAACAACAGGCAGATATCCGCGTCGCCCTTGCCCTCGGGCAAAGTGCCGCGGAAGCTCATGCGGTTCGGGCTCGCCGCCGGGTTCGGCAGCGGGAAGGTCGCCGCGATCGTTCCCTTGCAGCCGCCGGTGCGGACCACGAGTTCGCCGTACGTCGTCACCGCATAATGCCGCCGCAACGCCTTCTCGTCATGCGCTAGACCGTAATGCCGCGGAATACGTGCGACATCGACGGTGAAGCTGCGCGCGATATCGAGCGGTGCGGCGGGATACATCGTGCACGTGTCGAAGATGTTGACGTTGAACACCGGCGTGTTCGCGGTCGCCTCCGACGTCAGCGGCACACGCAACCCGATCGCACCATCGGGGCACGCGACCAGCTCCGAACTCGACCGGCGCAGCAGCGCGACCCGGCTCGTCTCGAACAGACGCGGTTCCGCGGTCGGACGACCGTCGCTGGTAAAGGCCGCCGCGCGGATGGTGGTCCCCGGCCTGAGCGACAACGGCGTGGCATAGGCCTTCGATCGCGCGGTCGGCGCCTTGCCGTCGACCGTGTAGCGGATCGTGCCATAGCCCGTCTGCGTCGCGAGCGTCACGGGCACCTTGCCGCGGCGCAGCGCATCGCCGCGCGTGCCGGGAATCGCAAAGTCGACCGCGAACGCGCTGTCCGCCGCGGCGATACCAGCGCGGGCATAGCGGCCCATCTGCGGCTCGAGCCGCGCCACGAAGTCGTCGAAATTACGCGCGGACTTCGGCGACCAGGTCCGCTCGGCGAGCGCCGACAGCCGCGGGAAGGTCGCGTGCTGAAGCTGCTCGGGCGTCACCAGATATTCGCTGAACGCGTTAATCTGCGCGCCCAGCACATGCTTCGCCTTGTCGAGCGCCAGCCCCGCGGGCTCGGGCTCGTATGCATAAAGCCGGGCGAGCGGCACGATCGCATCGCCGTTCGAGATGCGCCCCGGCGGCTCGTCGCTGCGATTGCTCTGCAAGCTGTCGAGATACAGGATCGGCGCGGGGCTTAGCACGACGTCATGCCCCTGGTTCGCCGCATCGACAGCCCCCTTCTCGCCACGCCACGACATCACCGAGGCCGATGGCGGCAAGCCACCCTCGAGGATCTCGTCCCAGCCGATCAGCCGGCGGCCGTGCTTCGCCAGATACTCGCCGAGCTGGTCGATCATCCAGCTCTGCATCTGCATCTCGGTCTTCAGCCCGAGCGCCTTCATCTTCGCCTGCACCGCGGGCGACCGCTCCCACTGGTCCTTGACCGCCTCGTCGCCGCCGAGATGGATGAACTGCGACGGGAACACCTCCATCAGCTCGTCGAGCACGTGCTTGATGAAGGTCATGCTGCGATCCTCCGGGCTGAACAGCCAGGGGTTCACGCCCCAGTCGTGACCGACCGCAGGCCGATCGCCGAGCACGCCGACTTCGGCCGGATACGACGCGACCGCCGCCTGCGCATGACCGGGCAGATCGATCTCCGGCATGATCGTGATCGCGCGCTCCTGCGCATACGCGACCAGCGCCTTCAGCTCGGCCTGCGTGTAGAACCCGCCGACCTTCTCGCCCGGCGCGCCACCCGCAGACGGTGGCGTCCGCCACGCGCCGATCCGGGTCAGGTCGGGATAGCGCTTGATCTCGACGCGCCAGCCCTGATCGTCGGTAAGGTGGAGATGCAGCACGTTCATCTTCTGCGCCGCGAGCTGATCGACCATCGCGTACAACGTCGGCATCGACACGAAATGCCGCGCCGGATCGATCATCAGCCCGCGCCACTTGAAACGCGGCGCATCGCGGATCGTCATCGCCGCCAGCGTCACCGGCTTGCCGACCGCCGCATCGGGGCTGAGCAACTGCGCCAGCGTCATCGCGCCGTGGACGAGGCCCGCATCGCCGCTCGCCGCGATCGTCACGCCCTTCGCATCGACGGTCAGCGTGTAGGCCTCGTCACCCGCCACGCTCGCGTCGCGCACGAAGCGGATCGGCCCCGTGCCGGCGTCGCTGGCGAGCGAGAGCCCGCGCACGACCCTGACCTGTTGCGCGAGCAGCTTGGCCGCGGTCTTGGCGCCTGCGTCGCTCGCGACGATCCCTGCCCCCTCGCCGATCGTCAGCGTGCCCGCGTGAGGCTCGATCGACGCGGGCATCGGGATCAGCTTCGGCCCTTCGGCCACCGCCGCGGTCGAGGACATCAGCAGCGCGAGCACCAGAGGGCGGAAACGGATCATTTAGGGTCCTTCGGCAATTGCGCTGGATCGGGTGGATAGACGGCGGAGCCGGCCTTGAACGGTTCGTAGTCGCGGACGACGCCGCCTGCGCGCGCACCCTCCGCGGTGAGGATATCGACGGTGACCGTGACGGGCGTAAGACGACCGGTCCAGGCCGCGGACACCGTCGCGGTGCCGCCCGGTGCGATGACCGGAAGCGCCTGTTCGCCTTCGCCGAGCACGACGCGATCGCCGCCGATCGCGCGCCAGTGCAACCTTGCGCCGACCAACGGATAGGACGGCAATGCAGCCTTCGCAGCGCCCATCACGGTCACGGTGAAGCCGGTCGGCGTTTCGCCCGCCATCGTCAGATCGACCTTCGCGGAAACGTCGCGGTTGGCGGCTTCCCACGCGAAATAGCTCGGGCGGCGCTGGCGATCCGCATCGACGAGGCCGTGATCGACATAGCCATCGGCCATGCCGGCGAAGAGGTTCTTGTTCGAGCGGTAGTCCGCATAGCTCCAGAAGATCGCGCCGCCGACCCAGGGCCGCGTCGCGAACGCCGCGAGCTGGTCCTTGAGGTTGTCGGTACGCGCGACGTCCGCGCTCGCCGAATCGTGCGAGAACGGCCCGGGCCAGCCGAATTCGGAGATCACCAGCATCCGGTCGGGATACGCCTTGTCGAACGCGTCGAGCCACGGCCCGACTTTGTCCGCGCCGCCGCTCCAGGTCCCGAAATAGGCGTTGGCCATGACGAAGTCCGCCTCGACCAGGGCGGGTACGCGGACCGGACGCTCCGCGATCTGCGAATCCGCAAACGTCACGAACCGACCCGGATCGATCGCATTGATATGCGCCTTCATCGCCTTCACGAACGCGAGCCCCTGCGGCGTCGCGGCCTCGCTCTCGTTCATCACGCTCCACGCGAGCACGCTTGGATGATTGCCGCTTTCGGCGATCATCTCGGCCATCATCGCCTTTGCGCGCACGAGCAGCCGGGGATCGCCCAGCTGCGCCGCGGTCATCTGCCAGATCGGGATTTCGGGGATCAGCAGCATCCCCGCGCGGTCGGCGGCGTCGAACACGCTCTGCGGCTGCGGATAATGCACCGGCCGCGTCAGCGTGACGTGCAACGCGTTCAAATCACGCATGTCGTGCAGGATCGTGCCGCGCGTTTCGGCGGCGCCTTCCCACGGCGAGTCCTCATGCCGAGTCACACCGGTCAAGCGCACCACGACGCCGTTGACGTACAGTTTCCGGTCGCGGATCGCGAGCGTGCGCAGACCAACCGTGTCCTCGCGCCGGTCGAGCACCACGCCCCTCTCGTCGCGCAGTTCGGCGACGATCCGGTAGAGCTTGCCCGCACCGATCTGCCACAGTTGCGGCTTGGCGATCGTCAGCGCGGCGTCGGGCGTCGCGGCGGACGACGCGGCCACCGTCACCCCTGTGAAAGCCCGTGCAACCACGCGGCCGTCGGGATCGATCGCGATCGTCGTAAGAGAATAATCATGTGGTTTGGCATCGACATTCTCGATTCCGACGCCGCTCGTGACAATCGCGCTGTCGGCTTTCAAAGCCTGCCGGATACGCTGGCGGCGGATCAGCCCGCCCTCGGCAATCCGCAGCGATACGTCGCGGGTGATCCCGCCGCTATGCCACCAGTCGTACCAGACGTTCCCCGACGCCTGGAGACGCATCGCATACCCCGGAATCGTCACGAACCCCGGCCGATCGTCGGCGGCAACGACGATCCGGTTCGCGCCGGGCTTCAACATCTTCGAAACGTCGATATCGAACGCGGTATGCCCGCCCTCATGTGTCCCGACGAGCGTGCCATTCACCCAGACACGCGCGGCATAGAACACTGCGTCGAAATGCAGTTCGAGATGCTTGCCGACGATCGCCTCGGGCACGACGAGCGTCCGCGCATACCAGCCGACGCCTTCGGACCCGGCGCCGCGCGACAGCGGCCAGCTATGTGGGACCGCAACGCTCTCCGCGCCCGCCGGATCGGCCTTCAGCCATGCAGCCTCGGCCGGCGCGTCCTTCGCCAGCCAGAAGCTCCACCCCGCATCGAGGTCGATCCGCTCGGCCGCGGCGGGCAGAGGCACCAGCATCAGGACGGCCGAGGCGAACCCGACACCATGATGCCCGATCCGCCGCAACCCTGCCCTGATACATCCCGATATCATGCGTGCCGTCGTACTTCCGTCGAAGAGAAAAGCGCGCCATCGCGACGCGCCGAGACGTCACATCCGGAACGATACCGATGCCGCGAAGGTACGACCATTCTTGTAGAACGCGGTCGGGCGATCGCGCGTCGTGTTATACTGGAGATAGGTCGCGTCGAGCAGGTTCTGCGCGTTGACCGACAGCGTGATCGCCGGCGTGATGTTGAACCCGGCCGAGAAATCGAGCTGGTTGTACGGTGCCACCATCTCGCGCGATCCCAGACGACCGATCGTCCGGAAATACGCGGTGCGGTAGTTATAGCTCAGCCGTGCCTGGAACGGCCCACTCTCGAAATACGGGATGATGTTGACCGTGTGCTTCGACAGATACGGCAGGTTGAGCTCGGCGCCGGTCACGTCGATCGACGAGGTGCTGCTGTCCTGGTACGAATAGTTCGCCTGCAGCCCGAAGCCGCCCCAGATCTCCGCCTGGCCCGAGACCAGTGCGCCGTTGACCTTGGCCTTGGCGCCGTTGATCGGCTGGCTGACGTTGTAGGTCGTGATTCGATTCTGCAGCGCGTTGAAGTAATCGACGTTCTGGCGCGAACTGATGATGTAGTTCTCGATATCGCGACGGAACAGCTCGACCGCGAGCAGCGTACCGGCGCGCGGATACCATTCCGCGGTCAGTTCGTAGTTGGTCGACTCATACGGCTTCAGGTTCGGGTTGCCGCCGCCGCCATCCAGCGTGGTGTCGTTGAGCGACGTCGCCGCCGCCAGATCCTGATAGCGCGGCCGCGAGATCACGCGCGCCACCGCACCGCGGATGATCACCTGCGGGTTGACCGAATAGGCGATGTTGAGGCTCGGCAGGAACTTCATATAGTCGGTCGAGGTCCGCGTCGGCACCGGCTGTGGGTTCACCACCCCGCTCGGCGTCGTCGCGAAGTTCGAGATGTCGCGGGTATAGACCAGACGACCACCGATGTTGCCGCGGAACCCGCCCTGGTCGAAATTGGCTTGCGCATAGGAGGCGATGACCGTCTCCTTGACCTTGGTCGAGGCGCCGACCTTGTTCACCAGCGGGCTGTTGATCGCACCGGCGAGGATATCGATCACCGACTGCTCGGGCAGGTTCAGATAGCTGGTCGCGTTGCCCATGCCGCCGCTGCCGTCGAACGTACCGCTCGGCGTAATCAGCACCGGCACGCCGAGCTGCGCGATCGTCTGCGAGCTGGTCAGGTACGTATTGATGCCGCGCGCGTCGATCTTGTTGACATGGTCGGTCACGCGGCTGCCGAGCAGGATCTCGGTGAACGGCCCGAACGAGACCGGGATCGTCGCGTCATAGCCGCCGAAGATGTCGCGGTCGGTGGTGACGCTATAGTCGAGACCACCGATCTGCGCGGCGTTCAGCTGCGTGCCGTTGACGACGACCGGACGGCCTTCGATCTGCGCGGGGTTGTTGTTGGGGTTGGTGAAATAGTTCGCCGGGTTGGTCTGGTCGCCGACGAAATTCACCGTCGCGGTCGTGTCGGTGAACGCATAGCTGTACGGCAGCTTGGTCTGGACGTTGAACAGATATTCCGGGTTACGACCGCCGGTCGCCTTGCTCCAGCCGCCCGCGAACGAGACCTTGGCGCCGCCATCGCCTTCCCAATCGGTGAAGAAATTGAGGTTGTCGGTCTTCAGCTTGGTCTTGCGGACCAGCGTGTCGAGCTGTGCGGACTGGCTGTTCGCGGCACCGAACGATGCGCCGGTGACGACGCCGTTGCTGATCGTTGCCGACTGCAGCACGTCGCCGGTCCAGGCGCCGGGGATCGTGTACATCGACTGGCTGTAGTTGTTGTAGTTGCCGTCGATGTGCAGGCCGTTGAGCGTGAACGTCAGATCGGACGACGGACGATATTGCACCGTTCCCGACACGCTCTTGCGCTCGCGCGTCTGCTGGAAATACGCGTAGTTGATCCCGAACGGCGAGGCCGCATTGTAGAGATCGGCGATCGTGCCGCCGGTGATGGTCGCGCCCGGGCTCTTCAGGCTCAGCGTACCGTCCTGCGCACGGTTGACGAACGGGCTGTTGCGCGTCCCGTCCGCATTCGCCGCAACGTTGTCATAGCCAAAGAACTCGACACCCGAGCGCGTCAGGCTTTGCTTGTCGTAGGTCGCGGCGACGAGGACGCCGAACGTCTCGTCCTTGTTCTTCCAGCTGTACAGGCCCGAGCCGCGGACGTTGCCCTTGTCCGAACGGTCATTGTACGAATAGCCACCCGAGGCGAAGATCGCATTGGCCTTCAGGTCGAGCGGGCGACGGGTGCGGACGATGACCGTACCGCCGAGGCTGCCTTCCTCGATGCGCGGCTCGGGCGACTTGTAGACTTCGAGGCGATCGACGAGTTCGGGTGCGAGCAGCGAATAGTTGAAGGTGCGGCTCGACGGATCGTTGTCGTTGCCGCCCCAGTCGGCCGAGGCGAGCGCGTGGCCGTCGAGCAGCATGCGGTTGAGCGCGGGATCGGTGCCGAGGATCGCGACCTTCTCGCCCTCGCCGAAACGACGATCGATGCTGACGCCGGGGATGTGCGACAGCGACTCAGCGACGTTGCGATCGGGGAACTTGCCGATATCCTCGGCCGAGATCACGTCGACGACAGCGTTGGCGTTACGCTTAACCGCAATTGCGCTGCGCAGGCTGCCGCGGATACCGGTGACGACGATGTCCTGGTCGGCATCGACGGTGGCGGGTGCACCGTTCTGCGTATCCGAACCCGCAGGCGTGGTTGTCGGGGGCGTCGTTGTCGGGGAGGTGGTCGCGACCTGCGCCATCGCCGATGGGGCGAAGAGGGAACCTGCAAGACCGAACGTGATCGCGCTCGACGCCAACAAAACCTGCTTACGGAAAACCATCGTCAAAGCCCCTTCCCAATCGACGCCGCGGCGTCATCCCGACCCGGAAACTCCGCGCCACATCCACCCTTACCGCTGGTACTATTTTGGTCGCTATATGTGCGGTCTGGTACGGATATCGTATAACCAATTTGATTACGAAATCCATCGGTAATTACAGTTTGGTTACCATGCGGCGGAACTTTTGCGACGATCGGTTAGGTTGCTGTTTAATAGCGATTTATATGTGACGGACCCGCTGGGGATGGATTGGCGGCCGCCCAGGATCGGTCATGGCCGCAATACCTTTTCTTGCTTTGTGATTGCCACTTTGTCGTTGAACACACCGACTCGATCGGCCAGACGTAATAAAATTACGACCAATCGAAAGCCGGCGAATGACCCTCGAAATCTGCGTCGACGACATCACCGGCGTCGATTCGGCGGTTTCGGGGGGCGCCGATCGCCTCGAGCTCTGCGCGGCGCTGGCGCTCGGCGGCTTGACCCCGACGCCCTCGCTGATCGCCGCGGCACGCGACCTGCCCATCCCTGTCCATATGCTCGTGCGCCCGCGTGAAGGGGGCTTCCGGTACAGCGCACGCGAGGCGGCACTGATCGCTGCGGACATCGCCGCGGCGGCTGACGCGGGGCTGGCGGGGGTCGTGATCGGCGCCAGCGCGGCGGATCATAGTCTCGACATCCCCCTTCTGGCGCACCTCGTCGACCATGCGCGAACCTGCGGTGCGGCGCGCGGGTCACCGCTCTCGCTGACGCTGCACCGCGCGTTCGACCTCTGCCCGGACCTTCCCGCAGCGCTCGAGACCGCGATCGCGCTCGGCTTCGATCGGATCCTGACCTCCGGCGGCGCGCCCAAGGCGATCGACGGCGTGCGGATGCTGGAAGCGCTCCATCGCGTTGCCGCCGGACGGATCGTCATTCTGCCCGGCAGCGGCATCGATGCGGGCAATGTGACCCGCTTCCTCGATGTCGGCCTGCGCGAGGTTCATGCGTCGTGCGGCGCCACGCTCTCGCCCACCGAAACGGATGACGATACCCGCGAACGCCAATTCGGGTTCTCCGCGCCCTATCGAAGGGTCACCGATGCACACCGTGTCCGCGACCTGAAGATGGTACTCGATTCCTTCGATCCGCAACCCGCTTGAACAATACCAATATATAACGTATCCCATTCCCCTGCTGTCGGTTCGCGCTTCGCAATGCTCGTGCCGATACCATTGAAAGTCGCGTCCATGTCCTTTTCGACAAGCATTGGCAGGTTCCGGGATGGCAACCCCGCGCCGTTGTACGTTCAGCTCCAGCAATTGATCCGCGATGCGATCAACCGCAACGTGCTGGCCAAGGACGACGCGCTGCCGGCCGAACGCGATCTTGCGATAGAATACGACGTGTCACGCATCACCGTGCGGAAAGCGATCGGCGGGCTGGTCGAAGAAGGCTTGCTCACCCGCCGGCGTGGCGCGGGGACGTTCGTCGCCACCCGCGTCGAGAAGAGCTTCTCGAAGCTGTCGTCCTTCTCGGAGGATATGCAGTCGCGCGGCCGTACGCCGAGCAGCGCGTGGGTCAGCCGGACGATCGGCATGGTGACTCCGGAGGAATCGCTGTCGCTCGGACTGTCGCCTGGCTCGGCCGTGTACCGGTTCCAGCGCATCCGCTACGCCGACGACACGCCGATGGCGCTCGAATACTCGACGATCGCCGGCTACTGCCTGCCGACGATCGATGCCGTCCAGGACTCGTTGTACGAAGCGCTCGAAACGGCGGGCAACCGTCCGGTCCGCGCGCTGCAACGCCTGCGCGCGGTCCATTTCAGCCCGGAACATGCCAAGATGCTCGGCGTCGATGCAGGCCATGCGGGCCTGTTCATCGAACGCCGCGGTTTCCTGCGCGATGGCCGGGCCGCCGAATTCACCCAATCCTATTACCGTGGCGACGCCTACGATCTCGTCGCCGAACTCAACGACATCTGACGCCGGCGCACGGGCGCCGGCCGGGGGGCTTACCGTGACCGAGACTATCACCGCGACCACCGCGTCGCCGCAGACGCTGATGTACAGCGAGGCCGCCGAGGCCGCAGACGCGGTCGCGCGGCTGCTCGCCGCCAACCGTGAGGCGTTGGCCGCACTTGGTGAGCGCCTCCGCGCCGCGCCGCCAGCGGTGGTCGTGACCTGCGCGCGCGGCTCGTCCGATCATGCCGCGACTTACGGCAAATACCTGATCGAGACGCTGCTCGGCGTGCCGGTCGCGTCCGCCGCGCCGTCGGTGTCGTCGGTCTACGCCGCGCCGATGGCGCCGGGCACCGCGCTGGTCATCGCGGTGTCGCAGAGCGGCCGCAGCCCCGACTTGCTTTCGACCGTGTCCGCGTATCAGGCGGCCGGCGCGCATGTCGTCGCGTTCGTCAACGACGAGGGCTCGCCGCTCGCCGAGATGGCCGACACGATGATCGCGCTGAAGGCCGGGCCGGAGCGCTCGGTCGCGGCGACCAAATCCTATATCTGCGCGCTCGCGGCGTTCGCGGCGCTGACCGCGGCATGGTCGCAGAACGACGCGCTGACCAAGGCGATCGACACGCTCCCCGACATGCTGACGCTCGCATTCGGTGCGAACTGGACGTCGGTGGTCGATGCGCTGGCCGACGCCAACAACCTGTTCGTGATCGGTCGCGGCTATGGCTACGGCATCGCGCAGGAAGCGGCGTTGAAGCTCAAGGAAACCTGCGCGCTCCATGCCGAGGCGTTCAGCGCCGCCGAAGTCCGCCACGGACCGATGGCGATCGTTAATGACGGCTTCCCGGTGATCGCGTTCGCCACCTCCGACACCGCCGGCGACGGCGTGCGCGAGGCCGCCGCCGAGTTCCGCGCACGCGGCGCCGTGGTCTGCCTCGCCGATGCCAAGGCGAACGGCGACACCGCCCCCGCCGCCTACACCGCGCATCCGGCGATCGAACCGATCCTCATGATCCAGAGCTTCTACCGCATGGCCAATGCCCTGTCGCTGCGTCGCGGCCTCAATCCCGATGCGCCTCTGCATCTCAGCAAGGTGACGAAGACGGTATGAGCGGGAACGGTATGAGTGCGCATGACATGAACGAGTCCCGGTTCCACGTCGTCAACGGCACCGTCGTTACCCGCGACGGACTATTGAACGGCGCGACGATCCGCGTCGTCGGCGACCGGATCGCCTTGATCACCCCGCTCGAGCGGGTCGCGTCCGAGGCGATCGACCTGGACGGTGGCTGGCTCGTCCCCGGCTTCGTCGACACGCAGGTGAATGGCGGCGGCGGCGTGCTGCTCAACGACCAGCCGACCGTCGAAGGCATCGCCGCGATCGGCGCCGCGCATGCGCCGTACGGCACGACCGCGTTCATGCCGACGCTGATCAGCGACACCCCCGACGTGATCGCGGCGACGCTCGACGCGATGGACGCCGCGATTCTGGCTGGCGTTCCCGGCGTGGTCGGTGCGCACATCGAGGGCCCGTGGATCAACCCGTCGCGCAAGGGCATCCACGACCCCGCCAAATTCCGACTGCTCGACGACGCGATGATCGCGCTGCTGATCCGTCCGCGCAAGGGTCGCGTGATGGTGACGCTGGCACCCGAGCTGACCGACGCGGCGTCAATCGCGCGGCTGGTCGCCGGCGGCGTGATCGTCAGCGCGGGCCACACCGATGCGGACTATGAGACGATCATCGATGCGGTCGGCGCGGGTCTCAGCGGGATCACGCATCTGTTCAACGCGATGTCGCCGCTGCTCCACCGCGCGCCGGGCGTGGTCGGCGCCGCGCTCGACGATCGCCATGTCTATTGCGGGCTGATCGCCGACGGTCTCCACGTCCACGACGCCGCGCTCCGCCTCGCGCTCAACGCGCGTCCGCACGATCGGCTGATGCTGGTCAGCGACGCGATGCCGTCGGTCGGCGCGGTCGACAAGGATTTCCGCCTGCAAGGGCGCCTGATCCATGTCGAGGATGGCAAGTGCTTCGGCGAGGACGGGACGCTCGCCGGCTCCGATCTCGACATGGCCGGCGCGGTCCGCAATTTCGTCGCGCGCACGCAGGCCGACGTGCCTGCCGCGGCAGCGATGGCGGCGACCAACCCCGCCGCCTTCCTCGGCCTGTCGCACGAACGCGGTGCGCTCGCGCCCGGACTGCGCGCCGACTGGGTCGCGCTCACCGCCGATCTGAGGCCCGCGGGCACCTGGATCGGCGGCCAACTCGTCGCGGGCAGGACGTGAACCGATGAAGCCTATCATCCTGACGTCGCCCCTCCAGGGCTGGGCATCGCCACTCGAGGCGGTCCCCGACCCGGTCTTCGCCGAACGGATGATGGGCGACGGGATCGCCGTCGATCCGACCGGCGACTGCCTGCATGCACCGTGCGACGCGGTCGTGCTGAGCGTCCACGCCAGCGGCCACGCGATCACGCTGCGCACGCCGGAGGGCGCCGAGATCCTGATGCACATCGGCCTCGACACGGTGGCGCTCGGCGGGCGCGGGTTCAGCCCGTGCGTGAGCGAGGGCGCGAGCGTCCAGCGGCTCGACCCGCTGATCCGCTTCGACCTCGACCTGCTGGTCTGCGAAGCGCGGGCGGTCATCACGCCGGTGATCGTCACCAACCCCGAACGCTTCACGATCGTCCGCCGCGAGACGGACAAGCTGGTCGGTGTCGGCGAGGCGATGATGACGCTCGAACCCCGCGTCGATGCTGCCGACGTCGCTATAATCGAAGGCGACACGGTCCGCCGCACGATCGTCGTGCCGCTGGTCCACGGCATTCACGCACGCCCCGCCGCCCGGATCGGCGAAACCGCGCGGAAGTTCGTGTCCGAAGTCAAAATTACAAAGGAAGAGCGCGACGGTAACGTCCGCAGCCCGGTCGCGCTGATGGCGCTTGGCGTAAAGCTCGGCGACGAAATCACGCTCGCCGCCACCGGTCCTGATGCCGCGGAAGCGCTCGCCGCGATCGGCGACCTGATCCTCGGCGGCATGGGCGAAAAGGCCGGATCCGTTGCGGCCCCCGCCGCCCCCGTGTTCCCCCGCGAAGGCGGGGGCCCAGGAATCACAAACGATGGCGCCCTTGGCTACTGGCCCCCCGCCTCCGCGGGGGAACAGAAGGTCGCTGCGGGGAAGGTTCTGACCCTCCCAGCCGACGGCCGCCTCCCCGGCGTCACCGCCTCCCCCGGCATCGCGATCGGCCAGGCTGGACTCTTCCGCCTCGCCGAGATCACCGTGACCCGCGAAGGTGCTGACGCAACCACAGAACGCACCGCGCTGGACGCAGCGCTCGCCACCGTCACCACGCGCCTAGCCAGCAAGTCCGCAACCGCCACGGGCGCCGAGCATGCAATCCTTTCCGCGCATACCGCCCTGCTCGACGACCCAACCTTGACCGACGCCGCCCACGCCGCGATCACCCAAGGCGACAGCGCAGCCTACGCATGGCGCACCGCAATCCGCGCGCAGGCCGATGCACTAAAAGCAACCGGCGACGCCCGCCTCGCCGAGCGCGCCGACGACATGCTCGACCTCGAACGGCAGGTGCTCCGCGCGCTCGCCGGCGAAGACCTTGACGAACGCCTGAGCTTCCCGCTCGGCACGATCCTGCTGGCCGACGACCTGCTCCCCTCGCATCTGCTCGGCCTCGACACCGCGTCGATCGTCGGCTTCTGCGTCGAGCGCGGCGGGCCCACCTCGCACGTCGCGATTCTCGCCGCGACGATGGGGCTCCCAGCCCTCGTCGCCGTGGGCCCAGCCCTCGCCGAGATCACGGCTGGCACGCCGCTGATCCTCGACGCCGGCGCAGCGCTGCTCCACGTCGCCCCCGATGCCGAGACGCTGGCGACCGCCCAAACCGCGTTCGACGCGCAAACCGAACGCCGCCGCGTCGCGCTCGCCAACGCCGCACGCGAATGCCGCACGCAGGACGGCGTCCGGATCGAAGCGTTCGCCAATCTCGGCTCGGCCGACGATGCCGAGGCCGCAGTCCGCAACGGCGCCGAAGGCTGCGGGCTACTCCGCACCGAATTCCTGTTCCTCGAACGCGACAGCGCGCCGAGTGTTGAGGAACAGACCGCCGATTACCAGCGCATCGCTGACACGCTCGACGGTCGCCCGCTGATCGTCCGCCTGCTCGACATCGGCGGCGACAAGCCCGCCCCCTACCTCCCGATCGCCGCGGAAGAGAACCCGGCGCTAGGCCTGCGCGGCATCCGCGTCGGCCTAGCCCATCCCGAGATGCTCGACGCCCAGTTGCGCGCGATCCTCGCGGTCCGCCCCGCCGGCCAGTGCCGCATCATGGTGCCAATGATCGCGAGCCTCGCCGAACTCCGCGCGGTTCGCAAAGCACTCGACGCCGCAGCCGCCGCGACCGGACACACCGAGCACGTCGCCCTCGGCATCATGATCGAGACACCCGCCGCCGCGATCACCGCCGACCTGCTCGCCAGCGAAGCCGACTTCCTGTCGATCGGCACCAACGACCTGACGCAATACGCCCTCGCGATGGACCGCGGCAATCCGGCGGTCGCGAGCGACCTCGACGGGCTCCACCCCGCGGTGCTGCGGCTGATCGCACGCACTTGCGAAGGCGGCGCGGTCCACGGCAAATGGACCGGCGTATGCGGCGGCCTCGCCTCCGATCCGCTCGCGGTACCGATCCTGATCGGCCTCGGCGTCACCGAATTGTCGTCCGCGCCCGCGCTCGTCCCCGAGATCAAGGCACTGGTCGCGACGCTGACGATCGACGCCTGCCGCGCGCATGCCGCGGCGGCGATGAACTGCATCTCAGCCGCGGACGTGCGAACGCTCGCCCGGAGTTTCCGCCCATGAAGTCGCTGCTCGAAGCCCTCCAGCCGCTCGGCCGTGCGCTGATGCTGCCGATCGCGGTACTCCCCGTCGCCGGGCTTTTGCTGCGATTGGGCCAACCCGACCTGCTCGACATCGCCGTGCTCAGCGCCGCGGGCGATGCGATCTTCTCGCATCTCGGGCTGCTCTTCGCGATCGGCGTCGCCACCGGTTTCGCGCGCGACGGCAACGGCGCCGCGTGTCTCGCGGGCGTGGTCTGCTACCTCGTCACCACGCAGGGCGCGCAAGCCCTGATGACCGTCCCCGCCGACGCGCTCAAAGGCCTGACCGGCGACACCATCGCGCTCGCCACCGCGGCGTGGAAGGCCAAGGCGATCGCCCGCCTCGACGTCCCGATCGGCATCCTCTCGGGTCTGATCGGCGGCAGTTTCTACAACCGCTTCTCGGCGATCGCGCTCCCCGAATATCTCGCCTTCTTCGGCGGAAGACGGTTCGTGCCGATCGTCAGCGGCGTCGCTGGCCTCGTACTCGGCCTGATCGTTGGCCTTGGTTTCGGTGCGCTCAGCACCGGCATCGACGGCCTCAGCTACGGGATCAGCGGCGCCGGCGGGTTCGGCCTGTTCGCGTTCGGGCTGCTAAACCGCCTGCTGCTCGTCACGGGGCTGCACCATCTGCTCAACAACATCGTCTGGTTCGTCGCCGGCGATTACCAGGGCACCACGGGCGATCTCCGCCGCTTCTTCGCAGGCGATCCGACCGCGGGCGCGTTCATGGCCGGGTTCTTCCCGGTGATGATGTTCGGCCTGCCCGCCGCCTGTTTGGCAATGTACCACGCCGCGCTGCCCGAGCGCCGCAAAGCGGTCGGCGGCATGCTGCTGAGCCTCGCGCTCACCTCGGCACTGACCGGCGTGACCGAGCCGATCGAGTTCAGCTTCATGTTCCTGGCCCCGGTGCTCTACGCGATCCACGCGGTGCTGACCGGCGTGTCGATGGCGTTGATGGATGCGCTCGGCGTCAAATTGGGCTTCGGCTTTTCCGCCGGGCTGTTCGACTACGTGCTGAACTACGGCAAGGCGACCAAGCCGCTGCTCCTGCTCCCGGTCGGCCTCGCCTATGCCGCGATCTACTACGTGCTGTTCCGCACCGTCATCAAGCGCCTCGACTTGCCCACCCCCGGCCGCGAGCGCGATGCACCCGTCGCCGCGGCAACCGTCGCCAAGAGCGAACGCGGCGCCGCCTTCGCCGAAGCCCTCGGCGGCGCAGCCAACCTCACCAGCGTCGGCGCGTGCACGACCCGCCTGCGCCTGATCGTCGCGGACCAGGGCGCAGTGGATGAGGCACGGCTGAAGGCGCTCGGTGCGCGCGGCCTGATCCGACCGTCCGACAAGGCGCTCCAGATCGTGCTCGGCCCGATCGCCGATTCGGTCGCGGTCGAGATCCGCGATGCCATCGCAGCAGGTGGTACGGCACCGGCAGCGATCGCCCCCGCCGCCAAGGTCGCCGACATCCGCTTGACCCCGGCGACGCTCGCAGCGCTCGGGGGCGCGGACAATGTCGAGGCGGCGACGCAGCACGGCACGCGCCTGCGCATTCGCCTCAAGGACGCCGACCGCGCCTCGGTTCCGGCGCTCGAGGCCCTCGGCGTTCACGCGATCGCCCGCCCCGCTCCCGGACTGCTGCATCTGCTGATGACGGACGACGCGACGGTCGTCGCATGATATTTCCGTAGCAAAGTCCGACGATATCAAAGCACCACTGCAAGATATGTGACACGTTCGGACACATACCGGGATATCGCTACAACAGCACGCCGCGAAAGCATCCGCACCCGCCAATAGACCCTATACTGTCATCTTCGCTCCATATCGGATCGATCGCACTGCGACCGCAATCATCGCGTCGCAGCTCGATCGATCTTTAAAGGGGTTTAGATGCGTAAGACTTTATTCTGCGGCGCGGCACTCGCGACGCTGGTCCTGCCGGCGATGGCGCAGGCGCAGTCGACCGGCACGGTGGATGCGGAATCGGACATCGTCGTCAGCGGATCGCGGGCCAAGCCCGACGTCAACGGCATCCAGACGCCCGATACACCAAAGGCGAAGGCGGTCCTGACGCAGGAACTGATCGAGCGTCGCACGCCCGGCCAGACCATCCTCGACACGATCAACCTGGTGCCCGGCGTCAACTTCACCAACAGCGATCCCTATGGCGGCTCGGGCGGTCAGCTGCGGATCCGCGGGTTCGACGGCAACCGCATCTCGCTGACGTTCGACGGTATTCCGCTCAACGATTCGGGCAATTATGCGATCTATTCGAACCAGCAGCTCGATCCCGAGCTGATCGAGCAGGTCAACGTCAATTTCGGCGCGACCGACGTCGATTCACCGACCGCCAGCGCGTCGGGCGGCACGGTCAATTACCGGTCGGTGATGCCGAAGGACAAGCTGGGCGCGACCGTCGCCTATTCGCACGGCACCAACGACATGAACCGCGTCTTCGCCAAGATCGATACCGGCGTGTTCACCTCGTTCGGTACCAAGGCCTGGGTGTCCGCCAGCTAGCAACGCTACGACCAGTTCCGCGGCTCGGGCGAGATCAACCGGCAGCAATATAATGCCAAGCTGTACCAGCCGATCGGCAGCAAGGGCGACTTCATCGCGTTCGGCGCGAACTACAACCAGAACCGCAACAGCTCGTACAGCAACCCAACGCTGGCCAACATTCGCACCACGCTCGGCACGACGGTCGTGCCGACGACCGGGGTCAGCGCCGCGACGCCGTACACGCTCGACCTGAACAATGCGCAGTACGACACGGTGTTCGACGACAAGACCAACGCGTATCTCTATGACGCCAGCTGTTCGCTGCCCTCGGCGAGCGGCGTCAACGGCACCAGCCAGAACGACCGGTCGTCGTGCGGGAATGCGGCGTCTACCGCCATCAACCCGTCGAATACCGGCAATTTCCGGGTCAACTCGCGCTACACGCTGACCGACAAGCTCGTCTTCACGTTCGACGGTGCGTACAGCTTTACGCGCGCCAATGGCGGCGGGTCGGCGGTGTTCGCCGAGAGCAATGCGAACGCGACCAATGCCGCGGGCACGGCAGCGGCGACCAGCGTCTACACCTATCAGCTCCAGCGATTGGGTGCAGGGACCGCGGCGGGCGTCGACATCAACGGCGATGGCGACACGCTCGACTATGTCCGTGCGTATTTCCCGTCGAACACCCGCACGCAGCGCTTCACCGCGATCGCCGGGCTGCGCTATGACATCGACGCCGACAACGCGGTCCGCTTCGCCTATACGTGGGACCGCGCCCGCCATCGCCAGACCGGCGAGGCCAGCCTGCTCGATGCAAACGGCAACCCGTACGATGTGTTCAGCGCGCTCGACGGCGAAGGCAGTTCGGCGATTCTCGATGCCGCCGGCAACGTCGTCAACAAGCGCAACCGCCTGTCCTACGCGATCCTCCACCAGGTTTCGGGCGAGTATCGCGGGTCGTATTTCGGCGATGCTCTGAAGCTGACGCTGGGCCTGCGCGCACCGTTCTTCCGCCGCAGCCTCACCAATTATTGCTACACGATCCCGGGCAATTCGAGCGACGGCTATTGCACCTCGCAAACCGCCGAGCAGGTTGCCGCCAATGCGACCACGGCCACGTACGGCGCGCCCTACAAGAACCGCATCAAGTCGTACAACGCGGTGCTGCCGAACGTCGGCATGACCTATGCCTTCACCCCGAATGCGAGCATCTTCGCCAGCTATGCCAAGGGCTTCTCGGCACCGCGCACCGACAATCTGTACGCGTTCGACGACGTCAAGATCTCGCCCGTGGCGGAGGTGAAGCCCGAAAAGACCGACTCGTTCGATCTCGGGCTGCGCTATTCGTCGCGGCTGATCCAGGCGCAGCTGGCGGGCTGGTACATCCATTACGACAACCGCATCATCTCGACGCTGACCACGCTCGAGGGCGGTGGCACGCTGACCACCGATCGCAACGTCGGCACGGTCAAGAGCAAGGGCCTCGATGCGAGCCTCGGCATCACCCCGATCCGCAACATCTCGCTCTATGGGTTTGCCTCGTACATCGATGCCAAGCTACAGGACGATGCGGTCGACCCGACCACCGGCGCGATCACCGCGGCGACCGCGGGCAAGTTCGTCGTCGAGACGCCCAAATGGCAATATGGCGGGCGCGTCCAGGCATCGTTCGACCCGGTGTCGATCGGCGCACAGGTCAAGCATGTCGGCCAGCGTTACGTCACCGACGTCAACGACCTGATCGCCGCGGGCTACACCACGGTCGACCTCGACGCACGGTTCGATCTGGCGTTTGCCGGGCTCGACAAGACGTTCTTCCAGCTGAACGTCTCGAACCTGTTCAACGAACGCTATTTCGGCAATCTGAGCACGGGCACCTCGTCGGCGAGCACCACGCGCTACACCTTCGGCGCGCCGCGCACCGTGATCGGTTCGGTCCACTTCGAGTTCTGACCAACACCGCCCCGTCTTCCTGCTGGGTGACTCCTGCTGGATGACGGGGCGGCCTTCGCATTGGGTCGCCGAACAGGCGGCGCATGAAAAAGGGCGGGGTGGTGACCACCCCGCCCTTTTTCATGCCTATCAGCGCTGCCCCCTCCCCTTGCGGGGGAGGGGGACAGGGTCTCCTAGAACTTGACGTTCGTGCTGACGAAGAACGCCCGGCCGTACGGGTCGTAGGTCGACGGGTAGGTGTTCGCCTGCTCCTGGTTGTCACCCATGATCGGCGGCTGCTTGTTGAAGATGTTGTTGACGCCGACCGACCAGGTGAAGCCCGGCTTGATATCGAACGCCGCGGTCAGGTCGAAATAGTGATACGCCTTGATCCGCTCGACCGCGTAGAACGTGCCGCTGTCGTCGTCCTTCACCGGCGACAGATAGCGATAGAGCACCGACACGGTCACCGGACCGGTCGAATAGGTCGTCCGCCCCGACAGCCGCCACTTTGCATAGGGATTGCCGCAGGTCTGGCCGAACTTGCCGGCGCAGTTGATCGTCAGATCGGGAATGGCGGCGAGCGGGTTGTAGTTGAACGCGATCAACCGCGTCCCGCTAAGCCGGAAGTCGAGCTTGCTCGTATCAGCCCCGAACGCACCGAAACCGAGCGGCAGGCCGTAGCGCGCCTCGAAATCGACGCCGCGGGTGGTCACGCCGCCGGTATTGGCCAGCGTGTTGACCGCGTCGGTGATCGCATAGCTGTTGGAATCGCGTGGCAGCGACGCGCAATAGCTGGCGTTGTACGGCGTATACCCGTTGTCCGCATCGCCGTAGCAGGCGCGGATCAGGTTCGTGGTGCCGACCGTCGAGATGTAGTTGGCGATCTTGATCTTGTAGTAATCCACCGTGAGCGAGAAGCGCGGCAGGAAGCGTGGCTGCAGCACGATGCCGCCCGTATAGGTATCGGAGGTTTCCTCGCGCAGCGCGGGCTTGCCGCCGTTGACCGTCTGGATCTGCGTGCTGCCGCCGTCATAGGCGGTACCGATCAGCGAGGCCGGGACGCCCGTCGAAAGGCAGCTGGCGTTGAGGTTGGTGTTCGTCACCGCGACCGCGGTCGTGCACGGATCGGTTGCCGCCGGGAAATCCTGCGACGACCCGCTGTAGAGATCGGACACGGTCGGTGCCCGGACGGCGCGCGAATACTGGCCGCGCAGCGAGAGGTCGTCGATCAGCGACCACACCACGCCACCCGAATAGGTGTTCACCGACTTCGCCGCGGTCGAATAATAGGAATAGCGGTACGCGCCGTTCACCTCGAGCTTCTTGATCAGCGGGATGTTCGCCAGCAGCGGCACCGCGACTTCGGTATAGGCTTCCTTGACGTCATAGCCGCCGCTCAGGCCTTCGCCTGCGTTGAAGCCGACGACGTCGCCCGACGACAGCGCGAAGTCGGGATTGTAGCTGCCGTGCTCACGGCGATATTCGGTGCCGAACACGATACCGACGGGGCCTGCGCCCAGATCGAACAGGTTGCGGTTCGAGATCGACGCGCTGGCGACCTGCTCGCTGATCGTGCTGGTGTTCTGCGCCGGGATGGTGATGAAATCGGCGGCGGCCGCACTGATGTTGCCCGTGCCGAAGATGTTGAGCGGTACGCACCCGTTGCTGGTATCCGAGCAGACCAGATTGCCGCTGGCATCATAGGTCGTGCGCAGCGCCTGCAGCACGCGGCTGCGGGAGACGTTGCCCGACTGGGTCTCGGTCGATTTGGTACGCGAGTAGCTGTAATAGGCGTCGTAGTTCCAGCCGCCGCCGATATCGCCATTGGCGCCGAGCACCGCGCGATAGGCGGTGTTGTCGAGGTTCGACACACGCGAGCCGACTTCGGTCAGGCGGCGGTAGATCGTTGAGGTGACATAGCCGTCGCCGTCGGTGTCGAGACCGCGAAGGAGCGACTGCGAGCCGGCCGACAGGAACGACGAATCCACATCGAGCGCGACCGATCCGGTGAACGGCGTCGGCGCGAGCTGGTTCTTCACGCGGTTGTTGATGAACTGGCCCTCGGCATACACGTTCAGCGCCGGGCTGACCTCGTAATGCGTCTGCGCACTCATCAGGAACCGCTCCTGCGGGACCTGGAGATAGTTTGCTGGGGCATAGTTATACGCGTCGGTCGATGCGTTGTACGGCGTGTAGCTGCCGTCGGTCTCGAACTTGCGGTTGACGCCGCCGAGCGCGAAGCGCGTGCCTTCGATCGAGCCCGAGCCGCCCGCGATCAGGTTGCCGTCGCCGTCGTCGACCAGCGCCTGCTTCGAATAGTCGCGCGCCGACTGGAGGATGCCGTTGCGCTTGGTGTAATCGAAATAGATCGTCGCGTTGCCGCGGCCATCTTCGAAATTGCCGCCGAGCAGCAGGTTGCCGTTGAAGGTGCCGCCGTCGCCCGCCTCGTTGATGCGGTAGTTCGCATTGGCCTGAACGCCGCTGAAGTCCTTCTTCATCACGAAGTTGACGACGCCCGAGATCGCGTCCGACCCATAGACCGCCGAGCGGCCGCCGGTGACGATGTCGACCCGCTCGATCAGCGCCGCCGGGATGGTGTTCAGATCAACGACCTGGTTCGAATCATACGCGACGTACCGGCGATTGTTGACGAGCACGAGCGTACGCGTCGAACCGAGCCCGCGCAGATCCGCGGTCGCGACGCCGCCGCCTGGGTTGTTCGAGGCACCAGTCGTGCTGGGGATCAACTGCGGCAGGTCCTTGAGGACGCTCTCGACGTTGATCTGGCCCGACAGCGCGATCTCCTTGGCGCTGACGACGGAAATCGGCGAGGCCTGCTTCAGGCTGTCGCCACCGAGGCGCGAACCGGTCACGACGATCGTGTCGCCGTCCGCAGGCTCCGCCTGACCGGCGGCAGGTGTGACGGCAGCGGGGGCAGCGGGGGCAGGATCGGCGGGCAGAGGCTCTGCAGTCTGGGCCCAGGCCGGACCGGCGATACCCAACAGGAGAGAGGACGCCAAAAGGCGTGCGCGGAAATCGAGACGCATGAATATACTCCCTGAACCGCGATCCTTGACCGCCGCGGCAGATGTTGTGGGGTACGGATAAGGTCCGCCACTCGGGTTTGCGGTGCGATCTCCCGCTCGACAAGCGGTGTTCCGGTGCTCTCCTCATTACGCCGCAAGGTGTCGTCTTGCGAACACGGTTCTATTCATCGCCTTTCATAAAACTGTCATACCGTGACGGTTGTTACAGGCTCGTAACGCAGCGCGGGTCCCGCAATACTCTTTGCAAAGACGATACGCCGGATCCGGACGCCCGGCATGGTCGGCGCGCTCCAGACGACGCGCTTCGCAGCCGCCCTGCCGGAGCGCACGATGTCGTCGAACCGGACGGTCCGGCGGATCGAGGGATACCCAGCCGCGCTCACTGGAACGTCGCCCCGGCGGCGATCGCCTTGGACGGGCTTAGCCCCTGCTGTTCGAGAAACTGGTTGAGCCCCGCGACCAGATCCTGCGCGGCGCTGCTGGTCAGCGCGATCCGGCCGACGACGACGCGGTCGACGCTCGGCGGCTGGCGCGCATGGTCGCAGCGCGCACTTTCCAGCGTCAGTACGATCACGCCGCTCAGGTTCGCCAACCCGGCAAACCCGGTCGCGAAGATCTCGGGCGCAAAGGGATTGTCGACGATCGGCGGCGAGGCGGCGGGGCGGATGGGTTCGGGTGCCGGGACACCCTTGATGGCAACGCGCATGATCGGCCTTTCTTCAGACAGGCGCAGCATTGGCCTGCACCGCGGTCGCTACCGATCACGAATGTCCTGGAAATGTCCCCGCCAGCGATCCGTGACACGACTGAGACATATCACCCCAGGCGCCCGGCGAGCGTCCCGGGTCCCAGGTCCACCCCAGGCGATATGTTGCACGGCTGCGAACTTGCGACATATCGGAACATTCCGGGGAAACATGCCCCCCATAGCGCCGCGGTTCACTCCCGGAGACGCAGGCATGATGTTCGATTTAGGCGCCGGTTCCCTGGCTTTGGCCATGGCTGGAACGATGACGACGCCGGTCGCACCCGCGCAGTCTGCCCCGCAGGCCGCCGTACCGACTGCCGCACCGACTGCCGTACCGAATGCCGTACCGAACCAGATGACGCCCGCGCCTGCGCCCGTCGGCCGCATCATCAAGACCCTGCGCGTCGAAGGATCACAGCGGATCGAACCGGAAACCGTCCTGAGCTATACCAAGCTGCGCGTCGGCAAGCCCTATAGCGCCGAAACGCTCGACCAGGCGCTGAAGGACCTGCAGGCCAGCGATCTGTTCGCCGATTACTCGATCGCCGGCGTCGCCGACGGCAACATCGTGCTGCGCGTACGCGAGAACCCGATCGTCAACCGCATACTGATCGAGGGCAACAAGGCACTGAAGAGCGACAAGATCACCAAGGAGATCAAGCTGGCGCCGCGCCAGATCTTCACCCGCACCGCAGTCCGCCAGGATATCGCGCGGATCCTCGAACTCTATCGCCGCCAGGGCCGGTTCGCGGCGGTGATCGACCCGAAGATGGTCAATCTCGACCAGAACCGCGTCGACGTCGTGTTCGTCGTCAGCGAGGGCCCGAAGTCGAAGGTTCGCCAGATCAACATCCTCGGCAACGCAGTATTCTCCGAGGCGCAGATCCGCGCGCAGATGGCGACCAAGCAGGCGCGTTTCAACCGTTTGCTGTCGTCGGCGACCAGCTACGACCAGGATCGCCTCAGCTACGACCAGCAGAAGCTTCGCCAGTTCTATCTGACGCAAGGCTATGCCGATTTCCGCGTGACCTCCGCGGTGGCCGAACTGACCCCGGACAAGAAGGACTTCATCATCACCTATGTGGTCGAGGAGGGGAAACGCTACAAATTCGGCGATGTCAGCGTCGACAGCCAGATCCGCGACTTCGACAGCAAGAAGCTGGCCGCCACCCTGCCGCTCAAGAAGGGCGACTGGTACAATGCCAAGCTCGTCGAGGATTCGGTCGACAACCTCAGCCAGACCGCAGGCCTGTTCGGCTACGCCTTTTCCGAAGTGAATCCGGAGTTCCAGAAGGACGCCGACACGCTGACGATGGGGATCAACTTCAACATCGCCGAAGCCAAGCGCACCTATGTCGAGCGCGTCGAGATCAACGGCAACACGCAGACCAAGGACAAGGTCGTCCGCCGCGAGATCCGCCTCGCGGAGGGTGACGCGTTCAACAGCTTCCAGGTGAAACGCTCGGAGGACCGGATCAATTCGCTCGGCTATTTCCAGGACAAGATGACGATCAAGCAGTTGCCGGGCTCTGCCCCCGACCGCGTCATCCTGGAAACCAACCTCGAGGAGAAATCCAGCGGCGAGCTGCAATTGTCGGCCGGCTATTCGAGCCTCGAAAGCTTCATCGCCTCGGCCAGCATCACGCAGCGCAATTTCCGCGGCATGGGCCAGGAACTGCGCGCGAACGCCAGCCTGTCGAGCTATTCGAAGTCGGTCAGCCTAGGCTTTACCGAGCCGTATATGTTCGACACCAACGTGGCGCTCGGCGGCGACATCTTCCGCCGCGACTACAGCTCGTACAGCACCACCGGCGACAGCAACGACACCACCTACGAACAGGTCTCGACCGGCTTCCAGATCCGCGCCGCCGTGCCGCTCACCGAATATTGGTCGGCCACCGCGCGCTATGGGCTGTCCTACGACCAGGTCACGCTCGACGAGGACACCTATTACACCAACGGCGTCTGCGATCCCGCGATCGCCGGGACGTATCTGTGCGACGCGGTCGGCAATCGCTGGACCTCGTCGATCGGCTATTCGCTGGTGTTCGACAACACCAACAGCCGCCTGCGTCCGACCAAGGGCAGCAAGTTCAGCGTCAGCCAGGACTTCGCCGGGCTCGGTGGCGACACCAAATACATCCGCAGCACCGCCAACTACACCAAGTACATGAACCTCGGGTCGAGCTTCATCCTGTCGGCGCATGCCGAGGGCGGGTATATCAAGGGACTGGGGCAGGACGTCCGGCTGACCGACCGCTTCTACCTAGGCGACCCGCAGATGCGCGGCTTCGACATCCGCGGTGTCGGCCCGCGCGTGACGCGGACCTACTACGATACGTCGACGGTGCCTGCGACTCTGTCTAGCACCAGCAGCTCGAACACCCAGACCGCGCTCGGCGGCACCGCCTATTATCAGGCTCGCCTCGAGCTCGAACTGCCGCTCGGCGCCGGCGCGCGCGAGCTGGGGCTTCGTCCGTCGATCTATATGGACGTCGGCGCGGTGTTCGGCGGCAAGACCCCGACGCTCACCGACACCTGCGCGACCGCCAACGCGACGTCGGTCGCGTGCGTTGCCGGCACGCGCCAATATACCAACACGGCGGGCGACCTTCTGTATCTCGATTCGGCCGGCGCCAGCACCACGACGAACACCGGCACGCCCTACACCTATTCGCTCGGCACCTATAAGGAGACCTATTCGGGCAACACCGCCAGCCCGCGCCTGTCGGTCGGCGTCGGCGTCAACTGGACCTCGCCGTTCGGCCCGTTGCGGATCGATCTGGCCAAGGCGCTCCTCAAGGCGCCCGGCGACGACAGCAAGCTGATCACCTTCAACGTCGGCGGGCAGTTCTAACGGGCATCGATCGTCCCCCGCCACGCGGAGGATCGGGAGGTCGCCAGACGTGAAGTCGGCTTGCCGGAATCACGGCGCTTGCCGCGCTCTCCCGATCCCGCCAGAACGCGGGCAAACTCAAAGAGGATGCCGCCATGTCCGTGAAGATCATCGCCTTCGTCACCGTGAAGCCCGGCAGCGAGGATGCGTTCGTCGAGGCCGCCCGCGTTTGCGTCGCCGCGTCGCGCGCCGAGCCGGGCGTGCTGCACTACGACCTGTGGCGCGAAGCGGATGGCGAACGCCGCTACGTCTTCAACGAACTCTACGCCGACGACACCGCGGTCCAGCACCACATGGCGTCCAATCATTTCAAGGCGTTCGGCCTCGCCGCGCGCGATCTTGCCGCCGCGCGCCCGGTGATCATCCAGACGCACGCCGTCGACGTCGCCGCCTGAGCGCGCGGACGATGCGCGTCGTGATGGCGGGGCTCGGCGACATCGCGCGCAAAGCCTATCTCCCAGTGTTGGCCGCGATGCCGGGGATCGAGCTCCACCTCGCCACGCGCAACCGCGATGTGCTCGCCGCACTCGGCGCGACCTACCGGATCGCGCATCGCCACGACAGCCTCGACGCGGCGCTCGCCTCCACCCGCTTCGACGCGGCGTTCGTCCATTCGGCGACGCCCGCGCACCCCGCGATGGTTGAGACGCTGCTTGCCCACGGTGCCGCGGTGCTGGTCGACAAGCCGCTCGCGGATACGTTCGACGCGGCCGCACGGCTGGTCGATCTCGCGCACCGCCAGGGTCGCCTGCTCGCCATCGGGTTCAACTGCCGCTTCGCCCCCGATTATGCCGCGCTGCGCAGCGAACCCCGCGCGTTCATGCTGATGCAGAAGCACCGCCACGCGCAGCCCGACACCCCGCGCCGAGTCATGTTCGACGACTTTATCCACGTCGTCGACACGCTCCGCTTCCTCGCCCCCGGCCCGATCGAGCGGACGCAAATCGAGACGATCGTCCGCGACGGTCTGCTGAGCGGCGTCACGCTGACGCTCGCCGGCGATGGCCATCACGCGATCGGCACGATGCAGCGCGACTCTGGGCTCGACGAGGAGCGGCTCGATATTATCGGTGGAGACCGCCGCCGCTCGGTCCTCAACCTGTCCGAGACGGGCGACCAGAACGGCACCGACACGCACGCCCGTCGCGGCGACTGGACCCCGGTCACCCGCCAGCGCGGCTTCGAAGCGATGTGCACCAACTTTCTCGCCGGCGTCCGCGAAGCCCGTCCCACCGCCGCCGAAGACATCCTCGCCACCCACCGTCTCTGCGAAGACATCGTCCGCCATGCGGAGGCAGGCAAGCAATAGGGTCAGCCGGTCTTCCACGGGCTGTCCGGAGTGGGAAGGAAAGCGGACAGGCGGCTTTCGGGCTGAAAGTTCAGCTTACTGAATTCCTAGATCAGGAACCACCTCGCCGTAGACAGAAGAGCAACCAAACTGCGGAAATATTGATTCCAGCCGCTCCGAGCGCGATCCACAGCAAACTAAGGTTGCGCTCGTGGTCTGTAGGGCAGCTAGGCACGCCGCCAGGGAGGCAATCGCCGATACCGGGACCAAGCATGGTCGAAAATGCACCTTATCCACGATGCCCCTCATAATAACCGTCTACCATCTTGTAGTGAATTACAGGCCCTACCCCTCACCAGCTAGGGTCACTGGGTATACAGGTTGCAGGTCGACGGCGTAGAGGTGGGCGCAGGATTATACATTTGAGAATAATCTCGCCGGTCGCGCACCACAAACGACGCGATATAGTGGATCGTTCGCGGAGGGGCGAGCCATGCACCGAACAGCGGCTTCGTCCGATAGTTTATCTCGACATACATCACCCCTGCGCCGCCAGGTGCCATGATGGGGGTCGAGCCGTTGTCGCTGATACCCAGCGGGAGGTCATACCCCTTGTCATTCACCGTAGCCGTGCTGCCAGCCGTCGTCGCCACGTTGGCTTTGAACTGACCGTCGAAACCCGTGCCGCTTTGAGCGCCGATACACCGCTGCCAGTGGATGCGCTGTACCGGTTGCGTGTCATAACTTTGCGCGACGTTTTCCAGGCTCGACAGCGTGATGCGCCCGTTCGCTGTCAGACTGATACCTGCACCCTGGTACCGCGCCGCTTGAAGGATATCGTTCACATCAACTTCGCGAAGCTGCTGCGTCGCCAAGTTGCTGTAAGCTCCGACACGAGAAGCGTTGTCGGCGAGGTTCAACGCGATCTGGCTGACCCGCATGTGGACTATAGCGAGGTTCGCCAATTCGACGCCGTAGCATCCGACCAACAGCACGATTGGCGCAGAAAGGGCGAACTCGATGAGCGCCAAGCCGGCTCGATCGCGATATAAGAGAAGTGCGAACCTGCGAAAATTGCCCTTGATCATGTGCATATCGTTGCGTTGGCGGAGACTGTCTGACCGGCGTAGGGCTGGTTCTTTAGCAGCGTGGTCGCTGCGATTGTCTGCATCGGCGACAATTTCATCAGCCCGGCTACTGGGAACAGACGCGGATAGGTGATCGTCATGGTGTATACCGTCACCGCGCTCGCCCCGCCTTGGCCGTTCAGGCCCGGGTCGGTATCCCATGCGCCGTTGCCGTTTACGTCCGTGTAACATTCGCCGGGATCGCGAACTCCGTTGCTGTTCGTGTCAGTAAACGGCTCGGGAGCGACCTCGCTGAAAGTGTCGTAGCTCTTGCGGGTCGAACACCACGTTCCGGTCGATCCCGAGGGCGCGCAATTATTGGTAAGATTTTTGATCAATGGCGTCATCAGCGTGATGACCTGTCCGTCAATGGTAGCGGCGTTGCTGGCGCCGCCTTCGAGCGCCGAATCCCGTGCCGCTTTCTGAATGGAACCATTGAGGATAGACTGCGCATAGGCCTGGTACAGCAGATCGCCCAGCCCCATCATTATCAACAGCATGACCGGGCAAACCAGAGCGAACTCGATCAGCGTCGCTCCGCGCCGATCTTTCGCCAGCCGCCTGCGGAGCATTACCATCACTTCGTGATCCGCAGCATGGCAAGATGCTGAGCAATCGACGTAAACGCTGCCGACAGGCCGTTGCCGCTGGTGGTGAAGAGCGCCTGGTTCGTCGTCGTCGCGCAGGTCTGCAACGGCGTCGATGTACTGGACGCGATCGCGACCGTCCACACATCGACATTGCGCGCCTTGGCGGCCGCGCACGCGGCAAGGAAGCGGGCGTTATGATAGCTCGTCAGTTTGCTGGTGTCGCCGTTGGCAACCCGCTTGTCATAATCCTCATAGCCGTACATCGAATAGGAATTGCTGTTCGGAGACATTACGCCGTCGGTAAGGAACACGATCACTCGGTTTGGCGGGTTGCGACCAGCCCATGTGGCGGTATCGTTCGCCCAAGCACCGGTGGGTGAAATCAGGCGACTGCCCCAGATCATGCCCGTGTCGTGGTAAGTGCCGCCCTGCGGCACGAAATCGGTCGCATACAGGTAATTGTAGATGTCGCTTCGCGCCATCACGCCAAGTCTCTTTACCGGCTTGCCACAGGCCGAATAGCCGCTCTGCATCATTGTAGTAGAACCCAAGCTTGGGCGGTTGTTGTTGTCGTCACCATTGGTGTAATCGGTCGCCGCGGTTCGCCAATATTCGATATCCTGCATATGCGGCCACCACCGCTTTGCCCCGCTCGGCTTCGCGTCAGGGTCGAGGTCGGAAGGCAGACTGTTTGTTGCGAAAACGGTCTGTCCGGGATTTTCAACCGGGGTTTCGACGCACCCGAGCCACTGCGTTTTAGAACCGTCAACTGCGGTGGGATCGGTCATCGACGATGCGCCGTTGACCAAGGAACTCACATCCCATTGAAGTTTCTTATATTCCCACCGTGGGCCAAGCGTATCCACCCTTTGAACGCAATAGCTGCTCGAAAAGAAACCGCCGCTCTTCCAATAGTAGTACGTGTTCGTAGCCGATCCCGATGAATTGTAGGTCAAAGGGGTAGAGGGATTGCGAACTGTTGGCCCCGTACAGGCAGTTTGCGACCTATTGTTAGGGGTACTATCGGACGTTGACGATACGTAGTCGTCAATGACACGTCGCGACTGGTAATAGGGCTGATCCGAAGACCCACCCGAACCGACAAGATAGCTGGGCGAGACGTCCAAGATCGCTTGTCCAGGATTCACGACCGAACTGTAGGAGACAAAGCCGTAGCGGACGTTCGTAGCGGGATCTGCATTAGCCGCGAATGCATCGTAGAAGCTCAGTACTGCTTTACGAAGCGCTTCCATGCGCGACACATTGCCTCCGTTCGATAACAGCTCATTTACGGCATAGCCCTTGCTGCCGGCATAGCCCGGTACGCCGCCGCTTGTCGGGCGCGTATAGGAATATGTGCCGGTCCCGCAGGTGTCGGGGCCGCCCGGTAGGCACGCCATTGAGCCCGTCGTATCCAGCACAAACATGACATCGGTGTCGGCAACGTCGTACCGGGCCTGACAATTTACCGCGATCGCTTTGTCGGGCATGTTGAAGATCTTCATCAATGTCATAGGCACCGTGGTCGAGGCGGTGCCGGCGACCTGGCTATCGCTGGTCTTGGTCGGCGTGAAGGCAACGTCGGTGCTTCCCATCCAGCCGGTCTTAAAGTTGTTAGAAAAGAAATTTTGCGCTTGCGTCACTGCAGTCGGATCGAGCGTGTTGTTGGTGCTCGTCATAAACTTGCGGCCCGCAAGGACCCCAGCATCACACGCTTGCTGAAGGCGCGCTTTGACGACGTAGAGACGCGCGACGTCTACCGCAGATCCGGCCAGTCCCAGCAGCGGAATGAGAAACGCGGCCATCATCGCCAGCGTGTTGCCGCGCCGGTCGCGGACAAGGCGCATGAGGAAGCCCGCGCGCGCGCGGTTGTCGCCAGACGTTGTCATGAAAAATCCACAAGCTCTGCCTCGTTACTTGGGGAGGCGTGTAAGCGCGCAGCCCATAAATCCGACTGAACCAAAATGATTAATTATGCGGCCACAAATCCGATAACCCACATATCCGATAACGACGTGCAGCTTTCTCCGTAGCCAATAATCAAACAATAGAGCCGCCTTCTCGCAAAGGGGATGGAGCGGGAGAGCCCCCCCCCCCGCCCGATGGTGCTGACAGCCGTCCGATTTGTTGGGTGAGACCAGACGGGAGCGCTCACCAGGCGATCCCCAAAACGCCGTCGATCCGTGTATAGGGACGCCTCCACATCACCCGAGGGCCCGCCGTTTTGCAGATCGTTACCTTGTGCCTGTTCCTGTTGCTCGCGGTCGTCATCAGCGGGATGGCGTCGCGGATGTTGCCCTCCGCACTGCCGCGGCCACTCGTTCAGATCGCGCTCGGCGCCTTGATCGGGATGGTCGCGCATGTCCGCGTCGAGCTCGATCCCGAACTCTTCTTCCTGCTGCTGGTGCCGCCTCTGCTGTTCCTCGATGGCTGGCGCATCCCCAAGGACGAGCTGTTTCGCGATCGCGGTGCGGTGCTTGGGCTGGCGCTCGGGCTCGTCTTCCTGACCGTGCTCGGCATGGGCGTGTTCATTCACTGGCTGATCCCGACGATGCCGCTCGGCGTCGCGTTCGCCCTCGCGGCGGTGGTCTCGCCGACCGATCCGATCGCGGTCTCCGCGGTCGCGCAGAAGGCGCCGATCCCGAAGCGCATGATGCACATCCTCGAGGGCGAGGCGCTGCTCAACGACGCGTCGGGGCTGGTTTGCGTGCGGTTCGCGATCGCCGCGGTGCTGACCGGTGGCTTCTCGCTCGGCGAGGCGACGCTGACGTTCGCGTGGATGGCGCTCGCGGGCGTCGCGATCGGCGTCGGCATTACCTGGGCGATCGTCGCGAGCAAGGCCGCGTTCGCGCGGAAGTTCGGCGACGAGACCGGCTCGAACATCCTCGTCAGCCTGCTGATCCCGTTCGCCGCCTATCTGGCCGCCGAGCATGTCCATGCCTCGGGCGTGCTCGCCGCCGCCGCCGCCGGGATCGCGATGACCTTTACCGGCGCCACCACCAGCGTCGCGGCGGGCACGCGGATCCGTCGCCGTGCGGTGTGGGACATGCTCCAGTTCACGCTCAACGGCGTGATCTTCGTGCTGCTCGGCGAGCAATTGCCCGAGGTGTTCGTCCGCGCGCGCGATACGGTCACGACGACCGGGCATGTCAGCCCGTGGTGGCTGGCGGTGTACGTGCTGGCGGTGGTCGCGGGGCTCGCGCTGCTCCGGTTCGGCTGGGTGTGGGTGTCGATGCAGTTCACGCTGTTGCGCGCGCGCCGCCGCAACGACGAGGCGGTCAGTCCGCCGCGACGGATCATCGCGGCGATGTCGGCGGCGGGCGCGCGCGGCGCGATCACGCTGGCCGGCGCGCTGACGCTGCCGCTCACGCTGAACGACGGCACGCCGTTTCCCGCACGCGATCTGGTGATCTTCCTTGCCTCAGGGGTCATCCTGTCGTCGCTGGTGATCGCCGCGGTCGCGCTGCCGCTGCTGTTGCGCAATCTGAACCTGCCGCCCGACGAGGGCGTGGCGGCGGCACGCGATCGGGCGCGGCTGGTGTCGGCCAAGGCGGCTATCGCCGAACTCGACCGCGTCCAGCACCAGATGGCGGAAGGCCGCGACGATCCCGACCGGTTCACCGACATCGCCGCGCGGCTGATGGATCAGTATCGCGAGCGGATCGACAGCCTGGCGACGCTGCCCGAGGATCGCACCGGACAGGCGGATGCACCGATCGAGCGCGACATGCGGCTCGCCGCCGTCCGCGCGGAACGCAATGCGATCTTCGATCTGGCAAGGCGGCGTGAAATCGGCGTGACGCTGGCGGAGCAACTCGGCCGCGAGCTCGACCTGATCGATGCGCGCCTGTCGCGACAGGGGCTTGCGTAAGCACGGGTAGAGCAGGGACACGGGCAGAGCAGGATTTTGCGCTCCGCCTGCCCGTGTGACTGAAACCGGCGGAGCGCAGAAGGTACGCGTTACTCAGCGAATCCTCTGCGGCCGCTTTGCAAGGACTTGGTGAATTTTTGGTGAACGATGGCGCCCCGCCCGTCCGTGCGACACTCTCGTATCCGGGCGGGGCGCCAAGGACGCAGCGCTTTGAGGCGCGCATCGCTGGCCATAAGCTAGCATCAGATTCTCACAGCGGAAGCACAGCCTGTCACGCGTGCGGCTCGCTTGGTCCGATATGTGTCCAAATCATGGCCATTGGCGCGCGTTTTGCCGCCAAGACCTTGTTAACGGCTGATCTTCAGTCGCCCGCGATCGTCTGCAGGGCCGTCGGATCGGGGATCTTCAGCTTTCGCAGACGGGCGATCACGTCGCGAGCGCCCGCCGGCGCGGCCTGTAGGAACAGCGCGAAAAGTGCCTCGTCGTCGAACGACTCCAGCGCGGTGCCGATCGGCAACGCAATGATCTGGCGGCTGCGTGCGCCCGGCTGCGCCTCCAGCACGATCGTCCGCCACGCCATCCCGACCGGCGGCGCACCCGTGACGTCGGCAAACTCTCCCGGCACCATGTTGCGGATCCGCAACCGCCGGTCCGCCGCCTTGCCGAACCATGCTGCGTCGCCCGCGGTCGCGATCTCGATCGCCAAATCCCGTCCGTTCATGTCGTCCTCGATCCTGCCGTTCTCCGGAGGCGGTGCTGCGGGAGCACAGCGGATGCAAGCGTTTGCGGACGCCTTCGCCACGAACTGGTGCGCAAATGCCACAATTTCCTTTTGCATAATGGAATGACGTTCTTCGCTATTGATAATAGTTATCATCAGCGGTAGCGCGCCGTCATTACGAAAGGGAACTCATGACACGACGTTTCGGCCTGGCCGTCCTGCTGGCCTCGGCAGCCGCCGCCCCGAGCTATGCACAGACCGCACCCGATGCCACCGCCAACGGCCCCGATACCGGGATCGTCGTCGTCACCGGCCAGCATCCGCGCAACCAGGCGTCGTCGGGCACCAAGACCGACACGCCGCTCGCCGAAACGCCGCAGTCGATCAGCGTCATCACCAGCGACGACATTACCGGCCGCAGCCTGCAGAACCTGAACCAGGCGCTCCGATTCGTCGCGGGCGTCACGCCCGAGACGCGCGGCGCCAGCGCGGAAGTCTACGACCAGTTCAAGCTTCGCGGGTTCGACGCGCCGGTCTATCTCGACGGGCTCAAGCAATTCGGCAGCCCATCCGGTTACGCCGTGCCGCAGGTCGACGTCTCGCGACTCGACCGGATCGAGGTCATCAAGGGCCCGGCCTCGGTGCTGTACGGCCAGTCGAGCCCCGGCGGCCTCGTGGCGGAATCGAGCAAGTTGCCGCTCGACCAGCCGCTATATGGCGCGATTAACGGCACCTACGGCAATTACGATCTCTACCGTGTCGATGCCGATATTGGCGGGCGCGCGGGCGACGGCGTGCTGTGGCGGATCAACGGCAGCGCGAACGGCGCCGACACGCAGCAGAAGTTCGGCAAGCGCGAGCGCCAGACCGTCTCCGCCGCAGTGACCGCCGGCGCCGGCAGCTCGACCAGCTTCACGCTGCTCGGCGCCTATTCACACGATCCATACAATGGCGATTACGGCGTGTTCCCGGCGAGCGGCACGTTGCTCGCCAACCCCAACGGCAAGCTGCCAACCAGCTTCGACGGGGGCGAGGCGGGCAACCGGTTCAGCCGCAAACAGGCCGCGCTCACCTACATCTTCCGCCATGATTTCGGTGGCGGCTGGGCGTTCCGTTCGTCGGGCCGGTATCAGTATGTGAAGGCGAACCTAGGGCTGATCTACACTGCAGGCGGGCTAGATGCGCGCGACCCGACCGGGCAGACGTTCCTCCGCGCCTCCTACGCGACGCGCGAACAGCTCAACAACTGGACGTTCGACAACCAGTTGAGCGGCACCGTCCAGACCGGTCCGATCAAGCACACGTTGTTGTTCGGCGTCGATCGCCAGGTCGCACATTCGATCGAGGACGCCGCGTTCGGCACGGCGCCGTCGCTCAACGGCTATGCCCCGGTCTACGGCACCGTCAGCGTCCCACGGACGCCATCGCAAGTTCCGACGGAATACGGTGTTGGCAACACGACCATCCGCCAGCGCCAACAGGGCATCTACGCGCAGGACCAGATGGCGCTCGGCGACCTCCGCGTCGTGCTCAGCGGTCGGCAGGACTGGGCGCGCGCGCAGCAGATCAACCTCGGCGTCAAGCACGACGAGAAGTTCACCTATCGCGCCGCCGCGCTGTACACGCTGCCGTTCGGGCTCGCGCCGTATGTCAGCTATTCGACCTCGTTCGAGCAGCAGGCCAGCCTGATCGAACTCAGCGACGGATCGTCGGGTCTCGCCGACCCATCGCTTGGCAAACAGCTCGAAGCGGGCGCCAAGTTCACCATACCGGGCACGCAGATCCTGCTCTCGGGTGCGTGGTTCCGGATCGACCAGACCAACGTTCTCACCTCGACGCCGAACTTCTCGCGATCGCGCCAGACCGGTGGCGTGCGGTCGCAAGGCGTCGAGTTCGAGGGTACCGCACCGTTGCCCTACGGCTTCAACGCCCGCGCCGCGTTCAGCCGTCAGCGCGTCAAGGTCACCGAGGATGCCGACAACCCGACGCGCGTCGGCCGCGGGCTCGAAACCGTCGGCCGCGGCGGTACGACGCTCGGCCTCGACTGGACCCCGCCCGAGGGTCCGCTCGCAGGGCTGACGGTCGGCGGGGCGATGCGCCATGTCGACCAGGTCTATGCAGGCGTCACGCCCGGCGAGACCGAGGGTCGCAACAGCCCGTCCTACACCGTGTACGATGCGCTGATCCGCTACGACCTGGAAAAGTTCGCACCGTCGCTGCGCGGTCTCAGCCTGGCGGTCAACGGCGCCAACATCTTCGACAAGAAGTATCTGACGTCGTGCTTCGCCAACTATAATTGGTGCTGGTACGGCAACCGCCGCACCGTCCAGGCGACGATCGGCTACCGCTTCTAAGGCCCCCTTACGATCCTCCCCCGCCAGGGGGAGGTGGCTGGCGCTTGCCAGACGGAGGGGAGGAAAGCGATAACGTCTGCGCCCTGTCCTCCCCATCCGTCACCTTCGGCGAGACCTCCCCCTGGCGGGGGAGGATCGTTCGGTTTCGACTCAGAATCCTGTCGCTTAAGAGCAATTTGCCTCGGAGATTACCCGCCCCCTCTGGAAAACCGGCTGCCTCGACGGCACTTGATGCACGTCATTCCGGATCGTCCCCGGGTTGACGCGGCCACCCCGACGCCGTCACCCTCGTACGCGTACACGTAAGGACCCCGGTTTCCCCATGCAGCTTGTCATCGTCGAATCGCCTGCCAAGGCCAAAACCATCGAGAAGTATCTGGGCAGCGATTACCGCGTCCTGGCCAGCTACGGCCATGTCCGCGACCTGCCGCCCAAAGACGGCTCGGTCGATCCCGACGACGCCTTCGCGATGACGTGGGAGAATTACGCGGACAAGTCGAAGCAGCTGAAGGCGATCACCGATCTCGCCAAGCTCGCCGACCGCCTGATCCTCGCGACCGATCCGGATCGCGAGGGCGAGGCGATTTCGTGGCATGTCCGCGAAGTGCTGCGTGCACGGAAGGCACTCCCCAAGGAGGTCGAGCGCGTCACCTTCAACGCGATCACTAAGGCGACGGTGACCGAGGCAATGAAGAACCCGCGCGAGCTCGACGACGATCTGATCGATGCCTACCGCGCCCGCCGCGCGCTCGATTATCTGGTCGGCTTCACGCTGTCGCCGGTGCTGTGGCGCAAGCTGCCCGGCGCCAAGTCCGCCGGTCGCGTCCAGTCCGTCTCGCTCCGCCTGATCGTCCAGCGCGAGCGCGAGATCGACGTCTTCAAGCCGCAGGAATACTGGTCGGTCACGGCCGAGATGGAGCATGACGGCACCGCGTTCACGTCGCGCCTAACGCAATTCGAGGGCAACAAGCTCGACCGCCTCTCGATCGGCAACGAAGGCGATGCCCTGCGCGCCAAGCAGGCCGTGCTCGACGGCAATTTCTCGGTCCAGTCGGTCGAGACCAAGCCCGCCGGTCGCAACCCGCCGCCGCCGTTCACCACGTCGACCTTGCAGCAGGAAGCCTCGCGCAAACTCGGTTTCTCGGCAGATCACACGATGCGGATCGCGCAGGGCCTCTACGAGGACGGCGCGATCACCTATATGCGTACCGACGGCGTGCAGATGGATAGCAGCGCGATTTCGGCCGCGCGTCTCGCCGTCGCGAACCGCTTCGACGCGAGCTATGTCCCCGACAAGCCACGCCAATATCAGTCGAAGGCGAAGAACGCACAGGAAGCGCACGAGGCGATCCGCCCGACCGATTTCGGCAAGGACAAGGCCGGCGGCGGCGATCACGCGCGCCTCTACGACCTGATCTTCAAGCGCGCGCTGGCGAGCCAGATGGCGTCCGCCCGCATGGAGCGCACGACGGTCGAGATGGCTGACGGCACCGGCCGCAACATCCTCCGCGCTACCGGCCAGGTCGTACTCTTCCCCGGCTACCTAGCCTTGTACGAGGAAGGGTCTGACGATTCCGCCGACGAAGACGCCCGCCGCCTGCCGCGGATGCGCGAAGGCGATGCGCCCGCCAAGAAGAAGGTCGACGCCGAGCAGCATTTCACCCAGCCGCCGCCGCGGTTTTCCGAAGCCTCGCTGGTCAAGCGTATGGAGGAACTCGGCATCGGCCGCCCGTCCACCTACGCCTCGATCATCAAGACGCTGAAGGACCGCGCCTACGTCCGGATCGAGAAGAACCGCTTCTTCGCCGAAGAGTCCGGGCGGCTGGTGACGGCGTTCCTCGAACGCTTCTTCGAGAAATATGTCGGCTACGACTACACCGCAGAGTTGGAGGAAGAACTCGACGACGTCTCCGGCGGCCGCGCGCAGTGGCAGTCGGTGCTCGACGCCTTCTGGCGCGATTTCAAGCCGCGCACCAACGAGGTGATGGAGCAGCAGCCGTCCGCGATCACCGCCGAACTCGACACCTTCCTCGCGCCGTACCTGTTCCCGGCCAAGGCGGACGGCGGCGATCCGCGTCTCTGCCCCAACTGCGGCGAGGGCCAGCTGGCGCTGCGTGGCGGCAAGTTCGGCGCATTCATCGCGTGCTCGAACTATCCCGATTGCAAATACACGCGCCGCTTCGCGCAGCCCGGCGGCGACGCCGAGGCGGATGCCGGCCCGTCGACGCTCGGCACGCACCCCGACACCGGTCAGCCGATCGAGCGCAAATCGGGACGCTTCGGCCCGTATCTGCAGATTGGCGAAGGCGAAGACCGCAAGATGGCGTCGATCCCGAAGGATATCGGCGAGCTCAATCTGGAGTGGGCGGTCAAGCTGCTCTCGCTCCCACGGACCGTCGGCAACCACCCCGAGACCGGCGAACCGATCATTTCGACGATCGGCAAGTTCGGGCCGTATCTGAAGCATGCGGGCAAGTATGCGCGGCTTCAGACCACGGCGGACGTGTTCGAGACGGGCATGAATGCGGCGGTGGTGAAGCTTGCCGAAGCGGCCGCTGGCGGCGGACGTACCGCGCGTGGGGCTCAGGCGCCGTTGAAGATATTAGGCAACCATCCGCGTACCGAGGCCGAGATTAAGCTGATGGAAGGGCGTTACGGCGCCTACGTCACCGACGGCACGACCAACGCTACGCTGCCCAAGTCGATCGAGAAGGACCAGCTGACGCTTGAGGAAGCCGCGTCTTTGATCGACGCGCGTGCCGCCGCTGCGCCGGCAACGAAGAAGAAGAAAGCGCCCGCCAAGAAGCCGGCGGCGAAGAAGGCACCGGCCAAGGACGCGGCTGAGGCGAAAGCCCCAGCCAAGAAGGCCCCGGCTAAAAAGGCCCCTGCCAAGAAAGCCGCCCCAAAGAAGAAAGCCGAAGCCTAATCCCCCTCCCGCTCGCGGGAGGGGCTAGGGGAGGGACCGAAATACCCCACGAACGCGACGTTCGCGGTGATCCCCTCCCCCGACCCCTCCCGCAAGCGGAAGGGGAGCCTTCAGCTCAAGCCGCCCGGCGTTGCGTCAACTGCATCCAATCCCGCGCGGCGCGCTGCGCCACCGAAATCTCCCGCGCGGTCATGTCCTCGGCGATCTCCGCGCGGCATTCCTGCGCCGCGATGTTCCCCGACACCGCCGCCAGGTTGAACCACTTGTGCGCTTCGATCAGGTCGAGCACGACGCCCGACGTCCCCGTCGAATACACCATCCCGAGTTCGTAGCACGCCCGGTCGTCGCCGCGCGCCGCATCCGCCAGACGGCGTTCGATCAGAAAATTCGCGTTCTTGAGACTGCTGCCCATGGTCTTGCCCCCAATGTTCTTGAAGGCATCCTGCGGTGATTCGGACTTCCAAATGGTTAATGGGTTAACGTCTGCTTTTTACAACTCGCCCGGACGGTCGATCGCGATGTTATCGATCAGCCGCGTCGCACCCATCCGCGCCGCCGCCAGCAACCGCCGCGGACGCTCCGCCGCAGGGTTCTCCGCCAGTGTCTCGGCATCCGCCAGCGCGACGTAATCGATCGTGAACCCCGCCCCGACCAAGGTCGTGCGCGCATCGTCGAGCACCGACTCGACGTCCTCGCCCTTCGCGATCGCACGCGCGGCGACGCCCAGCGCGCGCGGCAGGGCCACCGCCTGCTTGCGCTGCTCGTCGTCGAGATAGATGTTGCGCGACGACATCGCCAAACCGTCGTCGTCGCGCTGCGTCGGCACCCCGACGATATCGATCGAGAAGTCGAGATCGGCAACGAACCGCCGGACGACAGCCAGTTGCTGGTAATCCTTCTCGCCGAAATACGCCGCATCGGGGCCGACCTGGTTGAACAGCTTCGACACGACCGTCGCGACGCCGTCGAAATGGCCGGGACGCGAGGCGCCGTCGAACCCGTCGCTGACACCCGAGACGCGCACCGACGTCGCGAAGCCATCGGGATACATCGTCTCGACCGACGGCAGCCAGAGCAGGTCGCACCCGGCCTCGTTGAGCATCCGGATATCGGCCATCTCACGCCGCGGATAGCGCGACAGATCCTCGTTCGGCCCGAACTGCGTCGGATTGACGAAGATCGACGCGACGACCTTCGTCCCCGGCCGCTTCGCCGCCTCGATCAGCGCGACATGGCCGGCGTGGAGCGCCCCCATCGTCGGGACGAGCGCAACGCGCTGCCCCGCCGCACGGAAGGCGGCGACGCTTTCGCGCAACGCATTAAGGTCCCGGACGGTGTCCACGTGAAACTCCTACTCGATAAGTGCGGTCGCGGCTTCTATGAAGGGTGACTGTTACGATCAATAAGGAAACGCGCGTTGGCCACGGGCCCTGACTCACCCCAAGCTTCGACGCACGTCATCGTGTTCGCCAACGAGAAGGGCGGCACGGGCAAGTCGACGACCGCGGTGCACGTCGCGATCGCGCTCGCCGCGAAGGGTGCGCGCGTCGCGTGTCTCGATCTGGACCACCGCCAGCGCACCGTCGGCCGCTATCTCGACAACCGCGCCGAGACGATGAAGCGTAACGGCTCGGTGCTGCCGATGCCGCGCCACGCGACGCTGTCGGACCAGAGCGAGGACCAGTTCGAGGATCTCTGGCACTCGCTCTGCGAAGGCTCGGACTTCCTGGTCGTCGACACGCCGGGCCGCGACGATCCTTTTGCCCGCACCGCTGCGGCGCTGGCGAACACGCTGGTCACGCCGATGAACGACAGCTTCGTCGACTTCGACCTGATCGGTCAGGTCGATCCCGAGACGTATCAGGTGACCCGCCCAAGCTTCTATTCCGAACTCATCTGGGACGCGCGGAAGCAGCGCGCACGCGCCGACGGCACGACGATCGACTGGGTCGTCCTGCGCAACCGCCTCCAGCACATCGAGGCGCGCAACATGCGCCGCGTATCGGACGCGCTCGCGCAGCTGGCCAAGCGCGTCGGCTTCCGGATCATCCCGGGCCTCGGCGAGCGCGTGATCTACCGCGAGATGTTCCCCGCCGGCCTGACGATGATCGACTCGAAGGCGTTCGGCAGCATGGGCCTCGGCCACGTCGCTGCGCGCCAGGAACTGCGCGAGATGATGGCCGCATTGCAGTTGCCCGAGGTGGTCGCCGAGCGCGCACCGGATGTGGCTGCGTGAAGTGGATCGTAGCCGCGCTGTTTATCTGGGCGGCGTGGCATTACCTGCGCCCGAAGCCGAAGCAGCGCGTCGTCACCGATGAAGCAGAGGCTCGGTCGATCCTTGGCATAGACCGCAGCGCGGACGCAGACGCGATCCGCAGCGCACACCGCCGCCTGATCGCCTCGGTTCACCCCGACCGCGGCGGCTCTACCGACCTGACGCGGCGAGTGAACGCCGCGCGGGATCTGCTGCTGAAGCGGTCGCGCTAAACCGTTCTCCTGCGAACGCAAGGAGCCCAGGGTTACGAACGCTGTCGCTCTTGGCTCCCGGGCCCCCGCTTTCGCGGGGGAACCGCAGTGAGACATAATCGTCGAGAGGCCCATGACCCATCAGTTCGACCCGACCTCGCTCCGCGAATACGACATCCGCGGGATCGTCGGCAAAGCGCTCGGCCCCGCCGACGCCGTCGCGATCGGCCGAGGCTTCGCCACCCGCATCCGCGCCGCCGGCGGCACCCGCGTCACGGTCGGCTATGACGGCCGCAATTCCTCCCCCGAACTCGAAGCCGCGCTTGTCGCCGGCCTCACCGCCGGCGGCGTCGACGTCGTCCGGATCGGCCTCAGTACCTCGCCGATGCTCTACTACGCCGAGGCGACGCTAGAAGTGGATGGCGGCATCCAGGTAACCGGCAGCCACAATCCCCCCGAGTATAACGGCTTCAAGATGGTACACGCCCACGCGCCATTTTTCGGCGACGACATCCAGGGCCTGGCCACACTCGCCGCGTCGGGCGCCTGGAGCGAAGGCGCGGGCGAAATCACAACCGCCGATGTGCTCGACGCCTATGTCGGGCGACTGATGCTCGGCTATGCGGGCGGTGCGTACCGGATCGGCTGGGACACGGGCAACGGCGCGGCCGGCCCGGCAATCGAGAAGCTCGTCCAGCTGCTGCCGGGTGAGCATCATGTGATCTTCGCCGAAGTCGACGGCAATTTTCCCAACCATCATCCCGATCCTACCGAAGAGGCGAACCTTGCCGATCTCAAGCGCCTGGTCGCGGAGAAGAACCTCGATTTCGGACTGGCCTTCGATGGCGACGGCGACCGGATCGGCGCAGTCGACGGTTTGGGGCGGGTGATTTGGGGCGACCAGATTCTCTCCATATTGGTCGAACCTGCACTGCGCGAGCATCCGGGCGCGCCGATCGTTGCGGACGTGAAGTCTTCGCAAGCGCTGTTCGACCGAATCGCCGAACTGGGCGGCGAGCCGGTCATGGCTCCCACCGGCCACAGCCTGATGAAGACAGCAATGACCCGCACCGGCGCGCCCTTGGGAGGCGAACTCAGCGGCCACCTTTTCTTCGCCGGCGAGTATTACGGCTTCGATGATGCGCTGTATGCGGCGGTGCGGCTGATCCGTGCGGTGCATCTGTCGGGTCGCTCGCTCACCGAACTGCGCGACGGGATGCCGGCGCTGGTGGCGACGCCCGACCTGCGCTTTCCGGTCGAGGACGCGCGCAAATTCGCGGTGGTCGACGAGGTGATCGCACGGTTGAAAGAGGATGGCGCGGAGATGAACCTCACCGACGGCGCGCGTGTGACGACACCCGAAGGCTGGTGGCTCCTCCGCGCGTCGAACACACAGGCGATGCTTACGGTTCGCGCGGAGGCGAAGGATCAGGCGGCGCTCGACGCGCTGCTCGCGGAGGTCGACGCGCAACTCGCGGTCAGCGGTGTTGCGAGATCGGTACCATAACAAGGCCGCCACCCCGGCGAAGGCCGGGGCCCAGTTGGAAAGGTGGACATAACGAAGTGCCGCGTACCGTTAGCAACGTTCCCCAACTGGGCCCCGGCCTTCGCCGGGGTGTGCAGGGGGATGGGATGGTCGCAGAATTTGACGCCCGGCGAGCGCCGAGACTCGCGACGTAACGCGAAACTAACCGTTCCCCCGCGAAGGCGGGGGGCCAGGAATCACGAATGTCGTCGCCCAGAACCCTGGACTCCCGCCTCCGCGGGAGAACGGGAGGACGATTGACACGCGACCGCCCCAGCCTACCGTCCCGCCACCACCCCAAGGAGTCCCCAAGTGGAGCGCCCAGTCGACGAATTCCGCTCCAGCACGCGCCGCTGGCTGCTCGGCAGCTTTGCCGGTTGGGGCACGCTACTCACCTGCCTCGCCGGCATCGGCTTCGTCATCATCGGCATCCGCTGGCTCAAGAACCGCAGCGTTAGCTACGAGATCACCGACCAGCGCCTGATCATCAGGCGCGGAATCCTGTTCAAGACGATCGACGAGATCGAGCTCTACCGGATCAAGGACGTCCGCCTTGGCTATTCGCTGCTCAATCAGATGACCGACATCGGCACGATTACGCTCACCTCCAGCGACCGCACGACGAGCGGCGGCGAATTCATCCTCCGCGATATCCCGATGGCACGCGACCGCCGCGAGGGCCTGCGCAAACTCGTCGACCGCGCCCGCCAACGTCGCGGCGTCCGCGAGATGGATATCGACCATGAGGATGCATACGCGCTGGATTAAGCGCGCTTTTGTCCCCACATGGCGGGCATGGCGCCCCCCTACCCCAAGCCCAAACAGCAACCGCAGATGATCCGAGTCGTCGACCTGGAGACCACCGGTTCCGCCCCGCCCGCGCACGGCGTCTGCGAGATCGGCTGGCAGGACGTCGCGCTCGGCGAGGACGGCCGCTGGGAGATCTACGGCGAAGGCGGCAGCATCCTCGTCAATCCCGGCCGCCTCATCCCGCCGGTGACGCAGGCGATCCACCACATCCTCGACGAACAGGTCGCCGACGCGCCCTATTGGCATGATTGCGCGCGGCAAGTGCTCGACCCCTGGCCGCGCCGCCTCGCGCTGGCTGCGCACCGCGCCGATTTCGAGCAGAAATTCTGCACGTCTGCGCTGACCCGCGATGCCGAGTGGATCTGCACCTGGAAATGCGCGCTCCGGCTCTGGCCCGACAGCCCGAGCTTCTCGAATCAGGTGCTGCGCTATTGGCGCAAGCCGCACGGCATGGAGCATGAGCGCGGCCTGCCCGCGCACCGCGCGTTTCCCGACGCGTACGTCACCGCGTTCCACCTCCGCGACATGCTCAACGAGGCGAGTCTCGCGCAACTGCTCGAATGGTCGCGCGACCCCGGCCTCATCCCGCGCGTCCGTTACGGCCCCGATCGCGGCAAGGAATGGTCCGAGCTCGATCACGAGACCTTGATGGCGTTCATGACCGACCGCGACCCCGACATCCGCTTCACCGCCAACCACGAAATGGACCGGCGCAGCGGCGGCGGCCGCGTCGGCAAAGCCAGCGCGCAGGACCTGCTGCTGTAGCACCCCTATGATCCTCCCCCGCCAGGGGGAGGTGGCTGGCGCTTGCCAGACGGAGGGGGAGGTAAGGGAAACCGATGTTCCGTATCCTCCCCCTCCGTCGCCTTCGGCGCCACCTCCGCCTTGCGGGTGAGGATCTTGAAGCGGTCGCGCCCCTTGTTTCACGTCTAGCCAGTATCGCTGGCGTAACGACCGGCCCTGACGTAGATCGCCCCCAATGGTAAGCGTACGTCTGAAATTGCCCTCGTCGGAGGGGCGGGTCGCCCGCTGGCTGGTCGCGTTCATGACGCTCGGCTTCATCGCGCTCGCCGCCGCGGCGATCGCGATCGGCTGGATCACGATTCGCAGCCGCACCTACACCGCCGAGATCCTCCACACGCAGGACGTCCGCCAGGCGATCGCCACGCTCCAGATCCAGATGGAGCAGTCCGAGACCGCACGCCGTGGTTATGTCCTGGCGGGGAAGCCGCTCTTCGCCACCGCCTATGCGCGCAGCGCAGGCAACATCGTCCCCTCGATCGCCACGCTGCGCCGCCTGACCCACGACAATCCCGCACAGATCGCGCGACTCGACCGGATCGAGCCGCGCTTCGTCCGGTTGCGCGCGCTCAGGACCGAGTCGATGGCGCTGGTCGCGTCGGGCCAGATCGCCGAAGCACAACGCCGGTTCGCGGTCGACGCCAGCGTGCCGCTGATGCGCGGCATCCGCTACCGCCTCCAGGCGATGGCCGCCGACGAGGTCCGCCTGCTCGCGATCCGTACCCAACGCCAGCAACGCAGCAGCGCGCTGTTCCTCTCGGTCGCGGGCCTCGCCGCCGCGCTGCTGCTGGTGGTCGCGATCCTCGCGATCCTGGTGATCCGCCGCTACACCGCCGATCTCGCCGCCTCGCGCGACAGCCTGCGCGAACTCAACGAATCGCTCGAGGATCAGGTCGCGACGCGCACCGCCGATCTGAGCCGCGCGAACGAGGAGATCCAGCGCTTCGCCTATATCGTCAGCCACGACCTGCGCTCGCCCCTGGTCAACGTGATGGGCTTCACCGCCGAACTCGCGACCGCGGCCGGCCCGCTCGCCGAACTCGTCGACCGCGCCGAGGCCGAAGCGCCGCACATCCTCACCGCCGACGCCCGGCTGGCGGCGCGAGAGGATCTGCCCGAGGCGATCGGCTTCATCCGCACCTCGACGCAGAAGATGGACCGGCTGATCAACGCCATCCTCAAACTGTCGCGCGAAGGCCGCCGCACGATCGCGCCCGAACATATCGACCCCGCACAGCTGGTCGACACGATCATCGGATCGATGCAGCACGTCATCGATGATCGCGGCGCGGTCGTCCGCGTCGAACGGCCGATCCCCGCGGTCGTCACCGATCGCCTCGCGCTCGAACAGATCCTGTCGAACCTGATCGAGAACGCCACCAAATATCTCAAGCCCGGCCGCCCCGGCGAGATCGTCGTGCGCGGCCACAAGGAGCGCAACCGCGTCATCCTCTCGGTGGTCGACAACGGCCGCGGCATCGATCCGCGCGATCACCAGCGCGTGTTCGACCTGTTCCGCCGCTCCGGCCCGCAGGACCAACCCGGCGAAGGCATCGGACTCGCGCATGTCCGCGCACTCGCCTATCGTCTCGACGGCACGATCGACGTACAGTCGACGCTCGACGACGGCGCGACCTTCCGCCTCAATCTTCCCAGCGCACTGACGATCCAGGATATCACGGCATGAACCAGCACCAGACCGTCGGCATCGTCATGATCGAGGACGACGAGGGCCATGCCCGGCTGATCGAGAAGAACATCCGTCGCGCAGGGATCCTGAACGACATCAAGCACTTTACCGACGGCACCAGCGCGCTCGACTTCCTGTTCAACGCGGCCGACGGCCCTGCGAAAAGCGGCCCGGCGATGATCCTGCTCGATCTCAACCTGCCCGATATGAGCGGCACCGACATCCTCACGCGGATCAAGGCGGAGGGCAGCCCGCTCCGCCGTACGCCCGTCGTCGTGCTGACCACCACCGACGACAAGGTCGAGATCGAGCGCTGCTACGATCTGGGCTGCAACGTCTACATCACCAAGCCGGTCAATTATGAGAGTTTCGCGCAGGCGATCCGCCAGCTCGGGCTGTTCCTGTCGGTGATCCAGGTTCCAGACGTCGAGAGCTGATGCCGACGACCGTGCCTTTGTCCCCTAGCGTCCTCTATATCGACGACGACGCCGGTATTCGGCGGCTGGCGGCGCGTGCGCTCGAACGCCGCGGCTACCGCATGACCGTCGCCGAGACCGGCGCGGAGGGCGTGGTCAAGGCCGCCGCCGAGCCCTTCGACCTGATCGCGGTCGATCACTACATGCCCGGGATGGACGGCCTCGAGACGCTGGAAGCGTTGCGTCGCCTGCCCGATCATCCGCCGATCGTGTACGTCACCGGCTCCGAGGAAGGCCGCATCGCGGTCGCCGCGCTGAAGGCCGGTGCGTCGGATTACGTCGTAAAGACCGTCGGGGAGGATTTCTTCGACCTGCTCGCAGCGTCCTTTGCACAGGTCCGCGCGCGCGCCCTGCTCGAACAGGAGAAGGCGTCCGCCGAAGCCGATCTCCGCGCCAGCAACGCCCGGCTCGAAGCCCTGCTCGGCGAGGTCAACCACCGCGTCGCCAACTCGCTGCAACTCGTCTCGGCGATGGTCCGCCTCCAGGCGACCGCACTCACCGATCCATCCGCCCGCGAGGCACTCGAAGATACCCAGCGTCGAATCCAGGCGATCGCGCAGGTCCACCGCCGGCTCTACACCAGCAACGACGTCGATAGCGTCGACATGCAGGAATATCTCGGTGCGCTGGTCGACGAACTCGCCGAGACCTGGTCGACCGACGCGCTCCCGCGCGCGCTCAGCCTTGCGGCCGAACCGATCCGCCTGCCGACCGACCGCGCGGTATCGCTCGGCGTGATCGTCACCGAACTCGTCACCAACGCGTGCAAATACGCCTACCCCACCGGCGGCGGCGAAGTCCGCGTCGCACTGAGCCGGATCGACGACGACATCTTCCTGCTGGCGGTCGAGGACGATGGCTGCGGCATTCCCGAAGACGCCGTCCCACGCGGCACCGGTCTAGGCACGAAACTGATCCGCGCGATGGCGCAAAGCCTCCAGACGATCGTGGAGTACGACCCGACGCACACCGGCGTCAGAGCCACCCTCCGCGCTGCGGTACGGTAAAGGGTACGAAACCTCAGAACTCTCCTACCCCGTTGGTGCTGAACGAAGTCGAAGCACCCTCGCTTGGGGCATATCCTTCGACTTCGCTCAGGACGAACGGACAATAGCGCCAACCTGTTAGTTCGCAGGCTCCGACAACGGCGCAAACCTCGCCACCTGACGCCCGACCAGCCGCAGCTGCTCGATCACCGCAGGATCGTTCGCGCCGCCCTCGTCGTCGAACTTCGTCACCTGCGTATTGATTGCAGCCGCAAACGGTGTCGGCCACCCCCGCAGCGCATGGACGATCGAGCGCAGCGCCGCGATCGTGCTGCCGGTCGCCTGCCAGCCATAAGCCGTCGCGATCAGCCCGACCGGCATGTCCGCCAGATACGGCCGTTCGTCGCGCGACGTCTCCTCGAGCAGATCGAGCGCGTTCTTCACCACGCCCGAAATGCTGCCATGATAGCCCGGGCTGGCGATGATTACCGCCGATGCGCCGCGGACGGCCTCGACGAACGCGCGTTCGTCCGCGGTCCGCGTCGTCGCCTTCGGATCGTACAGCGGCAGCCGCGCCATGTCCGCGCCGCCGAACATCTGCGTGCGGAAACCCTGCTTCTCGACCGCATCGAGCGCGATCCGGAGTGCACGCTCGGTCGACGACACCCCGCCGATCGTGCCGCCAATGCCAACGACCAAGGGAAGAGTATCGGGAGCGGTCACGGTTTCATCCTGTTCGAACGTCATGCACCCGCTCTTCCCCGTTTCGTCGCGCGAAGACAACAGCGCTTGCGTCCGTTCTCGCTCCACGACCACCACGAACGCTGTCGCTAAGCCCCCGTACACGTTAAGCATGTGCATACGCCGGACACAGGCTTGCCCGAGCTGTCGTATGACGATAATACACCTGATGTCCGCCGCTTGGCCGACCCGCTGGAACGACCGATGCGCCCCGATCCCTTCGACACCAACCGTTCCAGCTCAAGCGGCGACCGCGAGCCCTATGCCTTTGAGCGCGAGCGGCTGATCACCGAACGCGAACGCCTGCGCCAGAAATACGATCGCGAGCGCGATGGCGAAGAGCCCGGGCCGTATGACGACCGCGATGCACTGCCGCCCTACGCGACACCCCGCGCCCCGCGACGCAAGCGCCCGATCGGTCGCTGGATCCTGCGCGGGCTGGGGATCGGCATCGTCCTGCTCGTGATCGCGATCATCTGGCTGGCGATCACTGCCCCCTTGTCGAAGTCGCTCCAGCCGCCCACCCCGCCTTCGATCACGCTGACCGCAGACGATGGCACGCCGATCGCGCGACGCGGTGCGATCATCGGCAAGCCGGTCGACGCGGCCAAGCTTCCGCCGCATGTCACGCAGGCGTTCCTCGCGATCGAGGACCGGCGCTTCTATTCGCACTGGGGCGTCGATCCCCGCGGGATCGCGCGTGCGGCGTGGGCCAACATGGGCTCGGGCGGCGTCCGCCAGGGCGGCTCGACGATCACCCAACAGCTCGCCAAGAACGCGTTCCTCGATTCGGACCGCACCGCGACGCGGAAAATCCGCGAGGCGATGATCGCGTTCTGGCTCGAGGCCTGGCTGTCGAAGGACGAGATTCTGTCGCGCTATCTCTCGAACGTCTATTTCGGCGACAACACCTACGGGATCAGCGCGGCGGCCAAGCATTATTTCGGCCGCACCCCCGACAAGCTCAACGTCGGACAGGCTGCGATGCTCGCCGGTCTGGTCAAGGCACCGTCGCGCCTCGCCCCCACCTCCAACCTCGAAGGCGCGCGCAAGCGTGAGGCCGTCGTGGTCGGCGCGATGGTCGATGCCGGTTTCTTGACCAAGGCCGAGGGCGACGCGGTCCAGCCGCAGCGCGTGCTCGGCAGCCGCCCGTCGCAGCTCCCCAACGGCACCTATTTCGCCGATTGGATCCTTCCCGAAGCGCGCGACCAGGCCGGCGAGATCAAGACCGAGGCGACCGTCCAAACCACGCTCGATCCGCGTTTACAGCGTGCGGCAGAGCGCACCGTCGCGCGTGCTGGTCTCAGGGAGGCACAGGTCGCGCTGGTCGCGATGCGTCCCGACGGCCGGGTCGTCGCGATGGTCGGCGGCAAGAACTACGCGAAGAGCCCCTTCAACCGCGCGACCCAGGCACGCCGCCAGCCCGGCTCGACGTTCAAGCTGTTCGTGTACCTCGCCGCAATGCGCCAAGGGATGACGCCCGATTCGACGATCGAGGACCGCCCGGTAACGATCGGCGATTGGACCCCCAAGAACAGCGATGGCCGCTATCAGGGCACGATCACGCTGCGCCAGGCGTTCGCGCGCTCCTCCAACGTGGCGGCGGCACGCCTCACGCAACAGGTCGGCGTGAAAGCGGTGATCAAGGCGGCGCGCGACCTCGGCATCTCGACGCCGATCCCGAGCGAGGCCACGATCGGCCTCGGCACCTCGACGGTGTCGCTGCTCGAACTGACCGCCGCCTATGCCGCCATCGCGCGCGAGCAATATCCGGTCCAGCCGCGTGGCCTCGCCGACGTGCGCGAAAAGGGCTGGTACCAGTCGCTGACCGGCGGCGCGACCGAGATGCCGAGCAAGATCCACGACGAGATGCTCGACCTGTTGGCGGCATCGATCCGCACCGGCACCGGGCGCGGCGCGAACCTGACGGTCGACGCGTTCGGCAAGACCGGCACGACGTCCGACAACAAGGACGCGCTGTTCGTCGGCTTCGCGCGCGATCTGGTGGTCGGCGTGTGGGTCGGCAACGACGACAATTCGTCGAACCCGGGGCTATCGGGCGGCGGTATCCCCGCACGGATCTGGCGCGACTTCATGCAGTCCGCGCTGGGGATCGCACCGATCGCCGCCCCTGCTCCGGCGGTGGAAGAGGTCGACCCGGATGCGCTCCCTGCGAACGACCAGGACAATTCGGTGCTGCCGCTCGGCGGCGAGATCGAAGGCCTCGGCTTCAACCTGAAGATGGGTGAAGACGGCACCATCTCCGTCGGCCCCTCCCGCCGCGACCGCGATGAGGGCCCGCCACCGCGCGACGATCGCCGGCCGCCGGAGGAAGACCCGGGAGCTTACGAGGGGCAGTAGGACTCCATAATCGCGAACTCGGTTGGGGCCTATTCGGTCGAACAAGTACACCTCCCCGGCGGAGGCCGGGGCCCAGTTGGAGAGGTCGCAGTAACGGCGCGCGGCCGTCGTCAGCAACGTTTCCCAACTGGACCCCGGCCTCCGCCGGGGAGGTGCTTGTGTTGAGGGCTCGCGTGCCGCTTCAGTCGCGACTTACCCTAACCGAATACCCCCGCGGGAGATCGCGCGGCATGGTGGATGCCGGAACAAGTCCGGCGTGACGAAAGCCCCCGTTGACGCCACCACCGCATCGCAGCATGTCCTGACCATGCGCTTCTTCTCCGACAACGCCGCCACGATCCACCCCCACGTCATGGCCGCGATCACTGCCGCCGATATGCTCGACACCGCCTATGCCGGCGACGCGTGGAGCCAGCAGCTCGACGGCCGTTTGTCGGACCTCTTCGAGACTGACGTCGCCGTCCTCTGGGTCCCCACCGGCACCGCCGCCAACTGCCTCGCGCTCGCCGCCCTCTGCCCCCCGCACGGCGGCATCGTCTGCCACCGCGACGCGCACATCCAGAACGACGAGGGCGGCGCGCCCGAATTCTACACGCACGGCGCCAAACTGTTCCTCGCCGACGGCGATGGCGCCAAGCTCACCCCCGACACGATCCGCACCGTCATCGACGCGATCCCCGACGACGTCCACCGCGTCCAGCCGCACGCGATCTCGATCACCAACGCCACCGAATATGGCCGCGTCTACCAGCCGCACGAAATCGCGGAAATCGGCGCGCTGGCGAAGGAGCGTGGGCTCGGCTTCCACATGGACGGCGCGCGGTTCGCCAACGCGATGGTCCACGCCGGCTGCTCGCCCGCCGACATGACGTGGCGCGCCGGCGTCGACGCGTTGAGCTTCGGCTTCGTCAAGAACGGCGCGATGAGCGCGGAGGCCTTGGTCTTCTTCAAGCCCGACCTCGCCGCCGTCACGCAATACCGCCGCAAGCGCGCCGGGCTGCTGCTGTCGAAGGGCCGCTATCTCGCCGCGCAGATCCTCGCGATGCTCGACGACGATCTCTGGCTCGCCAACGCCAAGGCGGCGAACGACGCCGCCGCCACGCTCGCAGCCGCTGCTGGCGACCGCCTCGTCCACCCGGTCGAAGCCAACGAAGTCTTCCTCCGCGCCACCCCCGAAGAAGCCGCAGCCCTCCGCGCAAAAGGCTTCGACTTCTACGACTGGGCGGCCGGCGAAATCCGCCTCGTCACCGCCTGGGACAGCCCGGCGGACGCGGTCGGCCTGCTCGCCGATGCGATCCGGGAGTTATGACCCCCGGCCCAACCGACCCACCACAGTCGACCCGCGCGGCCGTACTGATCCCGTTCGGCATCGTCACGCTGATCTGGGGCTCGACCTGGCTCGTCATCCGCGACCAGATCGCGGTCGTGCCGCCGAGCTGGTCGATCAGCTACCGCTTCCTCGTCGCCGGAATCGCAATGGCGATCTACGCAGGCATCAAGCGGGAAAGCTTCAAATTCGACGCGCGGGGCTACGCGTTCGCGGCGGTGATCGGCATCGCGCTGTTCACGTTCAACTTCAACTTCGTCTACCGCGCCGAGCATTATGTGACCTCGGGCCTCGTCGCGGTGGTGTTCGCGCTGCTGCTCGTCCCCAACGCGATCTTTGGCCGCATCTTCCTCAAGCAACGCCTCGGACGGCAGCTGATGGTCGGGTGCGCGGTCGCGATGGCCGGCGTCGCGCTGCTGTTCGTCAACGAAGCGCGCGTCGATCCGCACGGGCCGCGCTCGGCGACGATCGGCATCGTCCTGACGCTGTGCGGCGTGATGGCCGCGTCGGTCGCCAACGTCATCCAGGGCAGCGCGTTCGCGAAGCGCTATCCGATGGCGCCGACGCTCGCGATCGCGATGCTGATCGGAGCGACCCTCGACGCCGCGTTCGCCTGGATCACCACCGGGCCGCCGGTGTTCGAGCCGCGCTTCGGCTATGTCGCCGGCATCCTCTATCTCGGCGTGTTCGCGTCGGCGCTCGCCTTCCCGCTCTATTTCAACGTCATCCGCGCGATCGGCCCGGCCAAGGCGGCCTATTCGGGCGTCATCGTGCCGGTGATCGCAATGCTGCTATCGACGATCTTCGAGCGCTATCACTGGTCGACGCTGGCCGTCGCCGGCGCGATCCTGTCGGGCATCGGCCTTGTCATCGCACTCAGCGCGCGCAGACCGGCGCGGTAATCAGGCCAAGCGGGCGTCCAGCCGAGCACGCGCTTCGCCTTGCCGTTCGCTACCCGCCGGTTCTCGTTATAAAACCCGCGCCCCATCGCCGACAGCGCCTCGAGCGTCACGAACGGCGGCGCGGGCATCCCGAGCAGCATCGCCGCGAACGCCACCACGTCGTTCTGCGACGCGGGCACGTCGTCCGCGAGATTATACGCCCCCGCCGGCGCACCGAACCCGGCGATCACCCCCGAGACGATGTCGTCGACATGCGCGCGGCTGAACACCTGGCCGGGTTGCTCGATCCTGTGCGCCTTGCCCTGCCTCACCCGGTCGAGCGGCGAGCGACCGGGGCCATAGATCCCCGGCAACCGGAACGTCCGCGCACCAATGGCCAGCCAGTCCGCATCCGCCGCCGCCCGCGCGCTCCGACGACCGCCACCGATCGGCGCCGTCTCGTCCACCCACGCACCCTGCGCATCGCCGTACACCCCCGTCGACGACAGATACCCGATCCAAGCCCGCGTCCGCAGCAACAGCGAACCATAGCGCCCGAGCACGGGGTCCGCCTCATGCTCGGGCGGCACCGACGACAGGATATGCGTCGCCGCCGCGATCTCCGCCGTCACCGCGTCCGTATCGTCGAACCGGAGCGTACCACCCCGCCCATCCCGCGTCGTACCGACGACATGCCAGCCATCCGCCGCCAGCCGCTCGGCAAGCCGCGACGCGGTGTACCCCAGACCGAATACCAGCAGCCGGCTCATTTGCCCACCGCCGCGCCGGCCATCGGCCCCTTATACAGCGTCCCGAAATAATCGCCGGCATTCCACACAGGCCGCTGCGCGCCATCCGCGATCTCGCGCGCGATCCGGTAGTTCGCATCGACGAACCGCACGCCCTGATCCCACAGGATCGGCTGCGTCAGGTCGTCCGACGGCTTGTGATAATTATTCGCCATGAAATACGCGACCGCCGCCTTGCCCGGCCCCTTCTGACCCGGCCACAGGAACACCGACGGAATTCCCTTCTGGACGAAGCGGAAGTGATCCGAGCGGACGAAGATCCCCTCCTCCGGCATCGGATCGGGCGAGAGACCGACGCCGATCGCCGCCACCGCCTTCTGGACGATCGGGCCGATCGTCGAGCGCTCGGCGCCGAAGACCACCATGTCCTCGAACTTGTACGTCAGGATCGGCATGTCGAGGTTCACGTCCGCGACGATCGAGGTCAGCGGCACGGTCGGGTGGTTGGTGAAGTAATCGCTGCCGACCAGCCCCTTCTCCTCGCCCGTGACGGCGAGGAACATGATGGTCCGCTTGGGCGCCTGGCCGCTGGCGTTGAAGCGCTTGGCCTCCTCGATCAGGCTGGCGATCCCGATCGCATTGTCGAGCGCGCCATTGTTGAGCGCATCGCCCTTCACAGGCTTGGTGATGCCGATGTGATCGAGATGCGCCGACAGCACGACGACCTCCTTGCCGACTACCGGATCGCTGCCGGGGATCACGCCGACCACGTTGCTGCTCGCGCCGGGCACGAAGCTCGTCTTGGTCGCGACGGTTAGCGTACCGACCAAGGGCACAGCCTTGAACTTCGCATTGTCGCTGTCCGCCTGCTTGGCGACCCGGCTCCACGGCGTCTTCGCACCGGCAAACAGCTTGGCCGCGCCGGCCATGCTGACCGTGCCGAGCGACGGCGCGCCGGGAGCATCGACCTTGCCGGTGCCGTCGGGGTTCGCCCACGTCATCCGCGGCGTCGCGTAAAACTCCGCCATCTTGGCGAAGGTCCGCACCTTGGCCGAGCGCGGGCTCTCCAGCGTGATCACGCCGACTGCGCCCTTGGCCTGCGCGATCGCAGCCTTTGTCCCGCCCGAGCCGAAGAACGCACGCTCCTCGCCACCGAACCGCGCGGGCGAGCCGCCGAAATACGCGACGATCTTGCCGCGCACGTCGACACCCTTGTAATCGTCCTGACCATATTGCGGCGCGTCGATGCCGTAGCCGACGAACACCACCGGTACTGAAACGCTGGTCTCCCCCTTCGCGCCGTTCGCAGCAGGCACGTAGTCCTCACCGAACACGAGCGGCTGCGCAGGCCCGCGACCGGTCCAGACGAAATCGCCCTTGCTCGCCGCCTTGTACGACACGAGCGGCACGGTCTGGAGATACCCGCCCTGATCGCCACCGGGACGAAGGCCTGCCGCATAAAACTGCGCAGCGACATATTGCGCGGCGATGTCGAACTCGGGGCTGCCAGCCTCACGCCCCTTCATCGCATCCGACGCGAGGAACAGCACGTGCGCCTTCATCGCCGCCTGATCGGCCGGCAGCGGTGCGGCAAGCTTGGCGTTCAACTCGGCATTGTTCGGAGCCGCAACGGGCGCAGTCTGTGCGAGCGCAGAGGAAGAAAGCGCGAGCACCGCGAGCGCGCCGAGAGGACGATACATCCGGAAATCCTTGCAAAGGGAACGTGTTGCAGCGGCGTAGCATCCACCGTCACCCACGCAAGCTTTGGCTGGCGATAGGCGGCCACGGCCCTATATTCGCAAGCATATGCTCGATATCCAGAACAGTCTCGCCCACCCGCTCGTCATTCGCCGCGAGGATTACACCCCGCCGGAATGGCTGGTCCCCGAGACGAAGCTGGATTTCGACCTCGATCCGTCGACCACGCGTGTCACCGCGACCTTGTCGGTCACGCGCAACGGCGATCACGGCGCACCGCTGCGGCTCGACGGCGCTGGGCAAAAGCCACTGTCGGTCACGGTCGATGGCGTCGCGATCAACGACTGGCGGATCGACGGCGAACAGCTCGTCATCCCGCTCACCGGCGCCGCGCATATCGTCGAGACGCAGGTCGAGATCGCCCCCGATCGCAACACGCAGTTGATGGGGCTCTACGCGTCGGGCGGCAATCTCTGCACGCAGTGCGAGGCGGAAGGCTTCCGCCGCATCACGTATTTCCCCGACCGCCCCGACGTGCTCAGCGTCTATTCGGTCCGCATGACCGCCGACAGGAAGCACTTTCCCGTGCTGCTCGCGAACGGCGATCCGGTCGCACAGGGCGATCTCGAAGACGGCCGCCACTGGGCAACCTGGCACGATCCATTCCCGAAGCCCTCCTACCTCTTCGCACTGGTCGCCGGCGACCTCGCCGTAAACCGCAGCAGCTTCACGACGATGTCGGGGCGCGCGGTATCGCTCGGCATCTGGGTGCGCGAGGCCGACCTCCCCAAGACCGACCACGCTTTGAAGGCGCTCGAGCTCGCGATGGCGTGGGACGAGACGACCTATGGCCGCGAGTACGATCTGGACGTGTTCAACATCGTCGCGGTCGACGATTTCAATTTCGGCGCGATGGAGAACAAGGGCCTCAACATCTTCAATTCGCGCTACATCCTGGCCGACCCGGATACCGCGACCGACTACGACTACGACGCGATCGCCGCAGTCGTCGCGCACGAATATTTCCACAACTGGTCGGGCAACCGGATCACCTGCCGCGACTGGTTCCAGCTGTCGTTGAAGGAAGGCTTCACGGTCTATCGCGACCAGGGCTTCTCCGCCGACCAGGGCTCGCGCGCGGTCAAGCGGATCGAGGACGTCCGCGGCCTGCGTGCGTCGCAATTCCCCGAGGATTCCGGCCCGCTCGCGCACCCCGTGCGCCCGGAATCCTACCAGGAAATCTCCAACTTCTACACCGCGACGATCTACAACAAGGGCGCCGAGCTGATCCGGATGATGGCCGCGATCCTCGGAACCGAGGGCTTCCGCGCCGGCACCGACCTGTATTTCGACCGCTACGACGGCACCGCCGCCACCTGCGAGGATTTCGTCACCTCGATGGAGGAAGGGGGCAAGGTCGACCTCACCCAGTTCCGTCTCTGGTATTCGCAGGCGGGCACGCCGCGCGTCTCGGCGAGCCTGTCGCATGACGGCGACCGCGCGACCCTGCGGCTCGCCCAGCAGGTCCCCGCGACGCCCGGCCAGCCGGTGAAGTCGCCGATGGTGCTACCGTTGCGGGTGAAGCTGTTCGGTGCTGTGTCGGGCGCGGCTCTGACCGACGAGCGGCTCGTCCTGTTCGACGACACGCTCGACACGATCGAATTCGAAGGCCTGGCGGAGCGCCCGGTGCTGTCGATAAACCGCGGCTTCTCAGCTCCCGTGGTGGTCGAGAGCGACCGTACCGCCGCCGATCTCGCCTTCCTCAGCGCACACGACGACGATCCGTTCGCGCGCTACGAGGCGATGCAGCAACTGATGCTCGATACGCTGGTCGCCTCGGTCGGGGGGCGCACGGATCACGAGGGCGTGATCGCTGCGGTGGCGAACACGCTCGCCGACGCCGCGCTCGATCTGGCGTTCGTCGCAGAGGCGGTGTTGCTGCCGTCGGAAAGCTTCATCGGCGACCAGATGGCCGTCGTCGATCCCGAAGCGATCTTCCGCGCCCGCGAGGCGCTGCGCCGCGATCTCGGCACGCGGCTCGAAGCGCAATGGCGGCAGGCTTACGCGCGGGGTGAGGGCCAGCCCTACGCCTATACGCCCGAGGGCAAGGGCCTGCGCCGCCTGCGGTCGGTCGCGCTCGGCTATATTGCGGCAAGCGGCGCGGCGGATGCGGCGGACCTCGCCTTCGCGCAGTTCGATTCGGCGGACAACATGACCGACCGGATGGGCGCGCTGACGACGCTGGTCAGCAGCGCGTCGGAGATCCGCACCACCGCGCTCGACATCTTCTACAGCCAATATTGCGACAACCCGCTGGTGCTCGACAAGTGGTTCCAGGCGCAGGCACAGTCGTCGCGCGACGATACCGGCGCTGTCGTTGCCGCGCTGGCCGAGCATGCCGACTTCACCCTGACCAACCCCAACCGTGCCCGCTCGCTGATCGGCGCGTTCGGCGCGAACCAGCGTGCGTTCAATAACGCCGACGGTAGTGGCTATCGATTCCTCGCGGACCAGTTGATCGCGCTCGACCGCCTCAACCCGCAGACCGCGGCGAAACTCCTGCCGCCGCTGGGCCGCTGGCGGCGGTTCGATGCGGAACGCGCCGGGCTGATGCGCGCGGAACTGGAGCGGATCGTTCGGACACCAGGGCTGTCGAAGGACCTGTTCGAACAGGCGTCGAAGAGCTTGGAGGGCTGAGCAGAACTTGATCCTCCCCTTGCAGGGGAGGATCATGGACAATGCCCTACCGCCGATTCGCAAAGAACGCCCGCAGGATCACCGCCGCCTCGGTCTCGGCAATCCCCGCATAAATCTCAGGCCGATGATGGCACGTCGGTTGAGCAAAAAACCGCGGCCCGTATTCGACCGCCCCGCCCTTCGCATCGGGCGCCCCATAATAGAGCCGGGCAATCCGGGCATGCGCGATCGCTCCGGCACACATCGCGCAAGGCTCCAGCGTCACCCAAAGATCGCAACCCTCGAGCCGGTCGCTCCCCAACACCAACGCCGCGGCACGAATCGCCTGGATCTCGGCATGTGCGGTCGGATCGCACAGCGCGCGCGGCGCATTGGCAGCCTCCGCGATAATAACGCCGTCCTTAACGACAACGGCGCCAACCGGGACTTCCCCAGCCAGCGCCGCATCGCGTGCCGCGTCGAGCGCGCGGCGCATGGGTTCGGGAACGGGGAACATGGCCTCAGGCCCTGCCCCGCGCGTGCCCGCCCGTAAAGATCAGTTCGGTGCCTGGCTGTTGGCCGGCTTCTCGACGTTGATCGTCGGTACCGCCACGGTCTTGTTCTCGGTGCCGAGCGTGACCTTGGCGACGTCGGCCTGGAACTTCGGCGCCTGGACGACGCCCTGGCGGGTCTGGTCGATGTTGATGATCCCGAAATACATCAGGCCGACCACGACCAGCACCGCGATCGCGACCAGTGACAAGAGCGTACGCATAGGACATCCCCTTTTCTTGAACAGTTCGATAGCGTAACAACGTCGCCGAGCGCTGCCGGTTGCACAACACGTTTTACGTGAATCGGTTGACGAAAGCCGGCGTGCCAGCTATCCGCGCGCCTTTCCGGGGTTCCTCCCGACACTTGAATAGGTAATCACATGTCGCGCATCTGCGAACTGACCGGCAAGGGCCGGATGGTCGGGAACAACGTCTCCCACGCCAACAACAAGACCAAGCGCACGTTCCTGCCGAACCTGCAGAACGTCACGCTGCTGTCCGATTCGCTCGAGAAGGGCGTCAAGCTGCGCGTCTCGACGCACGGCCTGCGCACCGTCGAGCATAATGGCGGCCTCGACAACTGGCTGGTGAAGGTCTCGGACGACAAGCTGTCGCTCCGCGTTCGTCGCCTGAAGCGCGAAGTCGTCAAGAAGATCGCCGCTTCGGCCGTCGCCGCTTAACAGCGACGTCGTACTGCGATCACCGCGGCCCGCCCTGCACCTCGCAGGGCGGGCCGTCGGCGTTTGTGGGTGATGGGGTGGGCGGGGCTCGTGTCCTGCACGATACAACCTAACCCTCGCGGTACCCTCCGTTCCGCACCCGTCACCCCAGCGAAAGCTGGGGTATCCCAATTGGCGCGCGCCGCGACCCGAATGGGGAGATCCCAGCTTTCGCTGGGATGACGGTTGCGGTGTTGGAATGACGGGCAACGGGCGGGCGGCTGCCCCCCCCCCCCACGCCGCTACCGCTCCAGCCGAAACTTCAGCAACAGCGTCCGCTGGAGAACCATCTGGTTGTCGTCGGACACGATCCACACGATCGTCGCGCCGTTCTCGACCGTCGTGTCGATCCCCTCGAAATTATCGTGGATCAGCGGCGCGTCGATCGTCGCGATCAGCCGACCACGCGCGATTCGCCCCGCCGCCACATCGCGCGCCGCTACCCGCGATATCCGCGCCGAGAAGATAAACGGCAGCCGAAAACCGCGATCGAGCACCAGCAGGTCGCCATTCGGCAACGCGGTCACGTCCGATGGATCATACCGGCCATACGGTTCGTAGGCGAATCGCTCCGGCACCCCCGCCTTTGTCGGATCGCCTGCGAAGATCAGCCCCTGTCGCGTATGCAATCGCTCCTCGTCCGAACCGGACCAGTCCGGCCGCCGGACATGCGCCTCTTCGCTGATGACGACGAATCGACCATCGGGCAGCCGCGCCATCGATTCAGGCCCGCCATTCGCTGGCCATCGCCGCATCGCCTCAGGGTTCACGCGCGCCTCGTACCGCGCGAAGCCCGGCGCATAGCGCCAGATCGAATTGCTATTCTCGAACCCGACCCAGATCTTTCCCGTGACCGGATCGACCGCCATCGATTCGCTGTCGCGGTCGCGCTTCTCCCAGCCGATGCCGGGCCCCGCGGGCAGGTTCTTAAACGCGACCCGGTGTGGCAGCCAGTCGGCGCCCATGTCGAACTGGACGATGTTGCCGCCGTCGCTGAGCAGCGTGAAGCGATTGCCGCTTGCCGTCGGCGTGACGTCCATCGACGAGAAGCCGCCAAACGCCCGATCGCGGCTGGCAAGCGCCACGCCCCCCAGATACGTCAGCCCCCCGACCCGCACGTGCCGCGGGTTGGTGCGATCGAGCATCACGCGCGTCGCGGTCAGCTGCGCATGCGTGCCGAGCAGGTCGAGCCGCGCCTCCCCCGACCAAGTCGGCACGATCGCACAGACGCTCACGGCGACGAACAGGACAGTGATCAAGCGCCGCATCGCATCCCTCATAGGGTGTCCGGCGATCCGCGGAAGCATGAACAGCGGATAACGGAGGCATTCAGGCTTAGCTCAATGCGAATCACCCATAAGCGTCTCATCGAGGATGGAAGCACGGCCCCCGCCGCCGCCGAAATCCCCAACGGGAGACGCACGATGTTCAAGACTTTTACACTCGCCGCCAGTGCCCTCGCATTGGGTGCGACCGCCCTCGTTCCCGCTGCCGCCGATGCGCAGCGCTGGGGCTCGCGCTACGAGCGTGGCTACGATGGCTATCAGGGTGGCGGCTACCGCGATGGTGGCTACGACCGTGGCTACCGCGAGTATCGCGGCTACGATCGCCGCTACAATTACAACGCGCGCAGCCGTCGCGGTTGCGACAATTCGGGCGGCACGATCGTCGGCGCGCTCGCCGGCGGATTGCTCGGCAACACCGTCGCGGGCCGTGGTAATCGGACGCTCGGCGCAGTCCTCGGCGCAGCCGGTGGCGCGCTCGCCGGTAACGCGATCGATAAGTCGGATAATCCGGGGTACTGCCGCCGATAGGCCCGGCAACGCCCGGGCTGATGCAAGCGAAAGCGAGCAATCGCCGGCACGGACGGCGGGCAGGCCCAGCCTGACCCGACCCCAGGTCGAGTGGGCGACGGCTTTGCCGACGTCCCGCCCGCTTGAGCCCAACCAGTTTCCCAGTTCCCTCGCGTAGCGTATCGAGGGCGAGGGCCGGTTTCCCGTTCGGAAGCCGGCCCTTTGTTCGTCTGCAGTTGCACATTCCCCGCACCGATAGTGCCGGAGCGCCCTACTCCGTCATCCTGACGAAAGTCAGGACCCAGGGTAACTGACCATCGTCGATCTTGGCTCTGGGTCCTGACTTTCGTCAGGATGACGGTAGGTCGTAAAGATGGCGGAGGGTCGTCGGGTGGTTACGCGATCCGCTCGGGCACCTCCGCCGCATCCTCGGCGATCGCCGCGGCCGGCGCGACGGCTTCCCAAGGGAACACGAACCAGTCCTTCGTCACCGCCCGGTCGATCGTCCGCGCGCTATAGTCGATCCGCTCCGCCGAGCTGACGTTATCGATCAGCATCGCGAACCGCACCGATCCCTCGACAGCACCTGCCGCAGCGAGCGCCCCACGCAGATGCGTGATCGTCCGCCCCGAATCGTTGATGTCGTCGAGGAACAGCAGCCGCTCGCCATCCCGCGTCCGCTTGGCCAGCTTGACCAGCGGTTCGTCAGCAAAGTCCTTCACCTGGCTCGAATAATCGACCGAAAGCGTCGGCAGCCCGATCGCATGGCTGAGGAACACCGCCGGCACGAGCCCGCCGCGGCCGATGCCGATGATGTAGTCGGGTTTCCACGCGGTATCCTCGACCAGCTTGGCGGCAAGGATGTGGATCGCGGCGACGAACTCGTGCTGCGGTATGGAGGTAAAAATCGGCATCCGCGGATGCTAGCGGGTCAGGGCAAAGACTTCACCCAAAACCCGCCGCATCGCTATCTTGTTTCCCCGCGAAGGCGGGGACCCAGACTGGGCTCCCGCCGTCAGGGCCCCTTCAAAGTATTACTTTGAAGGGAGACCCTTCGCGGGAGAACATTAAGGGCAGATGCCCTCTCGGAATTAGATCGTCTCCAGCGCCTGCTCGAAATCGGCGATGAGATCGTCCGGATCCTCCACCCCGATCGAGATCCGCACGAGGTTATCGGTAATCCCCAGCGCCTGCTTCCGCGCATCGGGCACCGACAGATGCGTCATCCCCGCCGGATGGCTCGCCAGCGTCTCGGTCCCGCCGAGCGACACCGCCAGCTTGGCGATCTTCAACGCATCGAGGAACGCGAAGCTCTCGCGCTCGCCACCCTTCAGGTACAGCGAGAAGGTCGAACCACCCCCGGTGCAGTGGCGGCGATAGATGTCCGCCTGCCGCTCCATGCCCGGCTCGTCCTCGAGGAAACCGAGATACGCGACCCGCTCCACCTTCGGATGATGGCGCAGGAAGCCACACACCTTCGCCGCATTCTCGCCCGCACGGCTCATCCGCAGTTCCAGCGTCTCCAGCGATCGCAGCAGCATCCACGCGGTATTCGGATCGGTGATCGTCCCGATCGTGTTCCGCATCGTCCGGATCGTGTTGATGTGCTCCTTCGACCCCAGCACGCCGCCCGCGACCAGATCCGAATGCCCGCCGACATACTTGGTCAGCGAGTACACGACGATATCCGCACCATGCTTGAGCGGCTGGAACCACAGCGGCCCGAGGAAGGTGTTGTCGATCGCAATCGGTGGCTTCTCGCCCTTGAAGATTGCGTCCCGGCTGGCCTGGACCGCCTCGACGTCGACCAGTGCATTGGTCGGGTTCGCCGGGCTTTCCAGATAGATCAACGCGACGTTGCCGGTCGCCGCCTCGGTCATCACCGCATCGATCTCCTCGCGCGTCGCACCCGCCGGGAAGTCGAGCCACTTGACCCCGAACTTGCCGAGCACGCGGCCGATCAGCGTCTCGGTCGCCGCGTACAACGGCCCCGAATGGACGATCGTGTCACCCGGCTTGACCATCGCGAGGAACAGCGTCGCGATCGCCGACATGCCCGACGAGAAGGCGAGCGCGTCCTCCGCCTCTTCCCAGACGCCGAGGCGATCCTCGAGGATCTCCTGGTTCGGGCCGTTGAAGCGCGAATAGACGAGCCCCTCGGCACCGCCCGGACGCTTGCCGGTGACGCCTTCGAAGTGACGCTTGCCCGCCGCCGCGTTGGGAAACACGAAGGTCGAGGTGAGGAAGATCGGCGGCTTCAGCGAGCCTTCCGACAGCGACGGGTCGTAACCATGACCCATCATCAAGGTCGACGGCTTCAGCTTGCGACCGCCGATCTTCTCGACCTCGGGCTTAGGCGCGACGCGTGCCGCGACTCCGGTCAGATCGGCTTCGGTTTCCGCGGGAACTGCACCGGCGTTATTCGGGGTATCGGACATCAATAAACTCCTGCGTGGCCCGTCTTATGCGAGCCGATGTGCGGAGCCTAAACGACCGGCGCAGGCTTTGGGAGGCGTTACAGGCCGATGATGCTGATCTGACGCCCATAGGAGGGTTCGCCGCGATGGGTCGCGCGCCGATAACTGAAGAAGCGCGTCTCGCCCCCGTCTTTGGCGGCATAGGTGTCGAGCCCGAGCGCCTCGATCCGCCCGATCCCGGCGACCGCGAGCCGGCTGACGACATAGGCCTCGAGATCGAACTGGTAATGATCCGCACGGCCATCCGCAAAGAAGCGTTCGTTCTCCGGATCCGCCTCGCAGAACCGCCGGATGAAGGCGTCATCGACCTCATAGCTGGCGCGCGCGATGCACGGCCCGACAGCGGCGACGATCCGGTCGCGGTGCGCGCCGATCGCCTCCATCGCAAGGATCGTCGCATCGGTGACGCCGCCGAGCGCGCCTTTCCAGCCGGCGTGAGCCGCGGCAACGACGCCGGCCTCGCGGTCGGCGAACAGTACGGGTGCACAGTCCGCGGTGAGGATGCCGAGCGCGAGGCCGGGGCGGTTGGTGACCAGTGCGTCGGCATGCGGGCGGATCGCGTCGTCGAACGGCTCGATCACGGTGACCGCGTCGGCCGAGTGGACCTGATAGAGCCCGACGAGTTTCGCGCCCGGCAGGACGGCTTCGCTCGCGCGACGGCGGTTCTCGGCGATGCTGGCGGGATCGTCGTCGGAGCCGATGCCGACGTTGAGGCTCGCATACGCCCCGGTCGAAACACCCCCGCGACGGCCGAGAAAGCCGTGGGGAATGTCGCCGAGCGCCTTCGCGCGGATGACGTCGATGGTCATTTCAGGTCACCCAACATCAAATACATCCCCACCCCGGCGAAGGCCGGGGCCCAGTTGGGTGACGTTGCTAACAACAGGCAACGCGCCGTTACCAAGACCTTTCCAACTGGGCCCCGGCCTCCGCCGGGGTGGTGGCCTTTCGCTACGATATCTCTGGAGGCACCGATCATCACAACACGAGCCGCATAATGCGATCATCATCAGGCTGCTCGCCGACCATGAACACATACCGGCCGATCTCGACGAAGCCGTATCGCTGATAGAACCGATGCGCCCGGTGGTTGTCCACATACACGCTGAGGATTACCTCCGTCCGCCCATCGGCCCGTGCGGCCTCGATCACCCAGTCCATCAACGCCGGGCCAACACCCGCACCATGCTGGTCGCCGCGCACATAAAGCTGATAAAGTTCGATCGCGGACGCAGGCCAGTCGCCGGGAAAGGCAACAGGGCCGATCTTCGCAAACCCGACGATCTTACCCGCCTCGTCCATGGCGACGCGCACGGTGAAGGCAGGGTCGGACAGCTGCGCCGGCAAACCCTTTTCTCCGAACGCTTGCTCGAGAAACGCAGCGAGGTCTTCAGGCCGGTACAGCGTACCGAACGTATCGGTGAAAGACCGCTTCGCCATCGCGCCGAGTTCTGCACCGTCGGCGGGCACCGCATCGCGATAGGCGATCATGCAAACGCCGCCGGGGTCGGCCAAGTTGGCGCGGTGATCGCCAGCGCTTTGAAAAGCGTACCCATATCGTCCATCAACCTCCTTCGATCCGCTGCCAATGCTTCCGCCCGCGCAGGCGACGCCTTCGCCAGCGCGGACGTCCGCGAGTCGATGCCGAGCGCACCGAGCAAGTCGCGCTGCGTCACCGGCCCCCACGCGACCGCTCCCTCGGCCTGCGCCGCGGCGGCGAGCGTGGTGAAGTCGACATGCGCGGTCAGGTCGTGCTCGCCAGGCGCCTCGAACGGGTTGGCGAAGGCGTGTGCGCGCACCGCCTGCAACGTGTCGCCGAGTGCCGGCCCCTCATACCCATAGTCGATCGCGATCAGCGCACCGCCCTGCGCGGCGATCCGCTTGGCGAGGCCGCGGACGATGGTAACGGCAGCGGGTGACGTCTCGAGAATCGAGCCCGCGGGGGCATCGCGGAACGGCTCGGGAATGACTGCGTCGGGCAGCGGCTTGCCGGCGATCGGCAGGAACAGCAGGTCCTGCGCCGCGACTAGGCGTTCGTGCCACTGCGCGCGTTTCACCAATTGCCGGATCGGCAGCGCATCGAAGAACTCGTTGGCGACGACGATCAGCGGGCGATCGGTCGGCAGCGTATCGATCGTATCGTGCCAGGTCGCTATCGGCACGCGCTCGGCCTGCGCCTTCCGCAGCGCCGGGCTGGTCTCGACGAAATGGATCTCGGGGTTGAAGCCAGCCTTCGCCATCGCTCGCCCGGCGTCGGCGGCAAGCGTACCGCGGCCCGGCCCGAGCTCGACCCACGCCACGTCCGGCCGCCCAGCCCGGTCCCACAGATCGGCGCACCAAAGACCGATCAGCTCGCCAAACATCTGGCTGATCTCCGGCGCGGTCGTGAAGTCCCCCGCAGCCCCCAGCGGATCACGAGTCGCATAATACTGGGCGTTGGCCGCCGCCATATACTGCGCAACGGGAATCGGACCTGCGAGCGCGATCGCCCGGGCGAGCCGTTCCGGAAGAGCTGCTTCGATTCCCCTTCCGCTTGCGGGAGGTGTTAGCGGAGGGGCTGGAGTATCTTTGGCCATGACATTTGCGGCCATGCCCTCCCCCGACCCCTCCCGCAAGCGGGAGGGGAGCTAAGCGACGCTCTGCGTCCCCGCGATCGACTCGACCCGCACGCGCCGTTTGGCCGACGTCGCCACCAGATACCCGCCGCCAATGATCATCGGTACGCACAGCCACTGCCCCATGTGCAGCCCGGTATGCTCGGCAAACGCGCGCAGCTGCGAATCCGGCTCGCGGAAGAACTCGACGGTGAACCGCGCCAGGCCGTAGCCGAGCACGAACAACCCGACGAGCTTGCCCGGATCATACCGCGCCTTGGTCTTCCAGAACGCGAACCACAGCAGCGCGAAAAGGAGGATGCCCTCCAGCCCCGCCTCGTACAGCTGGCTCGGATGCCGCGCCGGCTCGACCATCCCGAACGGCACGGTGCGCTCGAAGATGATCCCCCAGGCGACGTTGGTCGGCTTGCCCCAGAGCTCGCCGTTGACGAAGTTCGCCAGCCGCCCGAAGAACAGTCCGAAGGGCACGCAGCACGCGATATAATCGTGCACGCGCAACCAGTTGAGCTGGTGCTTCCGTGCAAACAGGATCAGCCCGATTGACGTGCCGATCACCCCGCCGTGGAACGACATCCCGCCGTCCCACAGCCGGAAGATCCGCAGCGGATGCAGGAACATCTCGGGCGCATAGAAGATCACATAACCGAGCCGGCCGCCGAGGATGATGCCGAGCGTCGCGTAGAACACGAGGTCGTCGGCATGCCGCCGCGCCATCGGTGCGCCGGGCTGCGCGAGGAGCTTGAGCAGATACCACCAGCCGAGCAGGATCCCGCCAATATAGGCGAGGCTGTACCAGCGCAGCGTGAAGAAGCCGATCGAGAAGACGTCGGGGTGGAGCCCCAAATCCTCGAAACGGATGTGACTGCCGACGGCAGGCGCTACGCCCGCAGCGGCGGTGATGGTCGACAGGATCAAAGGCTTTTCCCCACGCGTTCGCCCCTGCATAAAGACCGATAACGATAAGACCAAGTAGGAGAGCGATATGCGGACCGAGCTGGACCTGGCTATGGATTCGACGATGGCCGCGCTGACCGCGCCCGACGGCATGCTGGCGCTTGGCTCGGTCGAGCGATTCGGCGTCACGCTGCCGACGATCGCCGCCGCGCCGCCCGCGCTCAGCTATTATTTCGCGCACTACGCCAACGAGCACCGCGACGCCGTCTTCATCGTCTCCGGCGACGAACGCTTGACGTTCGGCGAGGTCTACGCCGCCGCCGAACGCACCGCGCGCGCCCTGGTCGGCGGGTACGGCATCGCGAAAGGCGACCGAGTCGGCATCGCGATGCGCAATTCGCCGTCGTGGATCGTGCTCTACATGGGCATCGTCATGGCCGGCGGCGTCGCGACGCTGCTCAACGGCTGGTGGCAGGCGGAGGAGCTGGAGACGGCGATCGGCGAGGTCGATTGCGCGCTCGTCTTCGCCGATCCGCCCCGCGTGAAGCGACTGGCGCAGATCGCCGGCCTTGCCGCGCCGGTCGTCGAGATCGACGATTCGCGTGCGCTCGACACCGCCCTCGCGGCGGTGTTCGCGAAGGACGATCATACCGCCGACCTGCCGCTGCTCGGGCCCGAGGATCATGCGACGATCCTGTTCACCAGCGGCTCGACCGGCCAGTCGAAGGGCGCGCTGTCCGAACACCGCGCGGTCGTGCAGGGGATCTTCAATTATCTCGGCCAGGCGATGATGATGGTCGGGATCGCCACCGCGCAAGGCAATCCGCCGGTCGGCCAGCCGGTCACGCTGCTGACGATCCCGCTGTTCCATATCACCGGCGAAGTGCCGGTCTTCCTCCAGAGCTTCGCGATGGGCCGCAAGCTCGTGCTGATGCCGAAATGGGATGCGGGCGAGGCGATGCGGCTGATCGAGTCGGAGGGCGTCACCTATTTCGTCGGCGTGCCGCTCATGAGCTTCGAGATCCTCAATCACCCCGACCGCGCCAACTACGACCTGTCGACCGTCACCGATTTCGCCGCGGGGGGCGCACCCCGCCCGGTCGATCACGTCCGCCGCATCGACGAGGAGATGGGCGGCAGCGCGCCGCTGATCGGTTACGGCCTGACCGAGACCAACGCGGTCGGCACCGGCAACTGGCGCGGCAACTACCTCGCCAAGCCCAATTCCGCCGGCCGCCCCGGCGCGCCTTTGGTCGACTTGGCCATTCTCGACGACGCCGGCCACCCGGTCGACCAAGGCCAGCGCGGCGAGGTCTGCATCCGCTCGATCTGCAACTTCAAGGAATATTGGAACCGCCCCGACGCGACCGCGGCGGCGTTCACGTCGGACGGCTATTTCCGCACCGGCGACATCGGTTACCTCGACGAGGACGGCTATCTGTTCATCGTCGACCGCAAGAAGGACATCATCATCCGCGGCGGCGAGAACATCTCGTGCCAGGAGGTCGAGGCCGCCTTGTACGAGCATCCGGCGGTGGCGGAGGCGGCGGTCTTCGGGCTTGCGGACGAGCGGTTCGGCGAGGTGCCCGGTGCGGTGGTCGTGCCACAGGACGGCGAGACGCTGACCTCCGACGACCTGACCGCATTCCTCCACCAGCACATCGCCGCGTTCAAGATACCGCAGCGGATTTGGATTTCGGAAGAGCCGCTGCCAAGACTGGGGACGGAGAAGATCGACAAGGTAACGCTCAAGGCCACCTACCGAGCACTCGCCTAAATTCCCTCGCCCCTACGGGGAGAGGGAGGGAGGAGCCAATTGGCGACGGAAGGGAGAGGGGCAGTGAGACTCCCGGCACGGCCCCGGAGACCCACTCCCCCTCATCCGCCGCTTCGCGCCACCTTCTCCCCGTGGGGGAGAAGGATTAGAGCGCACCCTATGATCAGCAGGCGTGGGATATTAGTCGGCGGCGGCGCGGGGATCGGCCTTGTCGTCGCCTGGGGTCTGTGGCCGCGAATCTACGCCCCAAACCTCGTAGCCAACTCCGGCGAAACCCCGTTCGGCGCCTGGCTCAAGATCGGCACCGACGGCCACGTCACCGTCGCCGTCCCGCAGGTCGAACATGGCCAGGGCGTCTACACCAGCCTCCCCCAGATCGTCGCGGACGAGCTCGGAGCGGACTGGCGCACCGTCGGTGTCGAGCCCGCCCCGCTCAACCCACTCTATGCCAACGGAATCGCCACGCACGACCTGTTCGAAGGCCTGTTCGACCGCCTCCCGGACGGCACCCCGCAACCACCGATGCTCACCGGCGGATCGAGTTCGATCCGGATGTTCGAGCAAGCCTGTCGCGAAGCCGGCGCCCGCGCCCGCGCGCTGCTCTGCATGGCGGCAGCGAAGCGCTGGGACGCCGACTGGACCCAGGTCAACGTCGACGCCGGCTTCTGCACCTTCGGCGCCAAACGCATCCGCTTCGCCGAACTGGCCGAGGAGGCCGCGAAGTTCACTCTCCCCGCCCCCCTCCCGCTCGGCATCCAGAGCGCCGGCAAGCTGGTCGGCAAATCTGTCCCCCGACTCGACACGCCAGCGAAGATCGACGGTTCGGCGAACTTCGCTGGCGACGTCCGCCTCGCCGACATGGTCCACGCCGCGATCCGCCAGGGCCCGGTCGGCGGTCGCCTAACAAAGGTCGACCGTGCCGCCGCCGACCGCATCCGCGGCGTGCTCTCGATCGTCGAGAACCCGCGTTGGGTGGCCGCGGTGGCGACGACGTGGTGGGCGGCGCAGAAGGCGCTCGATGCCCTCGCGCCGCGGTTCGAGAATGACGCCCCCCTGCCCAATGCCAAGTCGATCGACGCGGCCCTGGACGCCGCACTCGCTCGCCCCGGTACACGAATGGCGGAAACAGGCGACGTTGCCGCAACCTTCCAGGGCGCCAAGCTTGTCACCGCGACCTACCGCGCCGGCCTTGGCTTGCACGCAGCGATCGAGACCCGCAGCGCAACCGCATTCTTCTCCAACGGCCGCCTCGAACTCTGGCTGGCGACGCAAGCACCGGGGCTCGCGCGATCGGCTGCGGCGCGCGCGGCGGGTCTCAGCGAAAACTCTGTCGTCGTTCACCCGATGCTGGTCGGCGGATCGTTCGGCGCCGCGCTGGAGCACGACGTCGCCGAGCAAGCCGCCGTCCTCGCGATCAAGCTTCGCCGGCCAGTCAGCCTCGTCTGGTCGCGCGGCGAAGACTCGCTCCACGATCGCTACCGCCCACCCGCGATCGCGAAGATGGCCGCCCGCCTCGCCCTCAACGGCGCGATCATGGGCTGGTCGGCCAACATCGCCGCCCCCTCCACCGGCGCCGAGATGGCACGTCGGATGATGCCGGGGCTCGCCACCGAAGCCGCACTGATCGGCACGAAGAGCGACCGCTACGCCGTGGCGGGTGCAACGCCCGCCTATCGTATCCCAGCCTATGCGATCGACCACCACCCGGCCGAGATCGGCATACCGACCGGCCACCTGCGCGGCGGCGCGCATGGGTACACCGCGTTCTTCACCGAATGCTTCCTCGACGAACTGGCGCGCACGGCCCAGTGCGAACCGATGTCGTTCCGGATCGGGATGCTCGGTGGCGAACCGCGACTTGCGCGCTGCCTGTCGACCGCGGCAGCCCTCGGCGGCTGGAACGGCGGCGTCGCAGGCAGCGGCCAGGGGATCGCAGCCCACGCGTTCCGAGGCAGCTACATCGCCGTGATGGCCGAGGCGCACATGGGTGCGGACCAGCGCCCGGTCGTCGACCGCCTCGTCGCCGCGGTCGACTGCGGCGCGCAGATCAACCCCGACATCGTCCGCCAGCAGATCGAGGGCGGGCTGATCTTCGGCATGGCCGCCGCGCTCGGCGCGTCGACAGGTTTCACCCGCGGCCTTGCCGACGCACGCGGGTTCGACACGATCGCCCTGCCCCGCCTCGCCGACACGCCCGACATCACCGTCGAGGTCATCCGCAGCGACGAAGCCCCCGGCGGCGTCGGCGAACTCGGCGTCCCCGCGGTCGCACCGGCAATCGCCAACGCGCTCTATGCGTCAACGGGCTTCCGCATCCGCAATTTGCCTTTAAGACCAGCGCCATGACCCTGCCCCCCGATCACCCCACGATTCCCAAGCCCCGCATCGGCGTGTTGCTGATGAACCTCGGCACGCCCGATGGCCCCGATGCGAAATCGGTGAAGCGCTATCTCGGCGAGTTCCTGTCCGATTCGCGCGTCGTCGAGATCCCGCAGATCGCGTGGCAGCCGATCCTGCGCGGCATCATCCTCAACACGCGCCCGAAAAAGTCCGCGCATGCTTATTCGCAGGTCTGGCGCGAGGACGGCTCGCCACTCGCCGCGATCACCCGGTTGCAGGCGGCCGCGCTGAAGGATTCGTTCGGCCCGGAAGTGCTCGTCGACTGGGCGATGCGCTACGGCAATCCGTCGATCTCGGACCGGCTGACCGCGATGAAGGCAGCGGGCTGCGAGCGCATCCTGCTCGCGCCGCTCTACCCGCAATATTGCGCAGCAACGACCGCGACGGCGAACGACAAGGCGTTCAAGCATCTCGCCGGTTTGCGCTGGCAGCCGGCGGTCCGCACGCTGCCACCTTACTATGACGACACGCTCTATATCGACGCGCTGAAGGACTCGCTCGAAGAGGGGCTCTCCGCGCTTGATTTCACGCCCGATGCGATCGTCGCCAGCTTCCACGGGATGCCGAAGCGGACGTTGCAGCAGGGCGATCCGTATCACTGCCACTGCCAGAAGACCGCGCGACTGCTCGGCGAGCGGATAGGGCGCGAGTTGACGATCGCGTTCCAGTCACGGTTCGGGCCGCAGAAGTGGCTGGGTCCGGCGACCGACGAGACGCTCGTCGCGCTCGCCAAGGCAGGCAAGACCAAGGTCGCGATCTTCGCGCCGGGCTTCTCCGCCGATTGCCTGGAGACGCTGGAGGAACTGTCGATCCGCGGGCGCGAGAGCTTCGAAGAGGCTGGCGGGACGCACTTCGCCTACCTTCCCTGCCTCAACGATAGCCCCGTCGGCGTGAAAATGTTGCGCAGCATTTTGGCGCGTGAGCTTGAAGGATGGGTGCGGGCTGGCTAGCCTTCGGCAAAACACTGAGGAGAGAGACTGATGGCACGCGTCGCAATTGTAACCGGTGGTACGCGCGGAATCGGCGAAGCGATCAGTCTCGCATTGCAGGACATGGGCCTGACCGTCGCGGCCACCTATGCCGGCAACGACGACCGCGCCCGCGAGTTCACCGAGCGCACCGGGATCAAGGCGTACAAGTGGGACGTCGCCGACTATGATGCGTGCCAGGCCGGCTGCGCGCAGGTCGCCGCCGATCTGGGCGACGTGGACATCGTCGTGAACAACGCCGGCATCACCCGCGACGGCACGATCCTGAAGATGACCTACCAGGATTGGAAAGAGGTGATGGACACCAATCTTGGCGGTTGTTTCAACATGGCCAAAGCCGTCTTCCCCGGCATGCGGACGCGTAAATGGGGGCGGATCGTCAACATCGGCTCGATCAACGGCCAAGCCGGCCAATACGGCCAGGTGAACTATGCTGCGGCGAAGTCCGGTATCCACGGCTTCACGAAAGCCCTCGCCCAGGAAGGCGCGCGCGCGGGCGTGACGGTCAACGCGATCGCACCGGGGTATATCGATACGGACATGGTGGCGGCGGTGCCGGCCGACGTGCTGGAGAAGATCGTCGCGAAGATTCCGGTCGGGCGACTGGGCCAGGCTACCGAGATCGCGCGAGGCGTTGCGTTCCTGTGCTCGGAGGAGGGCGGGTTCGTGACCGGGTCGACGCTGAGCATCAATGGCGGGCAGCACATGTACTGACGGGCGCAGGCAGCGCAAAGCGCAGCCGATGCCCGCGAGCAAAGCGAAGCGGGCAGCGCCCGGCACGGCCGGCGGGTCGGCTAGCCGAACCCGTCCGACGGCGGCTTTGCCGGCGGCGCCGAGTAGAGGTCTACCGGATTACCAAGGTCGGTCTTGCTTGATCCTGGGCCCCCGCCTTCGCGAGGGAACTGCCCAGCAACGACCCTAAGCGCGTATCAGGACGACCTTTCCAATTGGGCCCCGGCCTCCGCCGGGGTGGAGGAAAGGTCCAGCCTCACCCGTCGCTGGCGCGCTCGATATCCGCGCCAACGGCGCTCAGCTTCTCCTCCAACCGCTCATACCCGCGGTCGAGATGATACACCCGGCCCACAGACGTCTCGCCATCCGCCGCGAGCCCCGCCAGAATCAAGCTCATCGAAGCCCGAAGATCCGTCGCCATCACCTGTGCGCCGACCAGCTTATCGACGCCGCGCACCACCGCGGTCCGCCCACGCACCTGGATATCCGCTCCCATCCGCGCCAGCTCGGGCACGTGCATGTAGCGGTTCTCGAAGATCGTCTCGGTCAGCACGCTCGCGCCGTCCGCCTTGCACAACATCGCCATGAACTGCGCCTGCATGTCGGTCGCAAACCCGGGGTAGGGCGCGGTCGACAGCGTCAGCGGCTTCAGCACGCCGTCCGACGCCACCCGCACGCCGTCCATGGTCGGCGTCACCGAAACGCCAGCCTCGACCAGCGCATCGATCGTCGCACCCATGTCCGGGATCGCCACGCCGACCAGCTCCAGGTCGCCGCCGGTGATCGCCGCGGCACACGCGTAACTGCCCGCCTCGATCCGGTCGGGCATCACCGCATAGGTCGCACCGTGCAGCCGGTCGCGACCTTCGATCGTCAGCGTCTCGGTACCGATCCCGTCGATCGACGCGCCCATCGCGACGAGGCAGTTGCAGAGGTCGACGATCTCGGGCTCGCGCGCCGCATTCTCGATCACGCTCGTGCCCTTGGCGAGCACCGCCGCCATCACGACGTTCTCGGTCGCGCCGACCGACACGATCGGGAAACGGAAGCGGCCGCCCGGCAGGCGCCCGCCCGGCGCGATCGCCTTCACATAGCCCGCCGCCATCTCCAACTCGGCGCCAATTGCTTCCAAAGCGCGCAGATGCAGATCGATTGGGCGATTACCGATCGCGCAGCCGCCCGGCAGCGACACCGTCGCCTCGCCACCGCGCCCGAGCAGCGGCCCGAGCACCAAAATCGACGCGCGCATCTTGCGCACGATGTCGTACGGCGCCTCGGTCGAGGTCAAATTGCCCGCACGGATCGTCATCACCCGGCCGAAATCCTCGGGCCGCGTGCCCTGGATCGCGGTCGACGCGCCAAGCTGGTTGAGCAGATGGCCGAAGCCGTCGACGTCCGCCAGTCGCGGCAGATTGCGCAACGTCAGCGGCTCTTCAGTCAGCAACGCGCACGGCATCAGCGTGAGCGCGGCGTTCTTCGCGCCGGAGATGGGCAAGCGCCCGGACAGGCGATTGCCGCCGCGAATGAGAATACGGTCCATCCCGGGTGTCTATAGCGGCTGGCGTTCTGCGCAAGGGCCGCGCACCGATCGGGCGATAGGCGGACGCTGCGCAGGGCCAAGTCCCGCGCTGGGACCCGCCTTGCGCCCTCAGTAGCGCTAACGCCCCGCGCTTGATCGACTTTAATGCGCGGAAATCCTAGCTTTGCTCTGTGGTTCTTGAACATTGGGGACCATTACAGAGTGCCGGACAGCTGCTTCGCCGACCGCGTCGGCGATCTCATCGACCTGTCGATGAACGAAAAGGCTGCGCTAGCGCGGTTGGAGGACCGCCCGCGCGACTTGCGTCGCGGTGCCGTCCTCGTGCGCGAAAACGATCCGCAGGCCGAACTCTTCATCCTGCAACGCGGCATGGCGATGAGCTATGTGCTGCTCGACGACGGCAGCCGCCAGATCCTCCGCTTCCTTTACGCCGGCGACATGCTGGCGGTCTCCGCGCTGGTGTATCGCGATTCGCCCGAGACGGTGGTCGCGCTGACCGACTGCACGGTGTGCGCGTTCGATCGCTCGGCGATGACTGCGCTCGTCACCGATCATCCGCGGCTGTCGGCGATCATCATGGTAATGAACCAGATGGAGAAGGTGGCGCTGACCGACCGGCTCGCCGCGCTGGGTCGCACCTCGGCCAAGGCGCGGATCGCGGCGCTGTTGCTCGAGATGCGCAACCGGATGCGGATGCGCGACCGGGCGATGGGCAACAGCTTTACGCTCGGACTGACGCAGGAGGAGATCGGCGATGCCACCGGGCTCACCGCGGTGCACGTCAACCGGATGCTGCGACAGTTGGAAGAGGATGGGCTGATCCGGCGCGAGGCTGGTCGCGTGACGTTGCTCAACGAGGCGATGCTGGCGCAGGCGGCGAATTACATCGACCGCTTCGATCGGCTGGACCTGCGCTGGCTTCCGCCCGCGCGGTGACCACTTTCTTAGATCCTCCCCCGCCAGGGGGAGGTGGCTGGCTCTTGCCAGACGGAGGGGGCGGATACGGAACAGAGGTGGTCGCGTGCCTCCCCCTCCGTCACCTTCGGTGCCACCTCCCCCTGGCGGGGGAGGATCAGTAACAAGCTCACCTTAAACGGTTAGGCTCACGCTTTTTCGAGCGTGCACTGGAGCGGATGCTGATTCTGCCGGGCGAAATCCATGACCTGCGACACCTTGGTCTCGGCGACTTCGTAGCTGAACGTGCCACACACCCCGACGCCCTTCTGGTGGACATGCAGCATCACACGCGTCGCGGCCTCCATGTCCATGCGGAAGAAGCGCTGGAGACACAGCACGACGAACTCCATCGGCGTGTAGTCGTCGTTGAGCATCAGCACGCGGTACGGCGTCGGTTGTTTAGTCTTGGCACGCGTTTTGGTCGCGATGCCGGCACCGGTGCCGTCATTGCCATCCTCGCCACCATCGTCGCGGCGCTCGGCCATCATTACGGCCAGCTTCATTTCGGGGGTCAACACCATGCTGCCAAAATATGGCATGCCGGGGGGCAAGGGCAAGGGGGCGCCCGCACACCCCACGCGAAATCCGCGCGAAATCCGCAAACGAAAAAGGGGCGACCGTCGCATGACGGCCGCCCCCTTCTCGTCGCATCGCCCGAAGGCGTGGCGCTATCGACTTACGCCGAGATCTTCATCTTGTCGGTCGCGACCGCAACGCGGTTCGAGATCGGCTGGGCGAACTCGCCGAACATCTTGAGCATCCGCTCGGTCGAGCGCGAACCCTCGGCGATCATCGTGTCGAACGCGGTGCGCGCATAATCGCCCTGGAGCTTCATGAACTCGGTCGGCGACTTGGCCGCGGCGAGCGTCTTGGCGGCTTCGGTCGCGCTCTCGAACGAGGTCTTGGCGTATTCGGCGGCTTCATGGCCGAGCGCTTCGACGTTCTTCGCGGCGATCTTCGACGATTCGACCAGCGCCTCGATGTTGCCCTTGCCGAATGCGGTCATGTCCTCGACCATCTTCGCCGACTTCTCCATCGCGCCCTTGGCCTGCTCGCTGAATTCGCTGGTGGTGGTGCCGCTGAACCCGTTGGTGAACAGGGCCTTGGTCTTCTCGGTGATGCTCTGGATCGTGTCCATCGTGGCGTCCTTTGGTTCGCTGGCTAGGGTTTCACTAGCTGGGATCCCCGACGGCGCGACGGCCGGAATCGGGGCTGGAGTGTCCGGTTGCGGCGATACAAAAGCAGCCGCGGGAGGTGTGTCGATCGCCGGCGTCTTGGCGACCGGCCTGGGTGCCGGTTGAGCCGGCTTGGCGACGGTCCGAGGAGCCTTCGCGGTGGCGACAGGCTTCGAACCGGCCTTGGCCGTCCGTTTCACGATATCCACCATCCACGCACCTCTCTTCGGAGTTATGTCGTGGTCCTTGATACACGATTCGCGGCGTCGCACAACGAAATTGTGCACTGCACCATGACGTTAACGGAAGGTAGCGCTACCGGGTTTTGACATACTCGCCGGGCGCATCACCAAGCGCCGCGAGGGCCCCCTTGCCGGGATGCCTAACCCCTTTGGCTGCCACGGTTTTCGGATCGATCGCGCGGACCCATTCGACCCAGTCGGGCCACCAGCTTCCCTTGGTCTCGGTGGCCCCCGCGACGAAGTCCTCGAGCGTCGTGTGCGCTGAGGGATTGGTCCAAAACTGATACTTGCCCGCAGCCGGCGGGTTCACGACTCCGGCGATGTGACCCGACCCCGCCAGCACGAATTTCAACGGCCCCGCGAACAGCTGGGTCAGCTTCCACACGCTTTCGGCCGGCGCGATATGATCCTCGCGCCCCGCCTGGACGTAAGCGGGCGTCGTCACCTTGGTGAGATCGATTGGCGTCCCGTCCACCGTCATCGTGCCCGTGACCAGCAGATTGTCGCGGTAGAGATCGGTTAGATAGCTCAGGTGCCATTTCGCCGGCAGGTTGGTGGTGTCGCCGTTCCAGTGGAGCAGGTCGAACGGCACGTAATCCTGCCCCAGCAGGTAATTCTGCGTGACGTAGTTCCAGATCAGGTCGCGCCCGCGGAGCAGGTTGAACGTCGTCGCCATGTAGCGCCCGTCGAGGAACCCCTCGGGCGACAGCGACGCGACCATCTTCAGCTGCTCGTCGTCGATGAAATGCTGCAGCTCGCCCGCCTGCGCGAAATCGACCTGCGCCGTAAAGAACGTCGCGCTCGCGACCTTCGCCGCCTCGCCGCGCGCCGCCAGCAGCGCAAGCGTCGCCGCCAGCGTCGTCCCCGCCACGCAATAGCCGATCGTGTGCACCGCCGGCACCTTCAGCGCAGTCCGCACCGTGTCGATCGCATCGACCTGCGCGGCGATATAATCGTCCCAGACGATGTCCTTCATGCTCGCGTCGGCCGACTTCCACGACACCATGAACACGGTGATGCCCTGCTCGACCGCCCAGCGGATGAAGCTCTTCTCCGGCGTCAAGTCGAGGATGTAGAACCGGTTGATCCACGGCGGAAAGATGACCAGCGGCGTCGCCAGCACCTTGTCCGTGGTCGGGCTGTACTGGATCAGCTCATAGAGCGGCGTGCGCTTGACGACCTTGCCCGGCGTCATCGCCAGGTTGCGGCCAAGCTCGAACGCGCCCTCCGGCGTGTGCGTCACCTGCCCACGGGCAAGATCCGCCATCATGTTCTGCAAGCCTTTCAGCAGATTCTCGCCGCGCGTCTCGATCGTCTTCTCGATCACCTGCGGGTTGGTCAGCGCGAAATTGGTCGGGCTCATCGCATCGACGAACCCCTTGGTCGCGAACCGCAACTGCTCCTTCTGCTTGGGGTCGAGCCCGTCGACCGCCTCGACACCGCGTAGCATGTGGTCGCCGATGAGTTGATAACTCTGTCGAATCAGGTCGAACACGGGTTCGCGCCACTGCGGCGCCTTGAAACGCTTGTCGGTGACGGGCGCGGGATCGGGCGCCTTAGCGGGATCGAGAAATCGCTGCCACAACGTCAGGCTCTCGGCCCAGAAATCGCGTGCGCGTTCGAGCGTGGCGGGGTCGGTGAAGCCCGGAATCACGGGGATGCCCTCGGGCTTGGGCTGCATCGCCGCCAAGCCCTGCTCCATCATCATCTGCTGCGCACGACCCATCACCCAGGTCCAATGCTGGAGATCGGGCAGGCTCGGAGTAGGAGGAGTTTCGGCCATGACGTCCTCTGCTTTTTCCGGAGCTTACCGCAGGTGTCGGCCAAGCGGAAGGCGACTGTCACCCGCCCCTTCCGTCACTCGTCTCCGGCGTCACTCGTCTCTGCCGTCACTCGCAACAAAGCCCGCCACCCGAGAAAAGCCCGTCGCCCGAGAAAGCGCGTCGATCGCAACAAAACCCGTCACCCCAGCGAAAGCTGGGGTATCCCGGTTCGGGCCACCCCCTTCAACAACAGGGATACCCCAGCTTTCGTTGGGGTGACGGGAGAGGTGGGATTTGGAGCAACGGCGGGCTGCCTCGGCCCGCCTCCTCACAACACGCAAGCTTTCGTTGGGTGACGCCCCCGCTGACCTGCGGTACAGCACCCGCTCCTCCAACATGAGGCCGATCATGTCCGAAGACTTCTACCGCATCAAACGCTTGCCCCCTTACGTCATCGCCGAAGTGAACGCGATGCGGGCTGCGGCGCGCGCGGGCGGGGAGGACATCATCGATCTCGGCATGGGCAATCCCGACCTGCCGCCGCCCGAGCATGTCATCGAGAAGCTCGTCGAAGTCGCGCGTAAACCCAGCGCGCACGGCTATTCGCAGTCGAAGGGCATCCCAGGCCTGCGAAAAGCCCAGGCGAATTACTACGGCCGCCGCTTCGGCGTCGACGTCGATCCCGAGACCGAGGTCGTCGTGACGATGGGCTCGAAGGAAGGCCTCGCGAGCCTGGCCACCGCGATCACCGCGCCCGGCGACGTCGTGCTCGCGCCCAACCCGTCCTACCCGATTCACACCTTCGGCTTCATCATCGCCGGCGCGACGATCCGCGCGGTGCCGACCACGCCGGATGAGGCGTATTTCGAGAGCCTCGAGCGCGCGATGGCGTTCACCGTGCCCGCGCCGTCGGTGCTGGTGATGGGCTATCCGTCGAACCCGACCGCCGAAGTCGTCGACCTCGCCTTCTACGAGCGCGTCGTCGCGTTCGCCAAGAAGCACAAGCTATGGGTGATCTCCGATCTCGCCTATTCCGAGCTGTATTTCGACGGCAAGCCGACCCCCTCGATCCTCCAGGTCCCGGGCGCGAAGGATGTCGCGATCGAGTTCACCTCGCTCAGCAAGACCTATTCGATGGCCGGTTGGCGGATGGGCTTCGGGGTCGGCAACAAGACGCTGATCGCGGCGATGACGCGGGTGAAGTCGTACCTCGACTACGGCGCGTTCACCCCGATCCAGGCCGCCGCCTGCGCCGCGCTCAACGGCCCGCAGGACATCGTCGAACGCAACCGCCAGCTTTATCACAAGCGCCGCGACGTGCTGGTCGAGAGCTTTGGCCGCGCTGGCTGGGACATACCGAGCCCCCGCGCGAGCATGTTTGCGTGGGCCCCCCTGCCGCCCGCACTCGCGCACTTAGGTAGCCTTGAGTTCACCAAACAATTGCTGACTCACGCGCATGTCGCCGTTGCTCCAGGCGTGGGCTACGGCGAAAACGGCGAGGGCTATGTGAGAATCGCGATGGTCGAGAACGAACAGCGGCTCCGCCAGGCGGCGCGCAACGTGAAGAAATATCTCCAGTCGATGGGCGTCAACACGCCCGCGCGTGGCGCCGGCTGACCTTCGCCAGCGTGGATATCAATCCGTTATATTCGGTGGCCGGCGTGCTCGTCGGCCTCATCGTCGGTCTGACGGGTGTCGGCGGCGGGTCGCTGATGACGCCGCTGCTGGTGCTCGTCTTCGGCTTCCACCCCGCCACCGCGGTCGGCACCGACCTGCTCTACGCGTCGGCGACCAAGACGGTCGGGACGACGGTGCATGGCTGGCGCGGCACGGTCGACTGGCAAGTCGTGCGCCGGCTCGCCACCGGCAGCGTCCCCGCGGCGATCGCGACGTTGCTGGTGCTCAACCATCTCGGCGAGAAATCGTCCGACACCGGCCACGCGATCACCGTCGTGCTCGGCGTGACGCTCATCCTGTCGGCGGTCGCGACGTTCTTTCGCGGCAAGATCGTCGCGTGGCTGACCCCGCGCATCGGCACGGTCGGCGGTGAGCGCCAGGCGATGCTGACCGTCCTGCTCGGCGCAGTTCTCGGCGTGCTCGTCTCGCTGACCTCGGTCGGCGCTGGCGCATTGGGCATGACCGCACTGCTGATCCTGTACCCGACGCTGCCGATCAACCGGTTGGTTGGCTCCGACATCGCCCACGCCGTGCCGCTGACGTTGCTCGGCGGGATCGGCCACTGGATCCTCGGTTCGGTCGACGTCGACCTGCTCGTGTCGCTGCTGATCGGGTCGATCCCCGGCATCATCGTCGGGAGCCTGATCGCCACGCGCGTCTCCGACCGCGTGCTGGTGCCGGTGCTGGCGACGGTGCTGGCGCTGGTCGGCGTAAAGCTGATCTTCTGAGATGCGGCCGGGGTTCGCCTTCTCGACGCGTTTCCGCGTGCGCTACGCCGAGATCGACGGCCAGCGCATCGTCTTCAACTCGCGCTATCTCGAATATGCCGACGTCGCGGTCACGGAATTCTGGGAATGGACCGGGATCGCCGAAGCGCTGCCGGAGATCTGGCCGACCACCGAGTTCAACGTCCGCCGGACGGAGATCGATTACCTCAAGCCGTTCCGCTTGGGGGATACGGTCGAGGCGTTCGTCCGGATCGAAAAGCTCGGCACCACCAGCCTGACGAAGCGGTTCGAGCTGGCGCATGCAGAGACGGGCGAGCTGCATACCGTGATCACGATGGTCAGCGTGCACGTTGATCTTGAGACGGGGCGGCCGGTGCCCCTGCCCGACGCGATCCGCACGGTATTGGAAGCGTTACCGACCCAATAACCCGAAGAGAGCATGTTCCCCCGCGAGGGCGGGGGTCCAGACTGGGCTCCCGCCTTCGCGGGAGAACAAGGAAGTACGTGCGACGGCAGTTACTCTGCCGCCTCAGCCTCCACGCCCGCAACCTCCCCAGGCAGCGCCCAGATCAGGTCCCCCTTCCCCAGCACCCGGCCGTCATGCGCCCGCACCGACACCGGCTGCAACGGCCGCCGATCGCGTTCGTCGACCAGGATCGGAAACGCCGGCACGCACGTCTCCCATCGCTCGCCCCATTGCCGCAGCGCAATCATCGTCGGCAGCAGCGCGAACCCCTTGTCGGTCAGACCGTAGGCGATCTTGCGCCGATCCTCCGGGATCGGCTGCCGCTCCAGGATGCCGTGCTCGACCAGCCGCGCCAGCCGGTTAGCGAGGATATTCCGCGCGATGCCGAGCTCGGACTGGAACTCCTCGAAGTGATGAAGGCCATTGAACGCCGCGCGCAGGATCAGGAACGACCAGCGCTCGCCCATCGCTTCCAGCGCGGCGGGCAGGCTGCATTCCAGCAATGGTTCGCGCAATTTGCCCATCACGTCATCCTCATCCGCCGCGAACGTACCGCATAAGCCGCAGAAGCGAAACGCCCCGCTTATCCTACGTTATGCGCTGCCCACGAATGGCTGACGCAACCACTAGATCACAGTGATGCGACGCTTTTTGTTGCCAAAAGTCCCTGCCCGGCCCCATCTATGGCGGGTGCTGCGCCAATATGAACTGGTCGATCGCGTCCTCGACTACGATCCCGACGCCGACGAGGCGATGCTGAACCGCGCCTATGTCTTCTCGATGCAGGCCCACGGGTCGCAAAAGCGCGCCAGCGGCGATCCGTATTTCAGCCACCCGATCGAGGTGGCGGGCATCCTCACCGATCTGCACCTCGATGCCGAGACGATCGCCACCGCGATCCTCCACGACACGATCGAGGATACGGTCGCCACGCCGGAGGAGATCGAGCGGCTGTTCGGCCCGTCGGTCGCGCGGCTCGTCGACGGCGTAACCAAACTCAGCAAGATCGAGGCGCAGACCGAGAACGAGCGGGCGGCGGAAAATCTGCGTAAGTTCCTGCTCGCGATGTCCGACGACATCCGCGTGCTGCTGGTCAAGCTCGCCGACCGCCTGCACAACATGCGGACGCTGCACCACATCGCCAAGCCCGAGAAGCGCCGTCGCATCGCCAAGGAGACGATGGACATCTACGCGCCGCTCGCCGAGCGGATCGGCATGTATGAGTTCATGCGCGAGATGCAGTCGCTGGCGTTCGAACAGCTTGAACCCGAAGCCTCCGAATCGATCAATCGCCGCCTCGAACAGCTGAAAAAGGGCGACGGCGACCGCATCGCCAAGATCGCCTCCGGCCTCAAGCTGGTGCTGTCGCGCGCCGGGGTCGAGGCGGAAATCTCGGGGCGCGAGAAGCATCCCTATTCGATCTTCCGGAAGATGTCGGAGCGGCACATCAGCTTCGAACAGCTCTCCGACGTGATGGCGTTCCGCGCGATCGTGCCGACCGAGGAGGATTGCTACCGGGTGCTCGGGATCATCCATCAGCGCTGGCCGATGGTCCCGGGCCGGTTCAAGGATTACATCTCGACGCCCAAGCGCAACGGCTATCGCTCGCTGCATACCTCGGTGATCCACGCCGACAGCGCGCGGATCGAGATCCAGATCCGCACCGCCGACATGCACGCACAGGCCGAGTTCGGGCTGGCGGCGCACTGGGCGTACAAGCAGCAGATCAACGGCAGCGACCGGCAAGTCAGCTGGATCCGCGACCTCGTCGAGATCCTCGATACCGCCGAGAGCCCGGAAGAGCTGCTCGAACATACGCGGATGGCGATGTACACCGATCGCATCTTCGCGTTCACGCCGAAGGGCGAGCTGATCCAGCTGCCCAAGGGCGCCACCTCGATCGACTTCGCGTACGCGGTGCACACCGATCTTGGCGACCAGGCGGTCGGCGCGAAGGTCAACGGCCGCGTCGTGCCGCTGTCGACCGTGATCGAGAACGGGGATCAAGTGCAGATCCTGCGCTCGAAGGGCCAATCGCCGCAGCCGCAATGGCTGAATGTCGCGACCACCGGCAAGGCGCTCGCCGCGATCCGCCGTCACCTGCGTCAGAAGGAGCGTGTCGAGCAGATTGCACTCGGGCGCACGCTGTACGACGACATCGTCACGCGCCTGCCCGCGCAGATCGGGACGGATGCGCTCAGCCACGCGCTGAAGCGCCTGAAGCTGCCCGACGATTCGTCGCTGATGGTCGCGATCGCGCGCCGAACCCTGTCCGATGCCGCGGTAATGGAAGCACTAATGCCGGGCTCGGCAGGCGCGGACGTGACTCATGCACTCGCCCCACAATCGAGCGCGATCTCGATCAAGGGGCTGACCCCCGGTGTCGCCTATGACCTCGCGACGTGCTGTCATCCCGTACCGGGCGACCGGATCGTCGGCCTGCGTCGGCCGGACGCGGGGATCGAGGTCCACGCGATCGACTGCCGGGTGCTGGGTGAACTCGCCGAGCGCTCGGAGAACGAGACCGACTGGGTCGACGTGGCCTGGGGCGACGAGACCGAAGGCGCCGTCGCGCGCATATCGGTAATGGTGAAGAACGAGCCCGGCTCGCTCGGCATCGTCTCGTCGATCATCGGCAGCCACAAGGCGAACATCATCAACCTGCGGCTCGATACGCGCGACAAGAGCTTCCACACCAACGAGATCGACGTCGAGGTGCACGACGTGCAGCAGTTGATGCGGCTGATGGCAGGCCTCCGCGCGGCGGATGCGGTGCACACCGTGGAACGGGTGTAGAAACATCCGACGATGACGGCGGGCGCGACGGACGCTAGACGGGGCGAATGAACCGTCCAGCGTTATCGATTGTCGTCCCCTGCTATAACGAGGCGGCGTGCCTCGACATCCTGCACGCGCGCATTTCCGGCGCGGCCAAGGTCGCGGTCGGCGACGATTACGAGATCGTCCTCATCAACGACGGCTCGCGCGACGACAGCTGGCCCGTGATGCAGCGCCTCGCCGCCGCCGACCCGAGGCTGGTCGCGATCAACCTCTCGCGCAACCACGGCCACCAACTCGCCCTCACCGCCGGCCTGGATCTGTGCGCCGGCGAGCAGATCCTGATCATCGACGCCGACCTCCAGGACCCGCCCGAACTGCTGTCCGACATGCGCGCGGCGATGGCGGCGAGCCAGGCCGACGTCGTCTACGCCGTCCGCCGCCAGCGCGCGGGCGAAACGGTCTTCAAGAAAGCCACCGCCGCCGCCTTCTACCGCCTGCTGACGCGGATGACCGAGACGCCGATCCCGCTCGACACCGGCGACTTCCGCCTGATGAGCCGGCGGGCTCTGGATGCGTTCCTGTCGCTCCCCGAACAGGCGCGCTTCATCCGCGGCATGGTCGCCTGGATCGGCTTCCGTCAGGTCCCCTTCCCCTACGACCGCGCCGAGCGACTGGCGGGCGAGACGAACTACCCGCTGGCCAAGATGATCCGCCTCGCGTTCGACGCCGTCACAGGGTTCTCCACTGCTCCCTTGCGCTTTGCCAGCCATGCCGGGCTCGCGCTGACCGGTGTGTCGCTGCTGCTATTCGTCTATATCGCGATCGGCTGGCTGTCGGGGAGCGCGGTGCAGGGCTGGACCTCGACGATGCTCGTGACCGTGTTCCTGGGCGCGGTGCAGATGTTCGTGCTGGGGATGATCGGGGAATATCTCGGGCGGCTATACGTCGAGTCGAAGCGGCGGCCGCTGTATATCGTCGCGGACGTCGCCGGCCCGATCCAGGGCAAGGCGACCTTGGGGTTTCGTGCTAAGCCGGTGGAAATGGCGCGGTTGCCTGACACGTCTCTACCAAACCACGTAGACTGACGAACACCGCCTACCCCGATCCTCCCACCACCCCGGCGAAGGCCGGGGCCCAATTGGAAAGGTTGCAGTAACGGAGCGCGGACCTCAATTTGCCACGTCGCCCAATTGGGCCCCGGCCTTCGCCGGGGTGGTGCTTCCCTAAGAAATCCAGCGCGGGTGTCCTTCACCCCCGCCGCACCGAATTTACCGCCCATCCTCCCCTTGCAGGGGAGGTGGCAGCGCGCAGCGCTGACGGAGGGGTGACCTGCTCTCGATAGGACGTCACCCCTCCGTCGCTAGGCGACACCTCCCCTGCAAGGGGAGAATCGAGGAGGCTTATCGCGGCACCGCCAGCGTTACGATTGAGACACCAGGCGTCATCGGCATACGCCCCACCAGATGCCGCTCCAGCCGGAAGATCTTCTCGAACAGAGCATTCACCAACTTCGGCGGCGGCGAATCGTCGCTGTCTTCACGACCGGTCATCCGCCCTGCGATCCGCGCGGCCGCCGCCAGCGGGAACAGCAGCGAGTTGAAATACCCGAGCTTCTCCGGCTTCAGCCCAGCCGTCTCGATCGCCGACTTCAGCGTCGCCTTCGAGTAGCGCCGATGATGGTGGTTCACCACGTCATGCGCGCTCCACAGCCACGCATGCGCCGGCACTGCGATCAGGATCTTGCCGCCGGGCGCGAGGCAATCCGCCATCGCCTTCAACGCGGCGACGTCGTCCTCGATATGCTCGACCACATCGAGCACCGCGATCAGGTCGTAATGCTTGCGGGGCACGCCGGGGAGTTCGGGCAAGGGCGCCGCGCCGACCGGCTTGCCGAGCCGCTCGCTGGCGATCTCGCGTGCTGCGGGGTCGATCTCGATCGCATCGATCTCGCCGAACTCGGCCAGCATCGGCAGGTTATGCCCGGTGCCGCAACCGATCTCGAGGATCTTCGCATTCTTCGGCAACGCGCCGTAGCGGGTCAGGTAATCCGCGAGGATGTCGCGGCGCGCGCGGTACCACCAGTGGGTGGAATCGTGGGCGGCCATCCGGTCGTAGACGATGCGGTCCATTACTTGTCGGCCATTTCAGTTGAAAACCCAGAGACGGTTGAGCACGAACGTCACGATCGCGGCAAGGAAGACGGCGGGGATCAGAGGGATCCACGGGTGCAGGTGGAGCAACGCGGTCCCGATCCACGTGATTACCGCGTTGAGCGCGAGGCCCGAGCCCTGGACAATCACGAACTTGACGTGCCGGCCCGCGCCCGGCTCCTTCGCGTGGCCCTTGAAGCTCCACCGGCTGTGCAGGAAGAACCCGACTGTCACCGCGACGACGAACGCGAACGGCACCGCGGCCACCGCCTGGCGGGGCGGGAAGACGTACGCGGTCAGCGGCAGGTAGACGAGCGAGTACACGACGCTGGAAATGCCGCCGGCGATGCCGAAGCGCACGAGCTGGCCGAGCACGCCGCTCGCCCGCATCTGCTCAACCTGTCGCCAAATCGCCTGCATGCCCGCCTTGTTCTTTACCAACACCGCGATAGAGCGACGCGTTAGATATGCCCGCGCATCTAGAGTGCGTGTGGGCTGGAGGAAAGCGTTTTGGATCAGGCACCACCCCCCGAGCAGTCGACGCCGCGGAACACGCTGCTCGACGCACTCGACCGGCATTGGATCGCGTTGACGCTGCTCGCCTGGGTGGCGGTGGCGGCGTGGTCGATGTTCGATCGCTGGGGCCAGATCCGCTGGCTGTCGCTCGGCGATACCGACGACAACATGCGGCTGATGCAGGTCCGTGCGCTGCTGGACGGCCAGGGCTGGTACGATCTGCGCAATTACCGGATGAACCCCCCGGTCGGGTTCGACATCCACTGGAGCCGCATCGTCGACCTGCCGATCGCGGGGCTGATCCTGTTCTTCCGCCTGTTCACCACCAACAGTTGGGCGGAGCGGCTCGCGTGCGGGATCGCGCCGCTGTTGCCGCTGTCGATCGCGATGCTCGGCATCGGCGCGACGGTGCGGCGGCTGATCAGCCCTTACGCTTGGCCGCTTGCCGTCGTGATCATGGTCGGCGCGACCGGCACGATGCTGATGTTCATGCCCGAGCGGATCGATCATCACGGCTGGCAGCTGGCCATGCTGAGCCTGACGGTGGCGGGCCTGTGCGACACGAACGGGCGTCGTGGCGGCGCGATGGTCGGGCTTGCGAGCGCGGTGTCGCTGTCGATCGGGCTCGAGCTGTTGCCGTATGCGGCGATGGCGGGGGCGATCATCGCCCTGCGCTGGGTGTGGGACCGGTCGGAGGCCGAGCGGCTGTCGATCTATGCGCTGACACTGGGTGGGGGCAGCACGCTCGGGTTCGCGCTGTTCGCATCGAACGCCAACCAGGCAATGCGGTGCGATGCGCTGACGCCGGTGTGGTTGAGCGTGATGATCGCGGCGGGGATGTTGCTGTTCCTGCTGGCGCGGTTCGGGCCGGCGTCGCGGGGGGCTCGGCTTGCGCTGGCGGTTGTTGCGGGTGCGGCGATCGTTGCTGGCTTTGCGCTGGTGTTTCCGCAGTGTCTGGGGCGGCCCGAGGGGATCTCGCCCGAGCTGCAGCGCAACTGGCTGGACAATGTCCGCGAGGCCAAGCCGATCTACAAGCATAGTTTCCGGGTCGGGTTCGCGCTGGCGACGCTGCCGATCATCGGGCTGATCGGGGCTATCCTTGCAGCCTGGCGCGCGCGTCGCGACGACCGGGCGGTCGGCTGGGCAGCGGTCGCGCTGTTCACCGCGTTCGCGTGTGCGATGCTGTTGTGGCAGGTCCGCGCGGGTCCGGCGGCGCAGTTGCTGGCGATTCCGGGGGCGACGGCGCTGGGGTGGCTGATCCTGCCGCGGCTGCTCGGCAACCGATCGGTGGCGGTGCGCGTGCTGGGAACGGTCAGTGCTTTCCTGATCGTGTCGGGGCTGTTTGCCGGGATGCTGATCCAGTATTTCCCGATCGACCGGCCGAAGCCGTATGAAAAGCGCGTCAATATGGCGACGGGGAACTGCCTGCGGACGACCGTGCTGCTCGCGCTGGACAAGTATCCCCCGCAGACCGTGTTTACCTTCGTCGACATGGGGCCGCGGTTGATCACGATCACGCATCACGATGCGATCGCGGGGCCGTACCACCGCAACGGCGATGCGATCCTCGATGTGCAGCATGCGTTCGGGAGGACGCCGGACCAGGCGCATGCGATCATCAGGCGCCACGGCGCAACGATGCTCCTGCTCTGCCCCAACGCGGCGGAGTCGACCAACTACAAGGCGCGCAGCCCGAAGGGGTTCTATGCCGAGCTGGCGAAGAACGAGGTGCCGGCGTGGCTGACGCCTCTGCCGCTGCCGGCGAAGTCGCCGTTGCGACTGTTCAAGGTAGACTAACCTTCGTCCGTCATCCTGGATTCGCCCCAGGATGACGGACTAGCGCAGCACGACCGACAAGCCGTCGAGCACGAACTGCACCGCCAGCGCGGCCAGCAGCACGCCGAGCAACCGGGTGATCACCGCCTCGATCTTCGCGCCTAGGATCCGCATGATCGGCCCCGCCGCGAGCAGTGCGACCAGCGTCAGCAGCAGGATCGTGACCATCGCCGCCAGCACGACCGCCGAGCGCTCGATCCCGCTGTTGCGGCTCATCAACAGCATCACCGACGCGATCGAGCCCGGCCCGGCGATCATCGGCATCGCCATCGGGAAGATCGAGACGTCCTCGACCTCGGGATCGCTCGCGACCTTGGCGGCGCGGTCCTCACGGCGTTCGGTGCGCTTTTCGAACACCATTTCGAGCGCGATCAGGAACAGCATGATGCCGCCGGCGATGCGGAAGCTGGCGAGGCTGATGCCGAGGCCCTTGAGCAACGCCTCGCCGAACAGCGCGAACACGAACAGGATCAGCGCGGACACGCCGACCGCGCGGATCGCCATCGCCCGCTTCTGGAGGGACGAGGCGCTTGCCGACAGCCCGGCATAGATCGGCGCGCAGCCGGGCGGATCGATGACCACGAAGAACGTGATCAGCGACGAGATGTAGAGTTCGATCACAGGCTCGACTCCTCGATCGCGACGTCTTCGCGGCGGCCTGCCGAGACCAAAGTATTACGCAACAAGCAGGCGATCGTCATCGGCCCGACGCCGCCCGGCACCGGCGTGATCGCGCCCGCGACCTCGACCGCGCTCGCGGAATCGACGTCGCCGACGAGGCCGGCGTCGGTGCGGTTGATGCCGACGTCGATGACGGTCGCGCCGGGCTTGAGCCAGTCGCCCTTGATCATCAGCGGGATGCCGACCGCGGCCACGACGATGTCGGCGCGGCGGATGTGCGCGGGCACGTCCTGCGTGCGACTATGCACGACGGTGACGGTGCAGCTTTCGCGGAGCAGCAATTGCGCCATCGGCTTGCCGACGATGTTCGAGCGACCGACGACGACCGCCTCGAGCCCGCTCAGGCTCGGCAGCACGCTCTTCAACAGCATCACGCAGCCATACGGCGTGCAGGGGACGAAGCCGGGCAGACCGGTCGCGAGGCGGCCGGCGTTGATCGGGTGGAAGCCGTCGACGTCCTTGTCGGGGTCGATCGCCGAGATCACCGTCTGCTCGTCGATATGCTTCGGCAGAGGCAGTTGGACAAGGATACCGTCGATCGTCGGATCGGCGTTGAGCGTCGCGACCAGCGCGAGCAGGTCTTCGGCGGGCACGTCGGCGGGGAGCCGGTGCTCGATGCTTTCCATCCCGGCCTCGCGCGTCGCCTTCCCCTTCGAGCGGACATAGACGTTGGAGGCGGGGTCCTCGCCGACCAGCACGACGGCGAGGCCGGGCGCGCGGCCCGCCTGCGCCCTGAAGGCGGTGACGCCGTCTGCGATACGGGCCCGGAGGCCGGCGGCGAAGGCCTTGCCGTCGATGATGGTCGCGCTCATGCCCGCGGCCCATAGAGCGCGGACGCGATTTCCGCCAGCACAGTGGAGTCGCCGGCGATGTGCAGGCGCTTCAGGCGGGCGGTGTCGCCGGAGATTATCGTTACGGCGCGCCTGGGTACGCCGAAGGTCTTGGCGACGAGGGCGACGAGACCGGCGTTTGCGGCGCCATCGACGGGGGCGGCTGCCAATCGCGCGGCGAAATGCTCGGACGTTCCGGCGGCGAGTGCGTCGCGACCGCCGCGCGGGGTTACGCGGACGGCGATCGCGAGGCCGTCATCGACCGCGCGCCAGGCTGCCGGCCCGATCAACAGGCCGATCAATAGGCTGCGACGAGGTAGTTCTGCGCGATGTTCGGGATGACGATGTTGGTCAGGATGTAGAGGATCAGCAGCACGACCAGCGGCGACAGATCGAGCGCGCCGAAATCGGGGAGGATGCGGCGGATCGGGCGGTAGAGCGGCTCGGTGATCTTCTGCAGCGCGTTCCACACCGTGCGGACGAAATCGCTGTGCGTGTTGATGACGTTGAACGCGATCAGCCACGACAGCACCGCCTGGATGACGATGACCCACCAGACGAGGTTGAGCAGCAACTGGACGATCTGAAGAAGGGCGATCAAGGCAAGGGTCTCCGCTGGTGTATTGCCGATATAAGGTGGCGGGGGGAGAACGAGAAGCCCTGCTTAGGCGATAGTCCCACCAGCCCCAGCCCGTCACCCCAGCGAAAACTGGGGTATCCCGGTTGGCGGGTGCGCGGCTCGAGCCAGGAGATCCCAGCTTTCGCTGGGATGACGGATGTGGGGGGCGTGAAGAACGAGAAGTCCTGTGGTGTCGGTCGTTTTCGCCGCCGCTCGCGCGCGCCGACCGACTATCGTCACCCCATCTATCGTCACCCCAGCGGAAGCTGGGGTATCCCCGCTGGCGGGCGGGCGGCTCGAACCGGGAGATCCCAGCTTTCGCTGGGATGACGGATGTGGGGGTAGTGAGGGTGACACCCGTCGCGCGTTACCGGGTGCGCCCGTTGGCGCTGACCAAGGTCCCCGCGCCCTGCTTGGTGAAGATCTCTAGCAGCATCGCGTGGGGAACGCGGCCGTCGATGATAACCGCGGCATCGACGCCTGATTCGACCGCAGCGACGCAAGTGTCGAGCTTCGGGATCATGCCACCGGTCACCGTGCCGTCGGCGCGCAGTTCGGCGATCCGCGCGGGGTCGAGATCGGTGAGCAGTTCACCCTGCTTGTCGAGCACGCCGACGATATCGGTCAGCAGGAAGAACCGCGCCGCCCCCATCGCCGCGGCGATCGCGCCAGCCATCGTGTCGGCGTTGATGTTGTAGGTGTGGCCGTCGGCACCGATGCCGATCGGGGCGATCACCGGGATGATGTCGGCGGCGATCAGCGTGTCGAGGATCGTCCGGTCGACCGCGATCGGTTCGCCGACGAAGCCCAAATCGACGTGACGCTCGATCCCCTGGAGCTTGTCCGGCTCGCGGCCGTGGCCGACTTTCTGCGCGAGGACGAGGCCGGCGTCCTTGCCCGAGATACCGACTGCGCGACCGCCGGCCTGGCCGATCCAGCCGACGATTTCCTTGTTGATCGAGCCTGCGAGGACCATTTCGGCGATCTGCGCGGTCTCCGCATCCGTCACGCGGAGGCCATCGACGAAGCGCGATTCGACGCCGAGGCGCTTCAGCATCGCGCCGATCTGCGGGCCGCCGCCGTGAACGACCACCGGGTTGATGCCGACCGCCTTCAGCAGCACCATGTCCTCGGCGAAATCGCGCTGGAGCTCGGGGTCGCCCATTGCGTGGCCGCCGTATTTCACGACGAACGTCTTGCCGGCGTAGCGCTGCAGATACGGCAGCGCCTCGGTGAGCGTTTCCGCCTTGGCGAGCAGGGCGGGATCGGGCGTGTGATCGGTCATGCCCGCGCTTTAGCCAGTCGCAGGCGGTTCGTCATCCGAGGAACGTGCGTGGCGTGGCGTGGCGTGGCGTGGCGTAGCGTGACACATCCCACGTCGGCCCCATCCGTCATCCCAGCGAAAGCTGGGATCTCCCGGTTCGAGCCGCTGCATCCGCCCAGGGGGAGACCCCAGCTTTCGCTGGGGTGACCGGCGTGGGGGGGGGGTGACGGGCTTAGGGAGTGACGGGCTTGGGGGGATGGGCTTTGGGGGGCGATGGGCTTTGGGGGGGACGAGCGTAAAGGATGACGGGCCTAGGATGCGGCCTTCAAATCAGACCCGGTCTAGCCGCCGGCCCAGCCGCACGAAAAATGTGATCATGAACGGCACCAGCACGATCGACAGCACGACCTTGGTCAGCATCTGCCCTTCCATCAGCCCGAGGATCGGCCGTTCGCCGAGGAACGAGATGGTGATGAACAGGATCGTGTCGATGATCTGCGAGATGATGCTCGCGATCATCCCGCGCAGCCACACCAGCTTGCCGTCACCGCTGCCGACCTGTCCCGACAGCTTCGAGAAGATCAGCACGTTGAGCGTCTGCGAGATACCGTAGGAGATCAGCCCGGCGATCATCATTCGCGAGCTCTGGCCGACGACGATCGGGAACGCGTCGACTGCGGGCGGGTACATCCCCGGATCGTGCGGCAGTGCCAGCACCAGGTGGATCAGCGCCGCCGACACCAGCAGCGGGATGAACCCGAGGCGCACTAGGAACGTCGCGGTCTTCTGGCCGTGCAGCTCGGAAATCGCGCTGCTCAGCACCACTAGCAGGAGGAAGCCGAAGATCCCCGCCTCGACCGCGAGCGGGCCGAGCGCGACCTGCTTCACCCCCAGCACGCCGGCGATGCACACCATGCCGCCATACAGGACCGAGAAAACGAAGAGCGAACGCGGGAACGCGGGAACAGGCTTATCCATCGCCGGCGACGCTAGCGGAATCGCGCGCGCCGTCAAATGACCTCCCCATCATAAAGACTGGCGAGCACGCCGCTCGCGTGTCATGTCGGTCGCTTGCGCGGCCGGGGGGTCACGCGTGTCAGTTAAAATGCAGGGCGTCCATGGAAAGACTAGTCATCGGCCTTGCAGGCATCGCCGTCATCCTCGGCATCGCGGTGCTGCTGTCGAGCGATCGCCGCGCGATCCGCTTGCGCATCGTCGGCGCCGCGTTCGCGCTGCAGGTCGGGATCGCGGTGCTCGTGCTGTATTCGAGCATTGGCAAAGTCGTGCTGGGCAGCATGTCGGGCGGCGTCGCCAATCTGCTCGGCTATTCGCAGAAGGGCACCGAATTCCTGTTCGGCAAGATGGCGACGCCCGAGATCGGCGGGCAAAGTTTTGCGATCGCCGCGCTGCCGGTGATCATCTTCTTCGCCAGCCTCGTCTCGATCCTCTATTATCTCGGCATCATGCAGCTGGTGGTGCGCTGGGTCGGCGGCGGGATCGAGAAGGTCATCGGCGTCTCGAAGGTCGAATCGCTGTGCGCGGCAGCGAACATCTTCGTCGGCCAGAGCGAATCGCCGCTCGTTATCCGGCCGTATCTGGCGGGGCTGACCCCGGCGCAGCTGTTCACGGTGATGACCAGCGGCATGGCTGGCGTCGCGGGGACGATCCTCGCGGCGTATGCGTCGATGGGCATCCGCATCGATTACCTGCTCGCCGCGAGCTTCATGGCAGCGCCGGGCGGTATCCTGATGGCGAAGATCATCATGCCCGACCGCGTGATGCCGCCCGAGGGCGAACTCGCGCTCGGCGACCAGCCGGGTGAATCGGGCGCGGGCGAGCCGATGCCGCAGGCCACGCATGACGAGGAAAAGCCCGCCAACCTGATCATGGCGGCCGCCCAGGGCGCGCAGACCGGCGTGCGGCTGGCGGTTGCGGTCGGCGCGATGGTGCTGGCATTCGTGGCGCTGGTGGCGCTCGCGAACGGGTTGCTCGGCGGGCTCGGCAACATGATCGGGCTGCCGGGACTGAGCTTCCAGGGGCTGCTCGGCTATGTCTTCGCGCCGATCATGTTCCTGCTGAACGTGCCGTGGAGCGAGGCGGGGATCGCCGGCGGGCTGTTCGGGCAGAAGATCGTGCTGAACGAGTTCGTCGCCTACATCTCGCTCGGCACGCAGCAAGGGCTGAGCGCGCGGACGATCGCGGTCATCACCTTCTCACTGTGCGGCTTCGCGAACTTCTCGTCGATCGCGATCCAGATGGCGGTGACGGGCAGCCTCGCGCCGAACCAGCGGCCGATGATCGCCAAGCTCGGCTTGCGCGCGCTGGCCGCGGGCAGTCTGGCCAACTTGATGTCGGCAGCGCTAGCAGGCCTGCTGATCGGCTGACGTTCGATCCTCCCCTGCAAGGGGGGGGTGGCAGCCGCTTGGCTGACGGAGGGGTATGCCCCTATCGAGAGCGCGCTACCCCTCCGTCTGGCTGCGCCAGCCACCTCCCCTCAAAGGGGAGGAGAGTAACCGCAAACGCAATCGGGCCCGTCACCTTCCGGCGACGGGCCCGACGAAACTACCTCGTGGGGGATCGAGGCAGCTATCTCGCGGGATGCGCGATTACGGCAGCATCACCGTGTCGATGACGTGGATCACGCCGTTCGACTGCATGACGTTGGCGATCGTGACGCGGCCCTTGTGGCCCTTGCCGTCCATGATGCCCCAGCCTGCGCCGGACTTCATGAACATCAGCGGCTCGCCCTGCACCGTGGTGTAGGTCGCGGTGCCGCCGTTCGCCTTTGCCTTGGCGGCGATGTCGGCTGCGGTGATCGTGCCGGGGACGACGTGATAGGTCAGCACGGCGGACAGCTGCGCCTTGTTCTCGGGCTTGAGCAGCGTGTCGACGGTGCCGGCGGGCAGCTTCTTGAACGCCGCGTTCGTCGGCGCGAACACCGTGAACGGACCTGGGCCCGACAGCGTCTCGACCAGGCCGGCAGCCTTCACCGCGGCGACCAGCGTCGTGTGATCCTTCGAATTGACCGCGTTCTCGACGATCGTCTTGGTCGGATACATCGCGGCGCCGCCGACCTTCGGGTTGGTCGGGGCGGCGACGATCGCGCTACCGCTGACGGCGATGGCGGCGGCGACGATCGCGGTACGAAACACGTGATTCATGGCTTTCTCTCTCCTGCACGGCGCCGGTCGTCCGACGCTTTCGTGGAAAGATACGGCCGGATCGGAAGAATGATGCAGCCGCGTTTCAGATCGTTGCGATCAGCCTCTTCCACGCCGCGATCTCGTCATCATGGTGCTGCGCGATCGTCAGGTCGCTTGCCGTCGCCGTCGCGAAATCGACGTCGATCGACCCGCGCCATTCGAACGTCGCATTGCCCGACAGCGTGACCATCGCCGCCTCGCTCGCCTCAGCGCGGACGAGCCCGCCCTTGTTGAAGACGGTGGTCGGCGTGTCGTAGGCGATCCGCCCGGTCAGGCACGCAGCGTAGGTCGACGCCGCCATCGCGCTGCCGCAGCTGTCGGTGAGACCGACCCCGCGTTCGAAGGTGCGGACGAACAGGTCCGCGCCGCGCACTTCGACGAAGCTGACGTTCGCGCGGTTGGGGAGCCAGTCGGGTGCGGCCTCGCACGTCTCGCCGACGCGAACGAGTTCGGCTTCGTCGATCGCATCAACGAACGTCACGAGATGGGGGTTGGGCATGGCGACGGCGGTGAAGGCGCGGGCGGTCGGCAGGCCCGCGATCGGCGTGTCGACGACGCGGTCCGCGCCGACCTCCATCGGCCATGCGGTAACGTCGAGCGACGCGGGCCCCGCAATCTCGCGCACGGTGAACACGCCCGGCGCGATGTCGGCGTCGTGCACGACGATCGCATCGCTGGTCTTGAGCAATGCCGTTGCGGTTTCCGTGCCGGTCGCCGCGAACCCGGCGCGCGCTACGCATCGCAGGCCGTTGAGGCACGTTTCGGACTCGCTGCCATCGGAATTGAACATCCGCATGCCGAATGCGCGTGTCTCGTCGCCGCCGGTGAGCAGAAGCAGCCCGTCGCCACCGACCGGCCCGTCCCGATCCGCGAGGGCGCGCGCGACGGCCGCCCAGGCTGCATCGTCCAACGTCGACGCCCGCGCGTCGATCAGGGGGAAGTCGTTGCCGGAGCCGTGGCATTTGATGAGGTCGAAGCGCATATCCACCATTTAGTGCCGCGTGGCCGGCAAAGCGAGTGGGCGGATCGGCGCGCGAGTGTAGTCCTGTTCGTGGGGAGACTAGGCGAAGGACTTCGCTGCCGGCCCTTAACATCGGCCACAAGAAACCCGCGGCCCGGATCGTCGACCTCACGATCCTCCCCCGCAAGGGGGGAGGTGGCTGGCCCTTGCCTGACGGAGGGGAGGAAAGGGAGCACGTCCGTTGCGCGTCCTCCCCCTCCGTCACCTTCGGCGCCACCTCCCCCTTGCGGGGGGATCGAATAGTTCGCCGCCTACTACCCAATCCCATAGTGTGCGGCCAACCGGTCGAGCGCGAGCGTCAATACCAGTCGCCCTGCGCGAGCTGGCCAGTGCAGCGCCTTCTCCGCCGCGGGCAGCCCCTCCCCCGCGCAGACCACGCGCCACAGGATATCCGCGAGCCCCGGCCCCGCCGCCGCGATCGCGGTGTCGAACCGGCGTTTCGCCGCGATCTGCGCGGACGTTGGATCTAGCCCATCATGCCCGCCTCCATCGACTCGCTCCACCCAGCGCATCGTTACGCTCGGCGCGATCGAGGCGCGTTCGTAATCCACGCGCAATTGTTCTCCCGCTGCGAACTGCCGCGCGTCGACCAGTCCGCGCGACCGCAACCATCCGAGCGGCGATTCCGCCAGATTGACAGTGACCATCCGCCCACGCCGCGCGCCCGATGGCTGCGGAACGCCCTCCGAATCGATCGATCGTTCCACCAATTCGCGCATCCGCCGTCTCCCGTTGTCGCTCCACGTCACTTGCGCCGGTTGCCATATCGACATGGTTGTAGGACAGAGGAATAACCCATCTGGTTTGGAGCCTTCCGATGATCACCGTGCAATGATCACTGCCATTCGCGAAGTCCGCCGCGCTAGGGGCCTGACATTGGAGGATGTCGCACGGCGCTGTGTTCCGCCGACAACCGCGCAGACGATCGGCCGGCTGGAAACGGGCACGCGCACCGTGTCGGTCGGCTGGCTCAATCGGATCGCCACGGCGCTGGGCGTTGAGGCGGGCGATCTCGTGACGTTGCCCGACCGCGCCGACCTGCCCGTCACCGCGATCCTCGACGGCCGCGGTGTCCACGCGCCGCGCCGGACCACGACCGTGCCCCCGCCCCAGGTCGCTCCCGGACAAATCGCCGTGACGGTGGCGGGCGGGATCGGCGACTACCGCGCGGGCGACGTGATCTGGTGCGCGATGCTGGCGCCGGAGGGTTTCGCCGCAGCACTCAACCGCGACGTGCTCGTCCCGCAACCAGCTGGGCGGTTCGCGTTCGGGCGACTCACAGGAGGCGAAGGCAGCGTGACGCTGTTGCCGCCGGGCACCGGCACGCAGCCGCTGGCCATCGCAGACCCGGCCTGGATCGCGGTCGCTATGCGGCTGGTCCGCGAGCTGTAGGGATGGTGGGCGATGACGGGCTCGAACCGCCGACATTCTCGGTGTAAACGAGACGCTCTACCAACTGAGCTAATCGCCCCTCTCGGGTTGGGGTGCGATGCCAAAGCCGGGCGGCCGGGGCAAGCTAAAAGGGCGCGGATCGTCACGGAATCCGCAGGTCGGCGCCCCTGGTGGCTACGATATAGCCGCGCATCGCCTCGCTCGCGCGGTCGGAGAGCACCATGAACGCGCGCCGCCGGTCGTGCATATCGGGGCGGCGTTCGAACAGCCCCGTGTCGGTCATCCGCGCGATCCAGCGAAGCGCGGTGGTCGGCGCGACCGCGGCGGCGATGCACAGGCTCGACACCGACACGCGGCCACGCTCGAGTTCGGCGGCGTAGAGATCTAGCAGCATGTCCCAGCCGGGATCCTCGAACAATGCGGTGCCGAAGAACTGATCGCGCAACCGTCGCGCACGGATGGCACGCCGGACGTCGGCGGCGCTCGGCTCGGCCAGCGATGGCGGCGCGCCGTAGCGGTTCGTCCGATCGCCAACGATCGGCGCGGCGGGGGCATCGCCGTCGATCTCGGCACGGGTCAGCCGGGCAAGCGCTTCGGCGATCCGCGCGACCTCGGTGTTCAATCGCTCAAGCCGCGTACCGTCGGTCTCGCGCGTGACATCGAACACCCCAGCAGGACTGCGGACGCGCTCGGCGGCGACGACGATCGCTGCGATGCAGTCCGCGACGCTCGGATCGACGAGCAGGATCGTCCCGCCGCCAAGCGTTGCCGCCGCGACCGCGTCGATCTGGTCGCTCCCCATCGCGACCACCAGCCCCGCCTCCAGCACGGCCGCGCGCTCGACGATCCGCGGCAGATGTTCGGCAAGGATTGCAACGTCCACCCCCGCGGTCTCGACCACGATAACCTGCGGCGTGGCATGCAGGCCGAACGGCGCCTGCCAGTCGATCGTGGCGACCACCCGCCCCCCCATCGCGGCAAGCGCGGCGGAGAACCGGTCGGGCGCGTCGGTCGCTGCAACAAGGACCGCGGCGATACCCGTATCGTAGCGCGTGTCGTCGGCCTCGCCGTCCGGTAGGATCATGATCATCTCCGCTGTGTCGCGAAGACTAACCTCGATCATCTCCGGATTTACACTCGAACTGGATCGACTTCGGTTGGATTGGACGCCCGCCTATACGAGACCTAGTCGAGCGCCTTGACGATATCCTCGACCATCTTCTTCGCGTCCGCGAGCAACATCATCGTATTGTCGCGGTAGAACAGGTCGTTATCGACACCAGCATAGCCGACGCCGCCCATCGATCGCTTGATGAACAGCACGGTCTTTGCCTTTTCGACATCGAGCACGGGCATGCCGTAGATCGGCGACGACTTGTCGGTCTTGGCGGCCGGGTTGGTCACGTCGTTCGCGCCGATCACGAACGCGACGTCGGTCTGCGCGAACTCGCTGTTGATGTCCTCGAGCTCGAACACGTCGTCATACGGCACGTTCGCCTCCGCCAGCAGGACGTTCATGTGCCCCGGCATGCGCCCCGCGACGGGGTGGATCGCGTATTTCACGCGGACGCCTTCGGCCTTCAGCTTGTCGCCCATCTCGCGCAGGACGTGCTGCGCTTGCGCGACCGCCATGCCGTAGCCGGGGACGATGATCACTTGCTCCGCCTGGCTCATGAGGAACGCGGCATCCTCCGCCGAGCCACGCTTCCATGGGCGATCGCTGGCCGCAGCCGGACCGCCGGCATCCGACGACTGGCCGAAGCCGCCCGCGATCACGCTGATGAAGCTGCGGTTCATCGCGCGGCACATGATGTAGCTGAGGATCGCGCCCGAGCTGCCGACCAGCGCGCCGGTGATGATCATCGCGCTGTTGTGGAGCGTGAAGCCCATCGCCGCCGCCGCCCAGCCCGAATAGGAATTGAGCATGCTGACCACGACCGGCATGTCCGCGCCGCCGATCGGGACGATCAGGAGGAAGCCGATGACGAAGCTCAAGACCGTGATCGTCCAGAAGATCCACGCCGACTGATCGGTGACGAAATACGTGATCAGTCCGAGGATGCCGGCGAGCAGCGCGATGTTGATGACGTGGCGACCGGGCAGCATGATCGGCTTGCCGCCCATGTTGCCGTTGAGCTTCAGGAACGCGATGACCGAGCCCGAGAAGGTGATCGCACCGATCGCCACGCCGAGCCCGAGTTCGATCCGGCTGACCGGGTGGATGACCGCGAAGGGCTGGCCGATCAGCGGGATGACGAGGTCGGAGATCCCGAACGCCTGCGGGTTGAGGTACGCGGCGACGCCGACCAGCACCGCGGCGAGGCCGACGAGCGAATGGAAGGCGGCGACGAGCTGCGGCATCGCGGTCATCGCAATGCGGCGTGCGGTGACGAGGCCGATCGCAGCGCCTACGCCGATCGCCGCGAGGATTTCGACGACCGTGACCCAATCGATGGTGCGCACGGCCATCGCAGGTCCGGCGTCCGAAACGAGAAGACGCTGAACGACGGGCACATGCGTCACCAGCGTCGTCACGACCGCGATCGTCATGCCGATGATGCCGAAGCGGTTGCCGCGCTGGCTCGACGCCGGGCTCGACAGCCCGCGCAGCGCGAGGATGAAGCACACCCCCGCGACCAGATAGGCGAGCGATGCCCAAGGGCTGACCGTCAGTGCGTGTTCCATTCCATCCCCTTGCCGTCATGCCAGCGAACGCTGGTATCTCCCGGTAGTCGCACGCGTCCCTGCGGCACGAGACCCCAGCGTTCGCTGGGGTGACGGCCTTAAGGCTTCGCGACCGGCCGTTCCTTCTTCTTGTACATCGCCAGCATCCGCGCGGTGACTGCAAAGCCGCCGAAGATGTTGATGCTCGCCAGCACCACCGCGAGCAGCCCGAGCGCCTTCGCGACGCCCGACCCGGCACCGATCGCCCCCAGGACCGTCGGCGCCGCGGCGGCGATAAGCGCGCCGACGATGATCACGCTCGAGATCGCGTTGGTCACCGCCATCAGCGGCGTGTGCAGCGCCGGCGTCACCGCCCACACCACGAAATACCCGACGAAACACGCCAGCACGAAGATCGACAGGATCGCGATAAAGTCCATTCTATTCCTCCTGTGCGGCAAGCCGCTCGGCGGCAACCGCCACGATACCTCGAACCATCCCGTCGCAATCGTGGAAAATCTCGACGGCTGGAATGCGCAAAACGGCGATGCCACGTCCTTCGAACCAGCGATCGCGTGCAGCGTCGCGCGCTGGGCGATCACCATAATCGTGCGCCTGCCCGTCAACCTCGATGATCTGCCGCGCGACATGACAGTAGAAGTCCGCAACGTACGGACCCGAGGGATGCTGCTTCCGAAACTTCAAACCGGCCGGTCGCTCCCGCAATGCAACCCACAATGCGATCTCAGGCGGAGACATCGCCGCGCGAAGCTGCTTGGCCAGCGCTCCAATCGATCCGGTCCCCTGGAGCAAGTCTAAATCCTCCCCTGTAAGGGGAGGTGGCAGGCGCCAGCCTGACGGAGGGGTGTCGCCCGTCGTAATGGTGCGCACAATAGCGAGCGGCGATACCCCTCCGTCGCGCCAAGGCGCGCCACCTCCCCTGCAAGGGGAGGATAGAGGATCAAGACAGCAACCGCGGGTTCACGATCTTGCCGCCCTGCGTCAGCCGCACCGCGTCGCCGATCTCTGCGTCGAGCACGGGTTTGCCCGCCTCCTTGTCCCAGAAGGCGTTGAGGAAATTGAACAGGTTGCGGGAGAACAGCGCGCTGGCGTCTGCCGCCAACCGCGACGGCACGTTGCGGTGGCCGACGATCTTGACGCCGTTCACCACGACCACTTCACCCGCGACCGAGCCCTCGACATTGCCGCCCTGCTCGACCGCAAGATCGACGATTACCGAGCCCGGCTTCATGCTGGCCACCTGCGCCGCCGAAATCAGCCTCGGCGCCGGACGCCCGGGGATCAGCGCGGTGGTGATGACGATATCCTGCTTGGCGATATGACCCGACACCAATTCGGCCTGCGCCGCCTGGTATTCGGGGCTCATCTCGCCGGCGTATCCGCCCGTCCCTTCGCCCTCGATCCCAGCGACCGATTCGACGAAGATCGGTTTCGCCCCAAGCGACTGGATCTGCTCGCGGGTTGCGGCGCGGACATCGGTCGCCGACACCTGAGCGCCCAGCCGTCGTGCCGTCGCGATCGCCTGGAGTCCGGCGACACCGACGCCCATCACGAATGCCTTCGCCGCGGAAATCGTCCCCGCCGCGGTCATCATCATCGGAAACGCGCGACCATATTCGGCCGCCGCGTCGAGCACCGCCTTGTAGCCCGACAGGTTAGACTGCGAGGACAGGATATCCATCGACTGCGCGCGCGTGATGCGCGGCATGAACTCCATCGCCAGCGCTTCGTACCCGGCCGCGGCATAGGCTTCGACCCGGTCTCGCTCGCCGAACGGATTGAAACTGGCGACCACCCACGCCCCCGACGATACGCCGACGAGCGTCGCGGGATCCGCCGCCTGCACGCCGAGCACGATATCCGCCCCCGCCAGCGTCGCCGCACGGTCGCCGACCGACGCACCCGCATCGGCATAGCCAGCATCCGCGATCGACGCGGTCTCGCCCGCCCCGGCCTCCACCGCCAGCACCGCCCCCAGCGCGATGAACTTCTTCACGGTTTCCGGCGTCGCGGCGACCCGCCGCTCGCCGTCCGCTTGCTCTTTCAGGACGGCGATCTTCATGGTGTTACGAAATCAACCAGATGACGAGTGCGACGACCAGCGCGCACCCGACCGAGCCCCATTTCATCATCCCCGTCACGCTCGAATAGGTCGCGACGTGCGCCTTCATGTCTCCGTTGCCGGCCATGGTTCGTGCCCCTGTCTTTGGCCCCAATCCGCGGAGCGCCATCCTCTATGGCACCGACCTTAACCCGCACATCCGGGATCGCCAAGCACGACATTTAAGGCGCTCTTTACTAGCCTGCGCTATTGCACGTGCCGGAACGGGACAGGATTCGCCATGACGCGCAACGGCCAGCGCCTAGTATTATTGATCGACGACGAGCCTGCACAGCGCCGGCTGGTGGCGACGCTTGCCGCCCGTGGCGGCTGGCGTGCGGTGTTCGCGACCGATGGCGAGATGGCGATCGCCACGCTCGGCACGCAGGACGGGATGCAACTCGACGCGATCCTGCTCGATCATTCCGCCCCCGATGGCGACGCGACCGCGCTGATCGCCGAACTCCGCGAACGTCGCCCCGCGCTGCCGATCCTGATGCTCACCGCCAATGGCTCGGTTGCGCACGCGGTCTCGGCGATGCGCGCGGGCGCGACCGATTTCCTGGTCAAGCCGCTCGCCCCCGACCGCGTGCTCGCCGCGCTCGAGGCCGCCGTCGCCGGCACCGCGGCGGGCGAACTGCGCCCGCTCACCGAAAAGATCCCCGCCCTGCTCGCGTTCGACGAGATCGTCGGCTCCTCCCCCGATTTCCGCGCCGCGCTGGCGATCGCGGCCAAGGCGGCCCGCGCGCGCGTCGCGGTGCTGGTCGAGGGCGAGAGCGGGGTCGGCAAGGCGGTCGTCGCCGAGGCGATCCACGCTGCCTCGCCGCGCGCCAAGAAGCCGATGATCACCGTCAATTGCGCGGCGATGCCCGCCAATCTGATCGAATCGGAGCTGTTCGGCCATGAGGAAGGCGCGTTCACCGGCGCGTTCGAGCGCAGGATCGGCCGCTTCCACGATGCCGATGGCGGCACCTTGTTCCTCGACGAGATCGGCGAGATGCCGCTCGAGGCGCAGGCCAAGCTGCTCCATCTGCTCCACACCGGCGAGGTCCAGCCGATCGGCGCACGGCATGCGCGCGACGTCGATGTCCGCGTAATTGCCGCAACCAACCAGCGGCTGCTCGACGAGGTCGAGGCGGGGCGGTTCCGCGAGGACCTGTATTACCGGCTGAACGCGGTGCAGGTGACGATCCCACCTTTACGCGAACGCACCGGCGACATTCCCGCGCTGGCCCGTCACCTGCTCGCGCGGATCGCCGAGCAACCGGGGCTAAGGCCGCTCGGGATCACCGACGCCGCACTGAAGCTCCTCGTCCAGTACGACTGGCCCGGCAACGTCCGCCAATTGCAGAATGCACTCTTCCGCGCCGCCGTGCTGTGCGAAGGCGCCGCGCTGACCGAAGAGGATTTCCCGCAGATCGCCGCGCTCGGCAACCGCCAACGCGGCCCTGCCGCAGTTGCAGCGGGCGGCGGCGGCGTCACGCTGTTCCGCCCCGACGGCAATTTGCGTGCGCTCGAGGAGATCGAGGCCGACGTCATCCGCCTGGCGATCGGCCATTACCGCGGCCGCATGACCGAAGTCGCCCGCCGCCTCGGCATCGGCCGCTCGACGCTGTACCGCAAGCTCAGCGACCTGGGGATCGACAACGCCGCATGAGACAAAACGGGATGGCGACCGCCCTGTCGTCAGAATAGCCTATCCCTGGCTTGGACAATCGAGATTGCTCGAGTTGCCGTTTGTGCAGCCGATCTTACGTTTCGAGTCAGATTTTCCTGCTGGCACCAGTTCCGCAACGCCCCCGTCCGAGAAATTGATGTGCAACGTCCTCCCTTGCAGCGACCATGCATTCGCTATGCGCATCTTTCGCCAGAACCGATCGGCGACCTCGGTTGCGCGCCCGTCTAGGCATCCGACAACCGTAGTAATCGTCGCTTCGGTCCGATCGCGTTTGACCGCGCCTGCCTTGCCGGAGGGGCCCGAAAACCGCTTGAGCTCGCTGCCGCCGACATCGTTACAGACGGATGTTCCCCCGACGCCGTGATCGGCCAGGAACTGAATGGTCGCCGTTTCGGGGCGGGCGAGTTGCACCGATTTGCCGTCGAGCCGGCGAAGCGCCCATACTTCGTTGGTCGCCTCGGTTCGTGAGGTTGGCTGCTCGATGGCGGCTGATCCGCCACATCCTGAAACTGATCCGCCACATCCTGAAACGGCCATGAGGACGAAAGCTGGCCATCGGAAGGCCCGAGGAACGCCAGCGTGCCGCATCACTCAAACAGCGCCGAGGAGGATAAGGCTTTGGCTAGCATTATCCGTGTCAGGTCCGTTTTCGCCGGTTCTGGCCCGCTGCCAAGACGACGACTGCGGTCGACAGAAGAATACCGGAAACGAGCACACCGACCGAAAGCAGTCCGACAGTCGTCATACGGGCATCGAATGTCACACGGGTTCCGATGTGGACCGACACTTCGGCGGCGGGATAACTCCCGCCGCCGCTCCGTTCGATTTGCTGCAATTTCGCCATGCGTAAAACTGGGCTGTAGTTCACCGTTGGACAAGTCATTTTACGTGCGGTCGACCTGACGGCTGCTGCGACAGCCGTCTGTCGCGGTTCACGTTACCAGAGCACACCCTTGTCGGGCGTCAACGGCTCGGGTGCGGGATCGCCGATCGCCTGGAGCAGGTCGATCTCGATCGTCCGGCACATCGCGTTCAGCGGCACGTCGTGGATCGTGTCTGCGAACGGGTCGACCAGGTCGTCGCCGATCTGCAGGACGGCGAGGAACATCAGGCCGGCGATCGTCGAGCCGACCGGCGTCGCGTAACCCAGCGTCTCGACCAGGCCGATCGGCAGCAGCACGCAGAACAGTCGCGTGAACAGGCTCGGGAAGAACCGGTACTGGTTGGGCAGCGGCGTGTTCTTGATCCGCTCCATGCCGCCTTGCGCGTTGGCGATGTCGACCAGGATCGCCTCGAACTGCGTCTGCTGGATGGTGTCGATCCAGCCGTTACGGCGCGCGATGTCGATCCGGCGGCCGGTGCCGTCGAGCAGGCCGTTGGCGATGTTCGTACGCTCGAGCGCAAACGACGCCTCCTCCTTCGACAGGAAGCGCAGCACCTCGGGCGGGGCGGGCTGCTTGCGCAACTGGCAGCGCAGCGCGTTCACATACGCGATCTGGCGGAGCACGATGGTCCGCTTCATGTCGTGGCCCTCGGGCTCGGGCAGCATGTTGCGCGCCATCCGCGCGAGGTTGCGCGAGGCGTTGATCATCAGGCCCCACAGCCCGCGGCTTTCCCACCAACGCTGATACGCCGAGTTATCGCGGAAGCCGAGGAACAGCGCGAGTGCGGTACCGAAGAGGGTCAGCGGCAAGGCCGGCGCGTGGAACGGCAGGACGTAATAGGTGATCGTGACGATCACGTCCCAGACGAAGAGGCCGAGCAGCGGGCGCCAAACCTCGCTCAGGATCTGACTGAGGCGCGGTGTTGCAGTGACGATCAAACGAAAGCTCCCTTGTTTAATGCGCTTTCAATGCGCGAAGAGGCGTTTCGCTGCAATGCAGCGCCAGTTACCGTCGACGATCAGCCCCCGACGAGCGACTGATCGCGCAGTCCACGCCAGATCTTGATCGCCTGGACCGTCTCGGCGACGTCGTGGACGCGCAGGATCTGGACGCCGGCCGCCGCGCCTTTCAGCGCCAGCGCGAGCGAACCGGCAAGCCGCTGGTCGACCGGCGCTTCGTTCGAGAGCGCGCCGATCAACCGCTTGCGGCTCGCGCCCAGCATGATCGGGCAACCGAGGCCGTGGAAGATCGCGAGGCCGTTGAGCAGCGCGAGGTTCTCGGCGAGCGTCTTGCCGAAGCCGATGCCGGGGTCGACGATGATCCGCGACCGATCGACGCCGCCTGTAACGACCGCGGCGATGCGGGTTTCGAGCCAGTCGAACACGTCGGTCAGGACGTTGGTGTAGCCGCCGTCGCCGTGTCCGCCCTTCTTCGGGTCGGGAGAGTGCATCAGCACGACCGGGCAGCGGCTTTTCGCGACCACGTCGAGCGCGCGGTCATCCCAGAGGAGGGCAGCGACGTCGTTGACGATGTGCGCGCCGGCGGAGAGCGTCGCCTCCATGACCGCGGCCTTGCGCGTGTCGACCGAGACGATCGCGCCGGCACGGGCGAGGCGTTCGACGACGGGGACCAGCCGCGCGATCTCGTCGCCTTCCCACACCGCGGCGGCGCCGGGGCGCGTGGATTCACCGCCGACGTCGATCATCGTCGCGCCGGCGGCGGCCATGTCGATCCCGGCAGCCGCAGCGGCGGCAAGGTCGTCGACGTGTTTGCCGCCGTCGGAGAAGCTGTCGGGGGTAACGTTGAGGATGCCGGCGACGATCGGCTGGTCGAAGCGGAGCGTGCGTTCGCCGAGCTGGAGTGCGCTGCGGGGGGCGGTGATGGCGGCGTGGAGGCGGGCGGCGCGCTCGCCCAGTGTTGCGACGTCGGCGACGGGGATCGTACGGCGGGCGCGGCCTTCGATCACCTCGTAGGCGGCGAACCACTGCATCCCGCCCGCGAGGCGCGCGACGCTGCCGTCTGCGTGGCCGATCGGGGTGTCGACGAACTGGACGGCGCGGAGGTGGAGACTGGTCATCGGCGTGATCTACTCCAGTCCGTCCACTCCGCGAAAGACGTTGCGCTCGCTAACCGTCACGCTTGCTGGACCCGCACGTAGCCAACCCGGCACGTCTGCCAATACCCGTCATCCCAGCGAAAGCTGGGATCTCCCGCCGCATCCGTGGCGCGTCGTCGCGGGAGACCCCAGCTTTCGCTGGGGTGACGGTTTAGTCTTTGCCGGGGTGGCAGTTCTGGCTCAGACCGTGGTCGCCAGCAGATACGTCTGGCGGAGGTCGTCGATCGGTTTCAGCCCCTTGTCGCTCTCGTAATGCCAGAAGCTCCAGCCGTTGCAAGCCGGGGCGTTCTGGAGCGTCGAGCCGAGCTTGTGGATCGAACCGATCGTGCCGCAGTCGCTGAGCAGCGAGCCGTCCGCGCGGATCGTCGCGCGCCAGCGGCGCTTCGAGTCAGTCAGCACCGCGCCGGGCACGAGATACGCGTTCTCGACGAGGACGCCGAACGCGACCTTGGGCTGCGTGCGCGGGCTCATCATCGTGCGGATCGCCGATTCGTCGAGCGGCAGCGCGGCCTCGATCCGCTCGTGTGCGGCCTCGATGTAATCGCCCTCGCGGTCGATGCCGATCCAGCTGCGACCAAGCCGCTTGGCCACCGCGCCGGTCGTGCCGGTGCCGAAGAACGGGTCGAGCACGACGTCGCCGGGCTCGGTGCAGGCCAGCAGGATGCGATAGAGCAGAGCCTCAGGTTTTTGAGTGGGATGCACCTTAGTGCCGTTCTTCTTCAACCGCTCGGCGCCGCCGCAGGTCGGAAATTCCCAGTCGCTGCGCATCTGGAGCTCGTCGTTGAGCGTCTTCATCGCGCGGTAGTTGAAGTGGTATTTCGCCTTCTCGCCCTTCGACGCCCAGATCAGAGTCTCGTGCGCGTTGGTAAAGCGGGTGCCCCGAAAATTCGGCATCGGGTTGGTCTTGCGCCAGACGATGTCGTTGAGGATCCAGTAGCCGAGATCCTGCACGGCGGCGCCGACGCGGAAGATATTGTGATAGCTGCCGATGACCCAGAGCGAGCCGTCGTCCTTGAGGATGCGGCGTGCTTCCTTCAGCCATGCGTGGGTGAAGCGGTCGTAGGCGGCGAAGGTGTCGAACTTGTCCCAGTCGTCGGTGACCGCGTCCACGTGCGACCCGTCGGGACGGTAGAGCTCGCCGCCGAGCTGGAGGTTATACGGGGGGTCGGCGAAGATCATGTCGATCGAGTTCGACGGGAGCGCCTTCATCCGTTCGATGCAGTCGCCGCGCAAGATCTGGTCGAGCGGAAGGACCGGCTGAACCGTCGGTTCCGCTACTTTCTTCGCACGCGGCCGTGCGATCGTGTCGATCAAACCCATGTTTTCCGCCCCTTATCGACGCCCATAGCGGCGGAATTGTCCGACTCCGTCAAGCAAACATTCGTTAACGGCGTTTCGGCGGGATTCCATCGGTGCGACCAATCGAGTCGGCTTCGTCCAGATGTTGAGTCGTGGGAGACTCGCGGCTCAAGCCCTTGGGGTGTGGCGCGAAAGACTCAGCTCGTCGTTTCCTTTGCGAAAAGTCCCTCGCGCGCCAGATAGGCGGCGGTGACCGGCGCGAAACTGCGGCGGTGAATCGGCGTGGGGCCGTGATCGCGGAGCGCCATCATGTGGTGCGCGCAGCCATAGCCCTTGTTCGAATGCCAGTTATATTCGGGATGCACGTCGGCGGCGGCGATCATGATGAGGTCGCGCGTGTGCTTGGCGACGATCGAGGCGGCGGCGATCGACAGCGATTTCGCATCACCGCCCACCAGCGGCGTGGCGGGGTAGGTCCAGCGGGGCAGGCGGTTGCCGTCGACCAGGACGTGACCGGGCGCGTGGCCGAGTTCGACCGCGAGCGCGTCGACGGCGAGCGTCATCGCCTTCATCGTCGCCCAGTAGATGTTGAGCGTGTCGATCTCGTCAGGCTGGACGATACCGATGCCGACGATCGCACAGCCTTTGAGACGCGCGCAGAGCCGTTCGCGTTCGGAGGCTGAGAGCTTCTTCGAATCGTCGATGCCGCGGGGGACGCCTTTGGGCGGGAGAATCACGGCAGCGGCCACGACCGGCCCAGCGAGCGGTCCGCGGCCGGCTTCATCGACGCCGGCGACGGGGCCAACGCAGAGCTTTTCGTGTTTCATGCCGGGCATTCTAACTCCATCGCGCGGCAAAAGCCTGCGCATCCCAGCCGTCGGAGTTCGTTGCCGCAAGCAGGTGGTAAAAGGGGATAGTGTCGAGCCCGTGGCCCATCGGGCCGTGCCCTTGGCCGATACCTGGAGCTGCTGCAAGCGCGGCTCGGACAAACGCGATGGCGCGGTCAACGGCGGCGTCGAGTGTCATGCCCTGGGCCAGCCCGGTGGCGATGCCGCTGGCGAGCGTGCAGCCGGTACCGTGCGCGTGGCGGGTTTCGATGCGGGGGTTGGTCCAGCGGGTTTCGCCGGTGTCGGTGACGAGGCGGTCGGTGACGGAGGGGCCTTCGGCGTGGCCGCCTTTGACGAGGACTGCGGGGCCGAGTGCGCGGATTGCGGCCTCGCCGCCGAGGGCCGCAAGTTCTGGAAGGTTGGGGGTTACGAGCGTTGCTATCCGCATGAGGCGGGTGAAGGCGGCGATCGTGGCGGGATCGGCTAGGATGGAGCCGCTGGTGGCGATCATCACCGGGTCGAAGACGATGGGGATGCGTGCGGGGTGATGGTGCCCTGCCCTTCCTTGTTCTCCCGCGAAGGCGGGAGTCCAGTCTGGGCTCCCGCCTTCGCGGGAGAACAAGCTTACTAGGCGGTCCGCTACGGCGTTTGCAGTGGCTGCCGAGCCGATCATGCCGATTTTTACCGCATCCACCCCGATATCCGAGACGACGGATTCGATCTGCGCGAGGACCATGTCGGTCGGGATCTGGTGAACCGCCTGCACGCCGAGCGTGTTCTGCGCGGTGATAGCGGTAACGGCGATCATAGCGTGGCCGCCGAGCATCGTGACGGTCTTGATATCGGCCTGGACTCCGGCGCCGCCGCCTGAGTCCGAGCCGGCGATGATGAGGATTCTGGCGGTCATCACAATCGCTATGGCATACTCGCTGGTGTGTGGGACAGTGTTCGAACCAAGCCGATCGACACTCACTGATCCTCCCCCGCCAGGGGGAGGTGGCTGGCGCTTGCCAGACGGAGGGGGAGGAAAGGAAAACCTCTGTTCCGTGTCCTCTCCCTCCGTCAGGCTACGCCTGCCACCTCCCCCTGGCGGGGCAGGATCGAAGACACCGCGTCGATCTCCCCTAGTGCCGCCTTCCCGCTGCCGGCTTTTGTGGCGGTGCTTCGCCGAGCCGCGTCGGGCGATCCAGCAGCTCGCCACCACAGTTCGGGCACCGCTCGTCGAGCGCATCCGCACACTCTGCGCAGAAGGTGCATTCGAACGAGCAGATGAACGCACCCGGCGCGTCGGCGGGGAGGTCGGTGGCGCAGCGTTCGCAGATGGGGCGCATTTCGAGCATCAGGCGGCTGCCTTTCGTACGGCGTCGCAGATCCGGTCGACGACACGCTCGACCTGGCCGAGATCGTCGCCCTCGGCCATCACGCGGATCACCGGTTCGGTGCCGGACGGGCGGATGACGAGCCGTCCCTTGCCGGCGAGTTCGGCCTCGGCGTCGGCGATCACCGCCTTGACCGCGTCATGATCGAGCGGCTTGCCGCCGGCGAAGCGGACGTTCTTGAGCAGTTGCGGCAGGGGCTCGAAGCGGTGGAGCACTTCGCTGGCGGGGGCGCCAGAGCGCTTTACCTCGGCGAGGATCTGGAGCGCCGCGACGAGGCCGTCGCCCGTCGTCGCATAGTCCGACAGGATGATGTGGCCCGACTGCTCGCCGCCGACATTGTAACCGCTGGATCGCATCTTCTCGAGCACGTGGCGATCGCCCACCGCGGTGCGGACGAGGCCCAGCCCTTGCGCAGCGAGATGGCGTTCGAGGCCGAGATTCGACATCACGGTCGCGACAAGGCCACCGCCGGCGAGCCGCCCCTGCCGCGCCCAGCTTGCCGCGATCGTCGCCATCAGCTGATCGCCGTCGACGATCGTGCCCGTCTCGTCGACGACGATCAGCCGGTCCGCATCGCCGTCGAGCGCGATGCCGATGTCGGCGCCGCTGGCGACGACCGTCTCGGCAAGCGCCTGCGGTGCGGTCGAGCCGACGCCGTCGTTGATGTTGGTGCCGTTGGGCGTCACGCCGATCGCGACGACGTCCGCACCGAGTTCCCACAGCGCCGACGGTGCGACCTTATAGGCGGCGCCGTTCGCGCAATCGAGCACCACGCGCATGCCGTCGAGGCGGAGATTCTCGGGGAAGGTCGACTTGGCGAAGTGGATGTAGCGGCCTTGCGCATCGTCGATCCGGCGCGCGCGGCCGATCTGGCTGGAGGGCACGAGCGGGATATCGCCGTCGATCAACGCCTCGATCGCCGCCTCGGCTTCGTCGGACAGCTTGTAGCCATCGGGGCCGAACAGCTTGATGCCGTTGTCCGCGTACGGGTTATGGCTCGCGGAGATCATCACGCCGATATCCGCGCGCATCGACTGGGTGAGCATCGCGACCGCGGGCGTCGGCATCGGCCCGACCATGACCACGTCCATGCCGACGCTGGTGAAGCCCGCGACCAGCGCCGATTCGAGCATATAGCCCGACAGCCGCGTGTCCTTGCCGATCACGACACGGTGGCGGTGATCGCCGCGCTGGAAATAGGCGCCCGCCGCCATGCCGACCTTCATCGCCATCGCCGCGGTCATCGGCGCGGTGTTGGTGGCGCCACGAATGCCATCGGTGCCGAAGTATTTTCTTGCCATCGCGTCCGCTTTCCGTCCCGTATCGGTGTCCGATCCGTTTGATAGCGCGGTACATCACGAAGGGCGAGCATGTCGCAGACTACACGGATACTTGCCGCCCTGATCGGCGGCATCGCGATGGGCATCGCCGCGGCGGCCTGGTCGCCGGCGAACGCGATCGCGGCGACGGCGGTGACCCAGCCGATCGGATCGGGGTGGCTGCACGGTTTGCAGATGGTGATCGTGCCGCTCGTCGTGGGTCTGCTCGTGACCGGGATCGGCGCGACCACCGAGGCGGCGCGCGCCGGGCGGATCACCGTGCGGGCAATGGTGATGATCGTCGTCATCCTGTGGAGCACGACGATCATGTCCGCGCTGGTTATGCCGTTGATCCTGGATGCCTTCCCCCTGCCCCGCGCGTTGGGCTCCGCACTGCGCGCCGCGCTGACGGGTGCCGCGCCGGTCGGGCCGGTGCCGGGGATCGGCGCGTTCTTCGATACGATCGTGCCGACCAACGTCGTCGCAGCAGCCTCCAGCGACTCGTTCCTGCCGCTCACCGTCTTCGCGCTGACCTTCGCGTTTGCCGTGACGAAGCTGCCCGACGATCGCCGCCGCGTGCTGACCGGGTTCTTCCAGGCGGTGGTCGACGCGTTGCTGATCATCATCACATGGGTGCTGAAGCTGGCGCCGATCGGCATCTTCGCGCTTGCCTACGGGGTTGGCGCGCGTACCGGGACGGCGGCGTTCGGCGCGTTGCTCCACTATATCGTCTGCGTCTCGGCGATCGGCTTCGTCGTTCTGCTCTCCGCCTATCCGGTCGGGATGATCGGCGGCCGCGTCGGCTTCGGCCGGTTCGCGCGTGCGGTCGCGCCGGCTCAGGCGGTGGCGATCAGCACGCAGTCGTCGCTCGCCTCGCTGCCGGCGATGTTGAAGGCCTCGACCGATCTCGGCGCGTCGCCCGCCACCGCCGGGATCGTCCTGCCGTTGTCGGTTGCGGTGTTCCGCGCGACCAGCCCGGCGATGAACCTGGCCGTCGCGCTCTACGTCGCGCACTGGCTGGGGCTGCCGATCGGGCCGGGGCAGATGGCGGCGGGCGTGGCGACCGCGGCGATCACGACGATGGGGTCGATCTCGCTGCCCGGCACGATCAGCTTCGTCGCCTCGGTCGCGCCGGTGGCCTTGGCGATGGGTATCCCGCTCGAGGTGCTGGGCCTGCTCATCGCGGTCGAGACCATACCCGACCTGTTTCGCACCGTCGGGAACGTGACGATGGACACCGCCGTTACCATCTCCGTCGCAGCGCGGTCCGATCACGGGAACGGCGCTCAGGAGATTCCGCATGAAGTATCGCACCCTAGGCCCTGATTTCGAGGTTTCCGCACTGGGTCTCGGCTGCATGCCGATGGCCGGCATCGGCAAGGGCATGTACGGCGAAGCGAACGCCGACGAGAGCATCGCGACGATCCACCGCGCGATCGAGCTTGGCGTGACGCTGTTCGATACCGCCGAGATCTACGGCCCGCTGGTCAACGAAGAGCTGCTTGGCAAGGCGATCCGGGGCAAGCGCGATGGCGTCGTGATCGCGACCAAGTTCGGCTTCCGCTATGACGAGAATGGCATGACCGGGGTCGACTCGACGCCGGCCAATGTGCGGCGGGCGTGCGAGGGATCGCTGAAGCGGCTCGGGGTGGAGACGATAGACCTGCTGTACCAGCACCGTGTCGATCCGGGGGTGCCGATCGAGGATACGGTCGGGGCGATGGCGGAGCTGGTGCGCGAGGGCAAGGTGCGGCATCTCGGGCTGTCGGAGGCTGGGCTGGATACGATCCGGCGGGCTGCAGCGACGCATCCGATCGCTGCGTTGCAGAGCGAATATTCATTGTGGGAGCGCGATGTCGAGGACGCGATCCTGCCGCTGTGTCGCGAGTTGGGGATTGGGTTCGTGCCGTATTCGCCGCTGGGGCGCGGGTTTTTGACCGGGCAGATTACCGCGCGATCGGATCTACCCGAGGGCGATTATCGGCGCAACGATCCCCGGTATTCGGAGGAGAACTTCGCCAAGAACATGGAGATGGTCGCGGTGGTGAAGTCGATTGCTGATGCGCATGGGGCTTCGCCGGCGCAGGTGGCGCTCGCGTGGTTGCTCGCACAAGGCGACGACATCGTGCCGATCCCGGGGTCGAAGCGCCGGGTGACGCTGGAGGACAGCATGAAGGCGGCGGATATCACGCTGTCCGCGGATGATCTGGCGAAGCTGGATGCGGCGGCGCCTCGCGGTGGGACGGCCGGGCCGCGCTACGGCGAAAAGGCGCTGTCGATGACGCGGATCTGAGCTTCTCCCCTCCCGCTTGCGGGAGGGGTCGGGGGGGGGTGTGCCTCACAGGCCGGACGCCAGTACGTACGTCGCGCCCTCCCCTAGCCCCTCCCGCGAGCGGGAGGGGAATTTTGCGTCAGCCGCGCGGCACCTGCTCGCCGCGGGTGTCCAGGCCGGCAGCGCCAGGCTCGCCGAGTTCGTTCTGGCCGGCCATCGCGTGATCCACCGCACCCAGCTGGTCGAGATGCATCAGTTTGGTGACGAATGGCGCGAGCACCAGCACCACCACGCCGACGCCGATCGCGAACCAGCCTATCCGACCGTAGACTTCGAGCACCCGCCCGACGCCCGCGCCCTCGCCGCCGGTCGCCTGCGCGATCAGGCCGGCGAGGAAATTGCCGCCTGCGGTCGCCAAGAACCACGTACCCATCATCAGCCCGGTCATGCTCGGCACCGATAGCCGCGTCATCGACGACAGCCCGATCGGCGAGAAGCAGAGCTCGGCCATCGAGTGCAGCATGTAGAGCAGCACGACGAAAATCGCCGGAGTCAGGCCCTGTGCCGGCGCGCCGAGCGTCAGCACGAAGAAGCCTGCGCCGACCAGGATCAGGCCGATGCCGAACTTGAACGGCGCGCTCGGCTCGAACCCGGCCTTGCCGAGCCTGGTCCAGAGCGCCGCGAACACCGGCGCCAGCGTGATGATGAAGAACGGATTGACCGACTGGAACACCGAGGCCGGGATAGTCCAGCCGAACACGACGCGGTCGACCGACTGGTCGGTGTAGACGTTGAGCGACGAGCCGGTCTGCTCGAACAGCGCCCAGAACAGCGGCGCCAGCGCGATCAGGAACAGTGCCGCGAAGATCCGGTCGCGGTCGACGCGCGGCAGCTTCGCGACCGCGGTCCATAGGATGTAGCCGACCGTGACGAGCGACGCGACGATCAGCGCGGTGCCGACCACGCCTTGGCTGCGCACCAGCCACCACGAGACGGCGACGCCGACGATCCCGCCGAGATAGATCAGCCATTCGATCGACAGCCCGCCAACCGGCTTCGACGCGAGTACGGCGGCGTCGGGCGCTTCGCCGACACCGTGCAGCTCGCGCTGGAACAGGATGAACATGACCAGCCCGAGCGCCATGCCGATGCCAGCTGCGCCGAAACCGTACGACCAGCCGACCGTCTCGCCGAGGATGCCGACCGCGATCGGGCCGACGAACGCGCCAGTGTTGATGCCCATGTAAAAGATCGAGAACGCCCCATCGCGCCGCATGTCCTCGCGCGCGTAGAGCTTGCCGACGAGCACAGAGATGTTCGCCTTCAGGAAGCCGGTGCCGACGATGATGAAGGCGAGGCCGAGATAGAAGCCGTTGAGGGCAGCGCCGTGCACGCCCTGCGGCGCCTCGACGATCGCCAGCAGCAGATGGCCGAGCGTGATGAAGATGCCGCCCGCGAGCACCGCTTTGCGTGGCCCCAGGAAGCGGTCGGACAGATAACCGCCGATGATCGGCGTGATGTAGACCATCGAGGTATACGCGCCGTAGATCGCGTAGGACGGCTCGTCGCCAAACAGGAAATGCTTGGTTAGATACAGCACCAGGATCGCGCGCATGCCGTAGAACGAAAACCGCTCCCACAGCTCGACGAAGAACAGCATGAACAGCCCGCGCGGGTGCCCGAAAAACGTCTTCGCATCGGCAGGAACGCCGCTGCTTCCAATAGCGCTGGCCATGGGGTGGTGATGCTCCGTGTGTACGCCGCTGACGGGCGCTCGATCGCGCGCAACTTAACGACAAAGCCCGGACTGTAAATATCACACATCAGGGCCTATCTGCGGAGCCATGCTCAACGATCGCTCCACGCCGCTCTCGCTGCTCGCCACCCGCCGTTCGGGCAAGCCACGCGACCTGATCTCCCCCGGCCCCGATTCCTACCAGCTGGCGACGATCCTCGAGATCGCGGCGCGGACGCCCGATCATGGCAAGCTGGCGCCGTGGCGGTTCGTCGTGGTTGGGGACGAACACCGCAAGGCGCTGTCGGCGCTGATCACCGACGCGTATCTCGCCGATCGTCCCGACGCGTCGCGGCTCGAGCTGGAGTCGCTCGACCAGTTCGCGCATCAGGCGCCGACCTTGGTGGTCGTCCTTTCGTCGCCCAAGGAGAGCAAGATCCCGCTGTGGGAGCAGGAATTGTCTGCGGGCGCAGCTTGCATGAACCTGCTTCATGCGGTCCATGCCGAAGGGTTCGCGGGCGGCTGGCTGACCGGCTGGGCGGCGTTCTCGGACACCGTGCGCGATGCGTTCGGGTCAACGTCGGAGCGGATCGCGGGCTTCATGTTCATCGGCACGCCCTCGCGCGCGCTCGACGAACGGCCCCGCCCGGATATGGCACGGTTGGTAAGCCATTGGGGTTCCTGAGGACTCGACTTCCTACGCAATTACTGTATTAAGTCACCATGACAGCGCTCAGCAGCGACGACAGCCCCGTATATATCCGCCTTCGCAGCACGATCGCCGCGGGGATTTTACGCGGTAACTATCGTGCGGGCGACCAGCTTCCGTCGGTACGCGCGTTCGCCGCCGAGCAGGGCGCGAACCCGCTGACGGTCGCCAAGGCGTATCAGAGTTTTCAGGACGACGGCTATGTCGAGGTCCGGCGCGGGGTCGGGATGTTCGTGATGCCGGGCGCGGCGGAAGCGCTGCGGGTGGCCGAGCGCGAGAATTTCGTGACGACGCAGTGGCCTAGGATTTTGGGGCATATCGACTTGCTGGGGTTGGATGCGCATGACCTGCTGGAGCGTGAGCGGGCCTGAACGTATGCCGCCTTTCATCGCTTCTCTGCCACCCGCCGCTCGTCTTGCCCCTCCGCCGTTCGTCCTGAGTAGTCATCGAGTAGGCGCGAAACGGCGTATTGAGAGGACGTATCGAAGGACAGGTTGGCGCGCGGAACCCATGCTTCGATACACGCCCTCGATACGCTTCTGCGAAGCTACTCGGTCTCTACTCAGCACGAACGGGAGTGGGGGGCGGACTTCATGCTTGAGGCTCGGGACCCCAGAGCCTGGACCCAGGCTTCAGAAAATCCCCAGCGCGGCGACATCCTCGACGCTCAGGTCGATCCCGAACAACAGGCTCATGCGTATCCGGTACACGCGCGGGTCGGTGACCTCGCCGACGCTGGTGTCGGTCCCCGAGCGCCGCCGGTAATTGCGCCCGATCAGCGAGGCGAAGCCGTTGGGCAGGACGATGCTGGCGATCGGCGTGTGCGTGAAGCGGCTCGACGGCGCGGTCGAGGTCCAGTGGTTCGACAGCGCGAGATCCGCGTCGAACACTTGCGCGAGCGTGAAGCTGTATTGCGGCTGGAACCCCTCGCCTGCCCCACGGCCGTCGGTGGTCATGGGATCACCATCGCGGAGCAGCATCCAGCCGTTTTCGGTCGCCTCGAGGCGGAAGCGTGCGCCGTCGGGCGCGGTCGCCTCGGCACCGTCCGCGAGCGGGAGGACGGGCGTGTAGCTGCCGCCGAACCCGGTGTCGGCGATCCAGTCCTGCCCGTCGATCGTCACCAGCGCGAAGGTGTGGGTGAGCGGTGGCGGCACGTCGGTCGCGGCATACCAGACGCGCGCGAGCAGCGGGCGGGCAGTGAAGCCGAGCTCGGCCAGCCCGTCGAGGAACAGGCGGTTATGCTCGAAGCAATAGCCGCCGCGGCGTGCCGTCACGAGTTTCGCGAACACCGAAGCGCTGTCGATCGCGAGGCCGCGACCGAGGACGACGTCGAGATCCTCGAACGGGATGGTTTGCCGATGCGCGAGTTGCAGGCGGCCGAGACCGATCGAGTCGAGCGTCGGCCGCGCGGGCATCGCGATGCGGTGGAGGTAGGCGTCGAGGTCGAACATCGGTCGGCTGGTTCCCTTGCTGCCACTTCCCCATAGTGTTGGTCGCGAGGGGTAGTCGAGTGGCGAGGACCAGATGCGGCACTTGGCGCAACCACACCCGCCCCCGTTCGTGCTGAGCGAAGTCGAAGCACCTGTGCGCGGGTCATACCCTTCGACTACGCTCAGGGCGAACGGGAAAGAGGGGCCGTCATCCTCACGAATAAGGATGACGGATTTGTAGAGGCTGACTCAGGCCGCGAACAATTCCGGCTCGATCGAGTACAGCACCGCCGCACTCGCATTGGCGGCCGCGTTCAGGCCCATCGCCTCGGGGACGATCTGGTCGAGGTAGAAGCGCACCGCCGCGGTCTTCATCCGGCCGAAATCGTCGGCGCCGGCGACCCCGCCCTGCCGCTCCATCAGCCAGCCGCAGGTCGCGACCGACAGCATGGTGAGGAACGGATAGCTCGCGGCGAGCTTGTCGTCGGCGTCCGCGGTGGCGAGCCTGCGCCCGATCGCTTCGCAGGAGTCGACCAGCGCAAGCAGGCGCTCGTCCTTCGCTTCCGCGCGGATGTCGGCGATCAGCGTGGCAAACGCGCCACCGTTGTCCAACCCCAGTTTACGCCCGACCAGATCCGCGGCCTGGATGCCGTTCGTTCCCTCGTAGATCGGCGTGATGCGCGCATCGCGGAAATACTGCGCGGCGCCGGTTTCCTCGACATAGCCCATGCCGCCGTAAACCTGGATGCCGAGCGACGCGACTTCGTTGCCGAGATCGGTGCCGTGCGCCTTGGCGAGCGGGGTGACGAGTTCGAGCCGGTTGCGCGCGGCGTGGTCGCCGAGATTGGCACGGTCGACCTGCCCCGCGGCGTAATAGACCAGCGCGCGCGCCGCCTGCGTCTGTGCCTTCATCCGCATCAGCATGCGGCGGACGTCGGGATGCTCGACGATCTTGACCGACTCCTTGTTCGGCGAGCCAGCACGTGCCGACTGTACGCGGTCGAGCGCATAGGCGACCGCACCCTGGGTGGCGCCCTCAGCGACCTGCACGCCCTGGAGGCCGACGTTGAGGCGTGCGTTGTTCATCATCGTGAACATCGCGCGGATGCCGCCCAATTCCGCGCCGATCAGCTCGCCGATGCAGTCGTCGTTATCGCCGAAGCTCAGCACGCAGGTGGGCGAGGCGTGGAGGCCCATCTTGTGCTCGATCGAGACGACGCGGACGTCGTTGAAGGCACCCGGCGTGCCGTCTTCGTTCAACCGATATTTCGGGACCAGGAACAGCGAGATGCCCTTCGTGCCCGCTGGCGCGCCCGGCGTCCGCGCAAGGACAAGGTGGACGATGTTCGGCGCCATGTCGTGATCGCCGAACGAGATGTAGATCTTGGTGCCCTTGATGCTCCACTTGCCGTCGCCGAGAGGCGTCGCGGTCGCACGCAGCGCGCCGACGTCGGAGCCGGCCTGCGGCTCGGTCAGGTTCATCGTGCCGGTCCATTCGCCGGTCGCGAGATGGGGGAGGTAGAGTGCCTGTTGCTCGGGCGAGCCGTGATGCTGGAGCGCCTCGATCGCGCCGACGGTCAGCGTCGGGCAGAGCGCGAAGCCCATGTTCGCGGAGCCGAGCGTGTCGAGCACCGCAGTCTGGATCGCGAACGGCAAGCCCTGGCCGCCCCATTCCTCCTCGACGCCGATCGTGCCCCAGCCGCCGTCGACATAATCCTTGTACGCCTGCGCGAACCCGTCGGGCATGACCACGCCGTCGGGGGTCCACTTCGCGCCGACGGTGTCGCCGGTGCGGTTGAGGGGGGCCCATTCGCCGGCAGCGAGCTGGCCGACGCCTTCGAGGACCGCGTCGACGACGTCGTCGCTGGCGGCGGCATAGCGTTCGGTTGCGCCAAGTTCGCCGATCCGCACGACATGGTCGAGCACGAAACGCTGTTCGGTGGTTGCTGGAGTGAAGGCCATCGCATCCTCTTATCGCTACGGTTTGGACCCGCTATAGGCCCTCAGGATGACCCGTCCACACCCCCGGATTTTACCTTACGGCACGGCCGCGATCGCCGAGGCCGCCGCGCTGATTCGCGACGGGGGAATCGTCGCGGTGCCAACCGAGACGGTGTATGGGCTCGCCGCGGACGCCACGAATGCGGAGGCAGTAGCGCGGATTTATGCCGCGAAGGGCCGCCCGAGTTTCAATCCGCTGATCGTGCATGTGGCGGATCTGGCGGCGGCGGAGCGGATCGCGGTGTTCGATGCGGATGCGTTGGCGCTGGCAGAGGCTTTCTGGCCGGGGCCGTTGACGTTGGTGCTGCCGGTGCGGGGGGATTCGGGGATCGCTTCGCTGGTGACGGCGGGGTTGGATACGATCGCGATCCGGGTGCCTCGGCATCGGGCCATGCAGGCGTTGATTGCGGAATCTGGGCGGCCGTTGGCGGCGCCGTCGGCCAACGCGAGCGGGGGGATTAGCCCGACGTGCCCCGCGCATGTGGCGGGGAGTCTCGGGGAGAACGTGCCGTTGATCCTCGACGATGGGGCTACCGAAGCTGGACTAGAGTCGACGATCGTAGCGGGGCGGACTGTGCTGCGGCCGGGACCGGTGACGGCGGCTCTCATTGCAAAGCACCTCGCCGGCGGAGGCAGGGGCCCAATTGGAACGTCGGATGTAACCGTGCGCAACGGCGATCATGACCGTCCCCCAACTGGGCCCCGGCCTTCGCCGGGGGGACGTGAGAATGGGGTGACGGCGCCGGGGCAGCTTGAGAGCCATTATGCGCCGAGGAAGCTGCTTCGGTTAAATGCAACCGAGTCAGGCTCGGACGAATGGTTGATCGGGTTTGGTGAAGTGCTGGGCGACGTGACGCTATCCGCTTCGGGAAATCTTATCGAGGCCGCTGCCGAGCTGTTCGACCTGCTTCACACCGCGGACGCGAACTCAAGCGCCCGTATCGCCATCGCGCCGATCCCGACCGAAGGCATCGGCGAGGCAATCAACGACCGCTTGCGCCGCGCCGCTCACCGTTAGCTCCCGTTCCCCCTCGGAGGCGGGGGTCCAGGAGCCAAGTTGGATTACGGTATTTAGCTGGGCCCCCGCGTCCCGGGGGGAACGGCTATCGGTCCGATCTTACGCGTTCACCGCCGCCTTCGACCGTGCGGCGAAGCTCTTGCGCAGCTTCTGCAGCTTGGGCGGGATCACCGCCATGCAATACGGGTTCGAGCGGCCCGACGTCTCCCAGTAATCCTGGTGATAGCCCTCGGCCTCGTACCACGTGTCCATCGACTCGATGGTGGTAACGATCGGCTTGGGCGAATCCGCCTGCGCCCGCTCAAGCGCCGCTTCCATCTCGGCCTTCTGCGAGTCGTCCGCCGGGAACATCGCCGAGCGGTACTGCGTCCCGACATCGTTGCCCTGCCGGTTCAGCGTCGTCGCGTCGTGCGTCGCGAAGAAGATGTCGAGCAGGTCGCCGAGCTTCAGCTGCTCAGGGTCGAAACCGATCCGGATCGCCTCGGCATGGCCGGTGTCGCCACCGCAGACCTGCTTGTAGGTCGGGTTGGGCACGTGCCCGCCAATATACCCGCTCTCGGCGCTCTCCACACCGATCACATCCTTGAACACAGCCTCGGTGCACCAGAAGCAGCCGCCGGCGAGCGTTACATAATCCGTCATTACGATCTCCTTTCCGCCAATGTAGGAAGCCGCTACCGCGCAACAAAGAGGAGACGCGTATGATCGACGGTAAGGTTATGGTCACCGGCGGCGCCGGTTACATCGGCAGCCATGCGGTATTGGCATTGCTCGACGCTGGATACGACGTCGTGGTGCTCGACAACCTCGTCACGGGATTCGACTGGGCGGTCGATCCCCGCGCGGCGCTGGTCGAGGCGAACGTCGCCGACGATGCGAAGGTCCGCGCGGCGATCCGCGACCACAACGTCAAGGCGATCATGCATTTCGCCGGCTCGGTGGTGGTCCCCGAATCGGTCAGCGATCCGCTCAAATATTACCGCAACAACACCGCCGCCAGCCGCGCGCTGATCGAAAGCGCGGTCGTCGAGGGCGTGCCGCACTTCATCTTCTCGTCGACCGCCGCGACCTATGGCACGCCCGAAAAGGTGCCGGTCGCGGAGGGTGACCCGACCGTGCCGATCAACCCGTACGGCATGTCGAAGCTGATGACCGAGGCGATGCTGCGCGACGTCGCGGCGGCGCACCCGATGAACTACGCGGCGCTGCGGTATTTCAACGTCGCAGGTGCGGATCCGCAGGGACGCAGCGGCCAGTCGACGGTCGGCGCGACGCATCTGATCAAGATCGCTGTCGAGGCGGCAACCGGCAAGCGCGGCCATGTCGGCGTCTACGGGACCGATTTCGACACCCCCGACGGCACCGGCGTGCGCGATTACATCCACGTCACCGACCTCGCCGCCGCGCATGTCGCCGCGCTAGAGGTGCTGATCGCCGAACCCGCAAAAAGCCACACGCTCAACGCGGGCTACGGCAAGGGCTTCTCGGTGCTCGACGTGCTCGATGCGGTCGACAAGATCACCAACCGGACGATCGAACGCCGCTTCGAAGGGCGTCGTGCGGGCGACCCGGCGATGCTGATCTCGGACAATCGCGCGATCCTGGAGACGCTCGACTGGACGCCGCGCCACGCCGATCTCGACGGCATCGTCCGCGATGCGCTGGCGTGGGAGCGGTCGCTGGCAGAGAAGGGCCGGTGAGACTGCGCTCGCTGCTGTTCGTGCCCGGTGACCGGCCGGAACGGATGATCAAGGCACTCGGGTTGGGGGCTGATGCAGTGATCCTCGACCTGGAGGATTCAGCCGCCCTCGAAGGCAAGCTAGCGGCGCGCGCATGTCGCCGCGTTCCTTGGCCAGCCTCGGACGGTGCCGCTGTTCGTGCGGATCAACCCGCTCGATTCGGGGTTGGCGGACGACGATCTCGCGACAGTTCTGTCCGCCAAACCCGACGGCATCATGCTCCCGAAGGCGGAGGGGGCCGCTAGCCTCGCCGCGCTCGATGCTAAGCTGAGCGGCGACATCCGCATCCTGCCGATCGCGACCGAGACGCCCGCGGCGATCTTCGCGCTCGGCAGCTATGGTGGCGTGACGGACCGGCTCGTCGGGCTGACCTGGGGTGCGGAGGACCTGCCGGCCGCGATCGGTGCGGCGACATCGCGAGGCGGATGGGTCTTACACCGCGCCGTACCAGCTCGCCCGGTCGCTGACGCTGTTCGGCGCACATGCGGCGGGGGTGCCGGCGATCGAGACGGTCCATCCCGACTTTCGCGATCTCGACGGGCTCGCCGCCTATGCCGCGCGGGGCCGGCGCGACGGGTTCATGGGGATGACGGCGATCCACCCGAGCCAGGTCGCGGTGATCAACGCCGCCTTCACGCCTTCCCCTGAGGAGCGCTTGAATGCCCAGGCGATCGTCGACCTGTTCGCCGCCAATCCGGGCGCGGGGGCGCTCCAGATGGACGGCAAGATGGTCGACGCGCCGCACCTGAAGGCAGCGAAGGCGGTGCTAGCGCTCGCCGCCGATTGAGCTGCGGATGCGGGCGGTCGCGAGCCACCACGCGAGCGCCCAGAGCGTGCCGAAGCTCCAGCCGGCGAGCACGTCGCTCGGCCAGTGGACGCCGAGATACACCCGGCTGCACCCGATCGCGCCGACCAGCAGGATCGCGACGATCAGCATGTAGCGCCGCGTCGCGCGATCCGGCGTCACTTGCGAGGCGAGGCCGGCGAGCGTCAGGTAAACGATCGCGCTGTTGGCCGAATGCCCGCTGGGAAAGCTCATATGCGTGACAGCGACGAGGTGGGTGACGATGTCGGGGCGCGGGCGGGCGACGTGCGCTTTAACCAGCTCGACGACGATATTGCCGCTGACGCTCGCCGCGACGATCGCGAGCGCGGTCAGCCAGAGGCGCTGGACGATCAGCAGGCCGGCGACGATCACGACGATGATCGTCAGGACAATGCCGCCACCAAGCGCGGTGACGTCGGCGGCGACTTTCGGCAGCCAGGACGGACCGCCCCAGGCGCGCAGGCCGAGGATGATCGAGCGATCGAACGCGAACGGCCAATGATCGACCGCGAGACCAACGAGCAGGATGAGGACGATGCCGACCGCGGCGACCGAGGCACCGGCGAGAACCGCGGGTACGCGTCGTCGTTCGCCCCGTTCGGGCGGGCCGCCGATGGTGGGTCCGCCGGGGCTCGAACCCGGGACCTCTCGATTAAAAGTCGCTTGCTCTACCAACTGAGCTACGGACCCCCGCCATCGTCGACCGCGCACCTAGTCTCGCGGCCGCTTTCGGTCAACCATCTGTGCCAATTGGCGGATCGTCCGCCCGCTCAGCGGATCGCACCATTTCGGGATGAGCGTCGCGAGCGGACCGAGCACAAAGCTGCGCATGCGGAAGGCGGCGTGCGGAATGGTCAGGCCGGGCGACGACCAGGCACCCTGCGACCAGAGGACGATGTCGAGATCGATCACCCTGCTGCCCCAGCGACGACCGGCGCGGCGGCCGAACGCGCGTTCGATCGCTTTCAGACGAACGAGTAGCGTCGCGGGATCTTCCGCGGTTTCGATCAGCGCGACGGCGTTGGCGTAACGGCGATTCGACGGCCCGAGCGGGGCGCTCGCGATCGTTGGAGACGCTGCGACGATCCCGCCGACCGCCTCCAGCGCGGCGGCGATCTCCGCTTCGGGCGCACCGTGCCGGCCCCGCCGGTTCGAGCCCAGCGCGATCGCGTAGGTCTGGAGCGGGGTTGCAGACGCCATGTTGCCCGCCTAGCGCAGGCCGCATGGAATTCACACCTGCCCCGACCGCACCGATCGATGCCGAGACGGAGATCGACGTCACCACCGTGTTCGTCCCCGTCTCCGCCCTGCCCGAGACCGAACCGTCGCACGACTGCCCGCTCTGCCCCCGCCTCGCCGGCGTGCGCGAGCAATTACGGACCGAGTTTCCGGGCTGGTGGAATGCGCCGGTTCCCGCGTTCGGCGACCCCGCGGCGTGGCTCGGCATCATCGGCCTCGCACCCGGCAAGCATGGCGCGAACCGGACCGGGCGGCCGTTCACCGGCGATTATTCGGGTCAGGTGCTGTTCGAGACGCTCGGCCGGTTCGGGTTGGCGAACGGCGTGTATGGCGCCAAGGCCGGCGACGGCGTGACGCTGGACGGCGCGATCATCCTCAATGCGGTGAAGTGCCTGCCGCCCGAGAACAAGCCGACGCCCGAGGAAATCCGCACGTGCCGGCCGTTCCTCGAGACGCAGGCGGACGCCGTGCCGAGTGCGCGCGTGTTCGTGGCGCTGGGGCATATCACGCACCAGTCGGCGGTGAAGATGCTTGGCGGACGGTTGCCCAAGGCGCGGTTCGCGCATGGCGCCGAGCACCGCATGCCCGATGGCCGCATCCTGATCGATAGCTATCATTGCTCGCGCTACAACATGAATACGGGCGTGCTGACGGCGGAGATGTTCGACGCGGTGTTCGCGCGGGCGCTGGAGTTGCGCGGGGAGGGTTGAGCTCGTGGCAAGCGGACTCGTCATCCGAGCGTCTTGCTGAAAGCTTTTGCCTCCCCGGCGAAGGCCGGGGTCCAGGTGGGGACCAGGGTAACTGCGGACGATCCTTCGTTACGCCGACCTTTCCAACTGGGCCCCGGCCTCCGCCGGGGAGGTGCTTGGTGCCAAGCCCTGCTCTTACTCGATCACCCAAGCCTCACCCGCTCCCGGAGTCCGGAACCGCCCCGCTTCGATGTGCTCGCGCGCCAGCGCAGAGCGGAGATGCTCGGGTGGTTCGTCGATACCCTCGGCGGTCAGTTCGAACGTGCCCCAGTGGACGCCGATCGCATAGGCTGCGCCGAGTTGCTCGAACGCGGTCACCGCCTGGTCGGGGCCGATATGGTTGTCAGTCTCGTGCCCCGCGAAATGATACGCACCGATCGGCAGGATCGCGAGGCGGACCGGGCCCGCGGCGCGTGCCTCGGTTGCCCAGCGCATGTCGCCGGGACCGGTGTCGCCCGCGAAATAGAGATTGCCGCCGGGCAGCGTCACAGTGAAGCCGGCCCATAAAGTCTTGTTGCGGTCGCCCGGGTCGTATTCGCTCCAATGGTGCGCGCGGTCGACGATCACGTCGATGCCGGTGCGGAGCGCGACCCGCCCGCCCCAGTCGCGCGACACCGCGTGGATGCCGCTGCGCCGGAGGATCTGGTCGGTGCCTAGCCCCGTCACGATGAGTGGTCTGTCACGGTGCCAGAGCCGGCGCATCGCGGTCATGTCGAGATGGTCGCGGTGATCGTGGCTGAGCAGGATGAGGTCGATCCTGGGAAGGTCGGCGATCCGCACGCCGGGCTGGCGCACCCGCTTCACGCCAAGGAACTGGACCGGCGACGCGCGCTGAACCCAGAGCGGATCGGTCAGGATGTTCAGCCCCTGCGTCTGGACCAGCATGGTCGAATGGCCGATCCAGGTAACGCGCATCGTCTGGCCATCGACGCGCGCAGGCGGATGCGAGGGGGTGACCGGCACGCTTTTCGGCCAGGTGCGATAGGGCGGTTTCACGAGATTGCGGAACAGCGCGATGGGGCCCTGCTTCTGCTCGCCGCTACTGCCCTGCACGCCGTCGGGGTTGAAGAATCGCGTGCCGTCGAAATGATCGCTCGGAGGTACGGTCTTCAGCGACGGGGTCGCGCAACCAGCGAGAAGGAGCAACGGCGCGTAGCGAAGGTGGGCGAGTGTCATGCTGCGCTTAAAATTATGTCATCCCTTCATCAGCGTCTAGTCACGCGGACCGGCGCAAGGCGACAGGCATGGATGACGATTACGAAGTGCGCGGGTTGCACGAGCAACTGTCGGAAGAGCGCGCCAAGTCTGGCGAGGCGCTCGACAAGCGGATCGCGCTGTTCACCGCCGTTCTGGCGACGCTGGCGGCGGTGACGAGCTTTCTCGGCGGGCATACGCAAAACGAGGCGTTGCTGCACAAGAACGAGGCGGTGCTGATCAAGGCGCAGGCGTCGGATGCGTGGGGCTATTACCAGGCCGAGGATCTGAAGCGGCACATGGCGCAGATCGAGGTCGATCTCGACCCGGCGCAGGCGTCGCTGCACGCCGCGGACGTCGCGCGGTACCAGGCGCGCGGGGCCGGATTGAAGGCTCAGGCCGAAGCGCTCGATCGGCGATCGACCGCGGCGGACGAGGAGTCGGACGATGCGCTCCGGCCGCATACCAAGCTCGCGCTGGCGGTCACTGCGTTACAGGTGGCGATCGCGCTGGCGTCGATCACCGCGCTGACCGGGCGGCGCTGGTTGCTGTGGGTCGCGGGCGCCGCGGCGGTGACGGGCGCGGTGTTCGCCGGGCTGGCGTGGGTCTGAGCGTCAGATGTCCTGGACGAGCCGGCCGTAGAGCTCCGGGCGGCGATCGCGGAAGAAGCCGAACGCGGCGCGGTGGCGCTTGACGATGTCGAGGTCGATCGTCGCGGTGATCACGCCCTCGTCGTTGCGGCCGAGCTCGGCAAGGATGTCGCCGCGCTCGTCGGCGATGAAGCTGGTGCCGTAGAAGGTCTGGCCGTGCTCGACGCCGACGCGGTTTGCGGCGACGATCGGCACGACGTTGCTGACCGCGTGGCCGACCATCGCGCGACGCCACAGCCGGGCGGTGTCGAGCGAGGTGTCGTGCGGCTCGCTGCCAATCGCGGTCGGGTAGAACAGCATCTCCGCGCCCATCAGCATCATCGCGCGCGCCGTCTCCGGGTACCATTGGTCCCAGCAGACGCCGACGCCGAGCGTTGTCCGCCCTGCTTCCGACGCGTGCGGCCAGACCTTGAAGCCGGTGTTGCCGGGGCGGAAGTAGAATTTCTCCTCGTAGCCAGGGCCGTCGGGGATGTGGCTCTTGCGGTAGACGCCTTGCACGTTGCCGTCGGGGCCGATCATCGCGAGGCTGTTGTAATGATGCGGGCCGTCCGCCTCGAAGAAGCTGGTCGGGATCGTCACTTTCAACGCCTCGGCGAGCGCCTGCATCGCGAGCACCGCCTTGTGTTCGCCGACCGGGGCGGCGTTGGCGAAGAGCGCCTCGTCCTCGACGCGGCAGAAATACTCTCCTTCGAACAGCTCGGGCGGGAGGATGACCTGCGCGCCATTCGCAGCGGCCTCGTGGACGAGCCGCGAGACGTTGGCGATGTTGCGGTCGATGTTCGAGGTGAAGCCGAGCTGCAGCGCGGCGACGGTGATCTTGGTCATGGCGGCGCATATAAGGGGGGGCGCTGCGGAGTGCGAGCCTTTGATGATACCGTTCCCCCGCCTTCGCAGGGGAACGACGTGCGATTGACACTCCCCTGCCCCGTCCGACATGCCGCTAGGATGATCGACTACCCTATTCCCGAAAGTTGGCAGGCGCTGCGGGCCGAGTTCGAGGCGCCGTACATGCAAGCGCTCGATGCGTTTCTGGAGGCCGAGCGGGCCGCGGGTGCTCGCGTATTTCCCGGGGAGGTGGACCGGTTTCGGGCGCTGGAGCTGACGCCGCTCGACCAGGTGCGGGTCGTGATCCTGGGGCAGGATCCGTATCATGCCGCGGGGCAGGCATATGGGCTGAGCTTCTCGGTCCGAAAGGGCATGCGGACGCCGCCTAGCCTGGTGAATATCTACAAGGAGCTGGAGGCGGATCTCGGAATCCCCCGCGCATCGCACGGCATGCTCGATTATTGGGCGGCACAGGGCGTGCTGCTGCTCAACGCGGTGCTGAGCGTACGGATCGGCGAGGCCGCGTCGCATCAGAAGCGTGGATGGGAGCGGTTTACCGATGCCGTGATCGCGGCGGTGAACGCGCAGCCGAAACCGGTCGTGTTCCTGCTGTGGGGATCGTATGCGCAGAAGAAGGCGGCATTCGTCGATGACGTGAGCAAAGGCGGGCGGCATCTGGTAATCCAGTCGGCGCATCCGTCGCCGTTGGCGGCACGGACCGGGTTCTTCGGATCGCGGCCGTTCAGTCGGGCCAACGCCTTTCTCGAAACCCACGGGCGCCCCCCGATCGACTGGGCGCTGCCGGAGACTGAATGATGAGTGACGGCGAATACGTCTATGACGAAGCAACGGGCGAGTGGGTCAAGGGCGGCGGCGCAGTCGTAGCGGACACCGAGACCGTGACGGTCCGCGATTCGGTCGACAATGTGCTCGCGGACGGCGACCAAGTGACTCTGATCAAGGACCTGACCGTGAAGGGTGCGGGGCAGACGCTGAAGCGCGGGACGCTGATCAAGGATGAGGGTCCCTCGGTTTCTCATCCAACCTTAAGGTGAGTTTCCGGCCTTCATTCGGCCGCTTTGATGGCCTCGGCAGCAGCATATTCGACCGGCGTCATCCAGCCAAGCGATGTGTGAGGACGCCTCTCGTTATAGTCCCGTCGCCAAGCCTCGATCTTGGCTCGAGCGTCGGCGATGAAGAGGAACCAATGTGCGTTCAGGCATTCGTCGCGAAGGCGACCGTTGAATGACTCTACGAAGGCATTGTCCGTCGGTTTGCCCGGTCGGCTCAAGTCCAACGTCATGCCATTCTCGTACGCCCAGCGGTCGAGTGCCTTCGAGATGAATTCGGACCATTGTCCACGCGAATGGTCTTGGGAGCGCCGCGGATCGACGAGATCCGTGCCATCGCCTCGACCACCTATCCGTCCTTGATGCCCTGGTCGACGTCAATTGCCAGAGCTTCGCGCGTGAAGGCGTCGACCACGGTCAGAGCTCGTAACCGCCGACCATCGAACAGGGCGTCTGAGACGAAATCCATCGACCACATCTCGTTCGCAGTCAGCGCCGCAGGTTGCTGCTCGCGGTTGGCAGCGCTGACGTTTCGCCGGGTCTTCTTGAGCCGAAGGCTCAGTCCATCATTACGGTAGAGCCGGTCGACGCGCTTGTGGTTCACGATCCATCCTTCCCTTCGCCGCAGGATGTAGATCCGGAAATAGCCATAGCGCGTTCGCGTCGCCGCCAGATCACGGATGCGCATCACCAGCGGCGTCTGATCCGACTTGTGCGAGATGTAGCGCACCGACGACCGCTCGACGCCCAGCGCCGAGCAACTGCGCCGTTCGCTCAATGCATGGGACGCCTGGACGTGCGCGACGAGCTCGCGCCGTCGTCCAGGCGTCAGAGCTTGTGGGATGGTCCGCCCCCTTACGGTTTGGACGAGTCGGGTGCATCATAAGCGCCTTCATATCGAGGGGGACCGTCATGACAGAAGCAGCAGTGGTCGGCATCGACATTGGCAAGACCTCGTTTCACCTGATCGGCTTGAATATCGCGGGATCCATCCAGTGGAAGAAGAAGCTTAGCTTGTTAGGACGACCGTGCGCGTATCCCATCATGGCCAGGGATCGAGATGTCTCACAAACAGGCCGGATACATTTACGCAGACTGTGCAGCCTATCGCGTTTCATACTTGCCAGACGGGGGCGGACCATACATTTTTTGACAGGACATCTTGCAAAATGCGCTTGTCCAGACTGAGGTCCGCAATTAGCAGTTTTAACTGCCGGTTCTCATCCTCGAGCTGCTTCAGGCGCCTCAGCTCGCCGACACCGAGACCGCCGTACACTTTCTTCCAGCGGTAGAACGTTTGCTCCGAGATTCTCATTCGCCGGATTACCTCGGCCACTAGCGTACCGGTTTCCGCTTGCTTCAGCGCGAAGCCGATCTGCTCGTCCGTGTACCTAGATTTCTTGATTTCCAGCTCCTCGCCCGAAGGCTTCTCAAGGCCGGAAAACTCTCGCTTAAATGGACTAATGAACAGGGGGGACGTCAAAAGTCATGAACAAGGTAGAGCAGCTTGCCGAGCGCCTGCTTCGCCTCAATCTCGTCGTCCTCGACGAGCTGGGCTACTTATCCGATAAGACTGGCAAACGCGATCGAACCGCGCCGCACTCACGCTGATTTGGTGGATCGGACCTTAACGAATTCATCAGGCATCCTTACCACAGCGCCGATATCTCCGTAACGGTAGGCAAAGATGAGACAGCACCAAATAGGCAGCCAAGAGAATTAGAGCATCTCCTATCTGCCGCCATCAACGCCGATAATCGCTCCCACCGCCGACACTGAACGCGGGAAGCTCCGCTATGGCAAAAGGCCGGCCTTCACTGATAGCACCGGTACCGCAATTACCAAGTGTACTGGCTAGTCCAAAGAGCGCTCCGCGAGCGCGTTTGTTTAGATTTGCAAACTGCGGCAAGTTGGACTTCGACAAGCCCGGCAAAGCAGCTTTTACTGTCGAACAACCGCACTCCGACGAGACTGCAACCATCGCGAACGCGGCTTCATAGTCCTGAGTCTTCGACCCCTCTGGAAGGCGGCCAGCCGCGCGAGCAAGGTGATCAGCAATTATCAACGCTTCCTCTCTCGTTGGAACATATGACGCATTCCGGATAGCGGATGATGGCGTGCAAACGGCCGCAACTTGAACAGGCGGGGTCTCCGTTACCGGAACCGCGGCAATTGAACGCGCAAATGGGACAGCCACCGATGGCAACGGTGCGGTAGGTACTGGCGTTTTCATCGCTATTGCCGGCGTCGAGGGAACGATCGCGACCGTCTTGGTTCCTCGAATGACCTTCGTTACCGTAACGTTGGCTGGCCGCGAACGATCAACACGATGCAGTGGCGCACGCTGCAAAACTGCGACGCTCGCTCCAGCCGCACCAACGGCTAAAGCGGCTCCAACCATCAACGTCATTTTTGACAACACAGTACAAACTCCAACGTAACTATCCGAATAGTTAAATTATCTTTTAAAAATATTATTAACTAAGCTTATAATATATTCTTACTTCTCAAAAATCAATTTTTATAACGTGTAATGATTACGGAATCACCTAATTTTGCCTGAGCAAAAAGTAGCTTTGCAAATTCCACTGGCACTCCAATGCACCCATGCGATGCCGTTCCCCATGAAACCTTACTCCCATGAATCGCGACGCCATCGTTGGTCAATCGTAGCATATACGGCATCGGAGCATGGTATATGTTCGACTTATGATCTGCGTCTTTTTGCAATATTTGGAACGATCCAAGCGGCGTGGGATGGCTGGGAACACCATAAAGAATTGCAGCAACGCCTATCTCATAGCCCCCCCGGAACACCGACAGCGTTTCAGCTTTAAGATCCGCGGCTATGGTGATGCGGCCTTTCGGCGCCCCCTCCGGCCGCCAGACATAATCACCATGTCGCAGCGGCTGCTCCAGTTTCAGTACGCGACGAACCTGAAACCGCGTTGGCTTGGCTTTTTTCGGACTTCCGTGACCGGCACCTGCTTCGGCGCCAGCGTAAACTGGCGTGCCAAAGCAAGCTAGGGGTGCGAACATGGTAAGGGCAATAACTTGTCGCAGAATACAATTTCCTATCACCATCCGAATTTATTAACCCTATTGCGATAATCCTATACATGGCTTCGATAAAATGTGCAATGGATACCGTAGTTTGAGATCCGCTGTGTAGACATGAACTCAGGAATGGCGTTCAAGCAGGCTTGCTATGATTAATGCCCGCCGCTAGCCTAATGTCCGAACCGGGCGGGCGCTCTTACATATCCGCAATTGTACAGATATTTTATGCACCGCATGGCTATCGCGAAACTGCGCGATTGACCGTGATCGGCTTGTGGGCCTGATACTCAGGCGCGATGGCCGGTGACCTTCTCCCCGTTTTCAGGCCCTGATAACTTAGCTTCGGTTTCCATATGCCCCTGGCGGGAGAGGTGGCTCGGGTTGTCTGCACAGGCTCGCGGCTTGGATAAGTGGACTGCCGCTGGTTGATCATGACGCTGCGAGAAGCGGCGGGTGGAAGT